>NZ_JBIDCI010000021.1:0-103951 GCF_043204535.1 Streptomyces sp. NPDC047853 | reverse complement strand
AGCGCCGATGGTACTGCAGGGGGGACCCTGTGGGAGAGTAGGACGCCGCCGAACAATTATTGCGAGAAGACCCCGCACCGGGAACGGTGCGGGGTCTTCTGCGTTTAGGGTCGTCTTATGCGCTATGAACTGGTCATCTTCGACAACGACGGTGTTCTCGTCGACAGCGAGCCGATCTCCAACCGGCTCCTGGCCGGCTATCTGACCGAGCTGGGACACCCGACGTCGTACGAGGACTCCCTCCGGGACTACATGGGGGGAGCGATGCACCGCGTGCATGACCTCGTGCTGGAGCGGACCGGGCGGCGGCTGCCCGACGACTTCGACGACGTCTTCCACCGGCGGGTGTTCGCGGCGTTCGAGCGCGACCTGGAGCCCGTGCCCGGGGCCGTGGACGTACTCGGGAAGCTCGCGGCGGACGGGACGGCCTTCTGCGTGGCCTCCTCCGGGAGTCACGAGCGGATCCGGGTGGGGCACCGGAAGACCGGGCTGGACCGGTGGTTCGGAGACGAGCGGATCTTCAGCTCCGAGGACGTGGGGCGGGGAAAGCCCGCACCGGACCTGTTCCTCCACGCGGCCGAGCGGATGGGCGTCGCACCACAACGGTGTGTCGTGATCGAGGACAGCCCGCTCGGCGTGCGGGCGGCCCACGCCGCCGGCATGGACGTCTACGGGTTCACCGCGATGACGCCGCCCGCGAAGCTCGCCGTGGCCGACCGGCTCTTCGGCGACATGGGGGACCTGGTCGACCTGCTGCAGTGACCCACCGCGGTGAAGCTGAGCCGGATTCATCTTTGGCTGGATCTACCCACGGGTAGGCGGGGGCCCTACGCTCGCCGCCATGACTGATGTGCTGCGGCGCGGCAGGGTCTCGTTGGCGTTCGGCTTCTTGGCCCAGGGCGTCGCCTTCGCGCTGCTCGTCACGCGCATCCCGGCCGTCCAGGAGCAGTACGGCGTGTCCGACGCGCTCCTGCCCGTCTTCCTGGCCGCCGTGCCCGTCCTCGCCGGTGTCGGCAGTGTGGTGACCGAGCGGTGGGTGCGGCGGACACCGCCGAGCCGGGTGCTGCGGTGGTCCCAGCCCGTGGTGCTCCTGGCCCTGCTCGGCGTGGGGGTGGGGGACCGGCTGGCGGTGCTGGCCGTCGCGCTGGCCGTCTTCGGGCTCGCGGTGGGCGCGTTGGACGCGTCGATGAACATGCTGGGGGTGAGCCTGCAGCGGTCGTACCGGCGCAGCATCATGCTGGGGTTCCACGCGGCGTACAGCCTGGGCGGGATTCTGGGCGCCTCGCTGGCCTGGGCCGGTGCGCACTGGGGTCTGGCGTTGTGGGTGTCGTATCTCCCGGTCGTGGCCGTGCTGTTGCCGGCCGCGCTGGTGGGCAGCCGGTGGTACGTCGACGGGGAGGACGGGGTGGGTGGGGCGGCCGGGAGTCAGGGGCCGCGGAAGGGGGAGCGTGCGGGCGTCGGCTTCGCCGTGCTGTTGCCGCTGTGCCTGGTGATGACGTTCGCGTACATCGGGGACTCGACCGTCTCCAACTGGAGCGCGAAGTACCTCCAGGACGTGCTGGGGAGTTCGGAGCAGACGGCGACCGTGCCGTACAACGTGTACATGGTGACCACGCTGGTGGGGCGGGCCGTCGGGGACTTCGGTGTGCGGCGGTTCGGGGCCGTGGCCGTGGTGCGGGTGGGCGCGGTCGTCGCGGCGTGCGGGTTCGCGGTGGTGGCCGGGGCGCCGGGGGCGTGGGTGGGGATGCTCGGGTTCACGCTGGTGGGGCTGGGGTTGTGTGTGCTGGTGCCGCAGACGTTCGCGGCGGCCGGGCGGCTCGCAGCGGAGCGGGACGGCCGGCCCGGTGCGTCCGACGCGGCGGTGGCGCGGCTCAATGTGTTCAACTACGTCGGTTTTCTGATCGGTTCGCCGCTGGTCGGGGCGCTCGGGGATGTCTGGAGCTACCGCGGGGCGATGCTCGTACCGATGGTGTTGGTGCTGGTGACGGTCGTGTACGCCCGGTCGTTCGAGGCTCAACCGGACCGATACGGTGGCGGGCATGAGCGGTCGCGCACAGCTGATGTGGGACGAGGCGGTAACGGGCTATGACTTCGGGCCGGAGCATCCGATGGACCCGGTCCGGCTCGCCCTGACGCGAGGACTGGTCGGTGCCCTGGGGATCGACCGCGAGGTGGAGGTCGTCTCGGCGCGGCCGGCCGGGGAGTCGACGCTGCGGCTCGTCCACCGGCAGGACTACATCGACGCGGTGAAGGCGGCTTCGGCCGAACCGGGTTCGGCGGACGGGTCGTACGGGCTCGGGACGGTCGACGATCCGGCCTTCGCGGGGATGCACGAGGTGTCCTCGCTGATCGCCGGGCAGTCGGTGGGGGCCGCGGAGGCGGTGTGGCGGGGGGAGGCGTCGCACGCGGTGAACTTCGCGGGCGGGCTGCACCACGCGATGCCGGGCGCGGCCTCGGGGTTCTGCGTGTACAACGACGCGGCGCTGGCGATCGCGCGGCTGCTGGAGCTGGGGGCCGAGCGGGTCGCGTACGTCGATGTGGACGTGCATCACGGGGACGGCGTGCAGGCGGCGTTCTGGGAGGACCCGCGGGTGCTGACGGTGTCGCTGCACGAGCATCCGCGGACGCTGTTCCCGCAGACCGGGTGGCCGGAGGAGACCGGGGCCGACTGCGCCGAGGGATCGGCGGTGAACGTCGCGCTGCCGGCGGGGACCGGGGACGCGGGGTGGCTGCGGGCGTTCCACGCGGTGGTGCCGGAGGTGCTGGCCGACTTCCGGCCGCAGGTGCTGGTGACGCAGCACGGGGCGGACACGCACTTCGAGGATCCGCTCGCGCACCTCGCGGTGTCGCTGGACGCGCAGCGGGCGGTGCAGGTGGCGTGCCACGAGCTGGCGCACGAGTACGCGGAAGGGCGGTGGGTGGCGCTGGGCGGGGGTGGATACGCCGTGGTGGACGTGGTGCCGCGGTCGTGGACGCACCTGGTGGGGATCGCGGCGGGGCGGCCGGTGGAGCCGGAGACGGTGATCCCGGAGGGGTGGCGGCAGGAGGTGTTCGCGCGGACGCGGCAGCTCGGGCCGATGCGGATGACGGACGGGCGCTGGCCGGTGTCGTGGGCGGCGTGGGAGGCGGGCTACGACCCCGCGGACCGGTTGGACCAGGCGGTGGTGGCGGCTCGGCGGGCGGTGTTCCCGTTGCGGGGCCTGCTGGCGTGACGGTGCGGGCCCTACCGGGGTGAGCCGGGGTGAGGGGGTGAGCGGGGCGCGGTGAGCGCGACGGTGTGCGGGCCCGGCGTCGCGGGGGTGCTCCGCCGGTGTGTCTCCCACGCGTGCGCCTGCGCCGGGGAGGTTACGCCGACCGTGGGTGGATTCCGGCGTTCCTCGTCGCGGGGGCCGGTGGAACCGGCAGCATCGGGTGCGTGCTGACCCGTGAAGCTCTTCGGGCCCATCTTCTGGACGCCGGTCTCGCCGGGGTCGTGGCGACCTCGCGCGAGGTGAGTCTGCGGAGTTACCGGTTGTTCGCCGCACGGGATCCGCGGGCGCTGATCGGGATCGACCCGGTGCGGGACTGGGGGCCGCGGGAGCTGCTCGGACTGATGGCGGAGAGATGCGGGGTCTCGGCCGACCCGCGGCACACCTCGGGCCAGGACGTGATCGACCCGGACCGTACCCTGGCCGCCCTCGACGCCTTCGCGGGCCGGCTCGCGGCGGTCGCTCAGCGTGGCGCACCGGTCCTCCTCGGCACCGGGCACCCGCACCGGCTGCTCGGCTTCTACGCCGCCTTGGCCCAGGCGCTGTCGGCGGCGGGATGTGCTGTCCTCACCCCGGCGCAGGGTCGCCGTGTCGACATAACGACCCGGTTCGGTCTACGCACGTACCGCCTCGACTACGACCGGGGAGTCGCGTTGGTGCGGGAGCCCGGTACCGGGCGCGCCGGTGGTGAGCCCGGCGCACACACGCATTCGCCGCTCCCGGTTCGTACCGCGCTGGCCGTCGCGGCCGAGGGCGGGGGGCCGTTGCCCGAGCTGGTGATCGGGGACCACGGCTGGGTCTGCGGAGCAGGTCAGCTGGGGTTCGAGGCGATCGGGCCGGCCGACACGGACGATCCCGCGCCCTTCGTCGGCCAGGCGGAGGGGTCCGTGTCCGTCGTCGTTCCCCTTGATGACGCTGTGCGTTCCGAGTACTACCGTCCGCTCACCCGCTACGTACTCAATCGGGCCTGTCTGTCACGGTAGGGAAGCGATGGGTGCACCTCTTCCCCATTCGCATCACCCGCCCCTACATTGGGGAGTGAGCACGCAGCGACGAAGAGTCACCGGAAGGGGAAGCCGGTGGCCGTCGAGTGCGGAAGGTTCAGGTGTGTCATGGCTGCAGCAGGCGAAAGGCCTCTGAACGAGGTTCAGTTCCTTACCGTGGCGGAGGTCGCCTCGGTGATGCGCGTGTCCAAGATGACCGTGTACCGGTTGGTGCACAGCGGTCATCTGCCCGCGATCCGGGTGGGACGGTCGTTCCGTGTCCCGGAGCAAGCGGTTCACGAGTACCTCCGCGAGAGCTACGTGGGGGTGGAAACGGCCTGACGGTGGCCCGGGGGAGGCTCTCCGGGCCCCAGGGCTCATCGGGGCTCATCAGGACCTCTCCCGGCCTCCCGGACCCCCTCGGCACCTCGATTACGACCTCAGCGCTCGGGCGGGTAGGCTGACCCCTCGTAGGTCGTGTGGGCCCATGGCGCCCAACAACCGAGTGATGAGAAGTGAGCGAGGGTAGTCGTGGGCTCTGTTATCAAGAAGCGGCGCAAGCGGATGGCCAAGAAGAAGCACCGCAAGCTGCTCAAGCGCACGCGCGTTCAGCGTCGCAACAAGAAGTAAGCGACGCTGCGCCGTCAGCGTGTCCTGTGGCCCCCCACCGCGTCCGGTGGGGGGCCACAGTCGTGTCCGGCGCGGGGCTCGGCCGTATCCGCGAATTCTCGTCACGTGCCGCGTCCGGTGGTGGTCGCCGTGCGACACCGACCGGCTAAGTTGGCCCGCAGACGGGAACGCGGCAGGGTACGGAGCGAGGCGGAAGGAAGGCGCTGATCTTGGGCAAGGTCGTGCTCGTGACCGGAGTGGCCCGGCCGCTGGGGGGCCGGTTCGTGCGGCGCATCCAGCGCGATCCCGACGTGGACCGGGTCGTGGCCGTGGACGCCGTCGCGCCCGAGCACCATCTGGGCGGCGCCGACTTCGTGCAGGCCGACATCCGGCAGTCGGCCATCGGCCGGGTGCTCGCCGAGACCCGCGCCGACACGGTCGTCCACCTGGACGTCACGGGTACGCCGCTGGTCAGCGGCAGCCGTACGTCGGTCAAGGAGACCAACGTCATCGGCACGATGCAGCTGCTCGGTGCCTGCCAGAAGTCGCCGGCCGTGCAGCGGCTCGTGGTGAAGTCCAGTACGAACGTCTACGGGTCCGCTCCGCGCGACCCGGCCGTGTGCACCGAGACCACCGCGCCCAAGTCCCTGCCCAGCGGCGGCTTCGCCAAGGACGCGGTGGAGGTCGAGGGGTACGTGCGCGGGTTCGCGCGCCGGCGTCCCGACGTGGCGGTGACGGTCCTGCGGTTCGCCAACATCCTGGGCCCGGGCGCGGACACCCCGCTCGCCTCGTACTTCGGGCTGCCGGTGCTGCCGACGGTGTTCGGTTACGACCCGCGGCTGCAGTTCGTGCACGAGGACGACGTGATCGAGGTCCTGCGGATCTCCTCGCACGAGCCGCGGCGGGGGACGCTGAACAGCGGCACCTTCAACATCGCGGGCGACGGCGTGCTGCTGCTCTCCCAGTGCTCGCGCCGGCTGGGCCGCCCCACGGTTCCGCTGCTGCTTCCCGCGGTCACCTGGGCGGGCACGCTCGTGCGTACGCTGGGGATGACGGACTTCTCCCCCGAGCAGATCCGGCTGCTCACCCACGGGCGGGTGGTGGACACGACGCAGATGCGCGAGACGCTGGGTTTTCGGCCGAAGTACACGACGGCCGGGGCGTTCACGGACTTCGCGCGCGGCCGCGGTGCCGGACTGCTGCCGCCCCAGGCCCTCGCGGGGGCCGTCGACCGGATCGCGGAGCTGTCCCTGCGGGGCAGCGGCCCCCTCCCGACGCAGAGCGCCAACTGAGGAGCGCAGCAACGATGGCGGACGCCAAGGTCATTCCGTTCGACGACGACCGGTCGCGGGGGAGCGGCACCAGCGGTGGCGGCGCGGCGGCACAGCGCCCGGCGCGGCGCCGTGGCGCGGGGAGCCGGCCCAAGGGCGCGGCGGAGTCCGCGCCGGTGCGTGAGGTGGCGCCCCTGCCGGTGCGGGGTGCCGCGCAGGATGATGCCCGTGCGACGGAGGAACCGCAGGAGAGGCCGGGCGAGGCCGAGCCGCGTGCGGAGGGCGGGGACAGCGGCCTGGAGCGGCGGATCGCGGGCGGCCTGGCCTTCCTGCGCCGCCGGCTCACCGGTGACTACGAGGTCGACGACTTCGGCTACGACGCCGAGCTCACCGACCAGGTGCTGATGTCCCTGCTGCGGCCGGTGTACGAGAAGTACTTCCGGGTCGAGGTGAAGGGCGTGGAGAACATCCCGGCCGAGGGCGGTGCGCTGATCGTCGCCAACCACTCCGGGACGCTGCCGCTGGACGGCCTGATGATGCAGGTCGCCGTCCACGACCACCATCCGGCGGACCGGCATCTGCGGCTGCTGGCGGCGGACCTGGTGTTCGTGCTGCCGGTGGTGAACGAACTGGCCCGCAAGCTCGGCCACACCCTGGCCTGCGCGGAGGACGCCGAACGGCTGCTCGGTCAGGGCGAGCTGGTCGGCGTGATGCCGGAGGGGTTCAAGGGCATCGGCAAGCCGTTCGGCGAGCGCTACAAGCTGCAACGTTTCGGCCGGGGCGGCTTCGTGTCCACGGCGCTGCGGCAGGGCGCGCCGATCATCCCGTGCTCGATCGTGGGCGCGGAGGAGATCTACCCGATGATCGGCAACGCCAAGACCCTGGCGCGGTTGCTGGGCTTCCCGTACTTCCCGCTCACGCCGACCTTCCCGTGGCTGGGCCCGCTCGGCGCGGTGCCGCTGCCGACGAAGTGGACGATCCAGTTCGGCGAGCCGATCCCGACGGACGGCTACCCGCCGGAGGCCGCCGACGACCCGATGCTGATGTTCAACCTGACCGACCAGGTACGGGAGCAGATCCAGCACACGCTGTACAAGCTGCTGGTGCAGCGGCGGTCGGTGTTCTTCTGAGGTGGGGTGTCGCGTGCCGATGGGTGCGGTGAGTCGGCGGACGGAGTCCGGCGCGGCTGCGTGAAGCCCGCGGAGCGGTGCGAGGGCAGCGGGCGGGAGGGGCCAAGCTGCTGGTGCAGCGGCGGTCGGTGTTCTTCTGAGGCTCGCGGTCTTCTTCTGAGGCTCGTCGTACGCCGACGGGGGCGCCCCTCGTGGGAAGGGCGCCCCCGTCGGCGTACCAGCCGTGGATCAGTCCGCGTCCTCCGCCTCGATGCCCAGGCCGGGCAGCAGGCCGGGGAGGAGGGGCGGCAGGGTCACGTCCGGCTCGGTGGGCGGGGTGTTGCCGCCCGTGGACGGAGAGGCGGGACCGCTGTCCTTCGGCGGGTCGAGCAGGCCGCCCGTGTTGCCGCCGAGCAGGCCGTCCTCGGCGCTGCCGGAGCCGGCCGACTCGCTGGGCGCACGGCTGTCGCCGCGCCCCCGGTCGGGCGTGCCGTCGCCGCCGGTGCTGGGCGTCGACGTGCGGCCGGAGCCGGGGGTGTCGGTGGTCGCCGACTCGGAGCCGCCCCGTCGGCCGCCGTCACCGCCGCCGCTCTCGCCGTCCTGGGCCGGTGGCTGCGGCAGCATGGACTGCAGCGGGGCCACGTCGTCCTCTATGGCGGCGAAGACCGATGACACCTGTTCGCTGACGTCCCCGAGCTGTACGGGCAGGCGCTCGCGCAGTGCTCCCCAGGCCTCCCGGTGGGAGCGGGAGAAGGCGGAGAGTGCCTGCATGGGGGCCAGCGACCCGGGGTCGCGCGCATAGGCCGCGCTGAGCAGCCGGTGGCCCTCGGACGCGTCGTGCCGCATGCCGGACAGGGCGCGGCGGATCTCGCCGAGGGACTCGTGGTCGAGGGGTCCGCTGCGCCCGCGCTCCATCAGCCGGCGCGCCTCGCTGAGCCGGGTCGAGGCCAGGTCCAGATAGGCCTCGCCGCGCTCGTCGTCCCCGTCGGTGAGACCGAGGCGGAAGTCCTCTATGCCGCGTTTGAGGCCGTAGAGCGAATCGCCGGGAAGGGCGTCCGAACTGGCGGCGGCGACTCCGCCGAAGGCTCCGGCGGCCACGCTCACGCTCAGTCCGCCCGCGGTGAGGCCCTTGGCCAGCCGTGAGCGCGGCCGGAACCTCTGAAGCGGGGCCGCCCGGTGGGTGCCGCGCGTCCGGCGCTGTTCGGGAACCGAAGTGGCCGCCGCCCCGCCCTCCTGGAGCATGGCCTCGAACGCGGCCACCAGCTGGGCTCGCTGGACGACCTTGACCTCGGGATCCAGCTCGGGCCGGGGCAGCGTCTCCAGACCGGTGGCTAGGGTCAGGAGACGACCCTGCTCGGTCGGTTCAACGGTGGCCTCGGCGCCTGCCGGTCCTTCGGACTGCTCGGCCGCCGCCCCGGGATCGGACTGCTCCTCCAGAGCCTGGGCGAAGGCGTTCGCCCGCCGGTGTGCCGATACGTTCGCGATCACTGGCGGCACCTCCTCTCGTCATGACGGTCGACTCCCCAGGGGGTCCTGAGGGTTGCACACCCTGATCGGAACCACCCGATCGTGTGATCGGAGTCGACCAGGGGGTGACCACAGGGAGCCTGCATCCCGCACAACGAGCGGCGTGGCACTTGGGTTACGGACGGTGGATGATCGGACCGCGGACTCAACAGACTCTCACTGGTGGTGATTTGGGGACAGCGGAGAGTTCCGGTGGGGACGGCGCCTCGGGGGCGCCGGGATCTCAGCGCACGTCGTCCGGGAGCAGCCGGGCCAGGGTGCGCACGGCCCGGTACTGGAGCGTCTTGATGGCGCCCTCGTTCTTGCCCATGACACGGGCCGTCTCGGCGACCGAGAGGCCCTGGAGGAAGCGCAGGGTCACGCACTCCTGCTGCTGCGGGTTGAGCCGGCGCACCGCCTCCAGCAGGGCGGCGTTGGAGAGGGATTCGAGGACGGAGTCCTCGGGGGACCGCTCGACCTCGTTGGCGTCGAGCATCTCGCCGGTGGTGACCTCCAGGCGGAAGCGGCTGGACTTGAAGTGGTCGGCGACCAGGTTGCGGGCGATGGTCACCAGCCAGGCGCCGAAGTCTCGGCCCTGCCAGGTGAAGGTGCCGATGCGTCGCAGGGCCCGCAGGAAGGTCTCGCTGGTGAGGTCCTCGGCGGTCGCCTTGCCGCCCACGCGGTAGTAGATGTAGCGGTACACGGTGTCGCTGTACTGGTCGTAGAGCCGTCCGAAGGCGTCGGCCTCGCCGGCCTGAGCCCGCTCGACCAGGTCCATCATGCGGGCGCTGTCGCTGTCCGCGGCGGGACGGCGGTGGGTGGTGGCGGCGGTCCCGGACGAGGACGACCGCGCGCGTCTGCCGACGGCGGCGCTTCCGTCGGCCAGTGCGTAGCAAGGACCGACGGGGGCGGCGGCGGAGGCGAGGGCGGGGACGGCATACGCGGTGGGGACGAAGCCGCGCAACAGGTCTTGTGCTGTTTTGACCGTTGCGCGCAGCGTAGCCAGGCCCGAGGCGTCAACCCCGACGTGTGGGTACACGGGACTCCCAGAGGCAGAGCTTCCATCACGTGCAGTACGGAACCATTCACCCGTCGTAGCGAAGGTGGGGTGCCGGAATGCGTCTGAGGAGAATAACGCTTCGTGCAGGCACTGCTACGCCCAGTTGCTCAAATCATCGATTACGTCGCTTCCGTGCCCGATTGACGCTCGATCGGATGCGACAGGATGATCGCTTGGTGACCGGAACGGTTCGGATTCCGGTTGACTACAGAGCGTGTTGTGGCCGATGTGAGAAAAGGGGACTGGAGCGGCCGGACGGGGGGTACGTCACATGGCTTGGGGCGACGGCCGGCCCGGATCAGCGGCGGCGGCGGTGCAGCGCGATGGCCGCCGCGGTGCCGCCGGCCACGGCCCCGACGCCCGCGGCCGCGGGGATGCCGACCTTGGCCGCCTTGCGGCCGGTGCGGTAGTCGCGTAGGCGCCACTCCAGCTCGCGGGCGTGCTTGCGCAGCTTGGAGTCCGGGTTGATGGCGTACGGGTGTCCGACCAGGGACAGCATCGGGATGTCGTTGTGCGAGTCGCTGTAGGCGGCGCAGCGGGACAGGTCGAGGGCCTCCGCGGCCGCCAGCGCCCGTACCGCCTCGGCCTTCGCGGGGCCGTGCAGCGGTTCGCCGACCAGCTTGCCCGTGTAGACGCCGCCGATGGACTCGGCCACCGTGCCGAGCGCACCGGTCAGGCCGAGGCGGCGGGCGATCACCTGGGCGATCTCCACCGGGGCGGCCGTGACCAGCCAGACCTTCTGCCCGGCGTCCAGGTGGGCCTGGGCGAGGGCGCGGGTGCCGGGCCAGATCCGCTCGGCCATGTACTCGTCGTAGATCTCCTCGCCGATGGTCTTCAGCTCGGAGACGCGGTGGCCCTTGACGATCGACAGCGCGGAGTCGCGGGCGTCCTGCATGTGCTCGGGGTCCTCGAGCCCGGCGAGCCGGAAGTAGGCCTGCTGCCAGGCGAACCGGGCGAGGTCGCGGGTCTCGAAGAACTTCCGCTTGTACAGGCCCCGGCCGAAGTGGAAGATCGCGGCGCCCTGCATGACGGTGTTGTCGAGGTCGAAGAAGGCGGCCGCCCGGTCGTCGCCGTGGACGGGGAAGTCCGGTTCCGCACCCGTGTCCGGAGGCGCGGACTGCGCGGACTTGCGGGCTGCCTCGGCCGAGGCCTCGCCTGCCAACACGCTCCGCGCCGTGGCGGAGCGCCTCCGGGGGGTGAGCCATCGAAGAGCGGCCATGTCCGTGAGCATAGCCAGTTTGTTCGGAGGCTTCGGAGCCGAGAGGTTCGGAGGGTGTGAACTCTGGGCGACCGGGTCGCCGCAGGAGCGGTCACCGGTGCGCGCCGGGGCGCCGGGGCGGCAGGCGGGCCGGTTCGTGCGCGGGGCTCGGCCGGCGGGGCCGTGCGCGCGAGAATGGCCGGCATGAGTCCCCTCTTCCGCCGAAAGCCCTCGCAGACCCCGCAGGCCCCGCAGGCCGCGCAGTCCCCTGAGTACTCCGAGAACCATCTCGTCACCCTCATCCGCAAACCCGGCTGCCATCTGTGTGATGACGCACAGCTCGTCGTCGAGAAGGTCTGCGCCGACCTGGGCGTCCCCTGGGAGGGGAAGGACATCACCCAGGACCGCGCGCTCCACGACCAGTACTGGGAGCAGATCCCGGTCGTCCTCGTGGACGGTCGGCAGCACACCTTCTGGCGTGTGAACGAGGAACGGCTGCGCAAGGCACTGACCGACGAGTCCAAGTAGTCCGGATGGTCGCTTAGGATCGATGGTGACTTGGTCTCGGGGGCGTTGATCGTGAGGAGCGTGTGCGGCTTTGCCTCCGATGGGAGAGGAGCGCGGGCGCGTATGCGCCGGTTCCCGGTTCGTGCGCCGGGGGCGCGTGAGCCCGGTCACGTTGGCCGGGCAAATCGGACACCATCTTTGTGCACGCGTTCACAAAGACATAGCCTGCATTCGACGGGGCGGTCATGTAGGGACGTATGACCGCCTACAGCCCCGCTCTACCCGCAGGAGCACCGTGGCAACTGGCCGAACACACCGACCGGCGACCCGCAGCCGAGGGATTCCCGAGGCCACCGTCGCCAGGCTTCCGCTGTACCTCCGAGCCCTCACCGCACTGTCGGAGCGCTCGGTGCCCACGGTCTCCTCCGAGGAGCTGGCGGCCGCGGCGGGAGTCAACTCCGCGAAGCTGCGCAAGGACTTCTCCTACCTCGGCTCCTACGGGACCCGGGGCGTCGGCTACGACGTCGAGTATCTCGTCTACCAGATCTCCCGCGAGCTGGGGCTCACCCAGGACTGGCCGGTTGTGATCGTCGGTATCGGTAACCTCGGCGCCGCGCTCGCCAACTACGGCGGTTTCGCCTCCCGCGGGTTCCGGGTCGCCGCGCTCATCGACGCCGATCCGGGAATGGCCGGAAAGCCCGTCGCCGGCATCCCGGTGCAGCACACCGACGAGCTGGAGAAGATCATCCAGGACGACGGTGTCTCCATCGGTGTGATCGCGACGCCCGCCGGTGCCGCCCAGCAGGTCTGCGACCGGCTCGTGGCCGCCGGCGTCACCTCCATCCTGAACTTCGCGCCGACCGTGCTGTCCGTGCCGGACGGCGTCGACGTGCGCAAGGTCGACCTCTCCATCGAACTGCAGATCCTCGCCTTCCACGAGCAGCGCAAGGCGGGCGAGGAGGCCGCGGCCGACGCCGGTGCCGTGCCGCGCGTCGCCGCCCGCAAGCAGCCCTCCACCGACCAGGGACCCGACGGGGACGTGCCCGCCGTGATGCCGGCATGAGTCTCCTCGTCGTCGGGCTGAGTCACCGCAGCGCTCCGGTCAGCGTCCTGGAGCGGGCCTCGCTGAACGCGGACGCCCAGCTCAAGCTGTTGCAGGACACGGTCGCCGCCGAACCGGCCACCGAGGCCGCGGTGCTGGCCACCTGCAACCGCATCGAGCTGTACGCCGACGTGGACAAGTTCCACGCCGGTGTCGCCGAGCTGTCCACGCTGCTGGCCCAGCACAGCGGGGTCGGCCTGGAGGAGCTCACTCCGCATCTGTACGTGCACTACGAGGACCGGGCCGTCCACCACTTCTTCTCGGTGGCCTGCGGGCTCGACTCGATGGTGGTCGGCGAGGGCCAGATCCTCGGCCAGATAAAGGACTCCCTGGCCCGGGCGCAGGACTCGCACACCGCCGGACGGCTGCTGAACGACCTGTTCCAGCAGGCGCTCAGGGTCGGCAAGCGGGCCCACTCCGAGACCGGCATCGACCGGGCCGGGCAGTCCCTGGTCACCTTCGGCCTGGAGCAGCTCGCGGCCGGGGCCGAGGTCCAGACCTGGGTGCGGGGCAAGAAGGCCCTGGTCATCGGCGCCGGTTCGATGTCCTCGCTGGCCGCCGCCACGCTGGCGCGGGCCGGGGTCGCCGAGATCGTGGTCGCCAACCGCACCTTCGAGCGGGCCGAGCGGCTCGCGCGCATCCTGACCGAGGGCGACGACACGGACGTGCTGGCCCGTGCGGTACCGATGGACGCGGTGCCGGACGAACTGACACGTGCCGACGTGGCCGTCTCCTGCACCGGCGCGACCGGGCTCGTCCTCACCGCCGACGCCGTGGCGGCGACGGTGGAGGGCCGTACCGGCGCTCCCGTCGCCGAGGTGGGCACCGCCGCGTCCGCCGCGGCCCCGGTCGCCGGCACGGACGCCGCGCCCGAGACGCCGCTGCCGGGTGCGGGCGCCGACGAGAACTGTCCGCTCGACCTGTCGTCCGTGCCGACCGGCTTCTCCGTCATGGGTGAGGCCGCCGTGGCCGGCATGGACGCGGCGACGCTGGAGCAGCACGGGGCGTGGGCCGCGGGCGGTACGGCGGTGGACCGGCCGCGCGAGGCCGGGCGCCCGGGCGCCGAGGCGGACGCCGAGCTGATCACCGCGCTGGCCGCGACGGCCGCGAGCGTCGGCCGCATCCCCGAGCGCCGACGGCCCGAGCCGGTCGCCGAGGCGCCGCGCCCCGAGCCCGTGCTCTTCCTGCTCGACCTCGCCATGCCGCGCGACATCGACGCCGCCGCGCACCGGCTGGCCGGGGTGCGCCTGGTGGACATCGAGTCGCTCGCCGACGCCTCGGCCGACGCGCCGATGGCCGCCGACGTCGACCTGGTCCGGCGGATCGTCGCCGACGAGGTCGCCGCCTTCGGTGCCGCCCAGCGGGCCGCGCACATCACGCCCACCGTGGTCGCGCTGCGCAGCATGGCCGCCGGCGTCGTGGCGGGCGAGATCGCCCGGCTGGAGGGGCGGCTGCCGGGCCTCGACGACAAGCACCGCGCCGAGATCACCCAGACCGTCAAGCGTGTGGTCGACAAGCTGCTGCACGCGCCGACGGTCCGGGTCAAGCAGCTCGCCGCCGAGCCCGGCGGCGCCGGGTACGCGGACGCGCTGCGCACCCTGTTCGACCTCGACCCCGAGACGGTGGCCTCCGTCTCCCGCGCCGAGAACAGCACTGAGAAGAACCGAGGGCCGGCATGACTGAGAAGGCACTGAGGCTGGGGACCAGGCGGAGCAAGCTCGCCCTGGCCCAGTCCGGGCAGGTGGCGGACGCCGTGAGCCAGGTGACCGGTCGGCCCGTTGAGCTGGTCGAGATCACGACCTACGGCGACGTCTCGCGCGAGCACCTGGCGCAGATCGGCGGCACGGGCGTGTTCGTGGCGGCGCTGCGCGAGGCGCTGCTGCGGGGGGAGGTGGACTTCGCGGTTCACTCGCTCAAGGACCTCCCCACGGCGCAGCACGAGGACCTGGTGGTGGCCGCCGTCCCGGTCCGCGAGGACCCGCGGGACGTGGTCGTCGCCCGGGACGCGCGCAAGCTGACCGACCTGCCCCGCGGGGCGCGCATAGGCACCGGCGCCCCGCGCCGCATGGCGCAGCTGAACGCGTACGCCCGCACCCACGGGCTGGAGATCGAGACGGTCCCGATCCGGGGCAACGTCGACACCCGCATCGGATACGTGCACAGCGGTGAGCTGGACGCCGTCGTGCTGGCCGCCGCCGGGCTGAACCGGGTGGGCCGCATCGACGAGGTGACCGACTTCCTGTCGGTCGACACGGTTCTGCCCGCCCCCGGCCAGGGGGCACTGGCGATCGAGTGCAGGGCGGCGAACACCGCCCAGGACGCCGAACTCGTCGCCGCGCTCGCCGAACTCGACGACCCGTTCACGCGGGTCGCCGTGACGGCCGAGCGGTCACTGCTCGCCGCCCTGGAGGCCGGCTGCAGCGCCCCTGTGGGCGCACTGGCCGACCTCCTGGCCGACGGGCAGATTGTCAAGGAAATGCGCCTGCGCGGCGTCGTCGGCACGACCGACGGCTCGACGCTGGTGCAGCTGTCCACCACCGGTCCCGTGCCCGAGACGCACGAGGCGGCACTGGCATTCGGTCGCGAACTCGCCACCGACATGCTCGCCCAGGGCGCGGCCGGTCTGATGGGGGAGCGAGCACAGTGAGCCCCACCACCTTTACCGCCGGTCCCGAACACGGGCACGTCACCTTCCTCGGTGCCGGACCCGGAGATCCGGGACTGCTGACTCTGCGCGCCGTGGAGGCGCTGTCGCACGCGGATGTCCTCGTCGCCGAGCACGAGGTGCTCGACGTCGTGCGCACGCATGCGCGGCAGGGCGTGACCGAGATGCACACGGACGCCGATCCGTCGGATCCGGGTGCAGGCACGCCCCAGCTGACGGTAGTTGACGGCTCGTCAACGACCGTGGGCGTCCCCGCCGTGCGGGATGCCGCACATCTTGTCATGGAGGCCGCGCGGGGCGGCAGGCGGGTCGTGCGTGCCGTGACCGGGGACCCCGGGCTCGACACGTACGCCGCCGAGGAGATGCTGGCGTGCGCCGCGGCCGGGGTGCCCTTCGAGGTCGTCCCCGGTATCGCGAACGCCGTCGGTGTGCCCGCGTACGCCGGTGTGCCGCTGCGGGACGCCGAGGGCGCCGACGTGCGGTTCGTGGACGCCCGTACGGCGTCGGCCCGGTGCTGGACGGAGGTGGGCGCCTCCGACGGGACCGTGGTGGTCTCGACGACGCTCGACTCGGTCGCCGCGGCCGCCGGTGAGCTGGTGTCGGCGGGCCGCAAGCCGGACACCCCGCTGACGGTGACGGTCGCCGGTACGACGACGCGGCAGCGCACCTGGACGGCGACGCTCGGCACGGTCGCGCAGACGCTGAAGCAGGCGAAGGTGCTGCCGTCCCCGGACGGTGGCCGTCCGGTGATAGCCGTGGTCGGCGAGCGCAGCGCCCCCGCCCGGCGCGACCAGCTGTCGTGGTTCGAGTCCAAGCCGCTGTTCGGCTGGAAGGTCCTCGTGCCGCGCACGAAGGAGCAGGCGGCGTCGCTCTCCGACCAGCTGCGGTCGTACGGGGCCGTGCCCAGCGAGGTGCCGACCATCGCGGTCGAGCCGCCGCGCACGCCCCAGCAGATGGAGCGGGCGGTCAAGGGCCTGGTGACGGGCCGCTACGAGTGGATCGCGTTCACGTCGGTCAACGCGGTGAAGGCGGTCCGGGAGAAGTTCGAGGAGTACGGTCTCGACGCCCGTGCGTTCGCGGGGATCAAGGTCGCGGCGGTGGGCGAGCAGACGGCGAAGGCCCTCGTGGCCTTCGGGGTGAAGCCGGACCTGGTGCCGAGCGGTGAGCAGTCGGCAGCCGGTCTGCTGGAGGACTGGCCGCCCTACGACCCGGTCTTCGACCCGATCGACCGCGTCTTCCTGCCGCGTGCCGACATCGCCACGGAGACGCTGGTCGCCGGGCTGATCGAGCTGGGCTGGGAGGTCGACGACGTCACCGCCTACCGGACGGTGCGCGCCTCGCCGCCGCCGGCCACCACCCGCGAGGCGATCAAGGGCGGCGGCTTCGACGCGGTGCTGTTCACCTCGTCGTCCACCGTGCGGAACCTGGTGGGGATCGCGGGCAAGCCGCACAACGTCACCGTGATCGCGTGCATCGGCCCGGCCACGGCCAAGACGGCCGAGGAACACGGGCTGCGGGTGGACGTCATGGCTCCCGAGCCGTCCGTCCACAAGCTGGCGGAGGCCCTGGCCGACTTCGGCCTGGCGCGCCGGGCGGCGGCCCTGGAGGCCGGGGACCCGGTGACGCGGCCGAGCGAGCGGCGGCCGGGGGCGCGCAGGCGTCGCTCCTCTACATGAGGGGTCGCTCCTCCACGTGAGGCGTCGCGACTGACTGATCCGCGGACATGGCCCGCACCCGGAACCCGGGTGCGGGCCATGTGCGTGGGGCGCCGGGCCCGTGCCGGAACTCCGTTGACAGCCGGTCGGCGGGTGCGTGTAATGGGGGCGGTGCCGCGTGGCGCCGGTCAAAGAGCAGTGGGCCGGCCGGCGATCGGGCGAGCGCCCTTCTTCAAGGGGTACGTGATGAGTTCGCACTCCGCGCCCTGACACGACGTAGCGCATCCGCACGTCGTCGTCCTTCCGCCGCCTCGCCTCTTCCCCTTTTTCCGGTTTTCCCGGCACCGTGACGTCCGTCGCGGTCCGCCGTCATGGAGACACGCAACCGTATGCCCACGCCTTTCCCGCGACCCGTCACCGCCGAGGACGGGAACCTGCTCCTGCTGACCACCACCGACGCCGGGACGGGGGCGCCGCGCACCACTCGGCTCGGACACGTCCGCCATGGGGACTCCCTCCTGGTCCTCGTCTCCGGCCCCGGTCCGGACCGCGCCGCCTGGTACCGCGACGTGCTGGCCCGTCCCCTGGTCGGTGTCGAGATCGGCACCGACTCCTTCGAGGCCCTCGCCGTGCCGACGGCCGGCCCGCTGCCCCCGGGGGTGGTGCTGGAGCGGGCCGAGCCCGAGGGATGGGAGGGCCCGGCGGAGGTCCACACGCTCGCCGACAAGCTGCTCGAGGTCCACACCTGGCTGCGGGGGCAGGTGCGTCAGGTGCGGGCCGAGACCGAGGCGCACTTCGCGCGCCGGGGTGCCGGTGCGCCGGCCGACCTCGGGCTCCAGATCCGGCAGCGGTGCCTGGCGTTCTGCCAGGCGCTGGAGTTCCATCACGTGAGTGAGGACGGGCACCTCTTCCCGGGGATCGCCCGTCACCACCCCCAGCTGGCCGACGTCTTCGACCGGCTCGCCGGCGAACACCGCGCGATCGCCCGCGTCCAGGCCGACCTGGCGGCGCTGCTGGCGGACATCCACATCACCGACCCGCGGCGTTTCCGTACGGAGCTGGCGGCGATGTCGGCGGAGCTGGACGCCCACCTCGACCATGAGGAGGAGGCGCTGATCCCGTTGCTGACCGACGTGCCGTGGCCGCCGGCCGGGCCGCCCGACACCCCCTAGTGGTGCCAGGCCTTTCCGCCGGTGTTGTGGATGAAGCGCTGGAGCACCTTCATGGTGGTCAGGTACTCCGCGTCGGAGATGCCGGCGTGGCGTTCCGCCCACAGCTCGCTCTGGAGGGCGGCGGCCTTCTCCTGGAAGGCCCTGCCCTCGGGGGTGAGGGTCAGGTGGCCGTCGGGGCTCTGGGTGATCCAGCCCCGCGCGAGGGTCGCGTCGATCTCCGGTTCCATCTCCTGGCCCGTGTCGAGGTAGTTCCGCAGGAGGGCGGACACCTCCTCACGGGCCTTCGGGGCGTCGGCGACCTGGTTGAGGACCCACCACTGGGGCTGGGTCGTGCCGATCCCGTCGAGGGCGGCGCGGGTGCGGTCGATGACGGCCTTGTAGGCGGCCCAGCTCCAGTAGCCGATCGGCTGCTTCACCAGTTCGGCGTCGGTGTGCGTGTACCGCATGGTCACTCCCTTGTCCGGTGTGCGTGGGAGCGACCGTAGAAGCTCGACCGGACTTGAGGTCAAGGGCGGCCGGGTCCGACTCCTCGTCGGCAAAGGCACGGGTGGGGCGGGCGTAGCGTAGGTGGTATGTCGACGTACGGATCCTTTCCCGGCACCCGGCCCCGGCGGCTGCGGAGCACCCCCGTCATGCGTCGGATGGTCGCCGAGACCCGGCTGCACCCCGCCGACTTCATCCTCCCCGCCTTCGTCCGCGAGGGCGTGAGCGAGCCGGTGCCGATCGGCGCGATGCCCGGCGTCGTGCAGCACACCCGGGACTCCCTGAAGAAGGCCGCCGCGGAGGCGGTCGAGGCCGGGGTCTCCGGGATCATGCTCTTCGGGGTGCCGGAGGACGAGAAGAAGGACGCGGCCGGTACGGCCGGCACCGACCCGGACGGGATTCTCCAGGTCGCGCTGCGGGACGTGCGGGCCGAGGTCGGGGACGAGCTGCTCGTCATGTCCGACCTGTGTCTCGACGAGTTCACGGACCACGGGCACTGCGGGGTGCTGGACGCCCAGGGGCGGGTCGACAACGACGCCACCCTGGAGCGGTACGCCGAGATGGCGCAGGTCCAGGCCGACGCGGGCGCCCACGTGGTGGGGCCCAGCGGGATGATGGACGGGCAGATCGGTGTCGTCCGGGACGCGCTGGACCAGATCGGGCGGGAGGACGTCGCCGTCCTCGCCTACACGGTCAAGTACGCGTCCGCCTTCTACGGCCCCTTCCGCGAGGCCGTCGGGTCCTCCCTGCGGGGGGACCGGAAGACCTACCAGCAGGACGCCGCCAACGCGCGGGACGCGATGCGGGAGCTGGCCCTCGACCTGGAGGAGGGCGCCGACATGGTGATGGTGAAGCCGGCCGGCCCCTACCTCGACATCCTGGCCAAGGTCGCCGAGGCCTCGGACGTGCCCGTCGCCGCCTACCAGATCTCCGGCGAGTACTCGATGATCGAGGCCGCCGCCGAGAAGGGCTGGATCGACCGCGACCGGGCCATCATCGAGGCGCTCACCGGCATCAAGCGGGCCGGCGCGCGCAACATCCTGACCTACTGGGCCACCGAGGTCGCTCGCACGCTGCGCTGAGCGACCTCCCCCGGTGCTTCGTGCAGGGGGTGCGGACACCCCTTCAGTGGCTGAGCGCCGCGTCCATGTCGGTCTGCCAGTAGGTGACCGTCAGCGCGGTGTCGACGTACACGCCGCCGGAGGGCATGGCGACGGTGGCGATGGAGCCGTCCTCGAAGGGGATCGTGAGGGTGTCGGTCCGGTAGCCGTTCTCGCCGCTGCCGTCGCCGGCCGACAGCAGGACCCCGGCGTAGCCGGCCTCACCGGGCTGGACGCCGGTCAGCGACTGCGGCTTGGTCGACTCCGCGACCGGCGGCACCGACTGCGCCTCGCCGAAGCGGGCCGCCGGGTACTGCGGGAGCATGCAGGTCTTCGAGCCGGTGTTGGTGGCGGTCAGCAGCAGGTGGTTGAGCGGGCGGGGCACCTCCGTCGCGGTGATCTCGACGTCGGCCGCGGAGCACTTGCCGGGCAGGTCGGAGTCCTTGTCACCGGTGCCGCCCGAGGTGCCGGACGAACCCGAGGTGCCGGCGGAGCCGGAGTCGGAAGCGCCTGCGGAACCGGTGGAACCGGCGGAACCGGTGGAGGCGGCCGAGCCTGCGGAGCCGTTCGTCTCCTTGGTGCCGTCGGCCTCCGTGTCCCCGGCCGACTCCTTCCCGCCGGTGGGCTGTTCGCTCTGCTGTCCGGCCGGGGCGGCGGAGGACGGGGACGAGGCGCCCGTGTCCGATCCGTCGCCCTCGCAGGCCGTCAGGGCGAGCGCGGCCAGCGCGACGGTGGTGGCGGCGAACAGGCGGGTACGGGTGGTGCGTGCGGACATGACTGGTGCCCCTTCGGGAGGAGTTGGGGTGAGCCGCTCGGCCGTCGGCCGGGAGCGGCTGCTTGGATGACCACAGCTTGGGGCCGGGTCCGTCCCGGTCGCCAGCGGTGCCGGAGGATGCGGGACAATGGGATGCCGGGACGGCTCTGACCTGGGGGAACGGCATCCTGCTGGGACGCCGTACGGGGATGCGGGGAGAGGGAGGAACGGGTGGCGGGGGACGATTTCGCGGGACTGCTGCGGGAGTTGAAGGAGCGGTCCGGGCTCAGTTACGGAGCACTGGGCAAGCGGCTGCACATGAGCGCCTCGACCCTCCACCGGTACGTCAGCGGGGAGGTCGTACCCACCGAGTTCGCCCCGGTCGAGCGCCTCGCCCGGGTGTGCCGGGCGACCCCCGACGAGGTGCTCGAACTCCACCGCCGCTGGATCCGCGCGGACGCGCTGCGTGGCGTGAAGAAGGAGGAGGGGAGCGCCCCGAAGGGGGCGGGAACCGCCGGGTCGCACGCGGTGGGGGACGCCGAAGTCGCCGAAGTGGCCGAAGTCGCCGAAGTCGAAGTCGCTGATGTGGCTGATGTGGCCGATGTGGTCGAGGGGGCCGAGGTCGCCGGGGCCGACGACGCCTTCGGGGCGGGCGCGGACGGCACCCCGCCGCTCCCGCCCGCGCAGCCCGCCCCGCAGGCGCCACGCCGCCGGGTGCCGCGCAGTGCCCTGTACGCCGCGATCGGCGTCGTAGCCGTCAGTGCGGCCGTGGCCCTGGTGGTCAACCTGGTGCCGGGCACGGGTGGTGACGAAAGCGGGCGCCGCGGACCGGCCGGGGCTGCCGCGCGGGCCTCCGTCTCGGAGTCGGCGACCGCCACCCGGTCGGCGTCCCCCAGCCGTTCCTCCTCGCCGTCCCCCTCCGCGTCCGCGTCGGCGCCCCGGTCCGCCTCACCCTCCGCGTCCGCGTCCGCGCGGGGCGGGAGCACCGCCGGGCCGAGTCGCCGCGCTGCCGACACCGGCCCTCCGCTCACCGTGTCGACCACCCCGTACTACTGGGACACCCCCTGTGAGCACGCGTTCCTGGTGGACCGCAGTCCGAAGAACGTGCTGCCGCCGCCGCCCCAGCAGGACGCGGTCGGCTGGGCCACCGCCTACGGCGCGGTCTCGGCGAACCGGCAGACGGCCGTCCTGACCGTGCAGGGAACCGGCGCGGAGACCGTGGTCCTGACGGGCCTGCACGTGCGCGTGGTGAGCAGCGGGCCGCCGCTGGACTGGGACCAGTACGTGATGGGCAACGGCTGTGGCGGCCAGGTGGACCCCAAGGACTTCGACGTCGCCCTCGACCTGGGCAACCCCCTGGTGATGCCGGTCGGCGGGCAGCGGAACTTCCCGTACAAGGTGAGCGAGTCCGACCCCGAGGTCTTCCGGGTCGACGCGCACACCAGCGGCCACGACGTCAGCTGGTACCTGGAGCTGGAGTGGTCGAGCGGAGGGCGGGAGGGCACGGTGCGCGTCGACGACAACGGCCGTCCGTTCCGCACCAGCGCCTCCAAGGACAGCTCCTACTACGCGTATCCCCTCGGCAGCGACGCCTGGGAGTTCGTCCCGGCCGAGTGAGGCGGGCGGGGCCGGGGCGCCGGAGGGGCCGAACACGCGGCGGTCGTAGGGGTGTCCGGATCGCGGAAAGCCGCGTGTAGACGGCACGCGGTTTCCTAGGGTGCGGGCATGACCGTGACTGAGAACGCGCCCGCACCCTCCGCCTCCCCGCCGCCGCCGCTCGCCGCACGGGCCCGGTCGATCGGCGGGTCGCCCGTACGGGACATCCTCGCCGTCACCGCCCGCCCCGAGGTGATCAACTTCGCGGGCGGGCTGCCGGCTCCGGAGCTGTTCGACGCGGAGGGCATCGCCGCCGCGTACCGGGACGTCCTCGCCGAGCAGCCCGCGCGGGCGCTCCAGTACTCGACCACGGAGGGCGAGCCCTCGTTGCGGGCCGCACTGGCCGCCCGCACCTCGGTCCGCGGGCTGGACACCGACCCCGACGACCTCCTCGTCACCACCGGTTCGCAGCAGGCCCTGTCGCTGCTCGCCACCGCCCTGATCGAACCCGGCGACACCGTCCTCGTCGAGAACCCCTGCTACCTGGCCGCGCTCCAGGCCTTCGGCTTCGCGGGCGCCCGGGTCGTCGCGGTGCCCGGGGACCAGGACGGCATGGACCCGGAGGCGCTGGAGGAGCTGGTGCTGCGCGAGCGGCCCAAGCTGCTCTACACCGTCCCCACCTTCCAGAACCCCACCGGCCGCACCCTCCCCGCCGCGCGCCGTGCCGCCGTGGCCGAGATCGCCGGCCGCTGCGGTCTGTGGATCGTCGAGGACGACCCGTACGGGGAGCTGCGCTTCGAGGGCGAGCGGCTGCCGTGGATCGCCTCCCACGAGGGGGCTCGGGACCGGACCGTGCTGCTGGGCTCCTTCTCCAAGGTCATGGCGCCCGGCCTGCGCCTCGGCTGGCTGCGGGCCCCCGCCGCGCTGCGCCGGGCCTGTGCGGTGGCCAAACAGGCCGCCGACCTGCACACCCCGACGGTCAACCAGCTGGCCGCCGCCCGGTACCTGGCCGACCGGGACCTGGACGCGCACGTCGCCCGGGTCGCCGGGGCCTACGGCGCACGCCGGGACGCGATGCTCGCCGGTCTGGCGGACGCGCTCCCGGCGGGGTCGGTGTGGAGCCGTCCCGAGGGCGGCATGTTCCTGTGGGCGCGGCTGCCGGACGGCCACGACACGACCGCCCTGCTCCCCGCGGTGGTCCGGCACGACGTGGCGTACGTGCCCGGCGCCCCCTTCCACGCCGGGGAACCCGACCGCGCGACGCTGCGGCTGTGCTTCGTGACGCAGACGCCGGACGAGATCACGGAGGGGCTGCGGCGGCTGGGGGCGGCGCTGCGGGAGGCGGCGCCGCGGGGGGCGTAGGACCGGTCCTAGGACGAAGAGCCGAGGCAGGGGCGTCGCGCGCGCACGTACCGTGAGGGCATGCCTGCGACCGTGCCGACGACGACGCCCTTCGACCTCGACGCCTACCTCGACCGGATCGGCTGGGAGGGGGAGCGGCGGCCCGACGCGGCGGTGCTCCGCGGGGTGCACCTCGCCCACCTGCGGGCCGTCCCGTTCGAGAACCTCGACGCCGTCGGCGGCAGGGCGCCCTCCCTCGCGCTGTCCGACCTGATGGCCAAGCTGGTGCGCGGCCGCCGTCGCGGGGGCTACTGCTACGAGCACAACACCCTGTTCGCGGCGGCCCTGGAGGCGCTGGGCTTCGGGGTGACCCGGCTGACCGCGCGGGTCGTCGTCGGCGCGGAGCGCTTCGAGGACCGTCCGCGCACCCACATGGCGCTCCTTGCCGAGGTGCCCGGCGACCCGCGACCGTACCTGGCCGACGTCGGCTTCGGTGCCGTCGGCTCCCTGCTGGAGCCGGTGCCGCTCGTGGCGGACACCGAGTTCCACGACGCCGGGCGCCGGCACCGGCTGGTGCACGCGCCGCGCCGCGGGCCGCTGGAGACGTGGGTGCTGGAGGCGTACCGGCCCGGCGCGGACAGCGGTTGGCAGGCCCAGTACGCCTTCACCCTCGAGCCGTTCGAGGCGTCCGACTACGAGGTCGTCAACTGGCACGTCGCCACCAACCCGCGCTCCCCGTTCTCCCGGCGGCCCTACGTGCAGCGGCTGCTGCCCGACGGACACCTGGCCCTCGACGGCGGCGTCCTCACCAGGACCGGGGCCGACGGCGCGGTCACCGAGCGGAAGCCGGGGGACGAGGCGGAGGTCCGCCGGGTGCTGGCGGAGGAGTTCGGCATCGACGCGCCCGAGGGGGTGCGGCTGACCGGCTGACGGCCGGGGGGAGCGTTGGGGAATGTGCGCTTCCAGTGGTTTGTGTGAAGCAGTGGGGGATAGTCAACTCCGTGTTGTGCACAACCAGTTCGGGCGCCTCCAGGGGCGCCCGCCTCATGAGGGGGAGGCATCCGTGCGCACTCGCACCGGATGGCGGCGTGCCCTGCTCGGCACGCTGGCGGGCCTGACCGCGACGATCGGCCTGACGGCCGGCCTGTCGGCGCCCGCCGCGGCGGCGACCGGGACACCGGTGGCCGTGACGAAGTACAGCCACACCAGCGCGGCCGGCGATTGGGTCGGGCAGGGCGGAAGCGTCGCCTACACGCCCGGGACGGCGGACATCACCGTGTCCGGCGAGCGAGAGGCGCTGACCGTCCGGATCGAGAACGAGACCGACTGGTGGACCGTCGAACTGGCCGCTCCGCAGGGGGAGAAGCTCCACCCCGGGGTCTACCGCGGCGCGGAACGGGCGTCCTCGCGCACCGGGCGGGCCCCGGGCCTCGACGTCAGCGGCGACTCGCGCGGCTGCAACCAGGTCTTCGGGCAGTTCTCGGTCCACCAGATCGAGGCGGACGCGACCGGCGCGGTCACCGTGCTCGACGCGACCTACACGCAGCGGTGCGAGGCGGCCGACGCCCCGGTCCTCAAGGGCGTCGTCAAGTACCGCGCCTTCCCGCTGTCCTTCACCTACGCCAGCGAGCCCGGTGACTACCCCGGCCAGGGCAGGAGCGGCACCCACACCGGCGCCACCAGCCTCTTCTCACTCCAGGAATGGGGCACCGGCGGTCTCCAGTACGACGTGTCCGGCAAGCGCGAGACCTGGTCGGCCCTGCTCGTCCCGCCGGCCGGCGAGCGCTTCGAGGCCGGACGCACCTACCGGACGGAACGCGGCAACGGGCCCGGCGTGGCCGGCCTCGACGTGTCCGGCTTCGGCGGGTGCAACGCCAGTGAGGGCACCCTGACCCTCACCAGGCTGGCCCGCGGCGAGGACGGCGTGGTCACCGCCTTCGCCGCCACGTTCGTCCAGCACTGCGAGGGCGCCGAGCCGGCGCTGCGCGGGACGATCCACTACTACGCCTGACGTCCGACGCCTGACGCGCGGGCCGGGTGCGTCCCGGCCCGCCGGGTCAGAGCCGCTCGGGCGTCCGGATGCCCAGCAGCGCCATCCCCTGGTGCAGGGTGCGCGCCGTGAGGTCGCACAGGAACAGGCGGTTCTCCACCTGCTCCGGGGTGTCGGCCTTGAGGACCGGGCACTTGTCGTAGAACGACGTGTACAGCGAAGCCAGTTGGTACAGGTACGCGGCCAGCTTGTGCGGGGCGTACTCCGCCGCCGCCTCGAAGACCGTGCTGCCGAACGCGTCCAGGTGCAGGCCCAGCGCGCGCTCCGCCTCGTGCAGGTCCAGCTCCGGGTGGGCCGCGGGGCGGAACTCGCCGGCCTTGCGGAGGATGGACCGGATACGGGCGTAGGCGTACTGGAGGTACACGCTGGTGTCGCCGTTGAGCGAGACCATCTGGTCCAGGTCGAACTTGTAGTCCCGGCTCGGCGACGTCGACAGGTCCGCGTACTTCACGGCGCCGATGCCGACCTGCGCGGCCCGCTCCTGGATCTCGTCCTCGGTGAGGTCACGCGCCTTCTCCCGGACCACCTCGGCGGCCCGCTGCACCGCCTCGTCCAGCAGGTCCTCCAGCCGGACGGTCTCGCCCTCACGCGTCTTGAAGGGCTTGCCGTCGGCGCCGAGCACCGTGCCGTAGCCCATGTTGTGCGCGGTGACGTCGTCGTTCAGCCAGCCGGCCCGGCGGGCCGTCTCGAAGACCATCCGGAAGTGCAGCGACTGGCGCACGTCCACGACGTACAGCAGCGTGGTCGCGTGCAGGTCGCCGACGCGGTTGCGGACCGCGGTCAGGTCGGAGGCCGCGTAGCCGAAGCCGCCGTCCGCCTTCTGCACGATCAGCGGGACCGGCTGGTCGTCCTTGCCGCGGATCTCGTCGAAGAAGACGACGAGCGCGCCCTCGGAACGCACCGCGACGCCCATCTCCTCCAGGAGGCGGGCGGTCTCGGGCATCCCCTCGTTGTACGCGGACTCGCCGACGATCTCCTCGTCGCGGATCTCCATGTCGAGCTTCTCGAAGACGGAGTAGAAGTACACCTTCGACTCGTCCACGAACTGCTGCCACAGTTCGAGGGTCTCCTTGTCGCCGGACTGGAGGGCGACGACCCGCCTGCGGGCCCGCTCCTTGAACTCCTCGTCGGAGTCGAAGAGGGCACGCGAGGCCTTGTACACCCGGTTCAGGTTGCTCATGGCCTGCTCGCCGTCGACGTCGGCCGCGGGGGCCAGCTCGCCGGGGTGCTCGAACAGGTACTGGATGAGCATGCCGAACTGGGTGCCCCAGTCGCCGATGTGGTGCCGGCCGATGGTCTTCTCGCCGGTGAAGTCGAGCATGCCGCGCAGGGCGTCGCCGATCACCGCGGAACGCAGGTGGCCGACGTGCATCTCCTTCGCCACGTTCGGCTGGGCGTAGTCGATCACCGTCGTGCCCGGCCGCTCGGCGTACGGGACGCCCAGCCGGCCGGTCTCGTCCGCGTACCGCGCGGCGAGGTTCCCGATGATCGCGCGGTCGCCGACGGTGATGTTGAGGAAGCCGGGCCCGGAGACCTCGACCTCCTTGATCAGGTCACCGGTGGTGAGGTGCGCGACGACCTCGGTGGCCAGCTCCCGCGGGTTCGCCTTGGCTTTCTTGGCCAGGGCGAGGATGCCGTTGGCCTGGTAGTCCGCCCGGTCGCTTCGTCGCAGCAGCGGGTCGGCGCCGGCGGCCTCGGGCCGGGTGGCCGTGAGGGCGGACGCGAGGTGCTGCTGGACGGAGTCGCTGAGGGACGTGACCGAGGCCATGGAGTGGTTCGCCGTTCTGCTCGGGGTTCCGGGAGTGAGGCTGTCGTTAGCTACGGAACCCGAGTATCCCACGCGGTGAAAAGCCGTTTTCGCGGATGCGGGCCGGGCTGGGAGAATGGAGCGGCCAGCCGTGCGACCGTACCGGCTGCTCAGCAGAAGTCCTGGGAATTCCAGGGAACCAGGGAAGAGGACGTGCCGATCGTGGCTCAGAGCACAGAGACCACCGACTGGGTCTCCCGTTTCGCGGACGAGGTCATCGCCGAGTCGGAGCGCCGTGCACCGGGCAAACCCGTCGTCGTCGCGTCCGGACTCTCTCCGTCCGGCCCCATCCACCTCGGCAACCTGCGCGAGGTCATGACCCCGCACCTGGTCGCCGACGAGGTGCGCCGCCGGGGCCACCAGGTCCGGCACCTGATCTCCTGGGACGACTACGACCGCTACCGCAAGGTGCCGGCCGGCATCGCCGGGGTGGACGAGTCGTGGGCCGAGCACATCGGCAAGCCCCTCACCTCCGTCCCCGCGCCGAAGGGCTCCTCGCACCCGAACTGGGCCGAGCACTTCAAGGCCGCGATGGTCGCCTCGCTCGCCGAGATGGGCGTCGAGTTCGACGGGATCAGCCAGACCGAGCAGTACACCTCCGGTGTCTACCGCGAGCAGGTCCTGCACGCCATGCGGCACCGGCAGGACATC
The DNA here is from genome assembly GCF_043204535.1 of Streptomyces sp. NPDC047853. Taxonomy (NCBI): domain Bacteria; kingdom Bacillati; phylum Actinomycetota; class Actinomycetes; order Kitasatosporales; family Streptomycetaceae; genus Streptomyces; species Streptomyces sp. NPDC047853. The sequence continues at coordinate 76,084 of NZ_JBIDCI010000021.1, read as the reverse complement.
GACGCGATCCTCGACCAGTACCGGACGAAGAAGGCCGCGCCGAAGAAGCAGCAGCAGAAGCAGCAGCAGAAGTCGGTCGACGAGGCCGAGCTGGAGGCCGCCGAGGGCTCCGGCGCCGCCGCCGAGGACGACGGCAGCTCCGGCTCCGCCGGGTACTTCCCGTACAAGCCGTACTGCGGCAACTGCGAGAAGGACCTGACGACGGTCACCGCCTACGACGACGACTCGACCGAGCTGACCTACGCCTGCACCGCGTGCGGCTTCTCCGAGACGGTCCGGCTCAGCGAGTTCAACCGCGGCAAGCTGGTCTGGAAGGTCGACTGGCCGATGCGCTGGGCCTACGAGGGCGTGATCTTCGAGCCCAGCGGCGTGGACCACTCGTCGCCCGGGTCGTCGTTCCAGGTCGGCGGGCAGATCGTCGGCATCTTCGGCGGTGAGCAGCCGATCGGGCCGATGTACGCGTTCGTCGGCATCAGCGGCATGGCGAAGATGTCCTCGTCGAAGGGCGGGGTGCCCACCCCGGCCGACGCGCTCCAGATCATGGAGCCGCAGCTGTTGCGCTGGCTGTACGCCCGCCGCCGGCCCAACCAGTCCTTCAAGATCGCCTTCGACCAGGAGATCCAGCGCCTCTACGACGAGTGGGACCGCCTCGACGCGAAGGTCGCCGACGGTACCGCCCTGCCCGCCGACGTGGCCGCCCACGCGCGCGCCGTCCGCACGGCCGCCGGTGAGCTGCCGCGCACGCCCAGGCCGCTGCCGTACCGGACGCTGGCGTCCGTGGCCGACATCACCGCCGGGCACGAGGACCAGGCGCTGCGCATCCTCAGCGAGCTGGACCCGGCCGACCCGCTGGGGACGCTCGCGGAGGCCCGGCCCCGGTACGACAAGGCCGAGGCGTGGATCAACACCCACGTCCCCGCCGACCAGCGGACCATCGTGCGCGGGGAGCCCGACGCCGAGCTGCTGAAGTCCCTCGACGAGCAGGGCCGGCAGTCGCTGCGGCTGCTGCTCGACGGGCTCGCCGAGCACTGGTCGCTGGACGGGCTCACCCACCTCGTCTACGGGGTGCCGAAGGTCCAGGCCGGCTTCTCCGCCGACGCCACGCCCAAGGAGCTGCCGCCGGAGATCAAGGCCGCCCAGCGGTCGTTCTTCGCGCTGCTCTACCACCTGCTCGTCGGCCGCGACACCGGTCCGCGGCTGCCCACGCTGCTGCTGGCGGTGGGGCAGGAGCGGGTGCGGACCCTGCTCGGGGAGTAGGCAGGCGCCACGGCGAAAGGGGCCCTCTGCCGACGGAGGGCCCCTTTCGGCTGTCGGTCACACGCTCCGCCTGCCGGTTACGCGATGTGCTCCTCCTGGAGCTCCCGCGTGTGGCGTTCGCTGAAGACCTTCACCATCCGGTCGGCCTCCCGCGGAGCGAGCGGCACGCCGAAGGTCGCCTCGACGTCGTCCCGGAACTGGGCGGCCGTGGGGTAGCTGCCGTCGATCGACTTCCGGAAGACGGTGTAGTAGTCCTCCGGCGTCGGCGGCGGCTCGGCCGTACCGCCGCCCTCGCCCAGCTCGCGCGTGCGGGTCGGGCCCACCGGGATCGGGAAGCTGCCGGTCTCCTCGGGGGACGGCTCCTGCGGCGGCGGCTCCTCCTCGAACTGCTCCCGGTACTGCTCGGCCTGCCGCTGCTCCTCCGCCCAGTGCGCGTACTGCTCGGGGTCGAAGTCAGGGTCGTAGCCGCCGTGGTACTCCACGGTCTGCGGGTCCCGGGCGTGCAGCCACGGGTTGCGGTCCTCGGTGGGCGCGTCCGGCCCGGGCTCCCGCTCCTGCGGCCGGGCGCCGGCCAGTTCGGGACGCTGTTCCGCCGCGGGGGCCGCCTGCGGGCCCGTCTCCTGGGGCCGGGGCGCCGGGGGCAGCAGGGCAGGCTCGATGCCCGCCGCGGCGAGGCCCGCCGGGGCGGTCTGGGACAGGGGGACGCCGTAGCGGGCCAGGCGCAGCGGCATCAGGGACTCCACCGGGGCCTTGCGGCGCCAGCCGCGCCCGAAGCGGGAGCGCAGCCGGGCCTGGTAGACCAGCCGCTCCTGCTCCAGCTTGATCACCTGCTCGTAGGAGCGCAGCTCCCACAGCTTCATGCGGCGCCAGAGCAGGAAGGTCGGCCCCGGCGAGAGCAGCCAGCGGGTGAGGCGGACGCCCTCCATGTGCTTGTCGGCGGTGATGTCGGCGATCCGGCCGATCGCGTGCCGGGCGGCTTCGACGGACACCACGAACAGGATGGGGATCACGCCGTGCATGCCGACGCCGAGCGGGTCGGGCCAGGCGGCGGCGCCGTTGAACGCGATCGTCGCCGCCGTCAGCAGCCACGCGGTCTGGCGCAGCAGCGGGAACGGGATGCGGATCCAGGTCAGCAGCAGGTCCAGGGCCAGCAGGACGCAGATGCCCGCGTCGATGCCGATCGGGAAGACGTAGCTGAAGTTCCCGAAGCCCTTCTGCAGGGCCAGTTCCCGCACCGCCGCGTACGAACCGGCGAAGCCGATCCCGGCGATGATGACGGCACCGAAGACGACCATGCCGATGAGAACGCGATGCGTCCGGGTCAGCTCTAGTGGCGCGGCCACCCGTACTCCCCTCCCAGTGCCTGTTGTTGCGCGCAACAGAGTGGCACATGTGTACGGGGAACGGGTGGCCGGTGGTCGGTACGGCCCGTCGGCTCGTCCGCTACGACGCCTTGGCCGGGGCCTTGGACGACGTCTCGGCCCCCTTCGACGGCGCCTTCGACTCCGACCCGGAGCCCGAGCCCGAGGCGGACTCGGAGGGCGCCGCGGCAGCGCCGTTGGCCTTCGCCACCGCCGCGACCGCTTCCTTGGCCGCCTTCTGGGCGTCCTTGACCAGGTCGTCGGCGTCGGGGGTGTCGTCGCCGGCCAGGCCCGCGCCGTTGAAGTCGACGGTCACGACGACGTTCTCGACGCGTGTCACGACCGTCTGCTGCTTGAAGGTGCCTTCCTTCTTCTTCAGGTCGTACCGCACGACCGACGCCTCGTCGCCCGTGCCGCTCACCGGCGTGGTCTTCATGCTCTTGGCGCCCTCGGCGCTCTGGACGTCCTGGAGCTGCTTCGTGTAGTAGTCGTGCGCCAGCTCGTCGCCCGCACCGCGCGAGGCGTCCGAGTCGAAGCGCAGCATCGACACGCTCAGCCAGCGGAACTGGGAGCCCTCCACGCCGTTGTCGTCGAGGCTGTCCCAGGAGCAACTGCCGCGCGTCGCCGTGTCGTTGGACGCGCCCTCCTTGCCGGAGTCGGCCTTGGGCACCAGGTCCTTCAGCGTCTTCTTCGCCAGCACCGAGCAGGGCTCGGGCAGCTTCGCGTACGCGGCCGCCTCCACCGTCGGGGACGGGCTCGCGGACGTGGACGCGGCCGGCTTGTCCGCGGCCTTGTCCTTGGCGTCGTCGGAGCCGGAGTCCGAGGAGCAGCCGGCTGCCACCAGCATCAGGGGGACGGCGGCCGCCGCGCAGACAACACGGGGGAGTCGCTTCGCTCGCTGGTCACACTGGGCTCGTCGCTGCATGGTTCCTTCACTCATGGCACTCGTGGTTCCTGCGGTCGGAACGGGTCCGAGGGGTCACCGTACGCGGTGGGGAAAGTGTGCGGCTCCTCTTCGAGGGCTTCACCCGGGGGCACGGGGGAGCCCCCGCCGGGCTCAACCGCTCAGCGAATCCGCGAGCTGGGAGGCCAGTTTCCGCGCCATGTCCTGCATTTCCTCGCTGTCGGGGACGACGCCGAGCATCGCCGACTGCTCCGCGTACTCGATGGTCACCACGACGTTCGACGTGCGGAACGCCACAGTCACCGTGCGGCGTTTCGCCGTGGAACCGGAGCTGCTCAGCTCGTCGTCGACCAGCGCCTCGTCGCCCAGGTCGTCGAGGAGCCGGGGCTGGAGGTCGGTGGGCGTGGCACCGGAGGACGCGCTCGACGAGGGGGCGGTGGACGCGGAGCCGGACGGCCGGGTGGTGGCGGACGTGCCGGGTGACGCGGTGTCGGAGGAGGACGCGGACCCCGACGCGGAGGCCGACGGCGGCTCCGACTCCGATCCCGAACCCGACTCCGACTCCGCCTGGGACTCGGAGACGACCGGTTCGGGCAGGTCGGCGGCCTCCACCTGCTTCGCGAAGAGCTGTTCGGCCTGACTGTCGTCGCTCACGGAGTTGTCGTAGGACACCACCCGCTCGAAGTCGACGAAGAGGTGGTTGGTGGCGTCGGCCGACTCCACCTTCCAACGGCAGCCGACCTTGCGGTCGGTGTCGTACGCGAGGGTCGCCTCGCCGGCGTACGCCTTCGCGCGCTGCTCCTCGTCCGTGATCTCCTGGATGCCGGGCAGCAGCGAGTCGAGCGCCTTGTCGCCCACCGCGCCGCAGGGTTCCGGGAGGGTGCGGTACCTGCCGGGCTCGGCTGCCTCGGTCGCGACGCCGGCCCGGCCCGGATTGGAGTCGTCCGCCGTGGCGCCGTCGCCCGAGCCGCCGGTGCAGCCGGCCAGCAACGCCGCCAGGGCGGCGGCGACGCCGGGTACATAGGCCTTCCGCTGCACGGTACGGCTCCTCTCGCCGGTGTGGCTGTAGGTCGGTACTCCAGTGTCCCCGCTGGTTATTCGCTTGCCGCGCGGGGGCGTCCCCAGAAGACAATGTGTATCGCACGAGCCGCCGTGAACGCCGGTCAGTCGTCCTTTTGGCTGCCCTTGGCGCCGGTTTTGCGCTTTGAGACTTCTGTATGTTTTCCGGGGGAATGAGGACGTTATGTCGTACGTGGAGATGCCGGGCGCGAAGGTGCCGATCCGGATGTGGGCCGACCCGGCGACGGTCGAGGACGGGGCGCTGCAGCAGCTGCGCAATGTCGCGACCCTGCCGTGGATCAAGGGCCTCGCGGTCATGCCGGACGTGCACTACGGCAAGGGGGCGACCGTCGGTTCCGTGATCGCGATGCGGGGTGCGGTGTGCCCGGCCGCGGTGGGCGTGGACATCGGCTGCGGGATGTCGGCGGTGCGGACGTCCCTGACGGCGAACGACCTGCCCGGTGACCTGTCGCGGCTGCGGTCGAAGATCGAGCAGGCCATCCCGGTGGGCCGGGGGATGCACGACAGCCCCGTCGACCCGGGCCGCTTCCACGGACTGGCGACCGGCGGGTGGGACGACTTCTGGGGGCGGTTCGACGGCGTCGCCGATGCGGTCAAGTTCCGTCACGAGCGGGCCGGGAAGCAGATGGGAACGCTCGGATCTGGGAATCACTTCGTCGAAGTGTGCACGGATACGACCGGTTCTGTCTGGCTGATGCTGCACTCCGGTTCCCGCAACATCGGCAAGGAGCTGGCCGAGCACCACATCGGCGTCGCCCAGAAGCTCCCGCACAACCAGGGGCTGGTCGACCGTGACCTCGCGGTGTTCGTCGCGGACACCCCGCAGATGGCGGCGTACCGCAACGACCTGTTCTGGGCGCAGGAGTACGCCAAGTACAACCGCACCCTCATGATGGCGCTCCTGAAGGACGTGGTCCGCAAGGAGTTCAAGAAGGCGAAGCCGGTCTTCGAGCGGGAGATCTCCTGCCACCACAACTACGTGGCGGAGGAGCGGTACGACGGCATGGACCTGCTGGTCACCCGCAAGGGCGCGATCCGCGCGGGTTCGGGGGACTACGGGATCATCCCGGGCTCCATGGGGACGGGTTCGTACATCGTCAAGGGCCTCGGCAACGACAAGTCCTTCAACTCCGCTTCCCACGGGGCGGGTCGGCGCATGAGCCGCAACGCCGCCAAGCGCCGCTTCTCCACCAAGGACCTGGAGGAGCAGACGCGAGGCGTGGAGTGCCGCAAGGACTCCGGCGTCGTGGACGAGATCCCGGGCGCCTACAAGTCGATCGACCAGGTCATCGAGCAGCAGCGGGACCTGGTGGAGGTCGTGGCGAAGCTGAAGCAGGTCGTCTGCGTGAAGGGCTGACGCCCGGTGCGCCGCCGGTGCGTCAGCCCTCCCGGTGCACCTTCGTGTTCGAGGCCTGGGCGCGGGGGCGGACGACCAGGAGGTCGATGTTGACGTGGGCGGGGCGGGTGACCGCCCACGTGATGGTGTCGGCGACGTCGTCGGCGGTCAGGGGGGCGGCGACGCCCTGGTAGACCTTGGCCGCCTTGTCCTCGTCCCCGCTGAAGCGGGTCAGGGCGAACTCCTCGGTCTTCACCATGCCGGGCGCGACCTCCACGACGCGGACCGGGCGGCCGACGATCTCCAGGCGGAGGGTCTCGGCGAGGACGTGTTCGGCGTGCTTGGCGGCCACGTAGCCCGCGCCGCCCTCGTAGGTGGCGAAGCCGGCGGTGGAGGAGACGACGACCACCGTGCCGTCGCCGCTCGCCTCCAGGGCGGGGAGCAGGGCCTGGGTGAGGTTCAGGGTGCCGATGACGTTCGTCTCGTACATGCGGCGCCAGTCGTCCGGGTCGCCGGTCGCGACCGGGTCGGCGCCGAGCGCGCCGCCCGCGTTGTTGACGAGGACGCCGATCGTCTTGAAGGCGGTGGCGAACTCGTCGACGGCCGCGCGGTCGGTCACGTCCAGCGGGTACGCCGTCGCCTGGTGGCCGGCCGCCCGGATCTCCTGGGCCAGCGCCTCGATGCGGTCCTCGCGACGGGCGGTGAGGACGACGCGGTAGCCGGCGGCGGCGAGCTGCCGGGCCGTGGCGGCGCCGATGCCGCTGCTCGCACCGGTGACGACGGCGATGCGCGAGGCGGCGGACGGGGCTGCTGCGGGGGCCATGGGCTGCTCCTGGTTCGTCATGCGGGTGACGCGGGGACGCGTCCCGGGTGCGTCACGAACGGTCGCCGCCCAGCGTAGTCAGCCGCCGTTGCGCGGCGCCCACATGATCACGGCCATCCCGGCGAGGCAGACCAGCGCGCCCGTCACGTCCCAGCGGTCCGGGCGGTAGCCGTCCGCGACCATGCCCCACAGGATCGAACCGGCCACGAAGATCCCGCCGTACGCGGCGAGGATGCGGCCGAAGTGGGCGTCGGGCTGGAAGGTGGCGACGAAGCCGTACGCGCCGAGGGCGAGGACGCCGCCGGTCGCCCAGAGCCAGCCGCGCTGTTCGCGCACGCCCTGCCAGACCAGCCAGGCGCCGCCGATCTCGAAGAGGGCGGCGACGACGAACAGGGCGGCGGAGCGGAGGACGAGCATGCGGGCAGCTTCGCACGCGGGCCGCGTCACGGGCGGCGGGGGCGTCCGCCACCCGGGCCGGGCGTCCCCCAGGGGCTGGTCGTCCCCCCGGGAGGGCCGTGCGCCCCCGGGGTCGGGCGTCGGGCCGGAATAACGTCCGGGACCCCACCGTTGGAGGCGGTATAGTTGAACCGTCAACAACTCGGAGGTTGAGCGACCATGCAGTTCGGCATCTTCACCGTCGGCGACGTCACGCCGGACCCGACCACCGGGCGTACACCGACCGAACGCGAGCGCATCAAGGCCATGGTCGCCATCGCGCTGAAGGCCGAGGAGGTCGGACTCGACGTCTTCGCGACCGGCGAGCACCACAACCCGCCCTTCGTGCCCTCGTCGCCGACCACGATGCTCGGCTACATCGCGGCCCGCACCGAGCGGCTGATCCTCTCCACCTCCACCACCCTCATCACCACCAACGACCCGGTGAAGATCGCCGAGGACTTCGCGATGCTCCAGCACCTGGCCGACGGCCGGGTGGACCTGATGATGGGCCGTGGCAACACCGGCCCGGTCTACCCCTGGTTCGGCAAGGACATCCGCGAGGGCATCAACCTCGCCGTGGAGAACTACGCCCTGCTGCACCGCCTGTGGCGCGAGGACGTCGTGAACTGGGAGGGCAAGTTCCGCACCCCGCTCCAGGGCTTCACCTCCACGCCCCGCCCGCTGGACGGCGTCGCGCCGTTCGTCTGGCACGGCTCGATCCGCTCCCCGGAGATCGCCGAGCAGGCCGCGTACTACGGCGACGGCTTCTTCCACAACAACATCTTCTGGCCCGCCGACCACACCAAGCGCATGGTCGAGCTGTACCGGGCCCGCTACGCCCACTACGGGCACGGCACGCCCGAGCAGGCGATCGTCGGCCTCGGCGGGCAGGTGTTCATGCGGAGGAACAGCCAGGACGCGGTGCGCGAGTTCCGCCCGTACTTCGACGTCGCGCCGGTCTACGGGCACGGCCCCTCCCTGGAGGACTTCACCGAGCAGACCCCGCTCACGGTGGGCTCGCCCCAGCAGGTGATCGAGAAGACCCTCGCCTTCCGCGACTACGCCGGTGACTACCAGCGCCAGCTCTTCCTGATGGACCACGCCGGACTGCCCCTGAAGACCGTCCTGGAGCAGCTCGACCTGCTCGGCGAGGAGGTCGTGCCGGTGCTGCGCAAGGAGTTCGCCAAGAACCGCCCGGCCGACGTGCCGGACGCCCCGAACCACGCGTCGCTGCTGGCCGCCGCCCGCAAGGAGAGCAGGGACAGCAAGGACAGCATGGGCAGCAAGGGCAGCAAGGGCAGCAAGGACAGCAACGAAGGAGTACGGGCATGAAGCTCGTCGTCGTCTCCGCGGGACTGAGCGTCCCCTCCTCCACCCGGCTGCTGGCCGACCGCCTGGCCGCCGCCACCGCGGACCGGGCGCCGGCCGAGGTCGAGGTGGTGGAGCTGCGCGACCTCGCCGTGGAGATCGCGCACACCTTCACCAACGGCTTCCCGGGCCGGAAGTTGTCCGCCGCCTTCGACGCGGTCGCGGCGGCGGACGGGCTGATCGTGGTCACGCCGGTGTTCTCGGCCTCGTACAGCGGGCTGTTCAAGTCGTTCTTCGACGCGCTGAGCGTGACCGAGGAGGACGCCCTCGCCGGGAAACCGGTCCTGATCGGAGCGACCGGTGGCACGGCCCGGCACTCGCTGGTCCTGGAGCACGCGCTGCGTCCGCTCTTCGCCTACCTCAAGGCCGTCGTCGTCCCCACCGGCGTGTACGCCGCCTCGGAGGACTGGGGCGCCGAGGGGCTGGACGGACGGATCGAGCGGGCGGCCGGACAGCTTGCGGCGCTGATGACGGGGCTGTCCACGGCCGGGAGGCCGGCGGGGGAGGGGGCCCAGGAGGCGGTCACGGCGGCGGTCGCGGCGGCGGCCGGGAGGCCGGTCGCGGAGGCCGACGGGATCGTGCCGTTCGCGGAGCGGCTCGCCGCGCTGCGGCCCGCCGGGTGAGATCTCGGTGAGAAGTCCGGCCGTCCGGTCGCGGGGCGCGCGCCCTTGGCAGACTGGGCGCGTGCCCCGGACCGTTCTGCTCGCCGAAGACGACCGCGCCATCCGGCACGCCCTGGAGCGCGCCCTCACCCTGGAGGGGTACCGGGTCACCGCGGTCGCGGACGGCGTCGAGGCGCTGGCCGAGGCCCACCGCGCCCGGCCGGACGTCCTGGTGCTGGACGTGATGATGCCGCGCGCCGACGGCCTCCAGGTCTGCCGGGAGCTGCGCGCCGAGGGCGACCCCACGCCGATCCTGATGCTCACGGCGCTGGTGGAGACCGCCGACCGCATCGCGGGCCTCGACGCGGGCGCCGACGACTACGTGGTCAAGCCCTTCGACGTCGAGGAGGTCTTCGCCCGGCTGCGCGCCCTGCTGCGCCGCACGGACCGCGCGGAGCCCGAGGGCGGTGACGAGGTGCCCGAGGACGACGGCGACCGGGTCGGGACGGGCGGCCGGTACCTGGAGGCGGCCGGGCTGCGCATGGACCCGCGGGCCCGGCGCGCCTGGCGGGACGGGGACGAGCTGGAACTGACCCGCACCGAGTTCGGACTGCTGGAGCTGCTGGTCCGCAACGCGGGCATCGTGCTCGACCACTCCACGATCTACGACCGGATCTGGGGCTACGACTTCGGGCCCGGCTCCAAGAACCTCGCCGTCTACGTCGGCTATCTGCGCCGCAAGCTCGACCGGCCGGGCGCGCCGCGGCTGATCCAGACCGTGCGCGGGGTGGGTTACGTGCTGCGGGAGGACTGAGTGGGCCCCTCTCCGCTCGGGCGCCGGCCCCGGCTGCTGTCGCTGCGGACGACGTTCGCGGTGTCGTTCGCCACGGTCGCGGCCGTGGTCACGGTCCTCGTCGGGGTGCTGTCGTACAACGCGGCGGCCCGGCTGGTCCGGGTCGACCAGGAGTCCGTTTTCGCGCAGGTCGTGCAGGACCTGCGGGCCGAGGTGCGCGAGCGGCGGATGGCGCCCGGCGACTTCTCCTCCAACGCGCCCGGCCACGACATCGTGCGCCCGGCCCGCACCGACGTGCAGGTGCTCGGGCCGGACGGCGGGATCTCCGACCCGGCCGGCCCGCGGCTGCCGGTCACCGGCGCCGACCGGCGGGTCGCGGGCGCCGCCGACGCGGGGCGGACGGTGCAGCACGAGGACGTGGGGGTCGGCCGGGACGTCTTCCGGGTGGCGACCGTCTCCCTCGGCGGCGGCCGGGGGGCCGTGCAGGTGGCGCAGGAGTTCAGCGGCACCGAGGACCTGCTGCGGGCGCTGCAACGCCGGACGCTGCTCCTGATGGCCGCGGTGGTGACCGCGGCGGGCCTGTTCGGCTGGTGGCTCGCCCGGCGCATCACACGGCGTCTGGTGGTCCTCACCTCCGCCGCCGAGAACGTGGCCCGCACCCGCCGGCTCGGTGTTCCCGTGCCGGTCACCGGCCCCGACGAGGTGGGCCGCCTCGGCCGCGCCTTCGACCTCATGCTGGGCCGCCTCGCCCAGTCGGAGGAGGACCAGCGGCGACTGGTCCAGGACGCGGGCCACGAACTGCGGACGCCGCTCACCTCCCTGCGGACCAACATCTCGCTGCTGCGCCGGATCGACGAACTCCCGCCGGGCGCGCGCGAGGAGCTGGTCGCCGACCTGGGCCAGGAGGCGCGGGAACTGACCGACCTGGTCAACGAACTGGTCGAGCTGGCGGCCGGCCAGTCCGCCGGCGAGCCCCCGCAGCGGGTCGACCTCGCCGGGATCGCGCACGACGTGGCAGCCCAGGCCAGGCGCCGTACCGGGCGGGAGATCGGGGTGCGGGTCGGAGGTGCGACGGTGACCGACGGGCGGCCCGCCCTGCTCACCCGGGCGCTCACCAACCTGGTGGAGAACGCCGCCAAGTTCGATCCCGACGGCACCGGACCCATCGAGATCGCCGTCTCCGGGCCCGCCCGGCCGGGCACGATCCGCATCGAGGTCCGCGACCGGGGCCCCGGCATCTCCGACGCCGACCTGGCCCGAGTCTTCGACCGCTTCTACCGGGCCGCCGCCGCCCGTTCGCGGCCCGGCTCGGGCCTCGGCCTGTCCATCGTCCGGGAGGTGGCGCTGGCGCACGGGGGAGCGCCGTTCGCGGTGCGGCGGGACGGGGGCGGGTCGGTGATCGGGTTCACGGTGGGCACGGGGCTCGGGGACGACGAGGGCGACAGGGGCGACCGGGACGGCGGGGACGGCGGTGGGGGTGGCGGGTGCCTGGGGTAGTCCCTGGGGGCGGGTGCACCGCCCCGGCGTTCTGAGGCTCGGTGCGCCGGCGGGGGCCGCCGGGGTGGTCGCCCCGGTCAGTGGTGGGCGTGAACCACGGCGTGGCCCTTGCCCCGGCCGATCATCCACTTGTTGACCGGCGTGGTGATCACGAACGCCACGGCGAACCCGCCGAGCAGCGCCGACCAGAACAGCCCGTCCGACAGGTGCGCGTCCATCGCCCCCGGCGTCAGCGCGATGATGGCGTTGTCGACCAGTTCCATCACCGCGATGGAGACGGTGTCGGCGGCCAGCGCCACCTTGACGGCGGCCTTCAGGGAGACTCCGGCCCGCACCACCGCGACGAGCGTGAAGGAGTAGCCGAAGAGGAAGGCCAGGGTGATCGCGAGGACCATCGTCGGCACGTTGCCCCACATCAGGGCGGTACCGATGACCATGCCGAGGATCTCCCCGACGGCGCACCCGGTGAGGCAGTGCAGCGTCGCCTTGACCGCCGTGGCCCAGGTCGCCCCGTGCGCGTCGTGCGGGTGCCGTGCGTGGCGCTCGTCGTGGTCCATGTCGCTCCCCTTCTCGTTCCCGGTCGACGTCGCATGCGGTTCGCCGTCCATGTGTCCATGGGTCCATGCGGAGCCCGGCGAGCCACGCGATCGGGAACACCATACCCCCCAGGGGTATTCCGGAAGGTTCGGTCGATGGCCGTAGGCTCGCTGGATACGGATCGACGACGCCCTACTTGGAGGACCGGTGCCGACACGCCGGCGGATCACCGCACGCAACGCCCGTTTCCAGCAGTGGGAGGCGCTGCTGGGCAACCGGAACAAGCGCACGCGCGCGAAGGAGTTCCTGGTCCAGGGGGTGCGTCCGATCTCGCTGGCGGTGCGGTACGGCTGGCCCGTCAAGGCGCTGATCCACGACGACCGGCGGGAGCTGTCCCCGTGGGCGCGGGAGCTGCTGCGCGAGGTCGACGCCGAGCAGGTGGCGATGGCGCCCGAGCTGCTGGCGGAGCTGGGGGAGAAGAACGAGAGCGCGCCGGAGCTCGTCGCGGTCGTCGAGATGCCGGCCGACGACCTGGACCGGCTCCCCGTCGACACCGATTTCCTGGGCGTCCTGTTCGACCGGCCGACGAGTCCCGGGAACATCGGCAGCATCATCCGGTCCGCGGACGCCTTCGGGGCGAGCGGGCTCGTCGTGTCCGGGCACGCCGCGGACGTCTACGACCCCAAGTCGGTGCGGGCCAGCACCGGCTCCCTGTTCGCCCTGCCGGCCGTGCGGGTGGGGTCGCCCGGCACCGTCGTGGACTGGGTCGCCGCGCGGCGCGCCGAGGGGCGGCCGATCGTGCTGGTCGGCACGGACGAGAAGGGCGAGTGCGAGGTCTTCGACTTCGACTTCACCCAGCCGGTGCTGCTGCTGGTCGGCAACGAGACGTCCGGATTGAGCAGCGCCTGGCGGGACCTGTGCGACCACACCGTCAGCATCCCGATGACCGGTTCCGCGAGTTCCCTGAACGCCGCCAACGCCGCGACCGCCGTGCTCTACGAGGCGCACCGGCAGCGCCTCGTCGCCGCGAGGCGCGCCTGACGTCTCGGGGCGCCGGCGTCAGACGACCGCGAGCCGTGCCAGGCCCCACAGGATGATCAGGTCGAGGGCCATCACACTGATCGACCAGAGGGGGTAGTAGGGGATGAACATGAACTGGGTCACGAGGCTGACCGCTGCGGTGGCCAGCCCGGCCGCGCGCCCCCAGCTCATGGACCGCAGCATCGCCACCCCCACGACGATCAGCCCGACGCCCACGACCAGGTGGATCCAGCCCCAGCTGGTGAGGTCGAACCGGTACTCGTAGTGCCGCGGCACCCCGTAGAGGCGGTCCTCGGCGATGCCGGTGATGCCCTGAAGGACGCTCAGCACTCCGCTGACGAGCAGCGGCACGCCGAAGTACCGCATCGGCCCGGCGGACCGCCCGTCGTCGGATCGCCCGGCGCCGCGGTCGGTCGGGCCGGTCTCGTGCCGTGCTCCATGGGGCATGTCCACCATGACCTCTCCACTCTTCGTCTCCGAGCGATGGTCACCGCGCCTCACGGTGCGGGCGGGAGGCGGGCGCGTCCGCCACGGTGACAGCGTCACCCTCGCGTGGCCGTGCGGCGACCGCACCGGGGCCGTACGGGTCTGCCCCTCCGGCGCGCGAGGTCCCCCGCCCCTCACCCGACGCCACCTGTCACCCCCCTGGCGCCACCTATCCCCCCCTCTGGCGCCACCTGTCCCCCCCTCCTGGCGCCACCTGCCACCCCCCCTGGCGCCACATGGCGCCAAGTGGCGCCCATCCGGGCCCGCAGAGAGCCATAGGCCTGCCGATCCCTTCTCCCTTCGCACTTTTTCCTCCGTGTTTCCGCAGGTGGGAGCGGTGTCAGCGAGAGAATCGCGAGCGGGCGCCAGCAGAGCTTGCGCATGGCATCACTGTGGTGCCATGATGGCGTCATGGACCTCACACCGTATGTCGACACCCTCCGCCGCGAACTGGCGGTGGCCGCCGAAGCCGGCGGCAAGGACGCTCGTGAGCTGGCCGAGAGGCTCACCGCGCCGCTGGAATCGGCGACCCGGCTGACCATGCTGCACGTGCTCTCCGCCGCGATGGACGAGATCACCCGCGAACTCGCCCCCGGCTCGGTCGACGTACGGCTGCGCGGGCTGGACCCCGACTTCGTGGTGACACCGCCGCCCACCGACGACGGCGCCTCCGCGGAGCCCACCGTGCCCGCGGAACCGCTGAGGGTCCCGGCACTTCCCGCCGACGGCGACGAGGGCGGCACCGCCCGGGTGAACCTGCGCCTGCCGGCCCACCTCAAGACGCGCGCCGAGGAGGCCGCGAACCGCGAAGGGCTGTCGGTCAACGCCTGGCTGGTCCGCGCCGTGTCGGCTGCGGTCGAGGGAGGCGCCGGGCCCCGCCCGACGGAGAAGGCCCGCACCGTCGGGCAGAGCTTCCAGGGCTGGGTGCGCTAGGGAGCGCCACCGCCCGCACCTCGAAGAAGAAGCACCGCAATCCATCACGTCCCACCAGCGGGGACGCCCCCATGACTCATGAGGACGGTACAGCCATGCCTTCTTTCGACACCTCCGGACCGATCGCGGTCAACGCCCACGTGGGCGCCGGCTCCATCCGGTTCACCGCGGGCGACCGGCTCGACACCGTCGTCGAGGTGCGGCCCGGCGACCCCGGACGGGACAAGGACGTACGGGCCGCCGAGCAGACCCAGATCTCCTTCGCGAACGACGTCCTCACCATCAGCACGAAGGACCGCCGCATCATCGGGCCGACCGGCGTCGTCGACGTGACGGTCGAGCTGCCCGCGGGTTCGCACATCGACACGACCGGCTCCTGGACCCAGGTGCTCGGTGAGGGCCCGCTCGGCGAGGTCCGGGTGAAGACCTCGGGCGGTGACGTCCGCCTGGACACGACCGGCCCGCTCCGGCTCGCCGCCTCCCACGGCTCGGTCACCGTGGACCGGGTGGAGGGTACGGCCGAGATCACCACCAGCTCCGGCAGCGTGCGCGTCGGCCTCGTGGAGGGCGCCGCGGTCCTGAAGAACTCGCACGGCTCCACGACCGTCGGCGCCGCCCTCGGCGACCTGCGGGTCAGCCACGCCAACGGCGACATCGACATCACCCGCGCCGAGGGCTCGCTCACCGCCACCACGGCCCACGGCACGCTGCGGGTGGGTGAGGTGGTGCGCGGCGAGGTGCGGCTGGAGACCTCCTACGGTGCCATCGAGATCGGCATCCGCGAGGGCACGGCCGCCTGGCTCGACGCGCACTCGGACGCCGGGCGGGTGCGCAACACGCTCACCGCGTCCGACAACCCCGGGCAGACCGAGGACACCGTCAAGATCCGCGCCCGCACGCGGTACGGCAACGTCGACGTCCACCGCGCCAAGGTCTGACGGACCCGCCCCTCCCGCTCACCCCCAGTCGTCCCGTCATCCACTCGCCCCACTCCTCGAAGGGGAGGGCTCCATGCCTTCATCTGTCATGCCCACGCCCAGGCGGGACGGTCGCCACCCGTCACCGGCCGCTGTCTCCGCCGTCGGTCTGCGCAAGTCGTACGGCGACAAGACCGTCCTCGACGGCATCGACCTGCACATCCCCGCCGGAACCGTCTTCGCGCTGCTCGGCCCGAACGGCGCCGGCAAGACAACCGCCGTGAAGATCCTCTCCACCCTCGTCACGGCCGACGGCGGGCAGGCCCAGGTCGCGGGCCACGACATCGCCGCCGACCCCCAGGCCGTCCGTGCCGCGATCGGGGTCACCGGGCAGTTCTCCGCGGTGGACGGCCTGATCACCGGTGAGGAGAACATGCTCCTCATGGCCGACCTGCACCACCTGTCCAGGGCGGAGGGGCGCCGGGTCGCCGCCGAGCTGCTGGAGCGGTTCGACCTGACGGAGGCGGCGAAGAAGCCGGCCTCCACCTACTCCGGCGGCATGAAGCGCCGCCTGGACATCGCGATGACCCTGGTCGGGGGCCCGCGGATCATCTTCCTCGACGAGCCGACCACCGGCCTGGACCCGCGCAGCCGCCACACCATGTGGGGCATCATCCGCGAGCTGGTCACGGGCGGGGTGACGGTCTTCCTCACCACCCAGTACCTGGAGGAGGCCGACGAACTCGCCGACCGCATCGCCGTGCTCCACGACGGCGGGATCGCCGCAGAAGGCAGCGCCGAGGAACTGAAGCGGCAGATCCCCGGCGGTCACGTGCGCCTGCGCTTCACCGACCCCGCCGCCCACCGGTCCGCCGCCCTCGCCCTCGGCGAGGTCACCCGCGACGACGAGGCGCTCACCCTGCAGATCCCGTCCGACGGCAGCCAGCGCGCGCTGCGCTCCCTCCTCGACCGGCTCGACGCGGCCGGCGTCGAGGCCGACGAGCTGACCGTGCACACCCCCGACCTCGACGACGTGTTCTTCGCCCTGACCGGCCCCACCGACCAGCCCAAGGAGACCGTCCGATGAACGCCGCCCCGGCCGTCGCCCGCCCGACCCGGCTCTCCCTCGCCGCGCGCGACTCCGGCACGATGCTGCGCCGCAACCTCCTGCACGCCCGGCGCTATCCGTCCCTGACGCTGAACCTGCTGCTCACGCCGGTCGTACTCCTGCTGCTCTTCGTCTACATCTTCGGCGACGTGATGAGCGCGGGGATCGGCGACGGCGGCGCCGACCGGTCCGAGTACGTCGCCTACCTGGTGCCGGGGCTGCTGCTGATGACCATCGGCTCCACCACCATCGGCACCGCGGTCTCCGTCGCCATGGACATGAGCGAGGGCATCATCGCCCGCTTCCGCACGATGGCCATCCATCGCGGGTCGGTGCTCGTCGGGCACGTGGTCGGCAGCGTTCTTCAGGCGATGGCGAGCGTGGTCGTCGTCGGCGCCGTCGCCGTGGCCATCGGCTTCCGCTCGACGGACGCCACCGTCCTCGAGTGGCTCGTGGCGCTCGGGCTGCTGGCCTTCGTCACCCTGGCGCTCACCTGGGTCGCGGTCGGCATGGGCCTGGTCAGCCCGAACGCCGAGGCCGCCAGCAACAACGCCATGCCGCTGATCTTCCTGCCGTTCATCTCCAGCGCCTTCGTCCCGGTGGACGCGATGCCGGGCTGGTTCCAGCCGATCGCCGCGTACCAGCCCTTCACCCCGGCCATCGAGACCCTGCGCGGACTGCTGCTCGGCACCGAGATCGGGCACAACGGCTGGCTCGCGGCCGGCTGGTGCCTGCTCCTCACCGTCCTCGGCTACCTCTGGGCGAAGGCGTCCTTCGACCGCGACCCGAGCTGACCCGCACCGCCGGCCGGCCTCCCCCGCCCGGCACCCGTCCCACCGGGGCGGCGTACACCGACACCGCGTCGGCGTACGTCGCCCCGCACGCGTGTCTGGTGCCTCGTACGCGTATCGGTGCCATGGCGCTGACCTGGGACGAGTCGTCATCGACCAGCGAAGGGCGCCACTCGTGGCACCTCATGGCGACGCATGGCGCCAAAAAGGGTCGTCATGGTGCCATGTGTGTGCCATCATGGTGTCAGCGCGAACGAGGGTCCCCGGCCACGAGGCCCGGGAGGCGTCCGCGGAGGGGGCCGGATCAGGTGAACAGGGGGCGGATCATGGACACAGCGCACCACCCGCGGAAGACGGCACCCGGCACCTGCACCGCCTTCGCGCGCTTCGTGCTCTGCGGCGGCGGGATCGGGCTCGCCTCCAGCTTCGCCGTGGCGGCCCTCGCCTCCTGGCTGCCGTGGGCCCTGGCCAACGCGCTGATCACCGTGGTTTCTACGCTCCTCGCCACCGAGTTGCACGCCCGCTTCACCTTCGGCGCGGGCCGCGGCGCGACCTGGCGCGAGCACGCACAGTCGGCCGGCTCGGCGGCGGCGGCGTACGCGGTCACCTGCCTCGCCATGTTCGGCCTGCACTGTGTGGTGGCGACGTCCGGTCCGGTGCTGGAGCAGGCCGTCTACCTCTCCGCCTCGGCCCTCGCCGGCGTGGGTCGTTTCGCGGTGCTGCGCCTGGTGGTCTTCGCGCGCGGCCGGTCGAAGGCCGGGGGCGGTGCGTGCCGTGTGCCCGGGGCACTGGACCGCGCTGTCTCCGGCCACTCCGGCGGAGCACGTCGAGGGGCCTTGGTGTCGTGCGACACCAAGGCCCCGAAGGAACTGCAACACCATCTGCCGGCCCTAGTGCTGCGCCGGCATTCTGTTTCCGCACTGCCGCGCTGTACTGCCGCGGAGGTGCGGGGATCGCGGATGCGTGACCGGAGACCACCTGCCTATCGATGTCCTGCGGTACCCGGGCCTCGTGCCATCCGCCCGGGCGATCCTGATGGCGCTCGACTCCTCCGTTCTTCCCTCTGAACCAACTGTCCGCGGGACGGTGTCCCGCTCGAACTGCGGTACTGCCGTACTGCTCGGCGGCCCCTCATCACTGCGGGCCACCCGGTCCGGTCGTCAGTCCCGTCGCCGTCCTGCGACAACCCTGGCTTCGAAACTCCACCACCGGACCGTCATGCGGGTACTGCTGCCCGGCAGTTCGTGTCTGCCGGGCCTCGCTCGATCTCGACTACGAAAGAAACCATAACCACATGATGACCGAATGTCTACTCCAGCGAGTACAGGTTTCATGGGCTTGGTGATGAGGTATCCCTGCGGCGACCGCCAAGGCTTGCCGGGCTTCGCGGCGCGCTTCCCGGCACGCGAAAGGGCCCTACCGGCGTGCCGGTAGGGCCCTTTCGCGTGCTGCTCGGCTCAGGCCGCCGTGGCGGCCTGCGGGGCGAAGGGACCGATGAGGTCGGCGACGTCCCGCAGGCGGATGCGGTCCGTGTATCCCGAGCTGTCCCGCACGGCCGTGAGACGGACGCCGTGGACCAGCCCGGTGCACAGGCCGTCCTCGTCGCGTACGACCAGGTGACCCGTACGCGCGGCGGCCATCACGGACAGCGCCACTTCCACGGTCATGTCCTCCCACACCTGGGGCTCGCCCGCGTCCGCGGGGCCGGCCGCGCAGCCGTGCGCGGGGTGGGGGCGAACCGTGCGGAACTGCGGCTGGACCAGCGTCAAGGGGTGCCTCCTGCGGGGGTGGGCCGGCTTCCTGATCACGGGGGTCATGCCGCGCCACCGAGGGCGGACCGCCCCGCGGCCGTGCGGCGGGCCGCAGCGGGGCGGCGCCGGCCGCGTGAGGTGGAGCCGCGCCGCTTGGGGCGTTCGACCACGGGCGCGGTGATGACGACCGGGATGCCGGAAGGTGCCTGGGCGCCGGTGATGCGGTGCAGGTCCTCCGTGCCCGAACGGACCTGGGTGGTCTGCGGGACGATGCCGGCGGTGGCCATGAGCCGGGTCATGCCGCGGCGCTGGTTGGGGGTGACCAGGGTGACGACGCTGCCGGACTCACCGGCGCGGGCCGTGCGGCCGCCGCGGTGGAGGTAGTCCTTGTGGTCGGTCGGAGGGTCGACGTTGACGACGAGGTCGAGGCTGTCGACGTGGATGCCGCGCGCCGCGACGTTGGTCGCCACCAGCACGCTCACGTGTCCGTCCTTGAACTGCGTCAGCGTGCGGGTGCGCTGCGGCTGCGACTTGCCCCCGTGCAGGGCGGCGGCCCGTACCCCGCTGTTCAGGAGGTGTTCGGTGAGGCGGTCGACGGCGTGCTTGGTGTCCAGGAACATGAGTACCCGGCCGTCGCGTGCGGCGATCTCGGTGGTGGCCGCGTGCTTGTCGGCGCCGTGGACGTGGAGCACGTGGTGCTCCATGGTCGTGACCGCGCCGGCCGACGGGTCGACGGAGTGGACGACGGGGTCGCTCAGGTAGCGGCGCACGAGCAGGTCGACGTTGCGGTCGAGCGTGGCGGAGAACAGCATGCGCTGCCCGTCGGGCCGGACCTGGTCCAGCAGGGCGGTGACCTGCGGCATGAAGCCCATGTCGGCCATCTGGTCGGCCTCGTCGAGGACGGTGACGGCGACCTGGTCCAGCCGGCAGTCGCCGCGTCCGATGAGGTCCTTGAGGCGTCCCGGCGTGGCGACGACGATCTCGGCCCCGCCGCGCAACGCGCTCGCCTGCCTGCCGATCGGCATCCCTCCCACCACGGTGGCCAGACGCAGCTTCACCGACCGGGCGTACGGCGTGAGCGCGTCGGTGACCTGCTGCGCCAGCTCACGGGTCGGTACGAGCACCAGCCCCAGCGGCTGCCGGGCCTCGGCGCGTCGTCCGGCCGTCCGGGCGAGCAGGGCCAGCCCGAAGGCCAGGGTCTTGCCGGAACCGGTGCGCCCCCGCCCGAGGACGTCGCGGCCCGCGAGGGAGTTCGGCAGCGTGGCGGCCTGGATCGGGAACGGCACCGTCACGCCCTGCGAGCCGAGCGCCGCCAGCAGCTCGTGGGGCATGTCGAGAGCGGCGAAGGCCTCCGCGGCGGGAAGCGCGGGAGTGATCGTCTCGGGGAGGGCGAACTCGCCCTGAACCGGGGCGGGTCGGCGGCCGTGACCGCCGGAGCGGCTCGGCCCGCCGGAGCGGTTCGGCCCGCCGGAGCGGCGCGGGGCCGACGAACCGAAGCGGCTGCCGCCCCTCTGGGAGTCGGCACCGCCGTTGCGGGTGCGGGTGAATCGTTCGTTCGTGCGTGTGCGGTTCATGCGGAACCTTCCTCGACTCGGCACATATCAAGGAATTCCCGCAGCGAAGAGCGGCACGGAGAATTGCAAGAAAGGCCGGTGGGCGCGGCCACGGAACTGGCCGGCGAAAAGGGGGCGGGCGCGGACCCCTGAAACAAGTGATGCGCCGTGCGGCCGATCCGGGCGCGGTGAGCGTACGGATGTCCTGGCCGTCGTCCACAGGAAAACTGCGGAAAAATGCGAGCAGCTGGGGCCCGCACCCCGAAGGATGCGGGCCCCAGCTGCTAAGTGCGCGTCAGAGTCAGGCGAGAACGATGTTCTCGGCCGTCGGGCCCTTCTGGCCCTGCGCGATGTCGAAGTTCACCTTCTGGCCTTCGAGCAGCTCACGGAAGCCCTGGGCGGCGATGTTCGAGTAGTGGGCGAACACGTCGGCGCCGCCACCGTCCTGCTCGATGAAGCCGAAGCCCTTTTCCGCGTTGAACCACTTCACGGTGCCAGTAGCCATGTCTTTTTCTCCTTCGGGGCAGTGCGTCGGTACCCGCACTGTGCGGGCACCGCGTCGCCGCGATGATCACCCCATCCGGAAAAGACCGGATATACAAAAGCGCTTCCGTCGGCACGGGGGCCGGACGGAGGGCGCTTGAAGTCTGGGAACCACAACTGCAACTGAGATCGACAGTAGCACGGTGCGGCGGTCTGTGGGTGCTGAAGAAATCCGCTCCGCTTACTGCGGTAGAGAATCTGTCTGCGCGTTCCATTTGAATCTCGACCCGCGACTACAGGTATTGCTCCAGCCGGAACGAAGCGTTTCAGCCGACGAGTGGTCGGCCCGCGAGCGCTATGACCTGCTCGCGGGCGGCGGGGCTGTGGCCGACGAAGCGTTGTGAGACCAGGACGCGGTGGTCGACGCGGGGACGAGACGGACGCGGTTTTGGTCGGAGCGCATGGGCTCCGAGCGAAGCGACCAGACGGCTCGTCAGCTGGGAGCGGCCCGTCCTGTCCGCGACGGGGCAGAGGCGTCGGCGAGGTCGGCACCCGTGTCGGCGTCCCGCCCTACCCTCTCGATGCCGTGCCAGTCCAGGCACATGATGGTCGCGTCGTCCTCCAGATGTCCCTGATTGGCATCGACGACGGCAGTTATGAGGGCGCGGGCGGCTTCGCGGGGATGCAGTGCGCGGGTACGGACGATCAGGTCCGGCAGGGCGACGCTGCCGGCGTTGCGTTCCAGCATGCCGTCCGTCAGCATCACCAGCCGGTCACCGGGCCGTAGATCCAGCCGCTGGACACGGTAGGTGTGCGGTACGTGCAAACCGAACGGCATGTCGACCTGCGGAGTGATCTGCCGCACCTGCCCGTCCCGCATCACCAGCGGCCAGGGGTGCCCGGCGTTGATGAACTCGGTACCGCCGTCGGCCAGGCTGATCCGCAGAATTTGTCCGGTGACGTAGCCCGGGCTGTGCTCGCGCATGGCCTGATCGGCCTGGCGGGCCTGCTCGGCGAGGTCGGCGCCCGCCCGTCGGGCCCGGCGCAGGGCACCCACGGCGAGGGTGGCCAGGAGCGCGGCGTCGACGTCGTGGCCCATGGCGTCGGTGACGGAGAGCTGCACCGCGTCCCGGTCGATCGTGTAGTCGAAGGTGTCGCCCCCGACGTGGTCGGCGGGTTCCAGGGCCCCGGCGACCGCGAACTGTGCCGCCTCGCACGCCAGTGACGCCGGCAGCAGCCGGTGCTGGATCTCCGCCGCCAGGCTCAACGGCTTGGTGCGGCGGCCCCACTGATAGACGTCGGTGAAGGACCGGTTCGCGATGACGATGTACGCCAGGGCATGCGCGCTCTCGCCGATCTCCTGCATCACCTGGGCGTCCGGTGCCGCGGGCAGGAACAGTTCGAGAAGCCCTATGGCATCCCCTCGGTTGGTCACCGGGGCGACCACGCGTACCCGCCTGTCTTCGCCCGTTTCCTCCACGCGCGGCTGCTGGGTGCGGATCACGTCGTCGTACAGGGTGCCCCGCATCGTGATGCGGCGGGCGGGCTCGCCGGTATCGACGCTTCCTGCGGCCCCCAGCCGTACGACCGAACCGCCGGTGAAGTCGGTGATCAGGAACGACACCGACACGGCCCCGAGATGCTCCCTGAGCATCCGTGCGACCACGTCGAGGGACTCCACCGGTGCAGCGGTCTCCGCCGCCGCCAGCACCCCTGCCAGGGTCAGGGCCCCGCCCTGGACACTGCTCACAGAAGAGGTCATCGGCTCGCTGTCCCTGCCCGGCACGTCTCCGCTCACGCCCACTCCCTGCTGCTCGATGCTCCGGGCCTCGTCCAGTGTGCCGAAAATGCCGGTGCCAGGCCGATGCGGGCAGTCACATTCCACCACGACCGCCACATCGGACGCGTCAAGGCAACTCGAACAGACGGGGTCGGGCGAAGGCGCCGTTGCGTACCCCGGAGCTGCCGGCTGCGAGCGGGTCGGGCGGCGGGATCTGGCCGTGGCCGTCTCACACCCCACCCGTTGCATCGCGAGCCTGAGGCCCGAAACCCTGGCCGCGTCGGCTCGTGACGATGAACCGTCGGAAGCGCCATGGGGCGGCCTGCCCTGGCCGACTGCCCTGGTGAGGCAGGATTGCTGCCATGCGGACCCGACCTGTACTGGTTTACGACGGTGACTGCCGATTCTGTACGACGTCAGTCACCTTCCTCGAACGCCGGCTACGACCCGACTGCTCCATCACACCGTGGCAGTTCGCTGACCTGGCCGCTCTGGGCGCCACTCAGAGTCAGGCCGAGTACGAGGCCCTGTGGATCACGCCCGACGGGGCCGTGTACGGCGGTGCGCAGGCGGTGGCCAGGCTGTTGCTGCGCGCAGGCAAGGGGTGGGCCGTTCTCGGCGCGCTGCTCACCCTGCCGCCGTTCCGCTGGGTCGCGCACGGCGTCTACCGGATCGTCGCGAACAACCGCGACCGTCTGCCGGGCGGAACCGCGACCTGCGCCCTGCCCGCAGGCCGTCGCTGACGGTGGCCCCGGCGGACCGTCGGTGTCATCCCTTCCGCCCTGCCGCCGACCTTCACCGCAGGTGCAAGCCGGGGCTCCCGGACTTGACCTGCGGAGGCACGGCGCCACCCCCGGCCACTCCGGTCTCACCGCGGGGCCGCGGCAGCCGTACGCCGAACCGCCGTGCCGTACGGCGCCCCAGGCGGGGCAGTGAGGTGTAGAAGCGGTCGGGCAGGAACACGGCGTCCGCGATGATCATGGCGCCCGAGAAGACCGGCAGCCCCAGCAGGACCGCGATGCCGGCGTGCATGCCCAGCAGGACCGCGAGGACCGGGTACTTGAGCCTGCCGAACAGTACGAACGGGAAAGCGACCTGGGTGAGCACGGTCAGGTAGCTGATGGCCGCGATCGCGAGTGGGTACTGGTCCAGGAAGAGGGAGAGCGCGGGCCAGGGCTGGAAGAGTTCGAGGTGCAGTACGTAGTGGAGTGCCGTGCCGTCGGCCCAGTACGATCCCTGGACCTTGTACAGGCCGGCTGATCCGTACAGGAAGCAGACCTGGGCCGCGATGACGAAGACGCCGCAGTTGTGCACCACGGTGGTCAAGGTGACGCGGGCGTCACGGAGTTGCCGAGCGGTCGGGCCGGGACTCTTCGCACGGGGTGTCGCACCGGCCGCGCGAGCCGCCTTGCGTCGCTCGCGGCGTGCGTCCAGGGACCAGCGTCGGCCGCACGCGGTGAGCACGAGGTACAGGGACATCAGGAGGACCAGGTTGTCGCCTCCGTCCGTCATGAAGATCGACCGTGAGTGGAACGACGTCACCACGACGGCGAACACGATGGACGTGGCCCGGGTCCGCCAGCCGAGCATGAACAGCGCGGACGTCACGAGAGCCACCCCGTAGCACAGCTCGAAGTAGGCCCGGTCGTCCGACAGGAGCAGGAAGCTGTACCACCCGGTCTGGTCGAAGAGCTGCGCGGCCAGCGCGGGTGTCCACGGGGAGCCCGGACCCCAGATCTCGTGGCGGTGCGGGAACTCGCGGAGCAGGAAGACCAGGTAGAGCAGTCCGTAGCCGATGCGCAGCACCGACGTGGCGTACAGGGATACCGGTCGGCCGGTGACGAGCGTGAGTGCCGCAGCGGGGAGCTTGCGCAGCCGTTCACTTCCCATGAGAGGTCACCTTCCACCAGGGCAGGAGTCGGTTCTCGACAGGCTTCGGTGGACTGTCCGCCGCGTTGGAGCCGGGTGCCGCGACGGGGAGCGTGATGACCCGGAGCTGGATGAAGTCGATGTGGCGGCCGTCGTCGCCGCGGTGCTCGGCGATGCGGTCCGAGGCGATGTTGTTCATGTATTTCTGGAGCATCGCGGCCCGCTCCGAGCGAGCGGTGTCGTCCTTCCCGTGTGATTCGGCGTAAGCGGTCCAGGCGCGGCGCAGCAGATTCTGTGCCGTGTGGCTGGGAAACGCCTGGTGTTCGATGGCCTCACTGTCCACGGCCGACAGGTCGAACCAAGGACTGACCTGCATCGATCCACCGGGGTCGGCGTGCGCGGTTCTCGCCAGGACCTGTCGGTTGACGGAATCGGGATTGGGCGCGAAAAGCCGCCAGTTCTGTTCGAAGAGGGGATAGACCCATGCGTCGATCTGCTGGTTGTACCGCCGGGAGACGGGGTTGGGCGGTGCGACGTGGAAGAAGACGAGGGCGACGTGGACCGCAGTCACGGCCAGGCAGAGGAACACGGTCGTGTGCAGGACCGTTTTCAGTAGCCGTACCCCCACCGGCAGTGATCCGGAAGCGCCCGGTTCGGCGTGGCGTTCCCGCGGCGGACCGGAGTCGCACTGCCCGAGGTCACGCACGTCCGCTGCTTCGATTCGGCTGGCCACCGCCCACCTTGCCTTCATGTCTTCTGCCCGCAATCGGTATGCATCTGGAGACGCACCGGAGGCGCGCTGCGGAATCGATGTGATTCCGCAGCGCGCCGTCATCCGGTGGAGGGACTCATCGCAGCTCGATGGGCTGTCTAGCCCTTGGAGTCCTCGTGTTCCTCGGTCTTCGGAGCGTCGCCGTAGCCGTAGCTGCCGGGGAACTCGTCAGGTCCCATGCCGTAGCCGTGGTCCGGCTTGCTGGGCATTCCTCCGTTCCCCTTGCCGGGCTTGCCGCCCTCGTCATGACCCTCTCCGTGGCCACCACCGGGCTTACCGTCATGGTCGTCCCCGTGGTTGGGCCCACCGGGCTTGCCGTGGTGGCCGCCGGTGTTGCCCGAGGTGTTTCCGGCGGTGACGTTGTTCCCACCGGTGTTCCCGGTGGTGTTGCCCGCCGTGTTGCCGGAAGTGTTGCCGGAGGTGGACCCCACGGTGCCCCCGCCGGTGACGAGCGGCCCGCCCAGGAGGCCGCCACCGATCAGGCCCACGGTGGTGCCGGTGGTCGTACCGGTCGTGGTGCCGACCGTGGTCCCGGTCGTGGTCCCGGTCGTGGTCCCGGTGGTGGTCCCGGTCGTGGTGCCGGTGGTGGTCCCGGACGTGGTGCCGGACGTCGTGGTCGAGCAGCTGCCCGGGAAGATCCTGTTGTTGTCGAGCGTCACGGCGCCGTTGCGGGCCAGCGCCCGGCCCTCGATGTTCGTCCCCGTGTTCACGCTGATCGAGGTCAGTGCCATAAGGGTGCCGACGAACGTCGAGTTGGTGCCGAGCGTGGCCGAACTTCCGATCTGCCAGTACACGTTGCACGCCGAGGCGCCGTTCGTGAGCAGCACCCGGCTGGAGGAGGCCGTCGTCAGCGCCTCGGGGATCTGGAAGACCCAGACGGCGTTCGGGTTCCCGCCGGCGTCCAGGATCAGGTCACCGGTGAGGCCCACACCGGACGAAGCGGTGTAGACGCCGGGGAGCAGGGTCTGACCGGCACCGATTCCCGCCGCGAGGGCGAAGTCGGTGGCCTGGCTCGCGGCGTTGTTGTACGCCGTGACGAGGTCGCTCTTGGCGTTGTTGGCTACCTGGTCCGCCGCGTGCACGGCACCGAGGACCTGGCCCGGCGGGAACCCGGAGATGGCCGTCCCCGGACTCACTCCGAGATCCTGACTGAGGAGTGACGGCCCGGTGTTGGTGACCTCGGAACCTGCCAGAACCGAGAAACTGGCAGCCGTGCCGAGGGGTACGGGCGTGGCGATCGCCTCGGCAGGCGTCGGCACGACGGCGACCATCACGGCGGCAACCGTCGCCGCGAGTCCTGTGGTCAGCCATCCGGTCAGAGAGCGGCGTCTGGCCGCCTGCGGGATCTTCAGCTTCATTTGAGAGGCCATTTCCTGTGGAGGGGCCGTGAGCTACCGGGCCTTTTCCTGCCGGGAAGCTTGAGAATTGGTGGCATATTACGCAGAGATGTGCCCGAGTGGGATTGATTGCGGGCGGGTCGCGCCCGGTCGAAAATTCAGAACCCCAATGCACGCAACTATTCCGCAATTAATATTTACGTCGGCGGGGTTGGGTGACGGAAGGGCGGGATTTGATATTTCGCAGCGCGACGCGGTCCGTGCCGAGGGGCGGGGGGAGGCCCGATCGCCTGGTGGAGCAAAAAGTATGAAAGGCGTACATTTGGACGAGAGTGCCGTGTGGGCCTCGTGAGGGAGGACTGTCCCGATGACTGAGAACACCGGCGTCAAGCGTGGTGGAGCGCCCGGGTCCCGCGGCCGGACGACCATCGCGGATGTAGTGGTGGCGAAGATCGCCGGAATGGCGGCGAGGGACGTGCGCGGCGTCCATGCCCTGGGGAGCGGATCCGCCCGCGCGATGGGATCCATGCGGGAACGGATGCCTGGTGCCGGGAGCGGCCGGTCCGCCACCCGCGGAGTCGGTGTCGAGGTCGGAGAGACGCAGGCGGCCGTTGATCTGGAGATCGTTGTCGACTACGGCGTCCCCATCAAGGACGTGGCCGGTGAGGTGCGCGAGAACGTGGTCTCGGCGGTGGAGCGGATGGCGGGTCGGGAAGTCGTCGAAGTCAACATCACGGTGAGCGACGTGAAACTGCCCGATGAGGAGGAAGAGGAGGAAGAGGAGGAGGGACAGCGCGTCCGGTAGTCGAGGTGGAAGGCCGGAGTAGGCCAAGGAGCACGTGATGAGCAGAGCCGTGGTGGGCCTGATCACGGGAATGGCCCTGGGTTTCGCCGCCTATTTCGGGGACGCCTGGGCGTTCCTGCTGGTCCTGGGGCTGGGCGCCGTCGGTCTCGCGGTCGGGCGGTTGATGGAGGGCGACCTCGAGCCGGGCGACCTCGTCCGCCGCCGGGATCGGGGCGAACGGATACGCGGGGACCGGCGACGGGTCCGGGGAGACTGGCGACAGTGACCGGTGGCGCCCGGGAGGCGCACGGGTGCTCTCCGTGAGGAGCGCGGTGCGAAGCCACCGTGATGCTGCCTGAGGGCGCGTCGTCGAGAGGCGCGAAGGCCGGCTGGTGGCTGGTGGTGGGCCCGGTAGGGACGGCTGGGGCGCGTCGTTGGTCGGGTGAAGCGTCCCGTCGTGCCCTCACGTGGTGACGGTATGGACCGTGGTAGTCGACAGACATGCCGATGAAGCCTTCTACTGCCGCGGACCGTCCACCATGGTTCGGGCGGCTCCGCCTCGCCGTCAGTCGTTCACCGGTCGGGCGTGGATGGCGACGGAGCAGGGGCATCGAGCTGGGGTCGCGTTCGCTGAGCTTTGCGGCGCTCGGGTTGCTCACGCTGGTGCCTCTGCTGATCATCGTCTCCTCTGCCGATCCCGAGCGCGGACGGGGGTTCGCACAGTGGCTGGGGGAGGGGCTTGGCGTCTCGCCTGCCTCCAGACGGCAGGTCGAGAAGTTGTTCACCCGACCCGGGCAGGCGCTGCGGAGCACGACCGTGTTCGGTATCGCCGCCCTTGCCGTGTTCGGCCTCTCCTTCGGCGCGGCGGTGCAGACCGGCTACGAGAAGGTCTGGGACCTGCCACCGGCCCGCTGGTGGGCCAGGTGGCGGCATCTGGTCTGGATCGGCGTTCTCACCGGATACCTCTTCCTCTCCGCCACCACCACGCTGCGGCCGAAACCGCTGGCAGGAGGGGTCGTTGCATCGCTGAGCGCTGTTCTGTTCCTCTGGTGGTCCCAGCATCTGCTGCTCGGCGGCCGGATCCGCTGGCGTGCCCTGCTCCCGGGCGCGGTGGCCACCGTGATCGGTCTGCTCGGCCTGAGGGTCTTCTCCAGCGTCGTGTTCTCGCCGTTGATCGCGTCCAACGCCGTCACCTACGGTCTCGTCGGCACCGTCCTGGTCATTCAATCCTGGCTGGTCGGCGTGGGTGTCGTCCTCTTCGGCGGCGCGCTGGTCGGCCGATTGCTGCATGAGGAACTCCTACGCCTGAGGCCCCCACGGAAACGGCGCAGATGAGAACGGCCCCGCACCACCCGGTCAGTTTGCCTGGGCCGCCTGTTGAGCCAGAGTCCGGAGGAGAACCCAGGTGGGTTCCACGGTCCGTGCGGATGGTTCCAGGAGTACGCTGAAGTTACCGAGGGCATTCCGTACACCGGCTTCCACGCTCGTGTCGTTTTCGGCGATAGATGACACGGGCCGGTGGTAATCGGCCCGGGGCAGAGGTTCGCACCATGACTGCGACCGTTTCCCTCCCGCCGACATCCGAAGACCGGTTCACCACCTCGTCTCCGCGTCTGTCACTGGCTCCCGCAGGTTCCGCACCCGCTTTGCTGGACGGTGCCTGGTGGCCCCGCTCCCCTGATCTCGCGGCGGAACTCCCCGCGTTGCTGGCCTTGCTCGATCCGCTTTGGGGACGGATCACCCGGGTCACCGTGAATCCGGTTCACTGGCCCGTCATTCCGCGCAAGGTGATCGTGGCCGGGCGTGTGGTGAAGGTCGGCTGGTTCCTGGCCGAGCAGGACCCGCACGAGCTGCTGCTGCTTTCGTACCGCGTAGGCCGCTGGAACCTGTTGGTGATTCCGCCGTCGACGCCGGCTGCTTCGGCCGCGTGGCTGATGGCGGCCGGGAGCGACCCGCTGGGCACGTCGACCGCGAGCCGGCTCGTGGCGGAGGCGGAAAACCTGCGGACTGCCGCGAAGGACGACCGTGCCTCGGAAGCGGTCTGGAACTCCGAAGGTGGGCACCTGGCCGATCCTGCCCCGCGTCCACGGATCCCCGGAGTCACCATCGGCGTACCGAACCAGGCGAAGGGGATGTGACCACCATGGAAATCCTCGTCACTGTAATCGTGCTCCTGGCGGCGATCGCCCTGGGCGTGCTCGTCATCCACCTGCTCAACGCCCAGCACGATGAACGCATCGCCGCCTTCCACTACGGCCACCCCGGCCCGGCTGTTCCGGGACCGGGATCACCCGCTCCGCGGAAGGCACGCGGTCGGGACGGAGCGAGCGGGATCGGTACGTCGGGAAACAGGTGATCCTCATGACCGGCTCCGACCCCCCTTCGGCTGCCCGGCACCTGCCGGGTGGCGTGCACGGGGACGTACTTCCCGGATACGCGCTGCTCCGGCTGCGGACCACGGAGTCGCGAGATGGTGTGCTCGACGGTGCGTGGTGGCCGCGGTCGCGCGACGTCCGTGCCGAGCTGCCCGCACTGGTGGACGCCCTCACCGGCCATGTCGGCCCGATCACGCGCGTCGGACTGGACGCCGCTGCCTGGGACGGGCTCACGACGCGGATCGTCGTGGACGGCCGGGTGGTGCACATCGACTCCTTCGCGGTGGGCGATGACACCGTTCTCGTCACCCGAGGCGACCGGGACGTCTTCTCGCTGCTGGTGGTTCCGCCGGAGACGGCTCCCGAGGCCGCTCGCGCCGCGATGGCTCAGGCCGTCCGGAGCGACAACACCACCCGGGCGGAACAGATACTCATCGCCACCCGAAGCGCGCCGACGTCGCCGGAATGAGGCCGGCCGATGATCCAGCAGGACCCGCACCACCCTGGGCACCTCGGCACCCCGGCAAAGCCGACGTGCCCTCCATGTGCCCTGACCGCCTGACGGCCCCTCCCCGGCACGCAGAAGGGCGAGGCCCGAAGACCCCGCCCGGCCCTACGAAACCCCAGCTCAGGGCCACACCAGGCAGTACGGCTGGTGCCCCGCCTCATGCAGCCGGTGCGAGAAGTCCTGCCACTCGTGCAGCAGCTGGTACACGTTGAACGCGTCCCGTGGGCCGCCCCGGTCCGGGACCGTCGACCAGATGAAGGCCGCCGCGCCGACGGCCTCCTCGCCGATGCCGCGCAGGGGGTCGACGACGGTCATCGGGAGCTTCACGACCGCGTAGTCGGGGTGCAGGACGACCAGCTCCAGCGGGGGCACCTTGTGCAGGGGGACGCCCTCGATGCCGGTGAGGACCATCGCGGCCATGGTCTCCGGCTTGATCTTGGTGAACATGCCGTTCATCCCGAGCTCGTCGCCGCCGAGTTCCTCGGGGCGCATCGAGATCGGGACGCGTGCCGCGGTCGCGCCGTCGGGCGCGCCGAAGTACTTGTAGGTCACCCCCACCCGACCACCATTCCTGCTCCCCGCCCCCAGCCGGTCGGCCCGCCGGTCGAGCCGGTCGGGCTCGCCCGGGATGCCGTGTGCCTGACGTGCGTCGGTCGCTTCCTGCGCCTCGCGCCGGTGCCTCCCCCGCCGGGCACGTCGAGGACCCAGGTCGTCGGTCCCCTCGCCCAGTCCGCCACCGCGATGCATATCTCCACCCGACTGCTTTTCTAGGACGCGTGGCCCCCGCCGCGCAACCCGATCATCGTGTCAGTGACCTCCCCCACGGCCGCTCGCCGAAACGTGCGGTGAAACATATGTCCGTCATATGTCCGCGGGACGTCGGCGGCCCCCCTCCACGCCGCCCGCGTGAGCTGCGTGGATGGGCTCCAGTCTGGCAGACGGTACGGCGATCGGGGCGGTTGTCTACCCTGATGAGGTCACCCTGGGCAACCAGGGGGCGTGCGGGGCCCCAGCCGGGCCCGGGCAGCGTCCGATACGTCGGAGAAGGTCGAGAAGGTCGGAGAAGTCGCAGGTCATGAGCGAACTGGCATACCCATACGAAGCACCGGCCTCGCAGGCTCTGTTCGACCGCGCGGCGGCCGTCACGCCCGGCGGTGTGAACTCCCCGGTGCGCGCGTTCCGCGCCGTCGGCGGCACGCCCCGGTTCATGGTGTCCGGCACCGGGCCCTACCTCACCGACGCCGACGGGCGGGAGTACGTCGATCTGGTCTGTTCCTGGGGGCCGATGATCCTCGGGCACGCGCACCCCGAGGTGGTCGCCGCGGTGCAGGAGGCGGTGGCGCGCGGGACGTCGTTCGGGACGCCCGCCGAGGGTGAGGTCGCCCTCGCGGAGGCGATGGTCGAGCGGGTCGCCCCGCTGGAGGAGGTGCGGCTGGTCTCCAGCGGCACCGAGGCCACGATGTCGGCGATCCGGCTGGCCCGCGGGTTCACGCAGCGGACCAAGGTGGTCAAGTTCGCCGGGTGCTACCACGGCCACGTCGACTCGCTGCTGGCCGCCGCCGGCTCGGGCCTGGCCACCTTCGCGCTGCCCGACACCCCCGGCGTCACCGGCGCCCAGGCGAGCGACACGATCGTGCTGCCGTACAACGACCTCGAGGCGGTGCACGCGGCCTTCGCCGCCCACCCCGGCGAGATCGCCTGCGTGATCACCGAGGCCTCGCCCGGCAACATGGGCGTCGTGCCGCCGCTGCCCGGGTTCAACCAGGGGCTCAAGGACGCGTGCGCCGCGAACGGCGCGCTGTTCGTCTCCGACGAGGTCATGACCGGCTTCCGCACCAGCAGGGCAGGCTGGTTCGGCGTGGAGGGCGTGGTCCCCGACCTCATGACCTTCGGCAAGGTCATGGGCGGCGGCTTCCCGGCCGCGGCCTTCGGCGGACGCGCGGACGTCATGGCGCACCTCGCCCCGGCCGGCCCCGTCTACCAGGCCGGCACCCTCTCCGGGAACCCGGTCGCCACCGCCGCCGGCCTCGCCCAGCTGCGGCTCCTCGACGACGCCGCGTACGACAAGGTCGACGCGGTCTCGGCGCGGATCCGGTCGCTGGTCACCGAGGCGCTCACCAAGGAAGGCGTCGCGCACACCCTGCAGAACGCCTCCAACATGTTCTCCGTCTTCTTCACCGACGGGCCGGTCACCAACTACGACGAGGCCAAGGCGCAGGAGTCCTTCCGCTTCACCGCCTTCTTCCACTCGCTGCTCGCGAACGGCGTCTACCTGCCGCCGTCCTCCTTCGAGTCCTGGTTCGTGTCCACCGCCCACGACGAGCGGGCCCTCCAGCGCATCGCCGACGCCCTCCCGGCGGCGGCCCGCGCGGCCGCGGAGGCGAGCGCATGAGCGAGGACCGCGACCAGGAGCTGACCGTCGTCCACGTCATGCGGCACGGCGAGGTGGAGAACCCGACCGGCGTCCTCTACGGCCGCCTGCCCGGCTACCACCTCTCCGACCTGGGCCGGCGCATGGCCGACCGGGTCGCCGAGCACCTCGCGCCCCGGGACGTGACGTACGTCGTCGCCTCCCCGCTGGAGCGGGCGCAGGAGACGGCGACGCCGATCGCCAAGACGCACGGACTCGACCTCGCCACCGACGCGCGGCTCCTGGAGGCCGAGAACGTCTTCCAGGGCAAGACCTTCGGCATCGGCGACGGCGCGCTGCGCCGGCCCGCCAACTGGAAGCACGTGGTCAATCCGTTCAAGCCGTCCTGGGGCGAGCCGTACGTGGACCAGGTCGTGCGGATGATGAGCGCGCTGGAGGCGGCCAGGGAGCGGGCGCGCGGGCACGAGGCCGTGATCGTCAGTCACCAGCTGCCGATCTGGACCCTGCGGTCCTACGTCGAGCGCCGCCGGCTCTGGCACGACCCGCGCAAGCGGCAGTGCACGCTGGCGTCGCTGACCACGTTCACGTACCGGGGCGACCGGATCGTGTCCGTCGGCTACACCGAGCCCGCCCGCGACCTCGTCCCGGCCCACCTCCTCGCGGGGGCCAGGCCGGTCAAGGGGCAGGGCAAGGCGTACGGGGCCTGACCGCCGCGGTCCGCGCTCGCGACCGACCGCCGTGACCGGCCCCGCGACCGGCGGTATGTGACGCTCGTTACGTAACCCGCACATATTTCCGGAACCCGCACGTTCGTCACGTCCTCTGACTGGATGACCACCAGAGGACGTGACGAACGAGGTTGCGATGCGCACTTCCACCCGCACTCTCACCCGCAGGGGGATGCTCGGACTCGGCGCGGGGGCCGCGGCCGCCGCCGGGCTCGCGGGCTGCGGCTCCGGCTCCCACACGGCGTCGGGCGGGACGCACCAGGCCGGCGGTTCCGGGAAGCCGTCGCCCTCCGGGAGCGGCGAGGCCCCCGCGAAGCCCATCGGCGACGGCTCCACGTCGTACACCGGCAGGCAGCCGCACCAGCCGGACGCGCCCGTGCCGCTGGAGCCGGGCGAGACCCCGCCGCAGTTCGTCGTCTTCTCCTGGGACGGCGCGGGCGAGGTCGGCAACGGGCTCTTCCCGCGCTTCCTCGACCTCGCGAAGGAGCACGGCGCGCACATGACCTTCTTCCTCTCGGGCCTGTACCTGCTGCCCGAGTCGAAGAAGCGCCTCTACGACCCGCCGAACAACCCGCGCGGCGCCTCCGACATCGGCTACCTCACCGACGCCCACATCAAGGACACGCTGAAGAACGTCCACCGGGCCTGGCTCGACGGCCACGAGATCGGCACCCACTTCAACGGCCACTTCTGCGGCGGCACCGGCACGGTCGGCAACTGGACGCCCGCGCAGTGGCGCAGCGAGATCGACCAGGCGAAGTCCTTCGTGAAGGAGTGGCGGACCAACACCGGCTGGACCGACCTGCCGTCGCTGCCCTTCGACTACGACAAGGAACTCGTCGGCGGCCGCACGCCCTGTCTGCTCGGCCAGGACAGCCTGCTGCCCACCGCCCGGGAGCTGGGCTGGCGCTACGACGCCTCCTCGCCCGGCGGCCGTCAGGTGTGGCCGGCGAAGAAGGACGGGATCTGGGACCTGCCGTTGCAGCAGATACCTTTCCCCGGCCACTCCTTCGAGGTCCTCTCGATGGACTACAACATCCTCGCCAACCAGTCGCTGAACTCGACCAAGGCGCCCGCCCACAACTACCCGGGCTGGCGTGAACAGGCCACCGAGGCCTACGTATCCGGCTTCAAGCGGGCATACGAGACGAATCGGGCGCCCTTCTTCGTCGGCAACCACTTCGAGGAGTGGAACGGCGGCATCTACATGGACGCCGTCGAGAACGTCATCGAGCACATCGCACGGGAGAAGGAGAAGGGGGACGGCCAGGACATCCGGCTGGTCTCCTTCCGCCAGTTCACCGACTGGCTGGACGTGCAGCGCCCCGAGGTGCTGGCCAAGCTCCGCACCGTCGAGGTGGGGCAGCGGCCGGCCGGCGGCTGGAGCACCTTCCTCAAGGAGGCCCCCACGCCCTCGGGAAACGCCGCCTGAAATGCGGGTTTCCGCCCCTGAGGGGGGTGCGCAAGATCCCCGGAACGGACATGCGAAACTTTTCACATGAGTGCCGCCAGCCGCGCCCCCCTGCGCTCGAACCGCTCGAACCGGTCGAACCGCTCGCACCGCGCCAGCACCACCGCCCGGGCCCGCCGCCGTGTCGTCCTGACCGCCGGCGCCGCGGCGGTCGCGCTGCTGGCCACCGCCTGCGGCTCGGGCGGCACCTCGGGCGGCGGCGGTGACACCGGCTTCGTCACGGGCGCGGACGGCATCTCCACCGCCGACAAGGGCGAGCGGGCCGACGCCCCCGACCTGTCCGGCGAGACGGTCGACGGAGGCCGGCTCGACGTCGGCGACTACAAGGGCAAGGTCGTCGTCCTCAACGTCTGGGGCTCCTGGTGCCCGCCCTGCCGGGCCGAGGCCAAGAACTTCGAGAAGGTCTACCAGGACGTGAAGGACCAGGGCGTCCAGTTCGTCGGCATCAACACCCGCGACACCTCCACCGGCCCGGCCCGCGCCTTCGAGAAGGAGTTCGGGGTCAGCTACCCGAGCCTGTACGACCCCACCGGCAAGCTGATGCTCCGCTTCGAGAAGGGCACCCTGAACCCCCAGGCCATCCCCTCCACGCTCGTCATCGACCGGGAGGGCAAGGTCGCCGCGCGCACCCTCCAGGCGCTCAGTGAGGAGAAGCTCCGCAAGATGCTCGCCCCGTACCTCACGGACGAGTCGGACGAGTCGGACGAGTCGGGCAAGTCGGAGACGTGACGTGACCTCGATGTCCACCCTCGCCGCCGAGGGCTTCAACGGCACGGTGCTCAACGGCGCCCTGCTGGTGGCCCTGCCCATCGCGCTCCTCGGCGGCCTCGTCTCCTTCTTCTCGCCCTGCGTCCTGCCGCTCGTCCCCGGCTACCTCTCCTACGTGACCGGGGTCACCGGCACCGACCTCGGCGAGGCCCGCCGCGGCCGGATGGTCGCCGGAGCCTCCCTCTTCGTCCTCGGCTTCACCGCCGTGTTCGTCTCCAGCGGAGCGCTGTTCGGCTACTTCGGCTCGACGCTCCAGGAGGAGCGGGGCGTCCTGACCAAGGTGCTCGGCGTCCTCATGATCCTCATGGGCGTCTTCTTCATCGGCCTGATGCCCTGGTTCACCCAGCGCGAGTTCCGCTTCCACAAGCGCCCGGTCACCGGCCTGGTCGGCGCCCCGCTGCTGGGCGCGCTGTTCGGCATCGGCTGGACGCCCTGCATCGGCCCGACCCTCGCCTCCGTGCTGGCGCTCTCCGCCGACCAGGGCACCGCCGGGCGCGGCGCCATACTGACCGTCGCGTACTGCGTCGGCCTAGGCGTGCCCTTCGTGCTCGCCGCGGTCGCCTTCCGCAAGGCGCTCGGTGCCTTCGGCTGGATCAAGCGCCACTACGTGTGGGTGATGCGGGTCGGCGGCGTCATGATGATCGCGACCGGCCTGCTGCTGCTCACCGGCGTGTGGGACAGCATCGTGCAGGACATGCAGACCTGGTCCAACGGCTTCACTGTAGGGATCTGACCGATGAGCGACACGACCACGGACAAGACCCCGGCGGCGGGCGAGGACCAGGATCTCGGCGCCGCCGGCTCCCAGCTCTCCACCGCCCCCCGGGAGGAGGCCCCGAACCTCCCCGCCCTCGGCGTCGTCGGCTGGGTCCGCTGGTTCTGGCGGCAGCTCACCTCGATGCGGGTGGCGCTGCTGCTGCTCCTGCTGCTGTCGCTGGGCGCGATCCCCGGCTCGCTGATCCCGCAGAGCGGCGTCGACGAGATGAAGGTCGCCGAGTTCCGCGACCGGCACGACATCCTCGGGCCGCTCTACGACAAGCTCGGCCTCTTCCACGTCTACAGCTCGGTGTGGTTCTCCGCGATCTACATCCTGCTCTTCGTCTCCCTCATCGGCTGCATCGTCCCGCGCACCTGGCAGTTCGTCGGCCAGCTCCGCAGCCGCCCGCCCGGCGCGCCCCGCCGCCTGGACCGGCTGCCCGCGTACACCACCTGGCGCACCGCGGCCGAGCCCGAGCAGGTCCGCGAGGCCGCGCTCCGGCTGCTGGGCGGACGCCGCTTCCGCGCCCACACGGTGGGCGACGCCGTCGCCGCCGAGAAGGGCTACGTGCGCGAGGCCGGCAACCTGCTCTTCCACATCGCGCTGATCGTGATGCTGATCGCCTTCGGCTGGGGCCAGCTGTTCAAGTACGAGGGCAACAAGCTGATCCTGGAGGGCGACGGCTTCTCCAACACGCTCACCCAGTACGACGACTTCAAGTCCGGCAACCTCTTCGACCCGGACCACGACCTGACCCCCTTCAGCTTCAGCCTGAAGGACTTCCACGGCACCTACGAGGCGAGCGGCCCCAACCGCGGCACCCCGCGCGTCTACGAGGCCGAGGTGACCTACAGCGAGGGCGCCTTCGGCAAGGAGCGGACCAGGACCATCGAGGTCAACGAGCCCCTGGAGATCGACGGCTCGAAGGTCTACCTCACCGCCCACGGCTACGCGCCCATCGTCACGATCAAGGACGGCCAGGGCAACGTCGTCATGGACAAGGAGGCGACCGCCCTGCTGCCGCTGGACTCCAACGTCACCTCCTCCGGCGCCGTCATGGTCCGGGACGGCTACCGCAACGCCGAGGGGAAGAAGGAGCAGCTCGGCTTCAACGCCTTCTTCCTCCCGACCTACGGCGGCAAGGGCAGCACGATGCTGTCGACCTTCCCCGCGCTGATCAACCCGATGCTGGCGCTCTCCGCCTACCACGGCGACCTCGGGGTGGACGCGGGCTTCGCCAAGAGCATCTACCAGCTCGACAAGACCAACCTGGAGGAGTTCAAGGACTCCGACGGCAAGCTGTTCAAGAAGCAGCTCAAGGTCGGCGAGACCATGACCCTCCCGAACGGCGCCGGCACGGTCACCTTCGACGGAGTCCAGGAGTGGGCCAACTTCCAGGTCACCGAGCAGCCCGCCAGCGGCTGGGCGCTCGCCGGTTCCGTCGCCGCGATCCTCGGCCTCGCCGGCTCCCTGTTCATCCAGCGCCGCCGCGTGTGGGTGCGGGCCGTCAAGGGCGCCGACGGGGTGACCGTCGTGGAGATGGCCGGCCTCGGGCGCAGCGAGTCCGCCAAGGTCCCCGAGGAACTCGGCGACCTCGCGGGCGCCCTGTACGAGCAGGCGCCCGACGCGCCGAAGAACGACGACGACACCCCCGATTCCCCCGACACCCACGTCGTACCTGCCGAAGGGGCTGAGAAGTGACTCTCGCCGCCGCAACCGATCTGGCCGCCGCGACCAACGAGAACCTCGCGAACATCAGCAACACGCTGATCTACTCCGCGATGGCGGTCTACACCCTGGCGTTCTTCGCCTACATCGCCGAGTGGCTCTTCGGCAGCCGCAGCAAGGTCGGCCGCACCGCCGCCGCGCTCACCGCGACCGGCGAGGCGGCGAAGACGAGGACCGCCCCGGCGGTGACCGTGAAGAAGGCCGGCTCCACCGCCGTACTGGAGCGGCCCCAGGTCGTCGTCCGCTCGGCGAGCGGCTCCCGCGACGTGCCCGACGGGCCGGGGGCGCACGGCGGCACCGTGCAGGGCGACCTGTACGGGCGGATCGCCATCTCCCTCACCGCGCTCGCCTTCGTCATCGAGTTCGGCGGCGTGCTCGCCCGCGCCCTGTCGGTGAAGCGGGCGCCGTGGGGCAACATGTACGAGTTCAACATCACGTTCACGACGGTCGCCGTCGGCGTGTACCTCGCGCTGCTGCTCCTGAAGAAGAACGTCCGCTGGCTCGGCCTCCCGCTGATCACCACGGTCCTGCTCGACCTCGGCCTCGCCGTCACGGTCCTGTACACCGCCAGCGACCAGCTCGTCCCCGCGCTCCACTCGTACTGGCTGTACATCCACGTCTCCACCGCGATCTTCTGCGGCGCGGTGTTCTACGTCGGCGCGGTCGCCACGATCATGTACCTCTTCAAGGACAGCTTCGAGAGCAAGCTCGCCTCCGGCGGCACGCCGGGCCGCTTCGCCAGCTCCGTCCTGGACCGGCTGCCCGCCGCGGCCTCCCTCGACAAGTTCGCCTACCGCGTCAACGCCGCCGTCTTCCCGCTGTGGACGTTCACGATCATCGCGGGCGCCATCTGGGCGGGCGACGCCTGGGGCCGCTACTGGGGCTGGGACCCCAAGGAGGTCTGGTCCTTCATCACCTGGGTCGCCTACGCCTGCTACCTGCACGCCCGCGCCACCGCCGGCTGGAAGGGCCGCAAGGCCGCCTACCTGGCCCTGCTCGCCTTCGGCTGCTGGCTGTTCAACTACTACGGCGTCAACATCTTCGTCTCCGGCAAGCACTCCTACGCCGACGTGGGCCTGGGCGCCCTCCAGTCGGTGGGCTTCTGAGCCCTCACCGCCGAAGGCCGGTTCCGGTGACCCTGGTCACGGGGACCGGCCTTCGCCGTGCGCGGGGAGGCACGGCACGGGGCGGTGTCCCTAGGGGCGGTCGCGGGCCACGCCGGTGATGATGTCCCGCAGGCGTTCGACGTACAGGCTCAGGTTCTTGTGGGCGATGTCCGTGTCCGGGTGGCGGGCGGCGAACCACAGGCCCTCCGGGAGGCGGGTGACCCAGGCGCACACCTGGTCGCCGTAGGAGACCCGCAGCAGCGCGTAGGCCGACTGGCCGGGCCAGTGGCCGGAGCCGGGGACCTCGCGGGCGTCGACGTAGGACACGATCGAGTACAGGTCCGGTGAGACCGGCCGGAAGTCGGTGCCGAGCAGGCGCAGCACCCGGTCGATCGGCATGCGCGACATCCGCCGCTTGGCCCGGAGTTCGGCGTGGACGGTCCGCAGGGCGGTGGGGAAGTCCCGGGCCCGGTCCGCCGGCACTTCGATCGGCGCGCCGCCCACGTACCAGCCCACGGACTCCGACCACTGGGACCGGGACCTGGTGTGGAACGGCACCACCGTGCGGTAGACCGGCTCCCCGCCGATCTCGTGGACGGCGAGCGCGGTCGCGGCCAGGACGCCGGCCAGGCTGCCGCCGTAGGGACGGCAGTACGCCTCGAAGGCGGCGGCGTCGGCCGGGTCCACCAGCGGCTCGCGCAGCAGCCTCTGCTCCGGCAGCGGCCCGCCCGGCTCCAGCCCGAGGTCGACCGGGAAGGAGGGCAGCCGCCCGTCGCACCGCCGGATGAACTCCCGCCAGCGGGCCACGA
Organism: Streptomyces sp. NPDC047853; assembly: GCF_043204535.1. Lineage (NCBI taxonomy): Bacteria > Bacillati > Actinomycetota > Actinomycetes > Kitasatosporales > Streptomycetaceae > Streptomyces > Streptomyces sp. NPDC047853. Next base: position 35,862 of record NZ_JBIDCI010000021.1, on the reverse strand, counting down.
CGTCGTGGTCGCCGTCGATCCGGTCGGCCTCCGCGCGCTCCGCCTCGCAGAAGTCGACGTAGCTGCCGACCGGCGGCTCCTCCAGGGTCCGGCCCTCCACCCCGGCCCGGTACAGCTCGTGCACCTCGGCGGGGATGCGGTACAGGGAGTAGGCGTCGACGTTGCTGTGGTCGAAGGCCATGTAGACGCTCGCGCCGTCGTCCCGGACGACGGCCGTGTAGATCAGGTTGGGCCAGCGCAACGCGTCCGCGACACCGTCGAAGCGGGTCTGGAGGTGGCGGGCCAGGTCCGCCGCGTCCGGGAAGTCCCCGACGTCCTCCCGGCGCAGGGCCACCGCGTCCGCGTCGAGCGTGAACCGGCGCATGGTGTCGTCGGCCCCTCCGCCCCAGCGGAAACCGCTGCGCAGCGTCTCGTGCCGCAGGGTCCAGGCGCGCAGCGCCTCCTGGAGCGCGTCCAGGTCGACCGGGCCGGGGAGGTCGAAGGCCGCGCCCAGCCAGGTCGGCACGAACAGGCCGTCGTCGCGGAGCGACCGCGCGGTGCGGATGTGCGACTCCTGGATGTACGCCGGTGGCCGGGCGTCCTCGGGCAGGGCCGCCGCGACCTCGACGGTCGCCGGACTGAGCGTCCACTCGACGAGGTGCCCGGGCCGGATCTCGCAGCGGTGGATGTCGGTCAGTCGCACGAGGGGTCTCCGTTCGCAGATGTCACAGACCCGACCAACTGAATGCCCACTCCGCGACCGTGCACCGGGTGTGTCGGCACTCTTCAACGAAACGGATGGCCCCTCGAACGGCGGTACGGGGACCGCCGTTCACCCCGCCCGGTCGTCCCCCAGGTAGGCGTCGAGGGCCCCCGCGCCCGCGAGCATCGCCCGGGTCCGCGCGGTGAGCGCCCGCTCCCGTGCCCCGAGCGCGGCCCGCAGCGCCTCGCTGCCGCCCTCGCGCCGCAGGCCGTCCAGGACGGGACGGATCTGCTCGAACAGGTAGTGGGCACCGCGCAGCGTGTGCACGAGCCGCGCGTCGCGTACGTCGGCGGGCCCGAACACCCGGTAGCCGGTGCCGCGGTCACGCCGGGGTGTGAGCAGCCCCGCCGCCTCCCACACCCGCAGCGCGGACGTCCGTACGCCGATCAGCGCCGCCACCTCGCCGATGCGCAGTCCGGCGGAGCGGGGCGGCGGCCCGGGCTCCTCGCGGGCCAGCGCCTCCAGTGCCGCACTCGCCTCCCGCAGCGAGACCCGCTCCGTGTGCAGGGCCGCGTGCGCGCCGTCGACGAGCGCGAGCGCGCCGGGCACGTCCCCCTCGTGCACGGTCCGCATGATCCGCGTCGCCGCCACCGGCCCGTACCCCGGTTGCAGCGTCCGGTACGTCAGGAGCGCCCGCAGGTGCCGTTCGCCGAAGACGCGGTAGCCGGACTCGGTCCGGTCCGCCGGGGGGAGGACGCCGGCGTCCTCGTAGTTGCGGATCTGCTGCGTCGACAGACCGGCCCGGCGGGCGAGGTCGACGGTGCGCAGACGGCGGTCGTTCGTCATCGACGAGAAGGGTAGGCCCCGGGCCGAGACTGGTGATTCACGCGATGCGGGAGACGGTGGCGGACGCCGACACTGCGGGGGCTGTTGCCCCCACCCACCCCGTCACGGAGGTGCCGATGTCCGGCCCGCTCACGACACGCACGCCGAGAACCCGCACCGCACGCTCATGGCAGCGCCGCTTACGAGGAGCGCTGTCCGGCGTCCTCCTCCTGTCGGCGACCGCCCTGGCCGCCGCCCCCACCGCACTCGCCACCCCCGCCGCCGCGGCCGACGCGCCGACCGTCACCACCCGCTACGGGCAGGTGCGCGGCGCGACGGCCGAGACCACCCACGACTACCTGGGCATCCCCTACGCCGCTCCGCCCGTCGGTGACCTGCGCTGGAAGCCGCCCGCGGCGCCCGCGCGCTGGACGGGCGTCCGCGACGCCACCACCCCCGGCAACCCCTGCATGCAGGCGAACTCCGCCACCCCCTGGGGAGACCTGGCCGGACCCGGCACCCCGAGCGAGGACTGCCTCTACCTCAACGTGCACGCGCCCGCCGAGCGTTCCGTCACCAAGCGGCCGGTGATGGTCTGGATCCACGGCGGCGGCTTCACCATCGGCTCCGGCGCCTTCTACGACGGCGGGAACCTGGCCACCCGCGGCGACGCGGTCGTCGTCACCCTCAACTACCGCCTCGGCGCCTTCGGTTACCTGGCCCACGAGGGCCTGGCCGGCGAGTCCCCGGAGGGCCTCTCGGGCAACTACGGCCTGCTCGACCAGCAGGCGGCCCTGCGCTGGGTACGGCAGAACATCGCGGCCTTCGGCGGCGACCCCGGCAACGTCACCGTCTTCGGCGAGTCGGCGGGCGGCGGCAGCGTCTGCCAGCACCTCGTCTCGCCGCGTGCCACCGGGCTCTTCGACCGGGCCATCGCCCAGTCGGGCTGTGGCTTCCCGCTGCCCACCCAGGAGTCCCAGCAGCGCACCGGCGCCTCCTGGGCCGCCTCCCTGGGCTGCGCCGACGTGGCCTGCCTGCGCGCCAGGCCCGCCGGGGAGCTGCTCACGGCCTCCACGGCCCCCACCGCCCGCTGGGTCCCCAACGTCGACGGCCGCGTCCTGCCCCTCCAGATCGCGGACGCCCTGGAGAGCGGCCGCTTCCACCGCGTCCCGGTCCTCCAGGGCACCACCGCCGACGAGGGCCGCCTCACCGTCGCGACCACCTACGACCTGGCCGGCCGGCCCCTCACGGCGGCCGGCTACCCGGTGGCCGTCCGCACCCTGTACGGCGACCGCGCCGAGTCGATCCTCGCCCGCTACCCCCTGTCGGCGTACGGCACCCCCGCCGAAGCCCTGGGCGCGGTCCTCACCGACTCCCAGTTCGCCTGCCTCCAGTCACGCACGGCGCGGCTGATGTCCGGCCACACCCGCTCCTACCAGTACGAGTTCGCCGACCGCCAGGCCATGGACCACCTGAACCTGCCGGTCGGCTTCCCGCTGGGCGCCCCGCACGGCTCCGAGATCCGGTACGTCTTCGGCGGCGTCTCGGGCACCCCCGCCCAGAACGCCCTGGCGGACAGGATGCTCGGCTACTGGACCAACTTCGCGCACACCGGCGTCCCGTACGCGGCGGGTGCCCCGCGCTGGAACCAGTACCCCAAGGTGCAGGTGCTCGCCCCCGAGGCGATCACGGCGTCGACGACCTTCCCGCAGGACCACCGGTGCGACCTGTGGCTCCCGTCGGACCCGGCCCGCTCCTGAGGGTCTCCAGCACCGGCTCCAGCACCGCGTAGTCCGCGAAGCAGCGCCGGTAGCGCAGGTGCCGGGTCTCCCGGGTGTGCCCGCGCTGCCACTCCTCCACCTCCTCCGGGCCCCCACGCGGCCCGGAGGAGGCACCGCAGTCGGCCTCGTCGCCCGACACGCAGCGCGCCTCGTACTCCGGCCATGCGGACGGGTCCTGGACGATCGTGAACGGCACGTACCGGAACACCCGGCGCAGCGCGTGCGCCTGCCGCTGGTGCCGGGTCAGCAGCACGTCCGCGTCGGTCTCCGCGCTGCCGTCGCCGACGGCCCGGGCCTGGGCGCGCAGGACGGCCAGCTGCGCGCAGAGGGCGCAGCCGGCCACCGGTTCGGGCGGCGGCGGCAGCGCGACCAGCGCCCGTGCCGTCGACGCGTCGCTGAGCGAACGGCCGTTGACCGCCCGCACGGCGGCGCTCAGTCGACCTTCGTGATCCATCGTGCAACCTCCGTGACTCTGGGTGTATCGAGGGTTGCTCAGGGGAATCGTGGGGAGCAATGCTTGGCGCGTGACACTCGTGGACTGTCACGAAGGGGGTCGCTTCGTGGGACGGCGCAACGCCGGTGGTTCGGGCGCGAGTACGGCCGCCGTGTTCGGCGAGGTGCTGCGGCACTTCCGTGAGGCCGCGGGGCTCACGCAGGAGGGCCTGGCGGCCCGCATCCCCTGCGACCGCTCGCATGTCGCCCGCGTGGAGGCGGGCTCGCGGGTACCGCAGGACACGTTCGCGAAGACGTGCGACGAGCTGCTGGGCGCGGGCGGGGTGCTGGGGCGGCTGTGGGGGCGGATCGACTGGTATCCGGAGGTGGAGCATCCGGATTGGTTCCGGCGCCGGGCCGAGATGGACGCGGTGGCCGTCGCTCTGCGGGAGTACCAAGAGCGGGTGGTGCCGGGGCTGTTGCAGACGGAGGCGTATGCGCGGGCGTTGTTCTCCCGCGTCGCGAGCGGCGAGGAGCTGGAGGAGCGCGTGCGGGCACGACTGAGCCGACAGCAACGCTTCATGGGCGACGAGCGCCCGTCCTACGTCGTCGTCCTGGACGAGAGCTGTCTTCGCAACGTGGTGGGCGGCCCGGAGGTGATGCGGGACCAGTGCGCGGCCCTCTTGAACCTCGGGCGTCGCCCCAACATCCGCATCCAGGTGGCGCCCGCAAGCTACCCGGAACTTCTGCGGCCCAACGTCTCGATGTCTCTGATCGAGCTACCCGGCGGGGAGCGTTGGGTGTATTCGGAGTCGCTGGAACGGGGTCATTTCACCAGTGATCCAGCCGTGTTCGCCCAGCAGAGCCACACCTATGATGTGCTCAGGGCGGACTCACTTTCGACTCGCCAGACGGCCGCCCTCATCGGTGACGCGATCGAAGGGTACGACCATCATGGGCAGCCACGAATCCGACGCAACGTTCTGGATCAAGAGCAGCTACAGCGGGGAAAACGGCGGCAACTGCGTCGAAGTGGCCCCCGGATTCCCCGGCGTCGTCCCCGTCCGCGACAGCAAGAACCCTGACGGCCCCGTCCTCCTCGTCGGCCGCGCCGCCTGGTCCGCATTCACCGGAGCGCACCTTCTCGTGCACCGGTGACAGGGGCCCAACTCGCGAGGACGTCGCCCTCATCGGCGACGCGATCGAAGGGTACGAAGACCATGGGCAGCCACGAACCCCACGCGATGTTCTGGATCAAGAGCAGCCACAGCGGCGCCAACGGCGGGGACTGCGTCGAAGTGGCCCCCGGCTTCCCCGGCGTCGTCCCCGTCCGCGACAGCAAGAACCCTGACGGCCCCGTCCTCCTGGTCGGCCGCGCCGCCTGGTCCGCATTCACCGGAGCCCGCTTCCTCGTGCGCCGGTGACACGGGCGCCTACCCTGAAAAAACCACTGGGAGAAAGAAACCCAGCCAAGCCCCACCCCACCCTCCCGCCCACGGCGTCGCCTCACTCGCCTGGGTGAACATCACCGGTTGGGCTGGCTTTCGGGGGCCCCAACTCCCTTACTCTCAGCGCATTAACCGCTGACATATGTCAGCCCCCGAGGGGACTCGGAATCCCCACGAGGGCCTGGCCAACGAGGAAGTCGAACCCTCTTCCTGATGGATACCCGCGACCCTAGCGTGCCCCCGCACGCCCCGTCCGCCCCCGGCGGCAAACACCCCCGATCAGGGGTCACGCACGAGCACGTGCGCCACACCACCAACTTCACCGTGGTCGGCAACCACCTCGCCCAGCACCCGCACCTGTCGCTGCTGGCGATCGGCCTGGGCCTGTACATCCAGTCGGTGCGCGTCGGCACTCCGGTGGACATCAGGAGCCTCACCGCCCGCTTCAAGGAGGGCGCGACCCGCATCGGCGCCGCCCTGAACGAGCTGGAGGAGTACGGCTACCTGCGCCGCGAACGGGAGCGCGTCCCGGACGGCCGCATCGTCACGCGCACGGTGTCGTGCAACGACCCGGCAAGCGCGGCCCGGCGCCGCACCTCCGGACGCCCGCACGCTCCCGCGCGGGCGGAACGCCCTCCGCGCCGCCCGCCTGCGGCGCCACGCCCGCTGCCCGCCGTACCGCAACCCGGCTGCAAGGCCCCCGCACTCCTGAAACAGGCCACCGACGTCCTCACCGGCCTGCGCCGCCACGACCGCCGCCTGCTGCTCTCGGCCTGCGACACGACCCACCTGGCCCCCGGCGTGGCCGCCTGGCTGGAACGCGAGGTCAGCCCCGCCGCCGTACGCGATGCCCTGACCACCGGCCTGCCCGCTGAGGGCGTACGCCGCCCGGCGGCCCTCCTGGCCCACCGTCTGACGGCCCAGCTGCCACCCCCACCGCCGGTGGGCCCCCGGACGACCGCCGCGCCACCCCCGGTCCGGCACCCCCTGCGCAACTGCGACCGCTGCGACCGCGGCTTCCGCGCCCCCGACCACGAACCCCACTGCCGCGACTGCCGCACGACAGCCGCCCACCACACCTGACCTAGAACGGAACCCCATGGTCAGCTCGTCTCACGAGGCGATGCACCGCATCTTCCAACACGACCCGGGACTCTTCAGCCGCGTCTCCCGCTTCCTGGGGGTCGACATCCCCAGACCCGTCGCGGCGACCACCCTGCCCACCGACCTCACCGAGGCGAGCCCCGTCGAACGCCGGGTCGACACCCTCCTGCGCTTCGAGACTGCCGACCAGGGACCCTTCCTGCTGGCCGTCGAGGCCCAGGGCAAGAAGGCCCCGGACAAGCCCGCGAGCTGGGCGTACTACGTCTCGTACCTATGGACGAAGTACCGCCTGCCCACCGCCCTGCTGGTCGTCTGCCAGGACTACGCGACGGCCAAGTGGGCCCAGCTACCAGTGACCTGCGGGCCCCCCGAGCTGCCGACGCTCACCCTGACGCCCCTAGTGGCCGGACCGCACAACATGCCGGTGATCACCGACCCGGAGGAGGCCCGTGCCGATCTCGTGCTGGCCAGTCTGGCGGCCATCACACACGCCGCCGAACCGGTCGTGAATGCGATACTGAAGGCCCTGTCCACAGCACTGAGGGACGCGCCGGAAGACGTCGTGGACCCCATCGTCGAATTCACCGCACACGGGCTGGGAAACCGCCCGGCCAAGCACCTCTGGAGGAACCTGGTGGCCGTGGACCTCTCCTTCTACAAGTCCTACATCTCCGAAGAGATCCGCGACGAGGGCCGCGCCCAGGCGGCTGCCGACGCCGTCCTGATCGTCCTGGAACAGCGAGGCCTCCCAGTCTCCGACGAAGTCCGCGGACGCATCACGGCGTACGGCGACCTCGAAGTCCTCCGCCGCTGGCTCACCCGGGCCGTCACCGCTTCCACCGCCGAGGCGATCTTCGACGACGAGTGACCGGGCCCCCGGGGGTCAGTCGCCCTTGGGGTCCTCGTCCTTGTCGCGGTCGCGGTCCTTCTCGTCGTCCTTGTCCAGCGACTTCAGGAAGTCCGGGTTGTCGTCCGGCGCGACCCACTGCCGCCGCCCACCGCCCTGCCACGGCGAGGAGCCGGCCGGCTGCCGCTTCTTGCCGGCGATGATCCAGGAGACCGAGCCGACCAGCGGGAAGAGCAGGACGAGGATCGCCCACAGCGGCTTGGGGATGTGCCGGACGTCCTCGTCCTTCGTGCTGATGCAGTCGATGAACGCGTAGACGCTCAGCGCCAGTGGGATCAGGAACATCAGCACCCGGAGCATGGGGCCTCTCCAGCTCAAGCGGTGGGCGGGGACGCGTCACGGCCCCCAGGTACAGGGCCAGGGTAGCGGCTCGGGGATACTGGACCCCATGGCTTACGACGATCTTCGCTCGCTGCTCCGGGCGCTGGAGCGCGAGGGCGACCTCAAGCGCATCAAGGCCGAGGTGGACCCGTACCTGGAAATCGGGGAGATCGTCGACCGGGTGAACAAGGCCGGCGGCCCCGCCCTGCTCTTCGAGAACGTGAAGGGCTCCGACATGCCCCTCGCGATGAACGTCTTCGGTACCGACCGGCGCCTGCTCAAGGCCCTCGGCCTGAAGTCGTACTCCGACATCTCGGACAAGATCGGCGGGCTGCTCCGCCCCGAGCTGCCGCAGGGCTTCGTCGGCATGCGCGAGGCCTTCGGCAAGCTCGGCACGATGACCCACGTGCCGCCGAAGAAGGTGAAGCCGGGCAGCGCCCCCGTCCAGGAGGTCGTCCTGACCGGCGACGACGTGGACCTCGACCGGCTCCCCGCCCTCTTCACCTGGCCCGACGACGGCGGCTCCTTCTTCAACCTGGGTCTGACCCACACCAAGGACCCCGAGACGGGCATCCGGAACCTCGGCCTCTACCGGCTCCAGCGCCACGACAAGCGCACCATCGGCATGCACTGGCAGATCCACAAGGACAGCCGCAACCACTACCAGGTGGCGGCGAGGAGGGGCGAGCGGCTGCCCGTCGCCATCGCCTTCGGCTGCCCGCCCGCCGTGACGTACGCCTCCACCGCCCCGCTCCCCGGCGACATCGACGAGTACCTCTTCGCCGGGTTCGTGCAGGGCAAGCGGATCGAGATGGTCGACTGCAAGACCGTGCCGCTCCAGGTCCCCGCCCAGGCCGAGGTCGTCATCGAGGGCTGGCTGGAGCCCGGCGAGATGCTCCCCGAGGGACCCTTCGGCGACCACACCGGCTTCTACACGCCGCAGGAGCCCTTCCCGGCCCTGAAGATCGACTGCGTGACGATGCGCAAGCGCCCGCTGCTCCAGTCGATCGTGGTCGGCCGCCCGCCGACCGAGGACGGTCCGCTGGGCCGGGCGACGGAACGCTTCTTCCTGCCCCTGCTGAAGATCATCGTCCCCGACATCGTGGACTACCACCTCCCCGAGGCCGGCGGCTTCCACAACTGCGCGATCGTCTCGATCGACAAGAAGTACCCCAAGCACGCCCAGAAGGTGATGCACGCCATCTGGGGCGCCCACATGATGTCCCTGACCAAGCTGATCGTCGTCGTCGACTCCGACTGCGACGTCCACGACCTGCACGAGGTCGCCTGGCGGGCGCTGGGCAACACCGACTACGCCCGTGACCTCACCGTCGTCGAGGGCCCGGTCGACCACCTCGACCACGCCTCCTACCAGCAGTTCTGGGGCGGCAAGGCGGGCATCGACGCGACGAGGAAACTGCCCGAGGAGGGGTACACGCGCGACGGGGGCTGGCCGGACATGGTGCTGTCCGACCCGGAGACGGCGGCGAAGGTCGACCGCCGCTGGAAGGAGTACGGACTGTGACCTCGGCTTCCGCCGCGCTGCCGCAGCAGCCGGGGCGCACCAAGGCGTTCCTGCGCCTGGTGATGATCGAACACTCGGTGTTCGCGCTGCCCTTCGCCTACATCGCCGCCCTGACCGCGATGTACCTGTGGGACGAGAACATCCACTGGGGCCGGCTGCTCCTGGTCACCGTCGCGATGGTGGGCCTGCGCACCTTCGCCATGGCGGTCAACCGGATCATCGACCGCGAGATCGACGCCCGCAACCCCCGCACCGCCCACCGCGAACTGGTCACCGGCGCCATGTCGGTCAAGCACGCCTGGACCGGCGCGCTGATCGCCCTCGTCGTCTTCCTGGGCGCCGCGGCCCTGCTCAACCCGCTCTGCCTCGCCCTCGCCCCCATCGCGGTGATCCCGATGGTGGTCTACCCCTACGGCAAGCGGTTCACGAACTTCCCGCAGGCCATCCTCGGCCTCGCCCAGGCCATGGGCCCCATCGGCGGCTGGCTGGCGATCAGCGGCGAGTGGTCCTGGGAGGCCGTCATCCTCGGCCTCGCGGTCGGCATCTGGATCGGCGGCTTCGACCTGATCTACGCCTGCCAGGACGTCGAGACCGACCGGCAGGTCGGCGTGAAGTCGGTCCCGGCCCGCTTCGGCATCCCGGCGGCCATCTGGGGCGCCCGCGCCTGCCACACCGTCACCACGGGCCTCTTCGTCTGGTACGCCCTCGCCACCGACGCCGGATTCTTCTTCTGGCTCGGCCTGTTGATCGTGGCGGGCGCCTTCGTCTATGAGCACACCATCGTGCGCCCGACCGACCTGACCCGCCTGAACAGGGCGTTCTTCTCGGTCAACGGCTTCATCGGGATCGCCCTGTTCGTGTGCGCGCTGCTGGACCTGCTCGTCCGGGGCCTCACCGTCTGAAAACCCTGAGCCTGCGACTAGGCTCGACACCATGAAGCCAGGACAGACGCAGCGCACGCCTTGGATCGTGGGGGTGTCAGGGGCATCCGGTACGCCGTACGCGGCGGCGGTGCTGCGGGCGCTGCTCGCCGCCGGCGAGAGCGTCGACCTGGTGGTCAGCCGGGCCTCGCGGCTCACCCTGCTCGACGAGACCGGCATCTCCTTCCGGGACGCCCACTGGGAGACCGACCTGCGGCAATGGCTCGCGCGCGGCGCCGACGGCAAGCCCGGGACCTTCGACGTGGACGACCTCTCCCGCGTACGGCACTGGAGCGCGGGCGACCTCGCGGCCGGGCCGTCATCGGGGTCGTACCCCGTCAAGGGCATGCTGATCGTGCCCGCCTCGACGGCCTGCGTCGCGGGCGTCGCGCTGGGACTGTCGAAGGACCTGCTCCAGCGGTCGGCGAGCGTGACCCTCAAGGAGCGCCGCAAGCTGGTCGTCGCCGTGCGGGAGACCCCGCTGGACGGCCGGACGCTGCGGCACCTGGTGACGCTGGACGACGCGGGCGCCGCCGTGGTGCCCGCCTCGCCCGCCTTCTACGCGGGGGCGACGCACATCCAGGACCTCGTGGACTTCGTCGCCGGCCGCGTCCTGGACGCGGCCGGGGTCCGGCACGACCTGTACCGCCGCTGGCGCGGCGACCTCGGCGGGGCACGCCCCACCACCTGAGCACCACCTCCCCCCACACGTTGTGACCCACATCTTCAGAACTCTTCAGTGGAAGGCTTCGATCGCATGGACGCGGTGGACAGGCAGCTCATCCAGGCCCTGAGGGAGAACGGCCGGGCCTCCTACGCGGAGCTGGGGCGCCTCGTCGGACTGTCGGGGCCCAGCGTCACCGACCGCATCAACCGGCTGGAGGCCGCCGGGGTCATCACCGGCTACCGGGCCACCGTGGACGCGGCCTCGCTCGGCCTCGGCGTCATCGCCCTGATCGGCATCTCCCTGTCCGACGCGGCCGACCACGAGGACGTGGCGCAGCGCCTGAAGGACCTGCGGGAGATCGAGGACTGCTGGTTCATCGCCGGCGACGACTCCTACATGCTCAAGGTGCGCGCCACCGACGTGGACGGCCTGGAGAGCATCATCAGGCGGCTGTCGGGGACCAAGGGCGTCTCCCGGACCCGTACCACCATCGTGCTCTCCACCAAGTGGGAGAACCGGGTGGGCGAGCTGCCCGAAGAGGTCTGACACCGGGGGCCGCAACCGGGGGCGTACGGTTTACGAGTCTGTCTCAGAAAGAGGTATCGCATGGACGCCGGGCTCAAGCGGGAGCTGGAGCAGAAGGTCCGCTCCGGGGAGCGGCTGACCCGCGAGGACGGCATCGCGCTGTACGAGTCGGACGATCTCGCCTGGCTCGGCGGCCTCGCGCACGAGGTGCGGACGCGCAAGAACGGCGACGTCGTCCACTTCAACGTCAACCGCCACCTCAACATGACCAACGTGTGCACCGCCTCCTGCGCGTACTGCTCCTTCCAGCGCAAGCCGGGGGAGAAGGACGCGTACACCATGCGCATCGAGGAGGCGGTGAAGCTCGCCAAGGCGATGGAGGGCGAGAACCTCACCGAGCTGCACATCGTCAACGGCCTGCACCCGAACCTGCCCTGGCGCTACTACCCGCGCTCGCTCAGGGAGCTGAAGGCCGCGCTGCCCGACGTCTCGCTGAAGGCGTTCACCGCCACCGAGATCCACCACTTCGAGACCATCTCCGGGATGTCCGCCTCCGACATCCTCGACGAGCTGATCGACGCCGGCCTGGAGTCCCTCACCGGCGGCGGCGCGGAGATCTTCGACTGGGAGGTCCGGCAGCACATCGTCGACCACCGCACCCACTGGGAGGACTGGTCGCGCATCCACCGCCTGGCGCACGAGAAGGGGCTCAAGACCCCGTGCACCATGCTGTACGGCCACATCGAGGAGCCCCGCCACCGCGTGGACCACGTGCTGCGCCTGCGTGAACTCCAGGACGAGACGGGCGGCTTCCAGGTCTTCATCCCGCTGCGCTACCAGCACGACTTCGTGGACATGAAGGACGGCAAGGTCCGCAACCGGCTCCAGGCGCGCACCCAGATGGCGACCGGCGCCGAGGCCCTCAAGACCTTCGCGGTCTCCCGGCTGCTCTTCGACAACGTCCCGCACGTCAAGGTCTTCTGGGTCATGCACGGCGTCCAGACCGCCCAGCTCGCCCTCCAGCACGGCGCCGACGACATGGACGGCTCGGTCGTCGAGTACAAGATCACCCATGACGCGGACGACTTCGGCACGCCGAACAAGCTGACCCGCGAGGACCTGCTCGACCTGATCCGGGACGCGGGGTTCCGGCCGGTGGAGCGCAACACCCGGTTCGAGATCATCCGGGAGTTCGACGGGCCGGACCCGGCGCGCCGCGAGGCGCCGCAGCCGATGCGGGTCTGAACGAGGGTCGTCCGGTCCCATCGCCGGCTGCAGGCCGGTGGGGGCTGGTCGCGCGGGTCCCGGCGCCACTTTCCGGGGCGTTCGGTGAACGTGCCCCGAAGGGGCGCGGGGAACTGCGCGACCAGCCACGGAGCCCCCGCACCCGGCCCCGGATGCCAACCGGTCACGGCGGTGGCCGTGGAGCATGTCCACCACCCGGAACGCGACGGCCCACGCACCGGGGTAATGGTTACCATGGCAGCGTGTCCCTTACCTTCACCTTCGACCCACCCGTCACCCCCGCGCTGCGCGACGGCGTGCTCGACCTGTGGACCGACGTCTCCAACGCGGGCGGCTCCGTGGGCTTCGTACCGCCGGTGACGCGGGAGGACATCCGCCCCGAGCTGGTCAAGCACCTGGTGGGCATGGCCGAGGGCCGCACCCGCCTGCTCGTCGGCCACGACGCGGAGGGGAAGGTCGCCGCCACCGCCTTCCTCGCCCTGAACACGCACCGGCTGATGACCCACTGGCTGTGGCTCTACACGGTGATGGTCCACCCCCGCCACCAGGGGCGGGGCTACGGCCGCGACCTGATGGCCGCCGCCGCGGACGCCGCCCGCACCGTCGACGGCATCGAGGCGATCCGCCTCACCTGCCGGGGCGGACTCGGCCTGGAGCGGTTCTACGCGTCCTGCGGCTACAAGGAGGTCGGCCGGGTGCCCGGCGCGATCCGGGTGGCGCCCGGCGACGACCGGGACGACGTCTTCCTGCTGCTGCCGCTGGCCTGACCGGGCCTCCCGGCCGGACCCCACCCCGCTGCAAGATCGGCACCCCGGCATGTTTCACTGGACGTGCCTGTTTGTGCCGGAAACGGAAGAGTGGATTGAGATGCTCCGCTACACGCTGATGCGCCTCGGGATCTTCGTGGGCTGCCTCGTGGTCGTCTGGGGGCTCGTCTACGCAGGCGTCTTCCCGCGCGGCCTCGGCGAGTCCAACGGCATGTGGATCCTCCTGCTCTCCCTGCTGATCTCGGCCCCCATCAGCTACGTCGTGCTGCGCAAGGAGCGCGACCGGGCCTCGGTCCAGGTCGCCGGCCGCGTGGACCGGATGAAGGCCAACCTCGACGCCAACCGCGGCATGGAGGACGTCGCCGACGACTCCTCCCGCACCCGGAGCCAGGCCTCGTAACGCACCTCACAGACCCGCACGCCCCGGTTTCCGAAATCCCAGGAAACCGGGGCGATCTGCGTTTTACGGGCACAGGACCCGCGTCGCCTGTCAAAGTGAGGCTTTGGGGGTCTCAAAGCACAGGTGTTAAAGTCGTGTGCATGAAGCACGCAGCCGCGCCCCACACACCCCCGAGCCTCGGGCTCGTGGCGCGCCTGCACGTGGACCTCTGTCGGTGCGCGTCCGCGAACTGTCGCCCCTGACGTTCCCCCTCATCCCGTCGTTCTCCACGTCAGCACTGCGCGTCCGTCCCCGCGTCCCGTCCCCTTACGGAGTCCGTCCGTGTCCTCCCTCACGAAGTCTTCCGACGAGAAGACCTCCAAGTCACCCAAGCTGCCCTTCAAGGTGCCGTTCTGGGCCCAGATCATCGGCGGTCTGGTCCTCGGTGTCCTGCTGGGCTGGCTGGCCCGCAGCCAGGACATATCGTGGCTGGTCACCACCCTGGAGAAGGTCGGCGACATCTTCATCGGCCTGCTGAAGCTGGCCGTCGCCCCGCTCGTCTTCTTCGCGATCCTGGTGTCCATCACCAACCTGCGGAAGGTCAACAACGCGGCCCGCCTGGCGTCCCGCACCCTCCTCTGGTTCATGATCACGTCGCTGATCGCGGTGGCCATCGGCCTCGTCATCGGCCTGGTCACCAACCCGGGCGCCGGCACCGGCCTCACCCCGGCCGACGGCGCGAAGCCCGAGAACACCGGCTCCTGGATCGACTTCCTGACCGGCATCGTGCCGAACGACGTCATCACGCCGTTCACCGAGCTGAACGTGCTCCAGATCGTCTTCATGGCCGCCGTCGCCGGCATCGCCGCCCTCCAGCTCGGCGAGAAGGCCCAGCCGATCCTCAACCTGAGCGAGTCGATCCTCGAACTCCTCCAGAAGGCCCTGTGGTGGGTCATCCGCCTGGCCCCGCTCGGCACCGTCGGCCTGATCGGCCACGCCATCGCCACCTACGGCTGGGACCTGATCGGCAAGTACGCCACCTTCACCGCCGACATCTACGTCGGCTGCGCGATCGTGCTGTTCGGCGTCTACCCGGCGCTGCTCGCCACCGTCGCCAAGGTCAACCCGATCCAGTTCTTCAAGGGCGCCTGGCCCGCGATCCAGCTGGCCTTCGTCTCCCGCTCCTCGGTCGGCACCATGCCGCTCACCCAGCGGGTCACCGAGCGCCTCGGCGTCCCGAAGGAGTACGCCTCCTTCGCCGTGCCCTTCGGCGCGACCACCAAGATGGACGGCTGCGCCGCGATCTACCCGGCGATCGCCGCGATCTTCGTCGCGCAGATCTTCGACATCCAGCTCGGCGTCGGCGACTACCTGCTCATCGCCTTCGTCTCGGTGGTCGGCTCCGCCGCCACGGCCGGCCTCACCGGCGCCACGGTCATGCTGACCCTGACCCTCTCCACGCTGGGCCTGCCCATGGAGGGCGTCGGCCTGCTCCTCGCCATCGACCCGATCCTGGACATGATGCGCACGGCGACGAACGTGGCCGGGCAGGCGCTGGTCCCGGTCCTGGTCTCGGCGCGTGAGGGCATCCTCGACCGCAAGGCCTACGACGAGGCGCACAGCTCCCCGATCGACGAGCCGGAGCCCGAGCCGCGCAAGCAGGTCTCGGAGCCGGTCCCGGCCGCCGTCTGAGGGCACTTCGGACCACCACGACGCCCCGCGCCGGGACACCGGCGCGGGGCGTTTGCGCGTGTCCGCCGGGGAGGGGCGGTCCGCCCCGGGCGGGCGCGCGAGCCGGCCGTCCCCGGCGCGCGGTCCTGATCGGCGCCGTGCGGACCGTACGCTGATGCGCATGGGTGCTTCGAAGACCAAGCGGATGCCGCGCGCGGTGCGCGAGCAGCAGATGCTGGACGCCGCCGTGCGCATCTTCGGGCAGCGGGGCTACATGGCGGCGTCGATGGACGAGATCGCCGAACTGGCGGGCGTCTCCAAGCCGCTGGTGTACCTGTACCTGAACTCGAAGGACGACCTCTTCACCGCCTGCATCCGCCGCGAGGCCCGCGCCCTCACCGAGGCGGTGCGGGCCGGTGTGCTGCCGGGGCTGTCCGCCGACGGGCAACTCTGGTCGGGGCTGCGGGCGTTCTTCGACCACACCGCGCGCCACCCGGACGCCTGGCGGGTGCTGCACCTGCACGCCCGCACCCACGGGGAGCGGTTCGCGGCCGAGGTGGCGGTGATGCGCGCGGAGATCGTCGCCTTCGTGACGCAGCTGATCGCCGCCGCGGCCCGGGACGCGCACCGGGACCCGCACCTGCCCGAGGGCGAGGTCGCCGGGCTGGCCGAGGCGCTGGTCGGTGCCGCCGAGGCGCTCGCGGACTGGGCGAGCGCCACCGAGGGCGTCACCGCGAAGCAGGCGGCGGCGACCCTGATGAACTTCGCCTGGGCGGGCCTGGGCGACCTGATGGCGGGCCGGCCCTGGTCGGCGCCGGAGGAGCCGGACGCCGACCCGGTGGTCCAGGCTCAGGCGGCCCCGGTCCGGGCCGGATAGGGCCCGACCTCGCCCGACAGGTGCAGCCGGTCGCCGGCGCCGCGCAGCTCGAAGCGCCCGCCCTCGGCCCCGTACCGCACCGTCCCCGGCAGCAGCACCGGTGCGCGGAACTCGGCCCGCACCACGGCCGCGTCCGGTGTCCCGTGCTCCGCGAGGCACCGGGCCACGGTCCACATGCCGTGGGCGATGGCCCGGGGGAAGCCGAAGAGGCGGGCGGTGAGGGGGTGCAGGTGGATCGGGTTGCGGTCGCCGGACGCGGCACCGTAGCGCCGTCCGACGTCATGGGCGAGACGCCACTCGGCGCGGGTGGGCAGGGGCGGCGCGGGGGGTGCGGCGGGGGTGTGCCCGGGGCGCCCGGCCGCGGGAGGGAGCGCGGGCGTGCGGTGGCGGGCCAGGTAGGTGCTGCGCGACTCCCAGACCAGGTCGGCGCCCTCCCGCAGCCGGGTCACCACGGACGCCTCGGTACCGCGCCGGTGCGGGGCGAGACCCTCGACGTGGACGGACAACTCGTAGGCGGCCGTCGCGGTCAGGACGGTGTGCCGGGTGATGTCGATCGAGGTGTGGACGAGCCCGAGCAGCGGCAGCGGGAAGCGCCGGGCGCTCATCAGCCGCATGACGGCGGGGAAGCCCAGCACGTGCGGGTAGGTCACCGGCAGCGCGTCCGCCCCGGTCGCGAACCCGCAGGCCCGCTCGTAGGCGGCCAGGCGCGCGAGGTCGACGCGCAGGCCGGGCAGGACCAGCCGGGTGCGGGGGAAGCCGGCGTCCGCGCGGGGCCGCTTGAGCGGGGACAGCAGCGCGCCGCGCGCGAGGAGCGGCGCGAGGGCGGGCGGGCCGCTCAGGGTGGTGACGGGGGAAGGGGAGCCTGCGGCGGGGGGAGGGGGGCCTGCGGCGGGGGCAGCGGAGCCTGCGGCGGGGGCAGCGGAGCCTTCGGCGGGGGGAGGGGAGCCTTCGGCGGGGGGAGGGGAGCCTTCGGCGGGGGCAGCGGAGTCTGCGGCAGGGGAGGGGGAGCCCTCGGCGGCGGAGTCGGGGGAGGCGGCGGAGCCCTCGGTGGGGGAGGCGGAGTCCATCACGCCCCCAGCAGGCTCTGGCCGCAGACCCGGACGACCTGGCCGTTGACCGCGCCGGAGGCGGGGTGGGCGAGCCAGGCGGTGGTGCGGGCGACGTCGACCGGGAGACCGCCCTGGGCGAGGGAGTTCATGCGGCGGCCGGCCTCCCGGATGAGCAGGGGGACCGCCGCGGTCATCTTCGTCTCGATGAAGCCCGGCGCGACCGCGTTCACCGTCACCCCGTGCTCGGCGAGCGCGCGCGGCGCCAGCGAGCGGACCAGGCCGGCGATCCCGGCCTTGCTCGCGCCGTAGTTGGTCTGGCCGGCGTTGCCCGCGAGCCCGGCGATGGAGGCGGTCGCCACGATCCGGCCGCCCCGGTGGACCGCGCCCGCGGCCAGCAGCGCGTCCGTGGTGCGCAGGACGCTCGCGAGATTGACGTCGAGGACGGAACTCCAGCGGTCGGCGCCCATGTTGACCAGTCGCCGGTCGCGGGTGATGCCCGCGTTGTGGATCAGTATGTCGAGTCCGCCGGGCAGGGCCGCGGCGATGCGCTCGCCCGCGTCGGCGGCGGTGATGTCCAGGGCGAGAGGGGTGCCGCCGAGGCGCTCGGCGAGCCCGCGCGCCTCCCGCTCCGCCTGCGGCACGTCGAGGACGACGACGTGGGCGCCCTGCTCGACCAGCGTCTCCGCGACGGCGGCGCCGATGCCGCGGGCGGCGCCCGTGACCAGGGCGGTGCGTCCGGCGAGGGGGCGGTCCCAGTCCTCCGGGGCGCTGACGGCGGCGCCGGCGGGGGCGACCTCGATCACCTGGCCGCTGACGTAGGCGGAGGCGGCGGAGAGGAGGAAGCGGAGGGTGGACTCGGCGGCGGAGGCGTCGGTGAGCCGGACCAGGTTGACCGTCCGGCCCCGCCCGATCTCCTTGCCGAGCGAGCGGGTGAAGCCCTCCAACGCCTGCTGGGCGGCGGCCTGGTGGTGGTCGTCGGGGTCGAGCGGGGCACCGAGGACGACGATCCGGCCGCTCGCGGCGACGGACCCCACGACGGGGTGCAGGGCGGTGTGCACCCCGGCGAGCGCGTCGACGTCCCGCACGCCGGTGGCGTCGAGGACGACGGCGGTCGGGTGGCCGTCCTCGCCGGCGGCGAGACCGGTGCGGGCCAGCACGGGGGCGAGGTCCAGGTCGGTCTTGCCGGCCGTGAGGTGCAGCAGGCCGCCCGCCAGCGCGTCCCGCCGGAGCGGTGCGGGCCGTGGGAGGCCGAGGCGCCGGGTGAGGAAGCGGCCGGGCGCGGTGCCGGTGAAGCTGAGATAGCGGTCGGCCATGTCCTGTCTCCCCAACGGCTGTGCGGCGTGTGCCGACTTTGCTTACTCTGGAGTAAGGTTACCGGAGGTAAGCCTATGTCACGGGTGAGGAGCAGGTCGAGATGAGCCCCCTGGAACCGCCCCGGACGCGCCGCGTCGCGATCATCGGCGGCACACGTGTCCCCTTCGCCCGCTCCGACGGCCCCTACGCCACCGCCTCCAACCAGGAGATGCTCACCGCGGCCCTCGACGGCCTGGTCGAGCGCTACGGCCTCCAGGACCCGGGCGCGGTCGGCGAGTTCGTCGCGGGCGCGGTCCTCAAGCACAGCCGCGACTTCAACCTGGCCCGCGAGACGGTCCTCGGCTCGGCGCTGGACCCGCGCACCCCGGCCTACGACGTCCAGCAGGCCTGCGGCACGGGACTCCAGGCCGTGATCGCCGCCGCCAACAAGATCGCCCTCGGCCAGACCGAGTCGGCGGTCGCGGGCGGCGCCGACACGGCGAGCGACGCACCGCTCGGCGTCAACGACCGCCTGCGCCGCATCCTGTTGGAGGCGCGCCGGGCGAAGTCGCTCGGCGGCCGGGCGAAGGCGCTGGCGAGGATCCGCCCGGGCCACCTGGTCCCGGACATCCCGCGCAACGCGGAGCCGCGCACCGGCCTGTCGATGGGCGAGCACGCCGCGGTGACCGCCCGGGCCTGGGGCGTGACCCGCGAGGCGCAGGACGAACTGGCGGCGACGAGCCACCAGCGGCTGGCGGCGGCGTACGAACGCGGGTTCTTCCAGGACCTGGTGGTCCCCTTCCGGGGCCTGGCCCGCGACCAGAACCTGCGCCCCGGCTCGACCGTGGAGAAACTCGCCGCGCTGAAGCCGGTGTTCGGCCTCTCCGGTGACCGCCCCACGATGACGGCGGGCAACTCCACGCCCCTGACGGACGGCGCGGCGACGGTCCTGCTGGCGAGCGAGGAGTGGGCGCGGGCCCGCGGGCTGGAGCCGCTGGCGTACCTCACGGCGTACGAGACGGCGGCCGTGGACTTCGTCGGCGGCGATGTCGCGGGCGGCGAGGACGGCCTGCTGATGGCCCCGGCGTACGCGGTCCCGCGGATGCTGGAGCGGGCCGGGCTCGGCATCGAGGACTTCGATCTGGTCGAGATCCACGAGGCGTTCGCGTCCCAGGTGCTGGCCACGCTGGCGGCCTGGGAGAAGCGGGGCCTGGCCCCGGTGGACCGGGCCCGCCTGAACGTGGCCGGTTCCTCGCTGGCGACCGGCCACCCCTTCGCGGCGACGGGGGCCCGCGTCGTGGCGACGCTGGCCGCGCTGCTCGCCGAGCGGGAGGGGCCCGGACGCGGGCTGATCTCCGTCTGCGCGGCCGGTGGCCAGGGGGTGACGGCCATACTGGAACGAACGTGACTTACTGGCAGGTAACCCCCGACACTGCACACCTCCGGCGCGGGACCATCCCCGAACCCGCACCAACTTTCCACGAGTGCCCCGTACGATCCCCGAACTGACCGCCGGTAACCCCGGGTCCCGGGGGCGGCGATGAACGCCTCGGCGCGCGAGGCGCGTACCTCACGCAGCAGAGCACTGCCGGCCGCGCAGTGCACGCGATGCAGTGTCGCCGCTGCACGTCACAGGAGCCGCCCGTGTCCACCTCGCTTCCCTCCTTCGCCGCGTCCGCCGCCTACGCCGACTCGCCCGGCCCCACCCTGGTGGAGCCCGAGACGCGGCGGCTGGACGGGGCCGTACGGGAGGCGTACGTACCGCCGTTCGCCCCGCCGGTGCGGCACGGCTCCCTCGCCGACCTGCCCTTCGACAACGCGGCCGCGGCCCACGACCAGGTGGTCCTCAGCCGCAGGTCGGCGCAGGGGGAGTGGTCCGACGTGACGGCGGCGGACTTCGCCGGGCAGGTGCTGGCCGTCGCCAAGGGCCTGATCTCCGAGGGCCTGATGCCGGGCGACCGCATCGCGATCATGGCGCGGACGACGTACGAGTGGACGCTGCTGGACTTCGCCGCCTGGGCGGCCGGCCTGGTCACCGTCCCCGTCTACCCGACCTCCTCCCTCTTCCAGACCCGCTGGATACTCCAGGACTCCGGCGCCGTCACCCTGGTCACCGAGACCACCGCGCAGGCCGCGGCCATGGGCCCGGAACTGGACCGCATCCCGGACCTGAAGCACCTGTGGGTCATGGAGAAGGGGCACGTGGAGCGGCTGGCGGAGCTGGGCGCGCAGGTGCCCGACGCGGAGGTCGAGGTCCGCCGGGGGATGCTGAGCCCGAGCACCCTCGCCACCCTGATCTACACCTCGGGCACCACCGGCCGCCCCAAGGGCTGCGCGCTGACCCACGGGAACTTCTTCGCCGAGGTCGACAACGCCATCGAGCTGCTCTACCCGGTCTTCAAGGCGAAGACGGGCGAGGAGCCGTCCATCCTGCTCTTCCTGCCGATGTCCCACGTCTTCGGCCGCATGGTCGCCGTGGCCTGCGTCCGAGCCCGGGTCCGCCTCGGCCACGCGCCCAGCCTCAGACCGGAGGACCTGCTCCCGGACCTGGCGGCCTTCCGTCCGACCTGCCTGCTGACCATCCCGTACATGCTGGAGAAGGTCTTCAACAGCGCCCGCGCCAAGGCCGAGTCGGGCGGACGGTCCTCGACCTTCGACCGCGCCGTCTCGGTGGCGGTGCGCTACGGCGAGGCCATGGAGGCCCGCCAGACGGGCGGGGGCGGCGGCCCGGGCCGCGGCCTGAAGACCGCCCGCTCCTTCTACGACCCCCTGGTCTTCCGGAAGATCCGCAACGCCATGGGCGGCCGGGTCCGCTACGCCATCTGCGGCGGCTCCCCGCTCGGCCGCCGCCTGGCCGCCTTCTACGCCGGCGCCGGCATCGAGATCTTCGAGGGCTACGGCCTCACCGAGACGACGGCCGCGGCGACGGTCACGCCCCCGCTGAAGCCACGCCTCGGCACGGTCGGCTGGCCGCTGCCCGGCACCCGCGTCCGCATCGCCGCCGACGGCGAGATCCTGATCGCCGGCGAGCAGGTCCTGCCCGGCTACTGGGACCCGCAGGCGGGCGGCGTCGTCCCGGCCGCCCCCGACGGCTGGTTCGCCACCGGCGACATCGGCAGCCTGGACGACGAGGGCTACCTGACGATCACCGGCCGCAAGAAGGAGCTGCTGATCACCGCGGGCGGCAAGAGCGTGGCCCCGGCCCCCCTGGAGAACTGGCTGCGCTCGCACCCCCTGATCTCCCAGTGCATCGTCCTCGGCGACCGACGCCCCTACGTCTCCGCCCTGTTCACCCTCGACCCCGACGGCCTCACCCACTGGCGCCGCATGAACGGCAAGCACCCGGTGCCGCCCGAGCTGCTGACCGACGACGAGGAGGTCCTGGCGGTGCTCCAGCGCGCGGTAGACGAGGCCAACAAGCTGGTCTCCCGCCCCGAGTCCATCCGCCGCTTCGCCGTCCTGCCGCGGGACTTCACGGAGTGGGAGGGCCATCTGACCCCCTCGATGAAGCTGCGGCGCGAGGCGATCATGCGGGACTTCGCGGGTGCGGTGGAGGGACTGTACGACGGCTCCTGACCGGCCGGCCGCTCAGCGGCGGGCGATCAGGCAGGCCTGCGGGACCTTGGCGGAGGTGTCCTCCTCCTGGAGGCGCACCGTCCGCGACAGCACGGTGAACCCGGCTCCCTCCAGCAGCCGGGCCACCGGCTCCGGCCGCCGCCGCTCGTAGTCCAGGGAGACCTCGTGGCCGAAGGGCCGGTCGACCCGGCTCGGCCCGTCGCCGACCTGGAAGGCGAGGAGCAGGTGCCCGCCCGGCGCCAGCACGCGCCGGATCTCGGCGAAGAGGTCCGGCAGCCGCTCCCACGGCGTGTGGATCGACGAGTACCAGGAGACGGCCCCCGCGAGGGCGCCGTCCGGCAGGTCCAACGCCAGCATCGAACCCTGCTCGAAGCGCAGGCCCGGGTTCTCGCGCCGCGCGATGGCGAGCATCGACGCGGACAGGTCGACGCCGAAGACCCGCAGGCCCAGCGAGGCCAGGTGCGCGGTGACCCGGCCGGGCCCGCAACCGAGGTCGGCCACCTCCCCGTCCGGCCCCACCATCTCGGCGAACGCGCCCATCAGCGCGCGGTCCAGCGGGGTGCCGGCGCCGAGGTGACGGAAGCGGTCCGCGTAGTCCTCGGCGATCGTGTCGTAGAAGTCGCGGGTGGTGGTCACGAAGGCGGGGTCGGTGCTCACGGAGGCGTCGGTGGTCGTGGTGGCGTCGGTGGTCACGGCGGTCACGTTGGCGTGGTCGGTCTCGGCGGTCTCGGCGGTCACGGCGGTCACGGCGGGCTCGGCGGTCACGTTGGCGTGGCCGGTCGTGGTGGTCACGGTGGTGTCGGCGGGCTCGGCGGGCTCGGCGGTCACGTTGGCGTGGTCGGTCTCGGCGGTCACCGTGGCGTGGTCGGTCGTGGCGGTCTCGTCGGTCATGGCGCGGACCCTAACGGCGCCCACCGACAGCGGCGCCTCGTTCCGGCCCCGCCGCCCGCAGCGCGGCCGTGAGCGGGGCCTCACTCCAGCCCCGCCGCCCGCAGCCCCGCGGTGACCGCGGCCGCCCCCAGCACCACCACCGCGAACGGCGCCCGCCGCCACGCCAGTACGCCCCCCGCCAGCACCCCCACCGGCCGCGCCCAGCCCGCGAAGCCGCCCGCCTCGGTGAGCGCCCCCGTCGCCAGCAACGCCACCAGCAGCACCACGGCACCGGCGGACAGCAGCTCGCGTGCTCGCTGCGGCACCGTCACCCGGCCGTGCAGCGCCGGGCCGACCAGGCGGAAGGCGTACGTCCCGACCGCCAGCGCGAGGATCACGGCGACCATGGCACTCACGCGGCCTCCTTCCGGACGGGCGCGCGGTGCAGGAACAGGCCGGTCAGCGCCAGCAGCACCGGCACCCCCGCCGGGACGGCCGGAGTCAGCGCCAGGGCCACCGCGGCGCCGGGCAGCGCCGCCCGGCGCAGACCGGCGTCCTCCCGCAGCGCGGGGAGAACCAGGGCGACCAGCACGGCGGGGAAGGCGGCGTCCAGCCCGTACGTCGCCGTGTCGCCGAGCGCGGTGCCGGCCAGCGCGCCGAGCAGCACGCCGAGGTTCCACACCGCGAACAGCGCCACGCCCGACAGCCAGAAGGCCGCCCGCCGCCGCGCCGGGTCCCGCTGGGCCAGGGCGAACGCGACCGTCTCGTCGGTGACCAGATGGGCGCCGACCAGCCGCGCCACCCGGCCCGTACCGATGGACTCCGCGATCGCCAGGCTGAAAGCCGCCGTACGGGTGTTCAGCAGCAGGCCGGTGGCGGCCGCGGCCACCGGGCCGCCGCCCGCCAGCAGCACACCGACCGCGCTGAACTGGGCGGAGCCCGCGTACACGACCAGCGACATCACCACCGGCACCCACACCGGCAGCCCGCCGGCCACCGCGATCGCGCCGAACGAGACGCCGACGACGCCGCCGGCGGCACTGACGAGGGCCACGTCCCTGAGCAGCTCGGGGTCCCGGCGCCACCGACCGGAAGGATCGGGTGGAGGGGACGGGGTTGTTCGCTGTACCGAACGCATGTTTCCTACAATGGACAGACCGAGTCCTGTTCGTCAAGACGAACGAACGTACCGATGGAGCGAACGCCATGTCCGAGCCGGCCTCCACCCGCCCACCCCTCGACTGGATCGCCGCCTCCCTGCGGCGCGAACGGACCCGGTCCGGCCTGTCCCTGTCCGAGCTGGCCAAACGGGCCGGGGTCGCCAAGTCCACGCTGTCGCAGCTGGAGGGGGCGAGCGGCAATCCGAGCGTGGAGACGCTCTGGGCGCTGGCCGTGGCCCTCGACGTGCCGTTCAGCACCCTGGTGGAGCCGCCGGCCGCCGCGGTGCGGGTGATCAGGGCGGGGGAGGGGCCCCAGGTGGGGTCCGAACGCGCCGACTACACCGCCACCCTGCTCTCCTCCAGCCCACCCGGAGCGCGCCGGGACCTCTACCACCTGCGGGCGGAGCCGGGGGCGGCCCGGGAGTCCGAGCCGCACCTGCCGGGCACGGTCGAGCACCTGGTCGTCGGCAGCGGGCGCCTCCTGGCCGGCCCGCGCGGGGAGAGCGTGGAACTGGGGCCCGGCGACTACCTGACCTACCGCGGGGACGTGCCCCACACCTACGAGGCGCTGGCGCCGGGGACGGCGTTCGTCCTGGTCATGCAGCACGTGTGACGAGACGGGGAGGCGGGCGCCCCGGGGACGAGACGGGGAGGCGGGCGCCCCGGGGACGAGACGGGGAGGCGGGCGCCCCGGGGAAAGGCAGGAGCCCCGTCGCCTGACGGCGCGGGGCTCCTTGGGTACTGCTGTCAATCAGACAGGAGTGACGTTCTCAGCCTGCGGGCCCTTCGGACCCTGCGTGACGTCGAAGGACACCTGCTGGTTCTCCTCGAGGGAACGGAATCCCTGAGCATTGATCGCGGAGTAGTGGACGAAGACGTCCGGGCCGCCGCCTTCCTGGGCGATGAAACCAAAGCCCTTTTCGGCGTTGAACCACTTCACGGTTCCGGTAGCCATAAGCCCTCCTTGGGCCCAAAGGGTTGCCCTGCTCCAGAACCAGCAAGTGTGAAGACTGGAATGCTGCACAACTGCATACGTCTGAGAACGACGAGAGCCCGCGGTCACATGCTCCGCAGGCTCTGTACTGCAAGGGAAACCAAACTGCAACTTGCTGTGAGCCTAGCACGCAGGCACCCGAGCGCAACAGAGGCCAAGATCACTTCACCCGGACGTTTGAACGCCTGCGCCGATCGGCCGACGCCGGGGGTCGGCGGCGGACGGAATCCGCGGGAGGGCTAGCCTCGCGATGTGGACAATTCTCGCACCCGGCCGCGCGTCGGCCACATCCAGTTCCTGAACTGCCTGCCCCTGTACTGGGGGCTCGCGAGAACAGGCACGCTCCTCGACTTCGAGCTCACGAAGGACACCCCGGAGAAGCTCAGCGAGCAGCTGGTGCAGGGCGGTCTCGACATCGGTCCCGTCACCCTGGTCGAGTTCCTCAAGAACGCCGACGACCTGGTCGCCTTCCCCGACATCGCCGTCGGCTGCGACGGCCCGGTCATGTCCTGCGTGATCGTCTCCCAGGTGCCGCTGGACCGGCTGGACGGCGCCCGCGTCGCCCTCGGCTCGACCTCCCGCACCTCGGTCCGCCTCGCCCAGCTGCTCCTCGCCGAGCGCTTCGGGGTCCAGCCCGACTACTACACCTGCCCGCCGGACCTGAGCCTGATGATGCAGGAGGCCGACGCGGCCGTCCTCATCGGCGACGCGGCCCTGCGCGCCAACATGATCGACGGCCCGCGCTACGGCCTCGCCGTGCACGACCTGGGCGCGCTGTGGAAGGAGTGGACGGGGCTGCCGTTCGTCTTCGCGGTGTGGGCGGCGCGCAAGGACTACGCCGAGCGCGAGCCCCTGCTCACCCGCCAGGTGCACGAGGCCTTCCTCGCCTCCCGCAACCTCTCCCTGGAGGAGGTCGGCAAGGTGGCCGAACAGGCGGCCCGCTGGGAGGCCTTCGACGAGGAGACCCTCGCGCGGTACTTCACCACCCTCGACTTCCGCTTCGGCGCCCCGCAGCTGGAAGCGGTCACCGAGTTCGCCCGCCGGGTCGGCCCGACCACCGGCTTCCCGGCGGACGTGAAGGTGGAGCTGCTCCAGCCCTGACGGACCCGCACGCGGCCCGGGGCTCCCGGGCGGGCGGCCCACTACCCTGCTTCCAGGTACCGGCGTACGGGGGACACGCGGGAACGCGGGGACACGGGGAGGGGTGGACGCCATGCGACCGCTCGAAGTCGACGAACCCACGGTCGTGGGGCCCTACCGGCTGCTGGGCCGACTGGGCTCCGGCGGCATGGGCCGGGTCTACCTGGGACGCAGCTCCGGCGGCCGCACGGTCGCCGTGAAGATCGTGCACCCGCACTTCGCGCTCGACGAGGAGTTCCGGGCCCGGTTCCGGCGCGAGGTGGACGCCGCGCGCCGGGTGGGCGGCGCCTGGACCGCGCCCGTACTGGACGCCGACCCCGAGGCGCGCGTGCCGTGGGTCGCCACCGCCTACGCGGCCGGGCCGTCCCTCACGGCGGCCGTCGCGGACGGCGGCCCGCTGCCGGCCCGCTCGGTCCGGGCGCTCGGCGCGGGCCTCGGCGAGGCGCTGGCGGCGGTGCACGAGCTGGGCCTCGTCCACCGCGACGTGAAGCCGTCCAACGTCCTGCTCACCCTCGACGGCCCCCTCCTGATCGACTTCGGCATCGCCCGCGCCACTGGGGGCACCGCCTCCCTCACCTCGACGGGCGTCTCGGTCGGCTCCCCCGGGTACATGGCGCCCGAGCAGATCCTCGGCAAGGGCGTCACCGGGGCGGCGGACGTCTTCTCGCTGGGCGCGGTGCTGGCGTACGCGGCGACGGGCGAGCCGCCCTTCCCCGGCGACTCCTCCGCCGCACTGCTCTACAAGGTCGTCCACGAGGAACCCCGGCTCGGCGCCCTGAACGGTGAGCTGCGGGGCCTGGTGGCCGCCTGCCTGGCCAAGGACCCGGCCGCCCGCCCGGCCCCCGGCGAGGTGGCCCGGCGGCTGGCCCCCGAGGGCGCGGCGCACCTGGTGACCGGCGGCTGGCTGCCCGGCCCGCTGGTGGAGCGCGTCAGCCGCAGCGCCGTGCACCTGCTGAACCTGGAGGCGGCGGAGTCCGCGTCGGGTCCGGTGAGGTTCAGCCGGCCGTCCGTGGGCGGGCCCGAGGCGGGCGGGGCGGAAGCGGGCAGGGCGGAGACGAGCGGGGCGGAGACGTGCGGGGCGGAGGCGGGCGGGTCTGCGGCGGGCGGGGCGGAGGCGGGCGGGTCTGCGGCGGGCGGGGCGCCCCGGGTGTCCGGCGCGTTCGGGCCGGCGCCGGTGATGCCCACGCCGACGCTGGTCCCGGAACCCAGGCACGGTGGCGGTGGCGGTGGCGGCGGCGGTGACATGGGCGGAAGCGGGCACGACGTCCCGCCGCCCGGCAGACTCTCGCTGTCCGTGGCGGCCACCTCCACCCGGGACACCGGAGGCCGCAAGGGCCGCAGGCTCACCTGCACGGTGGCCCTCGCGGTGGCGGGGGCGATGGCGGCGGTGACGGTCGGTTCGGTGTTCGTGTTCGACCTCCTGCCCGGCTCGGGCGGCGAGTCCCCGCCCGGCGACTCGGACACCGCCACCCACACGCCGTCCGCGCCCCGCACCGTCCCCGGGCGCTACGTCGGCACCTGGGAGGGCCAGGCGGTCGCCGTCAAGGGCAACCTGCCCCTCGGCACCTTCCGCCTGACGGTCCGCGAGGCCACGGTGGGCCGACCCCTGGGCACCCTGCGTCACACCGACATTTTCGGCGGCACCTGCGACGACCTGCTGACCCTGCGAAAGGTGACGGCGACCCGGATCGTCGCCGAGGCCGTGGGAGCCGAAGCCAACCGGGACGTCTGCAACCCGGCCCTCCACACCGTCCACCTCACCCCCGTCGGCGACGACCTCCAGTACGAGTCCGACAGCGAGGCCTCGGGCCGACCGAAGGCACGGCTGTCGAGGACGGAGTAACCGACCGGTCGCCTCTCGGGGCACGGTTCGCCGAAGCGACGTCCGGCCCCTGCGCCCCGCCCGGCCGCCGCGGTCACTACTGTGTCAGCGCCGGGCCCGCCACGGCGGCAGGGCGGCCGGCGAACCGTCACGGTCCGCCCCCCACGGGCGAACCCGCCGCGACGCGGCACGCCCCCGGGCCCACACACCGCCGGATGCCGGGGCCCCGAGCGGCCGTACGCACCGCCGGACGTCCGGGACGTGGGCGGCCGTACGCACCGCCGGACGTCCGGGACATGGGCGGCCGGGTCCGCCGTCGCAGACGGACAGTAGTCTCCGTTGCCGGAGCAACGAACACGGCCGCGAGGCCCACGGGGAGGAAGACCACCATGCGGATGCTGGTCACGGTCGTCAGCGAGGGCGGTGAGCCGCACGACGTCGTCGTCACGGCGGACGACACCGCGACGGCCGGCGACGTCGCCCAGGCGCTGTCGACGGAACTCGGCCGAAGCGGAGCCCCGGTGGGCATGCCGTCGAACGTCAGGGTCATGCCCGGCATGGCACCGCCCTCGTTCCCCGGCTACGGGGCTGCCGGGACCGGCGGACCCGCCCTGTGGGCCGACGGCGTGCTCTGCGACCCGGCGGCGCCCGTCGCCCAGGTGCTGCAGGACGGCATGCGCGTCACCGTGGACGACTCCATGGGCCCGCTGCTGCGCAAGGGCGAACCCGTCGGCCAGTTCGAGCTGAGGGTGGCCGGCGGTCCCGCTTCCGGGCGTGTGGTCCGCCTCGGAGTCGGCGTGACCACTCTCGGGTCGGCGCCCACCTGCACGCTCACCCTGCCCGGAGCCGACCTGCCCCCGATCGCGCTCCGCGTCGCGATAGACATGCAGGGCAACGCCACGCTCGGCCCCGAGGGCGGCGCCGAGGTACAGCTGGACGACGAACCGGTGACGGCGCCCGGGACGCCCTGGCCGCCGGACGGCGTCGTACGCATCGGCGACTCGCTCCTGGTCCTGGCCCGCGTCGCCGCGCCGGACGCGCACCTGTCCGCGATGAGCGAGGGCGGCCTGGCCTACAACCGCCCGCCGCGGCTGTCCCCGCTGCGGCCGCGCCGCCGCCTCGTGGTGCCGGTGGCGCCTAGCAAGGGGGAGCGGGCCCGCTTCCAGCTCCTCATGGCGATCATGCCCATGGCCTTCGGCATCGGCATGTACTTCCTCACCAAGCAGATCTACATGCTGCTCTTCTGCCTGATGAGCCCGTTGATGATGGCCGCGCAGTGGATCAGCGAGAACCGCGAGGGCAAGAAGAAGCACCGGACGTCGGTCAAGCAGTACAAGAAGGACCTCGCGGCCCACCAGGCCGAACTGGCCGCCCTCGCCAAGGAGGAGCAGCGCGCCCGCCGGGCCGACGCCCCCGACCCGGCCGAGGTCCTGCTCTTCGCCACCGGCCCCCGCCGCCGCCTGTGGGAGCGCCGGCTGACCGACCCCGACGCCATGCAGCTGCGGATCGGCGTCGGCAACCTGCCCTCGGACGTGGAGCTCGTCCTCGGCCGCGGCGGCTCCATGTACGAGGAGGACGCCCCGGACCCGCCGGTCCTCGCCGACGTCCCGGTCACCCTCCCCTTCGCCCAGCTCGGCGTGGTCGGTGTCGCCGGCGACCGGGAACGGGCGCTGGCCACCGCCCGCTGGCTCGCCGTGCAGGCCGCGGTCCTGCACAGCCCGCGCGACCTCTCCCTGGTGTCCCTCACCGCCACCCCCCACGCCGGCGCCGACTGGCACTGGGTCCACTGGCTGCCCCACACCAGCCCCGACCAGGGCCAGGACTGCGTAGCACTCGTCGGCTTCGACTCCGAGACCGTCACCCGCCGCGTCAACGAGCTGCTCAACGAACTGGCCCGGCGCAAGGCCGCCCGCGAGCAGAACACCACCACCGGCCAGCTCTACCCCGACCCGAACGTCCTGCTGGTCCTCGACGGCGCCCGCCTGCTGCGCCGCGTACCCGGCGTCCCGCAACTCCTCAGCGAGGGCCCGCGGTACGGCATCCTCGCCCTCTGCGTCGACGAGGACGAGCGGCTGCTGCCGGAGGAGTGCAAGGCCGTCGTCGCCTGGTCCCCGGACGCGGCACACCACGTGCGCGTACGCGGCCACGGGCTGGAGTCCGCCGGGGACGTCCTGGCCGACCAGGCCGTGCCCGCCTGGTGCGAGCTGCTCGCCCGTTCCCTCGCGCCGGTGCGCGACGTCAGCCGCGACGACGCCGGCGGCGCCCTGCCCACCGCCGCCCGGCTGCTGACCCTGCTGGGCATGCCCGACCCGTCCGGGACCGACGTGGAGCGCGTGTGGCGGGCGGGCGGTTCGTCGACCGCCGCGCCCGTCGGCATCGCCGCGGACGGCCCGTTCGTCCTGGACATCCGACGGGACGGACCGCACGCGCTGGTCGCGGGCACCACCGGCGCCGGTAAGTCCGAACTCCTCCAGACGATCATCACCTCGCTCGCCGTCGTCAACCGCCCGGACGCGCTGAACTACGTCCTCATCGACTACAAGGGCGGCAGTGCCTTCATGGACTGCGCCCGGCTGCCGCACACCGTCGGCATGGTCAGCGACCTCGACGCCCACCTGACCGAACGGGCGCTGGCCTCGCTCGCCGCCGAACTGCACCGCCGCGAGAAGATCCTCTTCGACGCCGCGGCCAAGGACATCGAGGACTACAACGACACCCGCAAGCTCCGTCCCGAACTGGAGCCGATGCCCCGACTCGTCCTAGTCATCGACGAGTTCGCGTCCCTGGTCGCCGAACTCCCGGACTTCGTCGCCGGCCTGGTCGACATCGCCCGCCGGGGCCGCTCCCTGGGCGTGCACCTGATCCTGGCCACCCAGCGGCCCGCCGGCGTCGTCAGCGCGGACATCCGCGCCAACACCAACCTGCGCATCGCGCTGCGCGTGACCGACGCCTCGGAGTCCATCGACGTCATCGAGGCCCCCGACTCGGGCGCCATCGCCAAGTCCACCCCCGGCCGCATGTTCGTCCGCTCCGGCGCCCAGTCCCTGGTCGGCGTCCAGTCCGCCCGTATCGGCGGCCGTCGTCCCGCGATCGGCGGGACCGGCCCGAAGGCGACCCTGCTGCCGTTGCCGTGGCACGCCTACAGCCGGCCGCTGCCCAAGCGCGACGAGGCCGAGGACGACGGCACCATGGTCACCGACCTCGCCGTACTCGTGGACGCCGTGTGCGACGGTGCGCGCCGGATGGGCTTCGGCGAGCAGCGCAGCCCCTGGCTCGACCCGCTCTCCGAACTGGTGACGGTGGACGAGGCGACGGCGTACGCCTCCCCGGCCGGACCGGAACCGGCAACGGACGTCGCGCCCATCCCGTACGGCCTGATCGACCTGCCGGCCCGGCAGACGCGCATGCCGCTCTCCCTCGACCTGGTGCACGGCGAGCACACCATGATCCTGGGCGGTGCCCGCTCGGGCCGCTCGACCGCCCTGCGCTCCCTGGCGGGCTCCCTGGCGCGCGGCACCTCCCCGCACGACGTGCACGTCTACGGCATCGACTGCGGTTCCAACGCGCTCCTGCCGCTGATGCGGCTCCCCCACGTCGGCGCCGTGGTCACCCGTGACGAACCGGACCGGGTCCGCCGCCTCATCGAGCGCCTGCTCGCGGAGATCGCCCGGAGGCAGCAACTGCTCGCCATGGAGGGCGCCTCCAGCGCCGCCGAGCAGCGCGCGACGGCCTCCCCGGAGGACCGCCTCCCCTGGATGGTGCTCCTGCTGGACGGCTGGGAGGGCTTCGCCTCGACCTTCGAGGCGTACAACTACGGCTCCCTCCTCGAAGCGGCCCAGCGCATCTTCCGCGAGGGCTCCGCGGTCGGCCTCAAGGTCGTCATGACCGCCGACCGCACCGGCCTCAGCGGCCACGTCTCGTCCGCCTTCGCCGACCGGCTCATCCTGCGCTTCGCCGACCCGAACGACTACTCCACGGCCGGACTCCAGGCCCGCGAGGTCCCCAAGAACATGCCGCCCGGCCGCGCCCTGCGCATCACCGACACCGGCGTGGACGAGACCCAGATCGGCCTCCTCGCCCCGGACCCGGCCGGCCAGGCCCAGGTACGGGCCCTGCGCGAGATCGCCGAGGAGACCGCCGCCCGCCACGGCCGGATCCCCGCGGCACGCCGCCCGATGCGGGTGGACGCCCTCCCGTCGCACATCACGTCCTCCGAGGCCCTCGCCCTCGACCCCGACTTCACGCCGCCGTCCGCCCTCTGGGCGCTGATCGGCGTGGGCGGCGACGAACTCCACCCCATCGGCGTGGACCTGGAGGAGAGCGGCCCCGGCTTCGTCATCGCCGGCCCGCCCAAGTCCGGCCGCTCGACGACCCTCATGGCCGCGACGGAGTCCCTCCTGCGCGCCGGGACGCCGGTGGTCCTGGTCGCCCCCCGCCGCTCCCCGCTGCGCGACCTGGAAGGACGGGACGGCGTCCTCGGCCTCCTCAACGCCGACAGCCGCGAGTCCGACCTCGACGAACTGGTGGCCAAGGCGAACGGCGGCTCCTACGCCGTCGTCGTCGACGACGCGGAACTCCTCTACGACACGAGTCTCGACGAGGCCCTGGAAACGGTGGTCCGCAAGGGCGCCGACGGCGGCATCGGCCTCATCGCGGCCGGCTCCACGGACAGCCTCTCCGGCCAGTACCGGGGCTTCGCCGTCGAGGCCCGCAAGTCCCGCAACGGCATGCTCCTCACCCCCCAGAGCCCTTCCGAGGGCGAACTCTTCGGCATCCGCCTCCCCGCGAACGCCGGCGGCGGCCCAGCAGGCAGCGGCCTCTTCGTGACCGGAGGCTCCTTCATGCCGATCCAGGCGGTCCTGAACGGCTGACACCGCGTCACGGCACGACTGCGGGCCCCTGCCTGGGAGGCGGGGGCCCGCGGTGTCTGCCTAGGGCTGGGGTTTGGTGAGCGAGACGGGGGAAGCCTCGGGCTTCTTCTCGGGCTCGGCCGGGGGATCGGAAGGCCAGTTCTTCAGGATCCAGCGGCGGCGGAGAAGCCCCCAGATCATTCCGATCAGGATGAAGACAGCGCCGACTGTCGCGCCAAGAGCGGGCAGATTGAAGGGAGGGTGGGTGACCCAACGATCCAAGAGTGCGTTGGACGGGTCATCGGGGTCGTATGCGACCAGCATCGAGTCACCGGTGGCCACGTCCGGGTACATTCCGGCGTAGTCCGACAGCCTGACCCTGTTTCCTGCCTCAGGTCCCGTGACGAACTCGATCTCCACGTACTCGGGCTTGTTGTCGACTCCAGTGACGATCGCAGCGGCGTTGTGCCCGCTAGAGCGGAGATCATGAACGAGGGAACGTGGTGGGATCCACAATCCAAGAGCCAGTCCAGCAAACAGGAGAAACGTGCAGAAGATCCCCAGGAACGTGCGGTTCGTCGCGACATACGGACGGGGCTTCTGCGCGGCACGTCTCTGGGCGGCGAGCTGTTGTGCAGCGACGACCGATGGCGGGAGCTGGTACTCATCTGCCGCACGCCGCTTCTTCTTAGCCACTAGAGATCCACCTCACGAGAACCACCCACCGACCGACTTTTTGACGCCGGATGCGGCGTCCCCGAACGAGTCGCCAACGTCCTTTACCGCGCCAGTGACCGCATTGATTGCTCTCCTACCCTTCTTGGTCTTCGCGAAGTAAGAAAAACCGTAGCCAGCGCTGAAGCCGAGAGCGAGACCTGCTGCAATCCCCCACCCTACGGGGCCACTCGCAGTCGCAACGAGCGCCATACCTACGAAAGTCCCCGTGGTGCCTGCAGCCATCCCCCCGACATTGGCGACGATGGCGACGTCCTTCTCTTCGTTATGCGCGACATCCCACCCGATAGCCCCGACGGTGAGTACCGTCCCTACCAACGGCAGCTTCCCGCCCGCATGCAGACTGCGTCCGAAGAGTGACGTCGAACTGGGTGGCCGGAGCCCTGGAACCTTGCCGATCAGCCAGCTTCCCCCGTCCGCGACGGACGCTTCCATCAACCGGGAGAACGAACCCATCCCGAACTTGCCGAGGATCCGTTCCGCCTCACGCGCGGACCGTCGGGATGCTTGGGCCGCCTGTTTGGTTGCCTTCTTCAACGCCCTCCTGTCCTTCGCGTTCATGGCGCCGATGCGTTGCTGATACAGGCGACTGGCGTCGTCGGAGAACCTCTGTGACCGTTCCCAGAAGTGGCTTGCATACTTCGCTTGAGTGCCGAATACGGCCGCGACCAGGCCGACTGTGTCGGACCATGTGTCGGCGGGATCGCCCAGCTTCTGCACGGCCAGCTTCAAATGCCGCCATGCCAGATCGCGGAGGGCCGGGTCGTCGCCCTGCATCAGCGCCCGGGTGAACACACCAGTGGGTTGGTCTTTGCTGATCTCCCCGTGGAAAAGGGTAGCCGCCTTCTCGAAGCCCGGTGCGGGCGAGTGCGCGTAGACGGCGGAGGTGAAGGCCGAGCCGAACACTTTCATGTCGTCCTCGGCGGTCGGTGCGTCGCCGGCGGCGATGGTCAAAGGGAGGGCTTTCAGGAACTTCGGGTCCATCTTGGCGTAGAACGCAGACGTGAAGTCCGGGTCGCCCTTGTGCTTCGACAGTTCCTTGGCGATCCGATGAAATTCGGACCCGGCCTCGGACTTGCTGAGGTCCGCCACCTTGTTCATCTGTTCCGCGAGCTTCTTCCCACCTTCTCGCGCTTCGCCCACGGTCGGTACCGGCTCGGGAAGTCGCACCATGGCGGAGCCCCGTTTGAGGCCCTTCTGGTCCAATTCCATGGCCGAGGCCAGAGCCTGCCTGCGGCGCAGCATGGGGAGCTCGTCGTCGACCCAGTCGGCGATCTTCCCCATCTCCGACAACGGTTGTGTGTCGAGATTGAACTTGTGAAATCTGGCCAAGTAGGCCGTTCTGGCGCTGTGCAGGCTCTTACTGCCGCCTTCGAGGGTCTTGATGGTTCGCATCAGGTTGTCCGGGTTGATGCCGGAGAAGTTCGGGTCGACCACTTTGAGCTCCTATTCCGCACCGGGGGCGAGCCGGGGGTCGAGGAGGACGGACTGCGCACCCGATCCTCTCAGTGCCTCTTCCAGTTCACTCGTAAGGATGACCACCCATGGCTGCTGTTCCCCCATGGCTTCCACCAGAAGGGGCACCGTGGAGAACGCGAGTGCGACGAGATGCTCTTCGCCGCTGTTTCCGGCCATCGGCACGAGCATCACGTCGACGGTGCTGTCATCGATGGGAGAGCCTTCGGGTGTCTGCGGAACTTCGGTCATGGTCGGCAGGACGAGGTGCTCAGGTGCGCTCGAAGTTGAGGAGCTGGAGGTCATCGGCTCAGATTATGAGTCGCCGTGGACGGCGGGCAATGGGCATATGAGCCTTCCGCTCAGCCGACGCTTGGTACGTTGAGCAGCAGTTCGTGAATAGTTGAAAGGTGATCGGTAACGCCTGTGACGGATTCCGAAGCGAAGGTTCCCAACCCAAGAAGAGCCGACCTGGAAAAGCTCCGCAGCGACCTCGCCAAGGAGGTGGAAAGCCTCCGGAAGGCCCTCAAGACCCCGACCGAGGAGATCGGTGGTGACAAGGTCTGGGTCGGGAAGAACGCGAGAGCCTGGCACCGGGAGTTGGACGGTCGGCATCGGAAGCTCGCGGAGCAGGTCGGGAAGTTGTTGCCCGTCGTCGACGCGGCCATCCGCGGTGAGCCCGAGAAGGTGTCGGCGGCCGAGGCGCGCTCGTACCACCAGGCCCGGTGAACGCCGTCGGGGCGCCGGGGCCGACTGCAGGTCCTTGATCAGGAGCTGCAGGTCGTGGGCCTTGCGTGCGTACAGCTTCGACAGTTCCCGGAGCCTCGTGAGATCTGCACCGC
>NZ_JBIDCI010000020.1:0-105470 GCF_043204535.1 Streptomyces sp. NPDC047853 | reverse complement strand
ATCAACACCCGGCAGCAGCGGTGCTATCCGCTCCCACGCCGCATCCGTCAGCTCACCACGACCCACCACAAGATCAATTATCAGACAGGTCCTAGGGCGCGTACCGACGGGCCGCCTACCGTCGACGGCACAGCCTTGAGGACGTCCCGGATCTCCTGATGACGGCGGACCGCGCCCTGATCCCCCCGCTGGCCGACGCCCTCTGGGAGCTGTCCTGGTCCGGCCGGCTGGCGAACGACACGCTCTCGCCCCTGCGTTCCCTGCTGGGCTCCGGGCGCACCGCCGGGTCCACCGCGCACCGGGCCTAAGCGCGGCGTGCCCCGCGGGCGCTACGGCTCGCCGACGGCCGCCGACCGCACCGCGTCCCGCACCGGCCCGCCGACCGCGGCGGGGCGCTGGTCGCTGCGCGTCTCCCAGGGCGCGGAACCTACAGCCCTGCGGGCCCCGGACGACCCGCTCGTCCCGCTCGCACAACTGTTGGTTGTGCTTTCGTGGCATGGAGTTGTTTGATGCAGCGTGCTGCGCGGTGATGGGATCAGCACATGTCCACTCGCACAGAGCACGTCATGTACGTGAAGACGCCCGAGTTCACGCGTCATGCAGACCGGATCGTGGAGGTGACCGACGCGACGTCTCGACTGAACGGGCTTCCGTTCAGCGACAGCGAAGGACGCGCGAAACTACTCGCAGTTGTGTTCGGCGGCCCGCTGCCCGAGTCCGTCGTGATCTATCCCCCGTTCTTCACCGAGTACGGACTGAACACATCGTTCGGGGAGAACGTCTTCGTCAACCAGGGATGCACTTTCATGGACAAGGGAGGTATCCGGATCGGCAACGGCGTCATGATCGCCCCGAAGGTCAGCCTCATCACCGGAGGCCATCCGCTGCCTCGGACCGAACGCCGCGAGTATCTCTCGTTCGCCCCGATCGTCATCGAGGACGACGTCTGGATCGGGACGGCTGCCGTGATCACGCAAGGAGTCACCATCGGTACCGGTGCGGTGGTCGCGGCAGGCGCCGTGGTCACTCGTGATGTCCCTGCCGGCACCGTGGTCGCCGGAGTGCCCGCCCGGGTGATCAAGACAGTCGACTGAGCCACCGACCGCTGGGTGATGTCCGTATCCGTGGGACACATGGCTCTACGCACATGGCGCGTGTAGCTCCCGCCGACGAACACTGGTGGGACGCCGGTAGGCCCGGCACAGCATCCCCCACTTCGAAGAGGTGACACGCCATGACTGCGGACACGACCCTCACGGCCGGAATCCGCGTGCCCGGCACCAAGCTGGCGCGCGAAGCGACGGAACTGGTCCGTGACAACACCAGCGAGCTCGTCTACCACCACTCCCGCCGCGTGTACTTCTTCGGCAGCCTCCAGGGCCGCAACCGGGACCTCGGCTTCGACCCGGAGCTTCTGTACATCGGAGCCATGTTCCACGACCTCGGCCTGAACGAGCAGTTCCGTTCCAGCGGGAGACGGTTCGAGGTCGACAGCGCCGACGAGGCCCGTCGTTTCCTGCAGTCGCACGGCGTGCCCGAGGACAGCGTGCGGCGGGTGTGGACGGCGATCGCGCTCCACACCACCCCCGGCATCCCCGAATTCATGGAACCGGAGGTCGCGCTGGTCACCGCGGGGGTCGAGTACGACGTTCTCGGCATCGGGTACGCGGACGTCTCCGACAGGGACCGCCAGGACATCGTCGACCTGCATCCCCGCCCCGACTTCAAGCGGCGCATCCTGACCGCCTTCACCGACGGCATTCGTCCGAGGCCCGAGACCACCTTCGGCAACGTCAAGGCCGACGTGCTCGAGCACTACGTGCCCGGGTTCCAGCGGGGAGACTTCGTGCGCACCATCCTCGACTCGCCGTGGGCGGAGTAGCGCGTCCGGACGGCGGCGACATCGTCGTGATCGTGGCCTGAGACCAGGTGCAGCTCCGCCGGGACTGGCAGCGTGCCACTGCCGACCCGGTCCTCGCCTGCCTCGTGGCCGGGCTCGCCGCTCGCACGAGCAGGGTGAGCTCGGTGTGCGCGGGTGTTTTCGTACTCGCGCACACCGGGGTCCTGGACGGCCGGCGTGCCACCACACGCTGGGAACTGGCGCCCCAGCCGGCCCGCGCCCACCCCGGAGTGTGTGGGGACCCCGACCTGGTGCTCGTGCGCGATCGGCACCTCGTCACGTCGGCCGGCCGTGACCGTGGGGATCCACAGGGCGCCAAGCCCTGGTCGAGGAGGGCCACGGAGCCGACGTGGCCCAAGACGTGGCACGTCAGCTCATCACCTGGCGCCCGGCCGGACCATGGCCCACGGTGCCGCAGCTTCCCGATCCGGCGGGCCCGGCGAGCGGGGATGCCGCTCCTCGGGCCCGCTCTCTCACTCTCCGTCCTCGGCTACGCGGATGATCGTGCGGCCGGGGACGCGCTCTCGCTGGGTGAAGGCGGCGACGGCCTCACCCAGCGGGCGCACCGCGCCGACCCGTACCCGGAGCCTGCCGTCCCGCACGCGCTGGGCCAGGTCGGCGAGGCGTGCGCGGTCGGGTTCCACCACGAAGAAGAGTGCCTGCCCGTCGTCGGGGCGCACGGTGGGCGGCTGGGCGATGGTGACGATCGTGCCGCCGGGACGCACGAGGGCAGCCGAGCGGTCGAGGATGTCCCCGCCGATCACGTCGAACACGACGTCGACCCGGCCGGCGTCCTCCCATCGGTCGGCCTCCAGGTCGAGGAAGGCGTGCGCGCCCAGGTCGAGGACGGTGTCGCGGTCGGCGGACCGGCCCGCGCCGACCACGCGGGCTCCCGCTTCGTGAGCGAGCTGTACGGCGATCGAGCCGACCGCGCCGGCGGCGCCGTGGATCAGGACGGTCTGGCCGGTGCCGAGTCGCGCGTGGTCGAACAGGCCCTGCCAGGCGGTCAGGCCGGAGATCGGCAGCGCGGCCGCCACCGTGTGGTCCACGTCGGCGGGGAGCGGGGCGAGGTTGCGGGCCTCCACGGCGACGTACTCGGCGAGCGACCCGTTGCGCGCCCAGTCGGTCGGCCCGAAGACCCGCTGGCCGACGGTGAGCCCGGTCGTTCCGAAGCCGAGTTCCGCCACGACTCCCGAGACCTCGTGCCCGGGCACGCTCGGTGTGCGGTCGCGGCCCGCGCGGTCGGTCCAGGTCGCGGGCCAGTCGAGTTCTCCTCGGGTGAAGCCCGCGGCGTGCACGCGCACGATGACGTCGTTCTCCGCGGCATGGGGATGCGGGAGGTCCTGGAGGGCCAGCCCTGTGACCCCGGCCTCGCGATTACTTACAGTGACGGCTTGCACGCGTGTTCCTTTCCGAACGTGTGGCCTTGGTAGGTGAGTGGGAGCCTGGCTGCCACCGGGTCATCGCGGCCAGGGAGCGTCCAGGACGCGCCGCACCATGGACCCGCGGCGAAATCCGGGGACGAAGTGTTCCAGAATGTCAGCGTTGACGGTCCCGTAGGTGGTGTCGGGTCGGTCCTTGAGACCCTCGACGAATGCATGCAGGAATTCCTTCTTGAAGTCGCCGCGCGGGTGTGCGGCGACGATCTCGCCCAGCTGGTCGCCGTCCAGCCGGTCCAGCCCCCAGCCGATCGCATCGGTCAGTACGCCGTAGTGCGTGAGGGCGACCTCGGGTTCCATCCGGCCGGGAACGCCCGGCGTCGAGTGCAGGGCGATCGCCCTCCACGCCATCTCGGCGGCGCTCTCGGAGAAGCCGCGGTCGAGCAGGAACTTCCGCGCGTGGTCGGCGCCGTCCAGTTCGAAGCGCTGCTGTGTGTCGGAGAACGGGAGCGAAAGACCTGCGTCGTGAAACATCGCCGAGATGTAGAGCAATTCGGGATCGGGACGGAGACCCAGTCCGCGTGCGTGAAGGGAACCGAAGAGAAAGACCCGCCGTGAGTGGTGGAAGATCAGCGGATTCGTTCGCTCCCGCAGGAAGTCGGTGGCCTCCGCCACAGCCGGGGTTTCGGGTACTTCCACTCCTGCGATGATGTCGGTCATGATGTGCGTGCTTTCCGATGCGAGGTGCTGTGCGAGGTGCTACGAGTGGACCGTGTGTCCCGCCTCCACGGTGCCGACCGTGCGGCCCTCGGCGCTGCCTCGGTCCGGCCATGAACCACTCGAATCCGGTCACCTCAGGATGGGCCGGTGAGTACTGGCGCGCATCATGTGGCGGTCCTCGTCTACGACGGCGTCAAGCTGCTGGACGTCGCCGGCCCCACCGAGGTGTTCGGGGAGGCGAATTCGCTCGGTGCCGATTACCGGATTTCGCTGGTGTCGACGACGGGCGACGGCGTCGCCTCCTCGATCGGCATGCGGATCGCGGTCGACGGCAGCGCCGCCGCGGAGCCGGACCCCGACACGTTCCTGATGCCGGGCGGCGACGTCTATCCCCGCACCCCCGTCGCCCGCGACCTCGCCGAGGCCGCCAAGCATCTGGCCGCCCGGGCCGGCCGGGTCGCCTCCGTGTGCTCCGGTGCCTTCGTCCTCGGTGCGTCGGGCCTGCTCGACGGCAAGCGGGCGACCACCCACTGGAAGATCGCGGGCGAACTCGCCGCCCGGCACCCCAAGGTCCGTGTCGAAGCCGACGCCATCTACGTACGTGACGGTACGACGTACACCTCGGCGGGTGTCACCGCGGGCATCGACCTCGCGCTGGCCCTCGTCGAGGAGGACCACGGTCCCGAGGTGAGCCGGGAGGTGGCCCGGTCCCTGGTCGTCTATCTGCAACGGGCGGGCGGCCAGTCACAGTTCTCCGCTCCGCTGCAAGGCCCGCCGCCTCGGTCGCCGGCCCTGCGCAGGGTCGTCGACCTGGTCACGGCAGAACCTTCCGGGACCTACTCCCTCACCGAACTGGCCGGGCACCTCAACGTCAGTACCCGCCATCTCACGAGGCTGTTCCGGGAGGAGCTCGGCACCACGCCGGCCCGGTACGTAGAGTCGATCCGGTTCGACATCGCGAAGTCACTGCTCGACCAGGGGCACACCGCGACGCAGGCGGCGTCCTTGGCCGGCTTCCCGAGCTACGAGAGCATGCGCCGTGTCTTCGCGCGGGAGGTGTCCATCTCCCCGACCGCCTATCAGCGCCGCTTCGGCACCGCCCGCCGTGACCAGGCCAGGTAGCGGCCGTCGGGCGGTGCCGAAGGGTCATCGAGAGCGTCGCCTCCTCCGTACGGGCAGAGGAAGCTACGCCTGCTCGGAAGTTGCTGCCGCTGATGGACGACACCCCGCCGTGGGCGGAGCCTTGAGCGGTCCTTGCGCGACAGCCCTCGAAGCCGCCTTCCTCGCGCCCGAGTTCGACCGCTGTTGGTTCGGTGCCGCCGTGCGTGACACGTCCGGGCTGTCCTTGCAGCCGCTGCGCGAACAGGAGTCGGCGCCCGCGTCATCGACGCACGCGTACACACGAAGGCCGGTGATACGGACTTTAAAGGGCGGCCTCGGCTTCGGGGTCGAAGGCGGCACCTGTGAGCTGTTCGCTCGCCGTCCACAGCCGCCTGCCCTCCGCGGGGTCGTCGGCGCCCGGGGGGAGCCTGGCGGGCTTGGGCGTGCCGGAGGTCTGGTCCCGTCCGGCGGGGCCGATGAACTGGCCCGTCCGAGCGTACGGGCTGGTCGCCGCGTACAGGGAGGGCCAGGCCGCTCCCTCGGCCGAGCCCATGAGCAGGCGTGCGGCGATCGGGGTCACCATACGGCTCAGGGCGCCGGTGCCGTGCTGCTGCAGATTGGTCATCGCCGACCCCGGGTGGACGACGAGCGCCTCGACGGTGCTGCCTGCGCGCCGGGCGAGTTCGAGGGCGTAGACGATGTTGGCGCGCTTGGACTTGGCGTAGGCGCCCATGGGGCGGTAGCTCTTCTCGCTCATCAGGTCGTCCAGCCTGCCCATCGGCCATCGCGCAGCGATGGCGCTGACCGTGACCACGCGCGGTGCGGACGCGCGCCGTACCGCGGGCCAGACCTGGGCGTTGAAGGCGAAGTGGCCGAGGTGGTTGGTGCCGACCGTCATCTCGAGGCCGTCGCGGGTGGTGCGCCGCTCGGGCAGGTTCATCACG
The DNA here is from genome assembly GCF_043204535.1 of Streptomyces sp. NPDC047853. Taxonomy (NCBI): domain Bacteria; kingdom Bacillati; phylum Actinomycetota; class Actinomycetes; order Kitasatosporales; family Streptomycetaceae; genus Streptomyces; species Streptomyces sp. NPDC047853. The sequence continues at coordinate 99,426 of NZ_JBIDCI010000020.1, read as the reverse complement.
CCGGCGTTGTTGAAGAGCAGGTCGACCGTCTCGGTCTCGGCGATGCGGGTGGCCGCGTCGCGGACGGAGGCGAGGTCGGAGAGGTCGAGCACGAGGGTGTCCGTCCGGGCCTCCGGGGTCGCGGCGCGCACAGCCTCCGCGGCCTGGTCCAGCTTGGTCCGGCTGCGGCCGGCCAGGATGACGCGGGCCCCGTGCCGGGCGAGCGCGCGGGCGGTCTCGAGTCCGATCCCGCCGTTCCCACCGGTGATCAGCGCGGTGCGGCCGGTCTGATCGGGTATGTCGTCGGGAGTCCAGTGGTTCACCGTTCTCATGCTCCTCGGATGCGTTGATGGTGTGCTCGATCGTGCGGCACTCGGCAGGGTCCTGATTCCGGTCCGGAAGTGCATGCCGAGGATGCCCTCGGCGGGAGCGGCTTCGACGATGACTGGATGATGTCCGGACGCATGCCACTGAAGGCGCCGGCGGCACTGGCCGCGATGAACTTCTTGTCGGCGCCGTGCCGCGGCGCTGTTCAGGCCGGCGCCGCGCCAGATCACGCCGTCCGCCCAGAGCAGGTCGACGATGCCGGGACAGTCTCCGTGGACGACTTCGGTGATGCCGGGCGTTGGTCTTGGTGCCCGGTTCGACACCTGCCCCCCCCTTTTGCAGACCGGTGGTCTGTTCAGTTGCTCACCAACATAGGAGACCGGCGGTCTGATGTCAAAAGACCGGCTGTCTGTAATCTGGGGGCATGACGAACTTCCAGCGCGCGCGCAGTGAGGAGCAGCGTGAGACACGGCGCCAGGCCATCCTCGACACCACGGCCGCCATGCTCGAGGAGATGCCCGTCGGCGAGATCAGCCTGAACGAGCTGAGCCGCCGCGTCGGGCTGGCGAAGTCCAACGTGCTGCGCTATTTCGAATCGCGTGAGGCGATCCTGCTGGAGTTGCTCGATCGCGCCTGGCAGCAGTGGGTGGCCGACCTGCCTGCTCTTGTGCACGCCGGCGTCGACCGGGACGCCCCGGTGAGCCGGCGTGCGGAGCGGTTCGCCGCCGTCGTCGCGGACTCCCTCGCCCCACGCCGGGTCCTGTGTGACCTGCTGAGCGCTCAGGCGGGCGTACTGGAACACAACGTCTCCCCGCAGGCGGCCGCCCGCTACAAGCGCGCGGCCGTGGCCAACGTCGCCGACATCGCGGCACTGGCCCACCAGCACCTTCCCGAGGTGGGCGACCGTGCACCGCAGTTGACCGCAGGCATGATCATGGCTATCGGCGCCGTGTGGACACACGCACGGCCCTCCCCGGCGATGCTCGCCGCCTACGAAGCCGACCCCTCACTCACCGCGTTCAAGCTGGACTTCGTGACCGCCCTGCGGGAGATGCTGGCCACGCTCGTCGTGGGCACCGTCGTCCGCGCCTCCGCCTGAGCGCGTCCGGGGCAGGAGCCGTGGGCCGGGCCGCGGTGGCGGACCGCGACAGGTGCGGCGCCACCGCCACTTTCCGCCAGGTCAGCGTGGTACCGCCCATGGGCGGGCCGGGCAGAGGCGAGGCAGTCGACTGCGGCCCCCGGGAGGGTGGCGGGTCACCCTCCTCCAGCGCTCCGCACGCCGGTGACGTCGCTCAGTAGATGCTCAGTCCGTACACCGAGAGCCACTCGACCACCGGCTGGTAGTAGGTGAAGCCTCCCGAGCTGCAGTTGCCGCTGCCGGCGACGATGACGCCGAGCGCGGTGGTGCCGGAGAAGGCAGGGCCGCCCACGTCTCCTGGTTCGGAGCAGGCACTGGACCGGAAGAGGCCGCTCACGCTTCCTCCGCCGTAGTTGACCGTGAGGTTGACCGCCTGGACGGTCCCGCAGCGGAGTCCCGTGGTGCGACCAACGTGGCAGACCGACTGGCCGACGACGGGGTGGGCCGCGGCGGTGATGTCACGGGTACCCGCCCCGGCACCCAGGGAGACCTCGCCCGGACGGGCGACCGTCGTGCCGGTGTACCGGACGGTCGCGTAGTCGTTGCCGGGAAAGCTGCTGCCCGCGGTGACCCCGACGGGGACGGTGAGGGCGGCGTCGGCGTACCAGGTGGTGCCGGCCGTCTGCGCACACCGGCCCGACAACAGCGCGTACTCGGCGGACCCGGAACGGGCGTTGAAGCCGACGGTGCACCGGGCGCCCGCGCTGTACAGGGTGTCGCCGCCGCGCACCGCGAGCGCGGCCGCACTCTCTCGCGGCGCGGCCTCCGCCACCGGACCGAGGACGGCGGTGGTCCAGCCCAGGAGCAGGGCCAGGAGGACGACGGCGCGGACAGCGACGGGCGCGAGGCGGTAGGAACGCGTGCGAGCCACAGCAGCCTCCAATGTCATGTACTGGCCATTATCGCCCTCTCGGAGCCGGGCGGTCAGGCCCAAAGCCGCCAACGTCTACGAGCTTCTCCGACAGCAACCGTGGCCCCCGAGGCGGCGCGCTGACGTATCTCCTCAGTAGAACCGGCCGTCACTGCCCAGATGGCAGATCGAGGTCAAGGATCATGTCGAGCGACCGCACACCGTTTGTCCCGGTGAAGGAGCCGACCGCCTGGAAGCCGTTCTTCCGGTAGTAGCGTATGGCGCGTGCGTTGTCGGCGAGAACACCGCCCAGCAGAATGATCCGTCTCTTGCCGAAACCTCGTGCAACGTCAGCGATGAGAGGAAGGATCTGCGTCCCCACGCCTTTCCCCTGGTAATCGTCGGCCAGAGTAGGGCCGAAGCGGCCATCGGTCGCTGAAAGTGGGATACCGGCCTCGCGAAAGCGCACGACGTCGTGCGGGTGGAGATCGAGACTCAACTCGAGGAGGCCGACGATCCGGCCGGCCGGCACTTCCTCCAGCACCAGCCTGAGTTTGTCGTAACGCGCGATCGCGTCACACAACTCCTGAGCGGTTGCGAGGTCGTACCCGTCGAAGGTACTCAGCCTCCTCGATTCGGGCGACAGACCCGCCAGGAAGCTCGCGAGAAGCTCCGGATCGGCGTGTGTCAGGGGTCGGAAGATCACATCCGGACCGTCGATCCGCATCAGGCGGCGTGTCAGACGTGACGGATCACCGGCGATCTCAGGCAGCGTGAACACTCCAGCGCCCCCACCTCATCAGACTTTCAGTGACAAGAACCTACTGGTGATCAATCTTCCACGGCAATGCTCAAGTGAGCTGCACCAGGGGCGGAATAGGCCCCTCCGTAACCATTTGTGGCTGCTTCCGATCTCATGCCCGGCGGGTCCGCCTGCGACCGTCCACGATCTTCAGCGCCCACCTGGACAACTGGCGTCTGTGTAACGTCACCGAGCACAACGGGGTCCTCGAAGCGTCCTTGTGGAACTGGGGCAACGGTGGATGCGCGACCATCGCCGAGCAGAACGCCGCCACCGACCGGGCGGTCCTGATGACCGTCCCCTGCAAGGAGGACGAAACCGGTACGTGGACGGCGAGTTCATACGCCAGTACTCCAGCGGCAGGCAGGACGGTACGGGCACCTACTCCTTGATCGGAGTCTGACGGCCCACATTCTGTGAGTGGCCACGCTCGTGAGCCCCTCGGGCTCCAGGATTCGTGTGCGGCCTCACGCATCCTTGCCGCGTCAGCGGCTCTACCGGAAGTTCCCGGCCGAGCCGGTGTCACATCGCCGGCCGCGGTTTCCCCTGCAACCAGACCAGCAGGCCGAGCGGCTCGTGTCGCACCTTGGTCACCGGTCGCGGCGGTGTCCGCCGGTCGAGGAGCCCTCAGGCGGTGTGCAGCCGCGCGGGTGGGCACTCGGCTTGTGTGCGGGAAGGAGCCCGTGATGAACAGTCCAGGTCACGAGATGTCTCATCCGCTGGAACGGGTCACCGGCGACGAGCCCGCCCGCGCGAGCGGCCAGGCGCCGGGCGCCGAGGAGGGAGAGGAGCCATGACGGTCTCCATCGCCGGGCAGGACGCCGCTTCGCTCGGGGGCCGGAGAAGCATTCTGTGCCGCCAGCGCCGTGATCACGCGGAACTCGACGCCATGATGGACCGCTATCGGTCCGGGGGTATGGCCGGCACGGAGCGTGACGCTTTGTGGCTGGACATCGTGCAGCTGGTGTTCAGCCACGCCTTCGCCGAGGAGACCGTGCTGTGGCCGATTCTGCGGCGCGTCCACCCCGCCGGCGACGAGCTGACCGAACAGGTCGAGGAGGAGCACCAGGCGATCAACGAGCTGATCGCCCGCGTCGAGCGGAGGCCGGACGATCCCCGCCGTGCCGATTGGATCGAGGAGGCGTTCGTACTGATCTCCCAGGACATCCGCGACGAGGAGGACGAGCTCCTCCCCTGTCTCAGAGACGCGTTCAGTGACCGCAGGCTGCGGAGCATCGGTGCCGCCTGGGAAGCGGTACGGGCCACCGCACCCACTCGCCCCCATCCGGCGGTGTCACGCCGACCCCCGGGCAACGCGCTGAGCGGTGTTCCGCTGAGCGTGTTCGACCGGCTGCGGGACCTGTCCCCCGTAGCCTCCCCGGCTGCTCGTCGTGCCACCGCGCTCCTCGCGGGCGTGGCGGTGGCGGCCGGCTGCTCGGCTGTGGCCCGTCGCGCCGTCCGGCGTCAACACCACGGGGGAAGACCGATCTCCGGCCTGGGTAGCCGGCGTCGTCGGTGAAGCACCAGGGACGACGCGAGGCACGGGCGGCCTGACGTGGGCGCCGCAGCAGGAGCCCCAGCTGGACGGTGAGGTCGAGGGGCCGGCGCGGGGTGGGACGAGCGGTCTCGGGTACCGCCGCCCGCAGCCAGGTCATGCGCTGCGTGACCAGCGCGCAGGACCCGGGGCACGGCAGACTGCGGCTGACAAAACAGGGGCGGCGTGGGCCCACGCCCACGCCGTTCCCATCTGTCTCTGTGGACGGACTCTCACTTCGTCCCGGCCTCGAGTGGCCCAGAAGCTCCTCGCGGCGTCGATTCTCCGGCGCGGAGGGAGCTCTGGACGGTCACTCGTAGCAGCGAGTCAGTGAAGCGCCCTGACTCTAGAAGAAATGCTTGCGTCCACCGACCGCGCGACCGGTCGCACCCAGGATCCACAGGATGGCGCCCACGAGAATGAGGATGCCACCGATCGTCGTCAGCAGTCCCATGCCGACAAGCAGGCCGATGATCAGCAGAATAAGCCCAAGAATGATCATTTCAACGCTCCATCGTCACTTCCGACTCAGACGCGTGTGCGTACAAGCTTCACAACGGTTCGAGTTCGGCCCTGAGGTGTGGGGTCCCGACCAGCTCCGAATGCCAGGACCTTCGTGCGATAGCCCTTGTGCCCGGAGACACGTTGTTCACACACCTCCTCGAAACTTCGTTCACGAAGAAGGCTGCTGAACCGGTCCGAGGCCACCCGGAACCCTGGCCGTTCGGCGACTGGCCCGCCGCGCGGGCTCTCGTCGAGCTGATCCTGCTGATGATCTCCGCACGACCGCCGCGTCCCTCCCTGCTCGACGCATCGCAGCGTCGAGCAGGGTCGGGATAACGAGGCGCCGCGGTCTGCTCCGCGGCGTCCGGCTTCCGTGCCGTGCCGTGCCATGTGGTGTGGTGTGGTGCGCGTCGGCCGTACCGCCGGACTCAGGCGGTGACGAGGCACTTACTCCGCGTGTTCGAGAGCTGAGATGCCCTGCCTGCACCGAGCGCCGGGCGGGCGGGTCAGATGCCCATGGAAGCCATTTCAATGGCTGAGCGGTAGTTGGCCGAGGCGGTGACCACGCACGCACGGTAGGTCCGGTCACTCTTCACGGCCAGGAAGTAGTCGCGCAGGTTCTTCCAGTAGTTGACCAGATACCCGAGTCCGGGCACGAAACCGGCCGGGCGCGGCACGAGGGCGAAAGCCTCGCTGCACTCGAGGATCTCGCCGGTGGCCGTGGACAACACGCCGGCCACCTCCGCGTTCATGTTCCAACCAGCAGCCAGCTGGGGCGTCCAGATGGCACCCGCGACGGCCCGTAACTGCTCCTGCTCCTCAGGCGTCGGGTCGCTCGTCACTGTCGCCTGCGCGCTCAGCGGTGCCCCGGTCGGCGCACCGCCCGTGGCTGCCGCGGCCGGTCCCGCCACGGCCGTCGCCACCAGGACAGCCGCGACCGCGACAGCGATCCTGGCGCCGTGACGTCTGCTGTTTCCGCTACCTGTCGTCATCGTGTGTCCCTCCCCTGGAAAGCCTTCGACGCCCGAAGGTGACACGGCGCCGACCGCACGGTCAACGGCGACAATCACGCCACACTTTCGACGAAGCACTCTGGCTCCTGCAGGCCCGCGCCCTGGTCACCGTGAAGCCCGGGCCGGGCGGCGGCCTGTTCAGTGCCGAGCGGTCCCCGATGGTGAGCCTCGGCACTTCCGTACTCGCGTTGGACGCGCCCGGGCCGCCGAAGCCGCCGACGCCGTCCGCATCCGCGACGCCCTCGACCACCTCCTGAGCCGATAACCATGATTATTGCGCGGCTTCCTTGTGTTTTTGCGGATGCATGACCGACCCTTGCGGTTACATGCCCACGTCAATACGCTCGGCGCAGCATCCCCGTCATCGCTGACATGACCGATGGGCTGAACGATCACCTGCGTCGTCGGCGACCGATCAGAGGAGACCAGATGGCTGTCACGCGTCGTGCGATGCTGCAGGCCGCGACCGCGGCAGGGGTCGCCGGGACCGTCGGGCTGACCCGGCCGGCGGTCGCCGGGCCCGCCGCGGCGAGCCCGGTCGGGGACGTGGTCGGCAAGGTGACCGTCGGCTACCAGGGCTGGTTCGCCTGTGCCGGGGACGGCGCTCCGATCAACGGCTGGTGGCACTGGTCGCACCACTGGGGCCAGGCGCCGTCCGCCACCAACAAGGCCATCGTCGCCTGGCCCGACGTCCGCGACTACCCGGCCACCTACCGCACCGCCTTCAACGCTCTCGGCAACGGGCAGCCCGCCTCGCTGTTCTCCTCCTACGACCAGTCGACCGTCGACGTCCACTTCCGCTGGATGAAGCAGTACGGCATCGACACCGCCGCCCTCCAGCGGTTCAACCCGACCGGCGGCGAGGGCCCCACCCGCGACGCGATGGCGCTCAAGGTACGCGACGCGGCCGAAGCCCAGGGCGTCAAGTTCTACGTGATGTACGACGTCTCCGACTGGACGACCATGCAGACGGACATCAAGGCCGACTGGACGGGCAAGATGCGCGCCCACACGTCTTCCTCCGCCTACGCCCGGCAGAACGGGAAGCCGGTGGTGTGCGTCTGGGGCTTCGGGTTCAACGACAACCAGCGGCCGTTCGCCCCGGAGCCGTGTCTGGACGTGGTGAACTGGTTCAAGGCCCAGGGGTGTTACGTGATCGGCGGGGTGCCCACCTGGTGGCGGACGGGCGACCGGGACTCACGGCCGGGATTCACCGGGGTCTACCACGCCTTCGACATGCTCTCCCCGTGGATGGTGGGCCGCATCGGCAGCGCCGCGGACGCCGACAACTTCTACAACGTCGCGACCGTCCCCGACCTCGCCGAGTGCACCGCACACGGCATCGACTACCAGCCGTGCGTCCTGCCCGGCGGGGTGACGGAGCGGCAGCGCGCCCACGGCGACTTCATGTGGCGGCAGTTCTACAACATGGGGCGGGCCGGGGTGCCGAGCGTGTACATCTCGATGTTCGACGAGTACAACGAGGGCAACCAGATCGCCAAGACCGCCGAGTCCCAGGCCTGGGTGCCGGCGGGGTCCGGGCTCCTCGCCCTCGACGAGGACGGCACCCCGTGCTCCTCCGACTACTACCTGCGCCTGACCGGCGACGGCGGCAGGATGCTCAAGGGCCAGATCCCTCTCACCGCCGTCCGGCCGACCCCGACCACCGTCGTCGGGGGCGGCGACACCCTCCCCCCGACCGCCCCCGGCAACCTGCGGGTCACGGCCGTGACCGGTACGACCGTCGCTCTGGCCTGGACCGCCGCCGGCGACAACGTCGGCGTGACGGGCTACCGCATCCGCCGGATCACCGGCGACACCGCCACCCCCGTCGCCACGGCTGGCGCGAACGCCACGACCCTCACGGTGACCGGGCTCACCGCCTCGACGTCCTACACCTTCGACGCGCAGGCACTCGACGCGGCCGGTCTCGCCTCCGAGCCGTCCGGCCGGGTCACCGCGACCACCGCCGGTGACTCCCCGAACACCGACCTGGCACGGCACCGGCCGACCGCGGCGAGCAGTCACACCCAGGCCTACGGCTCGGCGCATGCCGTGGACGGCGACCCGCACACCTACTGGGAGAGCGCCAATCACGCCTTCCCCCAGTGGCTCCAGGTCGACCTGGGCGCCGCCACCGGAGTCGGCCGTGTCGTCCTCGCTGTCCCGCCGTCCCCCGCCTGGGCCGCCCGCACCCAGACCGTCGCCGTCCAGGGCAGTACCGACGGTGTCTCCTTCAGCTCTCTGCGGGGTGCCACGGCCCTCACGTTCGACCCCTCCCGCGGAAACACCGCCACGCTGTCCCTGCCCGCCGGGGCCACCGCCCGTCACTTGCGGCTCGTGTTCACCGCCAACACCGGGTGGCCGGCCGGGCAGGTCGCCGACCTCCGGGTGTACGGCGCCTGAGCCGCGCTCCTCCCCGACAGGCACCTGAACGTGCGGACGCGAGGAGGGCGCCGCCGGGGACTCGACGTCACCGTCGTGGCCTCCCGCTTCGCGACCCGCGCCAAGCTCGATCGCACCCGAAGTCGGCCGAGCCCTTCGGCCACACGCCGGAGCGAGCAGTACCGCCTTCGTGCACACTCCCACCGAAATGGGCTCGCGCCCGAGTGGCCCCGCGCTCTACCGTCGCGGCCATGACGTCACACGATGCGCCTGCGGACCCTCGGATCGCTCCCGTCGCCCCCGGGTTGGTGATCCGCCGAGAGACCGCTGACGATCACCGCGAGGTGCGTGAGGTTCAAGCACGCGCCTTCGGTGGCGATGAGCGGATTCCCGGACTCGTGGGCGCACTTCGCGTGGCGGACGCTGCCTTGGCACCCCTGTCCTTCGTCGCCGTCGTGGACGGCCGGGTGGTCGGGCATGTCCTCCTGAGCGCCGCCCGGTTGGACGCTCCGCGCCGGATCGTGGACGTCCTGACGCTGTCACCGCTGGGCGTGGTCCCGGAGTTCCAGGGGCAGGGCATCGGGACGCGGCTCGTCGCGCACGGCCGACCGTGCGGGTGTGCCGTTGGTGTTCCTGGAGGGTTCACCGGGGTACTACGGCACGCGCGGCTTCGAGGGTGCCGGCGCGGTGGGTTTCCGATCACCGTCGCTGCGTATCCCCGAAGCCGCGTTCCAGGTCGCCCGGTTGTCCGCGCACGAGCCGTGGATGACGGGCACGTTCGTCTACTCCGACATTTTCTGGGCCTTCGACTGCGTGGGCCTGCGCAGTCCCGAGGAGTGAAGGTCCTCCTCGACTCGACCCGATCTTCGGACTGTCCCGGGGGCGATGTCCGGCTGAGTGCCCTGGGCTCCCCCTCCCCCCCTCCCCCGGCGTCAGGTGGTGCGGTCGAGGGCCCACTCCAGGGCGTGGTCGGCTACCTCCTCCCAGCCCTGCTGGGCGGGCATGAGGTGGGACCGGCCGGGGAATTCGACGTAGTCGGTGACGGTGCCGGGCGCCTTGTAGTGCTTGGCGTTGGAACGCTGGATCTTCGGCGGCATGAGGTGGTCGTTCTCACCGGCGACGAACAGCAGGGGTGCTCGGTCGGCGTTGTGGTAGTTCACGTAGGTGTCGCCGTGACCGGGGTGGACGTTGGTGAGGGCGCTGTCCCAGAAGACGTGGCCGGAGGCGGGGACGTGGTAGCGCTCGTAGAGGGCGCGGGCCTGGTCCTCGGGGAAGGTGTTGGTGAAGGCGTAGCGCCACTGGTCGTAGGTGAAGCCGACGGCCTTGTGCCGGTTCGCGGGGTTCCGCAGGACCGGGAAGGCGGCCTTGAGCTGCGAGAACGGGAGTGTGGTCACGCCCTCGGAGGGGGCGGAGTTGATGGCCACGCCGGCCGCGCCGTAGCCGTGGTCGAGGAGGACCTGGGTGAGGGCACCACCGGCGGAGTGCCCCATGATGATCGGTTGCGTGCCGAGGCCGTCGATGAGCCTCTCCAGCGACCGGAGGATCGCCGGGACGGTCAGTTCCTCGATCGGCCGCGGGTCGGCGTTGAGTGCCTCGACCTCGACCTCGAAGCCGGGGTAGGCCGGGGCCAGGACGCGGAAGCCCTTGGCCTGGTAGTAGGGGATCCACTGCTCCCAGCTGCGGGGCGTGACCCAGAAGCCGTGGATCAGGACGATGGTGTCGGGTTTCACGGGAACTCCCTCGACGAGTGGCGGCGTCGGCCGCGCGGATGACGGCGGCGGTGGCGCCGGGGTGGGACGTCATGACGGCGTGCGAGGAGCGGATCTCGGTGACACGGCTGCCGGCGCGCTCAGCCATGAACCGCTGGGCGGCGGGCGGGATGACCTTGTCCTGGTTCGGGATGAGGTACCAGGAGGGAACGGTCTTCCCACCCGGCTCGCCGGACGTCCCGCTGAGGCCCTCGACCCTTCCGGGGCGCTGGGTGGCGGCCATGATCCGGGTCTTGTAGGCGGGCAGGTCGGCGGCGAAGACGGCGCGGACACGGTCTACTACGACGAACTCGACGAGATCGGCCGGCGCTGCTCCGTCGGGACCGCCCTCCTCCACTTCGGCGCCGCGGTGGTGCCGTACTTCGGGGACGACTACATCACCATGGACGGCGAACAGGGCGCACGGCTGACGCGGGCGATCGGCGCCAGGACGGTCGTCCCCGTGCACTTCGACGCCTGGGACCACTTCACCCAGGGCCGGGCCGGCATCGTGGACGCCTTCACCCGAGCCGGCCTCGCGGACCGCCTGCACTGGCTGGACCGCGGTACACCGACCGTGGTCGACACGCGTCCGCCGGACTCGATTCAGCGGTAGGCGCTCACGGCGGTGAAGTAGAGGGCGAGACACGTGGCGGCAGCGCCGGCCGCCGTGAGGACTGCCTGTCGGGCACCGGCGCCGGTGCCGTGCGCGATCACACCCACGATCAGCGACACGTTGAGGATCGTTGAACAGGCCAACAGCAAGGACAGGATCTCGGCTTGGTTCATGTCGTCGACGGTGACTGTCCAAGGGTGGCGTCCAGTAGGTGTCCGTCGTTAGGTTGGACACTGCGCCCGTACCGGGGGGAGTCCGCACCGCACGATGACCCTGCCAACAGATCCGGCATCCGAGCCCGACTGGACCGCTCTGGTTGCCGAACTGGCCCTGTTCCGCGCCGAGCGACTCGGTAGGCGCCCGTCGGACAGGCTGCTCGGGACCGCTGGGGGAGTCAGTCCCACGACCGTGGGCGACTGGCTGCGTGGGGACCGTTTCCCTCAGCGTCTCGAACAGTTGCTGATACTTGTCCGGGAGATCCGCGCGCACGCCGAACGGACCGGCGAAGCCCACCTCGAAGCGGCACTCTTCGACCCCGGCCGATGGCGGATCGCCTACCGGGCCGAGGCGCGTCGGCGCGCCGGCGACACCCGTACGGCCACACGAACGGCGCAGGCGCAAGCCGCGCTGGCGAAGGGACGGCCCGGCCGCCTGCTGAGGGAACTGGGCGCCCAGTCCGCGGCGTTCGACCTCGAAGTGCACCGGGCGTTCCTGCCGGAGGAGGAGGGCAGCGACGCGCTGCCGCTCCTTCCGCCCTACCTCCCCCGTGCACATGACCGACTGCTCGCCGACGTCGTCGACCATGCCGCGGCCGGGACGAGTGCGCTGGCCGTCCTGGTCGGCGGGTCGTCGACCGGCAAGACCCGGGCTCTGTGGGAAGCGCTGGCTGTACTGCGCGAGCAGCCGGTCGAGTGGCGGCTGTGGCACCCCCTCGCCCCGTCACGGCCCGAGGCACTGCTGTCAGGCGTGCCGGACATCGGAGCCCACACGATCGTGTGGCTGAACGAGGCACAGGAGTATCTGAGCGATCCGGTGCTGGGTGAACGGGTCGCTGCCGGCCTGCGTGCGCTGCTGCGTGATACGGACCGGTTTCCGGTGCTGGTGCTGGCGACGCTGTGGCCGGAGCACTGGCAACGGCTCACCGCCCGCCTTGACCCGGATGCGCATGCGCAAGCCCGGGCGCTGCTGGGGGAAGGCGTCCGCGTCGGCGTGCCGGACTCGTTCACCGCCGCTGACGCCTCGGTCCTCCTGGGCACGGGGACCGACTCACGGCTGCGACGCGCACGGGACCGCGCCGCGAACGGGGAGATCACGCAGTACCTCGCGGGTGTTCCGGTCCTGCTTCAGCGGTACGAGGACGCTCCGGCCGACGCCAGGGCGTTGCTGGACGCCGCGATCGACGCACGCCGGCTCGGCTGGGGCACGGACCTGCCGGCGAGGTTCCTCGCTGACGCCGCCTCGGGATATCTCAGTGCCGCCGACTGGGACCGGCACGGTGAGCGATGGCCGGTGTCCGCACTGCGGGACACCGATGAGCACCGCGGCGGGTTTCGGGGCCCGCTCACCCGGGTGCGGCCGCGTCCGCAGCCGGGGGAACCGGCAACCGTCGACCGGCCGGTGTACAGACTCGCCGACGCGCTGGAAGAGCACGGCAGACGCATCCGCGCCTACACCTTCCCCGCCGAGACCTTCTGGACCGCTGCGCTCGTGCACGCCGACCCGCCCACCATGATCGCCCTCGCGGAAAGCGCAGAGGCCCGCGGCCTGTACCGCACGCAGGTACGCCTTCTCGCGACAGCCGCTCTGTCCCACGCTGCGGCGGCGACCGAACTGGTCGACAGCCTGGTCGTCTTCGTCGTCGGGGCACGCGACGAGGCGTCCCGCTGGGCCGCGGCAGCAGTGCCGTTGTCCGACCCGGGCCCACTGGCGCAGTTCCTGTGGTTTCTGCGCTTCAAAGTGCAGTACGAAGCGATCGCGATCTTGCTGAATCGCGGGCCAGGGCGACGAGCGGACCTGCACGACCCCGTCGGTGTCGCCCATCTGGTCGACCGGCTGCACGAGTGCGCCCGCCACGCCGGCTGCCCCGAGCCGGAGCGCGCGGCAGCACACACCGAACTCGCCACGCTCCTGAACCGGCACCCCGACTGGAACCTCGATACCGCCGATCCCGAATCGATCACCGAGTTCGCGAACACACTGCGGGGATCAGGCACCGACGTGCCTGCCGCCCAGCCGCTCCCCGAGTACCGACCCGACGCGGACACGAGCGACACCCAGGAGCAGGAAGAGGAGGAACCGACGGTCGCCTCGGCGGTGGCCGCACGGCTCAGGCAACTGGTGGAAGCGGAGAACGACCAAGCACTCACCGCCCTCCTGGCAGGGCAACCGGCCCGCCGGGTGCCCGTCACAGACGCCGACGGGGTCGCCCGGCTCCTGCATCAGCTGTGGTGGCTCACGCTCTTCCACACCGCCGACGATGTCCGTCAGCTTGCCTGGGACGAGGGCGCCACCCTGTTCATCGAACGGCGTCCCTGGGAGAACGTCGGCCTCACCGATTCCGCCGGCGTCGCTCTGCTGCTGCGCTGGCTGGACCAGCACTCGCCCCTCTGGACGAACGAACCGGACTGGCTCCTGCACCATCTCGAACAGTGCCAGGAGCCGCTCTATCTGCACCAACGCGACCAGCCGCATCGTGACGCGCAGCACCTGGCCTGGCTGTGGGAGAAGGCGGTGCTCGGCCGACTTGCCACGCGTGCGGCCGAGGTCACCCTCACCGACGCTCGCGGCGTGGCCTCCCTGCTCACGGTCATGTCCGAGCCCACGCTCAACTGCCCGCCGGGGGTGGCTCGGGCTGCTGTGGCTCGGCTCCTGGAGCGGAACCCCGCTCACCACGTCCTGCCGCTCGGGACCGACCATGACCGCTACGCCCCCGAAGAGCTGATCGGCGCACTGCGCAACGTCGGCGACCAGGAAGCCGCCTCCCACCTGGAACAGCGTGCCTTCGCGGCCGGCGCGTACACCGTCATCATGCGCGGCGAGCACCAGGACTACGGTCTGCTGCCGGACGGCACGCGGTCCCCCGCCTGGGGTTGGTCGGACGTGGTCCCCCCGCACTCGGCGGACGTCACCTCGACGCCCGGCCGGGGCGAGCCCGCGTGATCACCCGTGGCCCCCTGTCGAAACGGTCGGGTCCGGGCACCGGTGACACGTGACCTGTGACCGGTGATCTGTGACCGGTGACCTGTGACCTGTGACCTGTGACCAGTGACCGGTGAAACGGTGTTCCTGCCCGACGCACGTGGGCACCCTCGGCCCATCGCACCGGGCCGACGGCAGAAAGGTTCCGGCCACGAGCGCAGGGCAAGCGGACCCGTAGCGTCCCTGTGACGCTCGTGCCCTCCACGGGCGCAGCATGGGCCGGTCAGCTGGGACACGGGAGCCGACGACGGGCCGGCCACCCTCCCCGACCTGGGCCGCAGCGCGCGGCACCCGGGTGTTTCACACGGTGCCTCGGATTTTCACATACGAGAGAGCCCGTTCCGCACCTCACCCCGGTAACGGCCCGCCCCTTGATCAATGGCTCGATTACGTCTACCGACTGTCAGTGGCGTGAGCAATGGTTGCGCATGTCCGAGCCTCGACCGAGGCCCGGACGTTCGAGTCCGTGCACCCCACCACCCAAGGGAGAAGCATGCGTACCGAGATCATCCTGTCCAACGACGCCCCCGAGCTCGACCTCGACCTGGACCTGCGCGTCTCCGACCTCCCGGAGCAGGCCGAGTCGTTCGGCCAGGGCACCTTCACCTCGCCGAGCAGCTACGCGATCGGCACGCGCTGCCCCATCTGTTGCTGACGGACTGAGGCCCCCTCGGGGCTCTTCCGAGCGGGGCGGTCCCGGATCCGCCCCGCTCTTCCGTACGACGGTGAGGAGCACACACGTGGCGGCGGAGTCCGAAGTCCACCGAGCATCCGCAGTATTCGAGGTACAGGAACCCGTGCTCGTCCGCATGGCGAGTCGGCCGCGTGGCGTGGCGGCGGCCACGATCGACGCCGCCGATCCGGTGTCGGGGGCGCGGCAGCTCGCCTCCGATCCCCTGCTCGGCCAGGCGGTCCGGGTCGCCAGCGGCTCGCTGGCCCACAACCTGGCCGGACTGACCAGCGACGAGGGTGTCGCCGCGCTGGGCCGCAAGCGGACCCTGAGTGCCGCGCGGACCCTGACGCGGTACGCCCGCCGTGCCGGGGCGCGCCCCACGCCGTTCGGCCTGTTCGCGGGTGTCGGTACCGCACGTTTCGGTTCCGCGGCCAAGGCGGAGCCGGGTACCGGCGAGGTGGCGGTCCGACTCGACGGGGCATGGCTGCGCCGCCGGGTACGGGCCTGGCTCGCCGAGCCCTCCGTCCGCCGGCGCGTGGACGTCGTCCTCAATGACCTGTGCTTCCTGAGGGACGGGCGGCTGTACCTGCGCACCGGCGGGCAGGAGCAGTCCGTGCGCGACAACGCACTGGTCGGCGCCGTGCGCGAGGGGGCACGGACCCCGGTACCGTACGCCGATCTGCTGGTCTCGCTCACGGAACGCTTCCCGGCGCTGGACGCCGAACGGCTCGACCGTCAACTGGCCGGTCTCCTGCAACACGGCTTCCTGCTCACCTCGATCACCCCGCACCGCATCGACGCCGCCCTGCTCGACGGCATCGAGGCGGTCCTGGAGACGGCGCTTCCCGGCGACGCGCAGGCGCTGCGGGACGTGCGCGCGGCCTGTGCACGGCATCGAGAGGACCCTCCCGGGCTGGGCGGCGACTCCTGGCAGCAGCTCCTGGACGAGGTCCGCCGCCTCGACGTACCCGGCACGCGGGACGACGCGCACGCCCGGCCGCCCCTGCACGTGGACCTGCACATACCCGGGGAGTTCGTCGTCCCGGAGGCGGTCGGCCGGGAGGTGTGCGGGTACGCGGCCGCGATCTGGGCGATCACTCCGGAGTGGACGACGCTGGCGTACATGCGGGACTACCGCGAACGCTTCATCGAGCGCTACGGCACCGCCTGCGCCGTACCCCTGGGCGAGCTGGTCGACCCGCACCGCGGACTGGGCCTGCCCCCCGAGTACGGTGCGGAGCCCGCGTACGCACGCAGCGGCCCCGGCGACGCGGCGGACGGTCCCCGGCGCGCGCTGATCGGCGAACTGCTCCAGGAGGCCGTCCTGTCCGGCGGTGACCTGGTGCTCACCGACGACGTCGTGCGACGCCTCGCCGAAGTCGCCGGGCACGATCCCGCCGCCACGCCGCCGCGCAGCCTCGAACTCTGCTTCCAGGTGCTCTCCGAGAGCACGGCCGCACTGGACCGCGGCGACTTCCGCCTGCTCGGCAGCCCGCACATCGGCGCCTGGACGGCGGGCGCCACGGCGGGCCGCTTCGCGGCGGTGACGGGCCTCACCGACGAACTCGCGCGGCTGGCCGCCGACACGGCCGACCCCGACGAGGGGGTGATCGCGGCCCAGGTCGAGTTGATGCCCCACGAGCCGCGGGGCCTCAACATCGTCCAAGTGCCCCGACTGCTGCCGTACCGCATTCCCGTCGGCGTCGCCGACGACCGGGACGACCCGCACTGTCTGGACTGGCGCTCGCTGGTCGTCGCCGCCGGCTCGGACGGACTGCGGCTGCTGTGCCCGCGAAGCGGCCGCCCGGTCCGTCCGGTGCTGCCACACATGCTGGCCCTGGACACACAGGCTCCGCCGGTGGCGCGGTTCCTCATGGACATCGCCACGGCGCGGCCGCGGGTGTGGTCGGGCTGGGACTGGGCAGGGCATGACGCCCTGCCGTATCTGCCGCGCATCCGCTACGGACGGGTGGTGGCGATGCCCAAGCGCTGGCTGCCGGGCCGCCGACTGCGCGACGCGGCCCGGTCGCGGGACGCCGAGGCGTGGGAGCGGGGCCTCGACGCATGGCGACGGCGCCTTGCCGTGCCGGACCGGCTGCAGATCGCCCGCAACGACCAGATGTACCCCGTCGATCTGCGCGAGTGCTGGGACCGGAGCCTGCTGCGCGCCGAACTGACCGCCACGCAACCCCAGTTCGTCCTCTACGAGGACCTGACGGCCGACGGTGCGGGGCTCGGCTGGAACGGCGGGCACAGCACGGAGATCGTGGTGCCCCTCGCGGGGGCGCGGCGGCCCACCGGGCATACGGTGCCGGACAGCGCCGAGCCGGCGCGGACCGCCCTGCGGGTCGCCCCCACCCGTGTCCATCTGCCGGGTGAGGACTGGCTGTACGCCAAGTGGTACGCGGAACCGTCGGCCCAGGAAGCCCTGCTCGCCGACCATCTTCCGGCCGTACTCGCCGAGGTCGAGGACGAGGTCGACCGCTGGTTCTTCCTGCGCTACCAGGATCCCGAGCCGCACCTGCGGCTGCGCTTCCACGGTGATCCCGGGGCGCTGTACGGACGGGTGCTGCCCGCGATCAGCCGGGTGTCACGGGCCCTCGTCGAGCGCGGGGCCCTGCGCACGCTGACCCTCGACACGTACCGGCCCGAGAGCGACCGGTACGGGGGTGAGGCCCTGCAGGCGGCGGCCGAGCGTCTCTTCTGCACGGACAGCCTGTCGGCGCTCGTGCAGGTGCGCGCGGTACGGGGTGCCGCGCGGGTGCTCCCCGACGCCGTGCTCGCCGGGCTCGGCCACGCGGTCCTCCTGGAGTCCCTCGGGGACTGGGACTGGTGCGGCTGGGTCGACCGGATGTTCACGAAGACCGCGGAGCACGAGGTCTACCAGCGGCACCGCGCCGTCGCCGACCGCCTGATCAGGCCGGGGAACACGGTGTCGTCGGCTGCGGAGGCACTCGGGGCGCCGACCTTCGGCGCACTGTGGTCCGAGTCGCCCCACCCGCGCGCGTACGGGCAGCAGATCCTGTCCGCTCCGGAAGCGGACCGCGACGAGGCCCTGCTGTCACTGCTGCACATGCGGCACAACCGCGTGTTCGGCATCGACCGGGCGGCCGAGGCCCGCGGGTACGCGGTTCTGCGGGGCGCGGTGCGCACCCATGGCGGCCGCCGGCGGCACGAGAGCGGGAGGGGCCGATGAACGGGAGCACCGGTGGCGGGGCACGGGAGGACACGGTGAACGGGGCACGGGAGCAAACGGCCAACGGGACCACCGACGGCGGGACGCGGCGACACCCGGTCGACCGGTCCACCCAGGACCGGCGGGAGCCCCGGTCCACCCATGACCTCAGGGAGCGTGCCGCCGCCGTCTCCGCCGAGATCCTGGACCGGCTCGCCGATCCCGCCGCCACGATGGCGGCCACCCGCATCCCCGCCCACGCCGCGGACGACGGGGTGGCCGAGCCCGTCTGGGCCGAGCTCACCCTCGGCAGCGGCAGCCCGGGGCTCGCGCTCGCGTTCGCGGGAGCCGCCCGGGACGCGGCACGGCAGGTGCCGCGCGCCCATGCGTACCTCACGGCGGGTACCCGGGCCGTCTCCGGCCGTCCCGGCACCGCGGGCGGGATCTTCAAGGGGCCGGGGGCCCTGGCGTTCGCCGTGCTGGTCGCTCACCGCACCACCGGAGGCTATGTCTCCGCGCTCCAGCGCTTCGACGCCTACCAGCGCGATCTCGTGGGGGCCGTACTGCCGCCCGTCGAGGACCGGCCGCTGCCGACGATCGGACACTACGAGGTGGTCCGCGGCCTGACCGGGGTCGGCCGCTACCTGCTGGCCCGGGCGGAGAGCTGTGAGGCGCCGCTGACGGCGGTGCTCGACTACCTCGTGCGGCTGTCGCTCGGCACCGTGGAGCACCGCGGCGCGCACGTGCCGCGGTGGTGGGCCCTGGACGCGCCCCGGGTCGGCTCCGAGGCGGCGTTCCCCGGCGGCCACCTCAACCTCGGCCTCTCGCACGGCGTCGCCGGGCCGCTCGCCCTGCTGGCCCTGGCCTGGGAGGAAGGGTTCCGGGTGCCGGGGCAGCAGGAGGCGATGGAGGCGACGGCGGAACTGCTGCGGACCTGGGCGGTGGCCGACCGGCACGGCCTGTACTGGCCCGGCTACCTCTCCTTCGCCCAGTGGCAGCGGGGTCCTGCCGCCTACGACGGAAGCGCCAAGTGGCCGGCCTGGTGCTACGGGGCTCCGGGGGTCTCCCGCGCCCTGCAACTGGCCGGACGGGCGCTCGGCCGGACGGATCTCACGGACCTCGCCCGCGCCTCGATCGACCGGCTGCTCGTCCTCCCCCGGTCGGCCTGGGGCATCGACGACCATGCCCTGTGCCACGGTTGGGCCGGTGCCCTCCACCAGCTCGGCCGGCTCGACGAACCGTGGCGGGACCCCCGGCTGGCCGGACTGCGCGACGACATCGCCGCCGAACTCGTCTCCGCCTTCGATCCGGCGCTGCCTTTCGGACTGCGTTTCACGATGACGAAGGTGCCGTTCGGCTCCGACGTCTCCGGCTACCTCGACGGAGCCGCCGGCGTCGCGCTCGCCCTGGACTCGTACGCGGTGGGCGGCACACCGGCCGACTGGGACATGCCGCTGCTGCTGGCTTAGCGTGCCGTGGTCGGCGCTCTCGCGGCGTGATCGGCCGGCCACGCCGGGGCGGGGCCCCCGGGACGGAAACGGTGGCCCCCGCTCACCCCGACTCGCTTCCGCCGGAGAGCCGGCGTCGCCACCACCGCTCCGGGTGCCACTGCCTGCCGTGGGCGAACGGGTCCGGCAGGGTGCGCGTCCTGTACACGGAGTCCAGGCGGGCCACGTGGCGGCTCAGTTCCGAGCGGGCCCGGGTGGGCAGTTGCCGCATGATGTCGTCCAGCACGTCGCGGGCGTGGCGCACGTCGTCGAGGGAGCAGCCTCGGCACGGGCACTGCGCGTCCCGCGGATAGAGCGGCCGACGGCCCACGGGCCGCAGGAATGCCCGGTATCGCCGCAGCGCGAGGTCGGTGACGCCGGGGAAGATGACGTAGTCGCCCGAGAGTCTCTCCGCACGGTGGATCGACATGCTGGTACGTGGGGAGAGTCCGCGGATGCGCTGCGGCGGCGGTTCGTCCCAGGCCCAGGCCCGAGGTGTGGATCGTCCGGCGCGCAGAGCGCCTGGCCGTCTACGCGGCATCGGCCTTTCGACATGCGGTCATGCACGCCATGATGCCCTGTCGTGCCCTGGAGCACGCGATTTCCGGGACGTCCGAGCCCGGGCAGGGCGCGCCTCGCCGACCGTGGGCGCAACGGTCCGGGACGGCGGAGCGGGTCCGCCGTCCTCGGCTCCGGGCCGCCCGTGCTCGGCTCCCCTTCTCGCTGCTTCTTCTCTCGCTACTTCTTCTTGCGGCGCAGCAGCACGCAGGCGACGACGAGAGCCGCTCCGGCCGCCACGAGCGGCGTGCGGTTGTTCCGTACGGGTTCGGGGGCCTGGTCGTGCCAGGCCTGCCGGGCCTGTCCCGCCTTGGCCTTGGCCTGTCCCGCCGCTGCCGCGGCCTTCGCCGTGACCGGTTCGGGCAGCTTCTCCTGCGCCAGCTGTACGGCCTGGGCCGCCTTGGCCTTGACCTCTCCGGTCAGCTCCATGGCCTTCGCCGACGCCTGCTCCTTCGCGGCCACGGCCTTCTCCTGGACGCGGGCCTTGACGTCGGTCTTGTCGGCCAGGGCCTCGACCGTCTCCCCCAGGCGGTGGCGGGTCTGCTCGACCTGCTCGCGCAGTTCCTCCGGGCTCTGGGCGGTGGGTTCGTCGTGGGGCGGCTGGGTCATCGCTTGGCACTCTCCTTGATCTCGGCCACGTCGGCCTTCACGCTGTCGATGGTCCGCTCGGGTGCCGGCGGGGCGGCCCGGCTCACTTCCTTCTTGCCCGTCATCGCCAACACACCCGTGACCGCGCCGAGAACGGCGGTAACGATCAGGGCAGCCGCCCATACCGGCAGCGGGACCGCGAGGGCGGCGATCGCCGTGGCGATCAGCGCCTGGAGGGTGAAGAAGCCGGCGAGACCGGCCCCGCCGAACAGGCCGCCGCCCTTGCCGTAGCGCTTGCCCTTCTCCTTCATCTCCGCCTGCGCCAGCCGCATCTCCGCCCGCACCAACTCGGTGAGCTGCTGCGACGCACGCTGCACCAACTCCCCCACCGGCTCACCACTCGAGGAAGAACCCCCGGAATGGCCGCCGGAGGCGGGACGGCTCGTCTCAGCCATCATCAACACCCTCCTGCCGTAAGGACCGTCCGGGTCCCACGGGACGGCGAAGGAACACCTGCCCGTTGCCGCCCTCACAAGCCGTTCACAAGAAGGGTCCGCGCATCCCGGGTTGCCGCCGGCGCACCGCCGGACGGAGGTCGGTGGTGTCCGAGGGCGCACCACGCGCACGACCGTCGTCCGGAGTGAGGAGGCCGCCACCGTCCGGGAGAGCGGCCTCCCTCGCGGAGCTACTCGTCGATCGCCGCGCCGAAGCGCGCGTCGGCCGTCGGCGCCCCGAGCCGGGCCCCGTCGTAGGTCCACGTGCCGTGGGCGACCAGCCCCGACGACGAGGCGGGTACGACCCATACGAAGCCGTCGTCGGTGTTCTCGCCCGGTGCCGCCGCCAGGAGCCCGAAGAGGCCGTCCTTGTTGGCGTCGATCAGCCGTACCTGACCGCCCCAGCGGTCCGACTTCTCCGCCGTACCGGGGATGTCGGCGAGCTGCTGGTCGAAGCTCTTCACCCCGACGTCGCTGAATCCGGTCCGGTCGCCGCGCAGCACCCACACGGCGCCCGCGTCGGGCACGCTGCCGATGTCCTCGCCCGGCGCACCCACGGCGAGGTCCGGGTGGCCGTCGCCGTCGGTGTCCCCGGCCGACAGCTCGGCGCCCCACTGGTCGCCCGCCTCCGAGGTGCCGGGCACGCCGGTGGAGTCCTGGGTCCAGTACTGCGCCGGCTCGGGTTCGAGCCCCGACAGGTCACCGCGGCCCAGATAGAGGGTGATCCCGCCGCCCGTCGGCGCACCGGCGCCGGTGTCACCGATGACGAGGTCGTCCTGGCCCGTGCCGTCCCAGTCGCCGGAGACGACAGCCGGACCGCCCGGGAACGTCCCCCCGTCGCCGAGGCCCCCGACGTCCGGCGCGCCGTGCAGTACGCGCACGGTGCCGGCACCCGGTTGCGCCCCGGTGGTGACGCCGGAGACGGCCAGGTCGGCCCAGGGGTCCTCGTTGTAGTTGCCGTGGCTGAGGCTGCGGAACTCGAAGCCGGCGTCCCCCGGCGCGACGTCCCTCGCCCGTATCCTGCGGTCCGACATCGTCAGCCCCTGCGCGTCCTGGCCGGGCATGTGGGTGAAGAAGAGCAGGGCGTCGTTCTCCAGGACGGCGATCGAGTCCCGTAGGCCGGCATCCGGGTCGGCCGGGTCGGGGGCGAAGTAGCGCGCGGCTTCGACGGCCCGCCCGAAGCGGGCGCCCGCGCGTGGGTCGTCGTTCTCCAGCCAGGTGCTGTCGGAGCCGTGCAGTCCGGTCGGCGATCCCCAGAAGACGACGGCACCGCCGGCGTCGGCCAGGCCGGCCAGATCTTCGTCCGGGACCGCGACGACGGCGTCGTCGTACCCGTCGTTGTCCAGGTCGCCCGAGGCGACGGCCGCTCCGAAGCCGTCGCCGGCTTCCACGGCGCCGGGCACGCCGGAGACGTCCTGGTGGAGCACGCTCTTCTTCGTCGTACTGAGACCGCTCGACGAGCTGTACTGCACCGTGGCGTACCCGGCGCCCGTGGCACCGTTCACCGTGGCGCCCGGGGCGCCGGTGAGCACGTCGTCGAAGCCGTTGCCGTCGTAGTCACAGTTGCGCTGCTGCCAGCCGATGGACGGGAAGGGAACGGCGGCGGCTGCGGCCTGGGCCGCGGGGGCCGTGACCAACGCGCCGCCGCCGAGGGTGAGGAGTGCCGTGGCCGTGACGGCCAGTTCTCTGATGTGACGCACGGGAAACCCTCCTTGGTCTCCGGGACTGCCCACGACTGCGGACTTGCCGTGTCGCGGGCGCGATGTGCAGCCCTTGGTCCGGGCGTGGCGCCGTGGCGGGGACCGGTACGGGTGCCGGCAGGCACCGGTCCCCGCCGCGGCCCCCACCTCGGAGAAGGGGCGTGCGACCGTGTGCGTCTCCCCGCCGTCGGACGGAGCGGTGAGGGCACGGACCTTGCTGCGTTCACCGAGGAGACATCCGCGCGTCGCCGAAGGTTGTACCCGCACCGGTGAGGAACCTGGGGCGCGGAGCAGTCCCGCACCGCTCCGTAGGGGCGTCCGTGACCACGGAACGAGGGCCCCGCTTTGTCTAGACCTATTTTGTCTAGACCTCTTGCCCCGCTCGTGACCTGCGGGCTACGTTTCCCGCTGTTCGGAAGTCCTTTGCGTTTCCTTCGACTCCCTTGACGAGCAAGGCCGGAAGGAGCATGCCCGCATGCAGGACCGAAGCCTGTCCAGACGAACCGTTCTCGCCTCCGCGACCGTGGTCGCCGCGAGCGCGACAGGTGTCGTGGGCACTGCGGCCACCCCCGCGGTCGCACACGGGCGCGACCACCGCCTCAAGAAGATCATCTCCAGGATGAGCGTCGAGGCCAAGATCGGCCAGCTGTTCGTCCCGTACTTCTACGGCACGTCGGCGACTTCTCCCAGCCAGGTCGACCAGGACCGCAACCTCAGGGAACTCGGCGTCCGCACCGTGGCCGAGCTGATCGCCAAATACCACATCGGCGGTGTCATCTACTTCTCCGGCTGGGCGAACAACATCCAGGACCCCCGCCAGATCGCGGATCTGACCAACGGCGTGCAGCGGGCCTCGCTCGCCCTGCCCACCCCCGTCCCGTCCCTGATCTCCATCGACCAGGAGCACGGGGCCAACGTCCGTATCGGCAGCGGCGCCACGCAGCTGCCGGGGGCGATGGCGCTCGGCGCGGGCCGCTCCCTCTCCGACGCGCGCACCGCCGGACTGATCTCGGGCACCGAACTCGCCGCCCTGGGCATCCACCAGAACTTCGCCCCGGTCGCCGACGTCAACGTCAACCCGGCCAACCCCATCATCAACGTCCGCTCCTTCGGCGCCGACGCCCGTGCGGTCGGTCGTATGGTGGCGGCCCAGGTGACGGGTTACCAGCGGGCCGGCGTCGTCGCCTGCGCCAAGCACTTCCCCGGCCACGGGGACACCGGGGAGGACAGCCACACCGGGCTTCCCGTGATCACCCACACCCGCGAGGAATGGGACCGCATCGACGCCCCGCCCTTCAAGGCCGCGATCGCCGCCGGCGTCGACTCGATCATGACCGCGCACCTCCAGGTCCCCGCGCTCGACCCCAGCAACGAACCGGCCACCCTGTCATCCGCCATCCTCCAGGGCGTGCTGCGGGACGAACTCGGCTTCGACGGCGTCATCGTCACCGACGCGCTCAACATGCAGGGGGTGCGCACCAAGTACGGCGACGACCGCGTGCCCGTCCTCGCCCTCAAGGCCGGCGTCGACCAGCTGCTGTTCCCACCGAACATCGACGTCGCCTACCACGGCGTCCTGGCCGCCGTCCGCAGCGGAGAGATCACCGAGGACCGGCTCGACGAGTCCGTCCTGCGCATCCTGCGGGTGAAGGACAAGGTGGGGCTGCTCAGCGGCAGCCCCTACGTGTCCGCGAAGGAGGTCGACCGGGTCGTCGGTGCCCGGGGGCACCGCCTCGCCGCCGCCCGGATCGCCGAGCGCACCACCACCCTGCTGGTCAACGAGGACGAGGCGCTCCCGCTGCGCCGCGGGCAGCGCAAGCTGCTCGTGGTCGGCGCGAGCCCGGCCTTCCCGACCGACGCCACCCGCACCACGGTGCCCGAACTGGCCGGGGCCTTCGACGAACTGGGCTACAGCACCACCCACCTCGCCACCGGCCGGACCCCCGACACGGCGAAGATCGACGAGGCCGTGGCCACCGCACGGGGACGGGACGCGGTGGTGGTCACCACCGACAACGTCGGCGCCACCAGCGCCCAACGCCTCCTGATCTCCCGGCTGCTCGCGACCGGCGTCCCCGTCATCCACCTCGCCGTGCGCAACCCCTACGACATCGCCCACCTCGGCGAGGTCCCGGCATCACTGGTCTCCTACTGCTGGACCGAGGTCGAACTGCGCGCGGCCGCCCGGGTGATCGCCGGCCGGGTCGAGCCGCGCGGCAAGCTGCCCGTACCCATCCAGCGGGCCGACGACCCGAACGAGGTCCTCTTCCCCGCCGGGCACGGACTGTCGTACGACGACTGACCTCCGCGTGCCCCGCGGGACTTCCCGCCCCGGTGCCTCCGGAAGAGGAGCACCGGGGCCGGCGGCGGCCGTCGGCGGGAAGGGCGGGTGGGTTGGGTGGGGAGTCGGCGGTGGCCGGCGTTCAGTCACCGCTGCCGACGATGGCGGTGACGCGGATCTCCACACGCATGGCGGCCAGGCCGAGGACCGTGACGCCGGTCTCGGTCCAGATCGGCGCGCGGCCACCGAGGCGACGCCGGAACTGCTCGGCCATGACCGCGTTGTGGTCCTCGCCGATGACGTCGTCTCCCGGCGCGACCTTGTGGTACGAGTTCACATGGATGACGTCCTTCCACGTCGCGCCGACCGTGGCGAGTGTGCGCTCCACGTTGTCGAACGCCTGGATGATCTCGTCCTCCAGCGCATCGGGGACGACCAGGTCGTCGTCCACGCCGGCCTGGCCGGAGATCTCGACCCGGTCGCCGACGCGGACGGCCCCGCTGTAGCCGAGGGCCGCGTGCAGCTTCTCGCCGAAGCCCGGGGTGATACCGAAGGTGACGGTGCCCATGGTGCTTCCTCTTCCCGTCCGTAAGGGTGCGCGCTCTCTCGAATGAGTTCACGCATGAAGTGAACTTACCCTGCAACGACTTCAAGCGTAAAGTGATTCCCGTGGCCCTCCGGTCGGCGGGACGGGAAGATGCATGAGCAACACGGGAGAAGCCATGGGCGGCACGGGCCCCCAGCAGGACGACGAGGAGCCGCGCTGGCTCGACGCGCAGGAGAAGACGGCGTGGACGGGGCTGATCTCCCTCGTGCTGCTGCTGCCCGGCAAGCTGGAGTCGCCGCTGCGCCAGGAGCACGGCCTCACCCTGTTCGAGTATCTCGTGCTGAGCCACCTCTCCGAGGCCCCGCGACGCACGTTGCGGATGGGCGAGCTGGCCTTCCTCGCCAGCGGGTCGCTCTCCCGGCTGTCCAACGTCGTCAAGCGCTGTGAACAGCGCGGCTGGATCGTGCGGGCGCCCGACCCGGAGGACGGGCGTTACACCCTCGCCGAACTCACCGAGGCCGGCTTCGACATCGTGCACCGGGCTGCGCCCACGCACCTGCGCGCCGTGCGCCGCGCCGTCCTCGACGAACTCGACGCCACCGATCAGAAGGCCCTCGCCCGCATCGCGAGCAAACTCCGCGTCGTCCCCGACGACTTCGGCTGACCGCCGCCCGGGCGGGGCGGCACCGAGCCGGTCGTCCCGCCGGGTCAGCGGGTCCGGTAGTGCGCGTGGATCAGTCCGCTGGGGAAGGCGCGCTGCTGCACCAGTTCGAGGTCCAGGCGCACTCCGTCGGGGAAGAAGCGCTTGCCGCCGCCGACCACGCTCGTGGTGATGAACAGGTGGTACTCGTCCACCAGGCCGGCCGAGATCGCCTGGGAGGCGAGATGGGGGCCGTCGACGGTGAGGTCGTGCTCTGCCTCGGCCTTGAGCCTGCGCACCGCATCCGGGTCGAAGGTCCGCTCGATCCTGGTTCTGGCGCTGGACACGGCGTCGAGCGTCGTGGAGTACACGATCTTCTCGGCGGCCTGCCAGTCGCGGGCGTACTGCAGGATGTGCGGCGGCTGGTCGGGCTCGGTGTGCGCGGTCTCCCAGTAGACCATCGTCTCGTACATCCGCCGGCCGTACAGATACGTTCCGACGGGGCGGAAGAGGTCGCCGACGAAGGTGTGCACCTCCTCGTCCTCGGCTCCGGCGCCGAGGTCTCCCTGCGCCGCCTCGGCGTACCCGTCGAGCGAGGTGATCATCGAGTAGATGAGCTTGGCCATGGGGCTCCTTCGGTCACGAGGGGGACACTCCGCCGCCGGTCGCCGCGGAACACGGAATGGGGCGTCACTCAGGTGTATACGCGACCGAACGCGAGGAAACGTGTACGGCGCCGCACGTGTGGGACGGCGTGCGGCACGGTCACAGGGACCAGAGGTGCAGAGCGTTGTCGCCGGGCGACACGGTGTACCAGGTGCCGTCACCCAGGGCCCTCGGCGGGCCGGAAACGTCGAAGGGGTGGACGAGCCGGTCGATGAGTCGCATGCGGGCCGCGTCGACGAGCCAGTGCCGGCCCGCGCCGAACTCCTCGTCGCTCTCGACCGTCCCGACGACGACGGTGTCCTCGTCGAGGAAACCTCCCTCGTAGTCGAAGAACGCCCGTGCCTCTTCGTCGTCGGAGGTTTCCGGCTGCCCCGCTTCCAGCGCGGGATGCGGGGGGAGCGTCTCCGCACCCAGCGCGGTTTCCACCGTGCCGTCGGTGACCCGGTGGACGGCCAGGGTGTCCTGGTCGTGGGTCACGGTGAGCAGGCGTTTCCCGGTGGGACTCACCGCCAGCAGGACCCGGTCCGCCTCGCCGAAGGTGTCGACGGCCAGGGTGCGGCCGTCCCAGCGTCCCCAGCGCAGCGGAGCACCGTCCTGGCCCTCCCCGATGGTCAGGCCCATCTGACGGGGGTCCGGATGCGGAACGTGGTCGGAGCCCACGGCCGCCGTATGCGTCGCCGTGCGAGCCAGTACGGTGCCGTCCTCGGGGTCGATGACCAGCCACTCGTCCGCTCCGCGGCCCCGGTCGTCGGCCAGGGGGCCGCGGACGTGCGCCCACAGCGGCGATCCGTCCGCGGAGAACCCGGCCGAGCCGCTGCCGGCGTATCGGTGGTCACGCTCGTCGGCGTACTCGGTGAAGGAGTCGTGCCCCGCGCACCCCGCCCAGCAGGGGTGCCGCACCTCCCACCGCACCTTCCCTGACCGGTCCACGGCCCGGAGCGCGTGGAGCCCGGCGAAGACCGCCAGGTCCCCTGCGGGCGACACCGCGCAGGAGCCGTACCGGCGCGGCCAGGGCGCCGGGAAACGGACGGCCGCGGCCGCCGACGGCGCGAGGTCCTGGACGACCAGCGCCGTGTCACCGCGCTGCACGAGCCACCGCCTCCCACCGCGCCGCTCCAGGCGTGGGGCGTCGCCGACTCCGGAGAAGGCCAGAGGGGCGACGATGGTGCTCACCGGACGAGCTGGCTGCGGCACGGGGGCTCCAGGAGGCCGAGGCGGGCGATTCTTGCCGGGACCCTACGACAGGCCACTGACATCACCCCTGCGCCTGCCGCAGGGTTGAGCGACTTGAGGGGTCCCAGACGGGCGCCGACCAGCGCCATGGCCGCACAGAGCAGGGCCCAGGTGCCGCTACCGAACAGCCCCCACAGGAGTCCCCCGGGGTGCGGCCAGGTGATGCGCAGGCTGACCGCGGCGCCCACCGCGACCGGGAGGCACGGAGGAGCGAGGTACGCGCTCAACAACCGGGCCAGCTTCGTTCGGCCACACCTCGCGATGATCACCGTCACGGCAGGTGAACGAGCGAACCGCCGCCAGGTTCGCACCCGTCACAGCGGGCGTATCGGCGCGCCCGCTCCGTCGTTGTGCGAGGGGTACGGCGGGCGGAGCCAGGGAGGGAGCCACATGGTGCCGGACAGACGTCTGCATCTGAGCGACGTGCACAAGGCCTACGGACGACGCTCGGTGCTGCGGGGCGTCGACTTCACGGTGCGTTCGGGCACCCTCACCGGGGTCACCCGGCGCCGGCAGGCTCCCGGGCCGCCGCCGACAGCACCTCCTGCGCGAGGTGGGGAACAGCCGGCTGCTGCGTCGGTGGGGTCCACGTCTGCTGCCGCGCCTCGACCGCCGGTTCCACCGCTGGACCCGTGGCCGCTGGATGCCCAGCCGGCTGCTGGTGCCCACCCTCGTCCTGCACACCACCCGACGCGACGGCACACCGTGCCGCACACCCCTCCTCACGGACGCGACCGCATCGGGCACCTTCACGGTCATGGCCACGAACTTCGGCCTGCCCCGACACCCCGCCTGGTCCCACCACCTGCTGCGCGACCCGCACGCGTCGGTGGACTGGCACGGCCGAACCATCGCGGTGCACGCCCGCCTGCTGACCGACCAGGAACAACAGGCCGCCCGAGACCGCATCCTCGCCAGGATGCCGTGCTTCGACGACTACGTCCGGCAGTCCGGACGAGTCGTCCGCGTCTTCACCCTCATCCCCCTGACCCCCCTCTGACCCCTGCCCCCTGACGGAGCCCGCGAGGGACGCCGTGGAGAAGGTGCGGGGGCGTCGACCCGTCGAGGGCCGCCCGTGATGCTCGTGCGGGCCGACGTGAGCCGCGCCGAGAATGGTACGAGGCCAGGAACTGCGGGTGGCCCGGACGCTCCCGTGTCCGCGGTGGCTCGGCGGCGAGCGTTGCCCGGACGGCCCCTCGGCGATGAGCCGGCCACCGCGGACGTCAGATGCGGAACTCGAACTGAGGACGGTCCCACGGCACGGCGGGCGGGTTCGCGAACACGGTGCCGGTCCGTACCGCGCCGACGCGGTGGTAGAAGTCCTCGGCGGGAACGTGCGACACGACCTTGACCCGGTCGACTCCGGCAGCACGGGCCTCGGACCGCATGTGCGCGACGAGCAGCCGCCCCATGCCCCGCCCCTGCGCTTCGTCCGCGACGAACAGCAGGTCGAGCTCGGGCGGAGCGAGGACGAGCGAATAGAACCCGAGCACCCGGCCCTCGTGATCGTCAGCATCGGCGGCCACGAAGACGCGGTGGGCCTCGATGTAGTCGGGACCGACCCGGTAGCCCGCGACCGCGGAGGCGTACGGGCCCTCGTAGGCACCCGATCCGCGCACGAGCCGCGTCAACCGTTTGGCATCCCGCGCGACGGCTCTCCGGATGGTGACCGGCCGGGCGACCGGGAAAGCGCGTGTACCCATCGATCAAGTATTCCGCATCGGGCAGCGCCTCCGCGCGGTGGGTCGGTCCGTTCCCGTCCCACCCGTCCCGGCGGCTGCGACCAGCCCTCTCCCCCGCCGGTCGCGTCCCACCGTGCGCGCCGCTCATGCGAACGCAGGACGAGCAGACTCCCCTCCGCAACCCTTGGAGGAAATCTGTAGCGTCGAGAGTAGACATTGCCGCAGAGGAGAGTTAGTCTTTCTGCGTACCCAGAAGTCGAAGGGCGCGGCAGAGACGACTGCCACGCAAGCAGGAGCGGCCTTGAGGCCGCACAGCCATACAGGTGAGTCCGGCAGTACAACGAGGTAAGGAGCAGAGCGCCATCAGGATCGCCCGGGCGAGGAAGCAGTCCGCCCGGGTACCGCAGACCCCGGAATGGAAGGTGGTCCCCGGTCACGCATCCGCGATCCCCGCAACCCCGCCCCTCCGGGCGGACCTGCGGACACAGAAGGTCGGCCATAATGGCCGGCAGATGGTGTTGAAAGCTCGGGGCCCGGGTGCCAGTACGGCACTCGGGCCCCTCGACGCGTCCCTAGAAAGAAGAGGCCTATGCCCTCTGGCAGTCCCCAGCCCGTCATCCCCCTCGATGACGACGACTACCCCGCCTACACCATGGGGCGGGCCGCCGACATGCTCGGCACCACCCCCGCCTTCCTCCGCGCGCTCGGCGAGCACCGCCTGATCACCCCCCTGCGCTCCGAAGGCGGCCACCGCCGGTACTCCCGCTACCAACTGCGCATCGCCGCCCGCGCCCGCGAGCTCGTCGACTCCGGCACCGCCATCGAAGCCGCCTGCCGCATCATCATCCTCGAAGACCAACTCGAGGAAGCCCAGCGCATCAACCAGGAACTCCGCAGCACCCACAGCGCCCGCCAACAGCCGAAGACCCCCACCTGACGGCGGTGAGCCCGTGGGCCGCCGCTCTCCTGGCCCCCGTGGCCCGGGCCTTCCTGCCGTGTACGCCGCCCCGGATCCACCCGCCGCCGTGGGCGGCGCGGGCGTCGGCGGTGTCCTCGACGACCGCTCGACGAGCACGTCCTCCGGTCCGCGTCGGGACGCGTCTCAGGGACGGGGCTCCAGCACCTCCAGGGCACCGGTCACCGTGTCGTAGCTGCGCAGGGTGCTGAGGCGGACGGACAGCGGCGGCGCCGGAAGCAGTTCGGGAATCTGCCGGCCGGCGAAGGCACCTGCCCGCCTGGTACGGCCGAGCGTGACGTGCGGGCTCCAGCGGCCAGGAGCATGGAACGGGCTGAGAGTCTCGGGCGGACTGTCCGAGGCCACCGCCTCCCACACCCGGTGGTGCAGACCCTCCAGCGCGGAGTCGAGGTCCAGTGCCCAGGCCAGCACCGAGGTGGGCCGCTCGAAGCGGACCACTCCGGTGAACCGCACCGGCAACGGCAGGGCGCCGGCCACCTCAGCCAGCTCCCAGCGGATCGGGGCGGTCAGCTCCGGACAGGCCGCCAGGGTGAGGTGCGGGCTGTTGGTCGGGGAACGGTGACGCGCCTGACTGGGCAGCCCCGCTTCCGCGAGCCGCCGCCAGGCCTCCCGGACCGCCAGATCCGCCGCCTCGTCCAACAGAAGCTCGACCGTACGCACCGCCGCATCCTACCGGCGAGAGCAGGACGCCAGGAGAGCGAGAAGCCGCAGCGACTCGTGCGGGGGCGACACGTCGCCGTGACCGAGGCCGTCCGGAGGACCGTCGTCGGTTCTCGCCGGCCTCACACTGCGGTGATCAGTCCTCGTACGGCGATGAGGGCGGGGGGCGGCTCGTACACTGGCGAAGATGGAGGACCACACGGCCACCGAGATCGCTGCGCGTCCGGCGCCCGCCCTGCGTCAGTACGTCGACTCGTACCTCGGCTTCGACCTCCGCGGACTCCCGACAGGGGTGCACTGCGGCCCGCCGAGCCGTTCCCTCACTACGGTGATCAGCCTGTCAGGTCCCTTGGACGTGGCGGCGGGCGTCGACGACGGGTCACCGGTCACCCGATACGGCAGCGTGGCCGGTGGCCTGATGTGCCGGTCCGTCGCGATTCACCACGACGGACGCCAGCAAGGTGTTCAGGTGTCGCTGACACCGCTCGGGGCCCGGGCCGTCTACGGCATGCCGTCCGCCGAACTCGCCCACCGCATGGTCCCCCTCGACGAGCTCCTCGGAGCGCTTGCCGTGGAGCTGGTCGACCGGCTGCGGTCGGCGGCGACATGGAGGGCGCGGTTCACCGCGCTGGACGCATTGCTCCTCCGAGCTGTCGGCCGTGGCGCCTGCGGCGACCCTGTGCGCTGGGCGCGTCCCGAGGTCGTCGAGGCATGGCGCCGCCTCGTCGCGGCGCGGGGTCGCGTCCAGGTCGGTGCGGTCGCCGCGGAACTCGGCTGGAGCCGTCGTCACCTCACCGAGCGGTTCCGCGCCGAGATGGGCCTGTCGCCGAAGACCTTCGCCCGAGTCCTGCGCTTCGAGCACGCGCACGAACTGGCGGCGGTGCAGAACCCCCTCCCGTGGGCCGATGTGGCAACCGTCTCCGGCTACGCCGATCAGGCCCATCTCGTCCGGGACTGGCGCGAGTTCACGAACCGGTCACCGACGGCGTGGCGTCGCGGCGAGGTCCTCCTCGGAGGTGGGTAGCCACCAAGCGTCTGCCCGTCGCGTCGACTTCTCTTCCCTTTCCTTCAAGACCGCCCGATCGCTGTCGTGGACGATCGCCTGCATGAGACTCGTGGACCACGAACGCAACGTCATGGACCTGCGGACCACCCCCGTACACCTCGGACTGGGATCGAGAGCGAAACCCGTCGAGGGCTTCGCCTGGGACCCGGAGGTGCTCCAGGCCTACAGCGCGGCGGTCGCGGCCGACGGCGCCGAGGGCCGGATGGTGATGATCTTCGATGGCGACGGCCTCGGCGACCACTGGGAGAGCCACCCCGCAGGCGACGAACTGGTCGTCTGCCTCAGCGGGTCCGCGACGGTCACCCGCGACGTGGACGGGGTGGTCGACCGCGTTCTGCTCGGGCCGGGCGAGGCCACCGTCAACCCGGCCGGGGTATGGCACGTGGTCGACATGGAGGGACCGACGTCCATCCTGTCCATCACCGCGAGCCTCGGCACCGACCACCGTCCTAGGACCGCTCGGACCGAGACCCTCCCGACCGACCGCGTCGGTGCGCCGGGCCGGGAGGAAACGCCGTGACCATACGCATCGCGTGCCTCGGCGACAGCCTCACCCGCGCGCAGTTCAGCGTCGACTACCTGGACCTTCTCGTACGACGTCATCCTCCCGGTGCCGTGCGGCCTGCCCGTTTCGGGGTCAACGGCGACTTCGCCCACAACCTCTTGCAGCGCCTCGACGCCGTCGTCACGCACCCGCCCGACGTGATCACCGTGTTGATCGGGACCAACGACGCGCGAGCGAGCCTCGTCGGCTACCCCGTCGAGCAGGCCATGAAGCGCAAACGGCTCCCCCGTCGCCCGTCAGCCGGATGGTTCCAGCAGTGCCTGGGAACCGTCGTCGCACGGCTGCGAGCGGAGACCGACGCGACGATCGGTCTGCTGTCGCTACCGGTACTCGGCCAGCAACTCGACGGAGCAGCGGCTCAGGCATCGCAGGCGTACAGCCGGATGATCGCCGAAGTCGCCGCCACCCATGAGGTGGCCTACCTTCCGCTCCACGAACGCCAGACGGAGGAACTGCGCCGAGTGGACCCGCCGCCGGTTCCCTACCGGGAGGTGACGCCCGCAGCGGCCCTCGGCGTCCTCGTCCAGCACGCAGTGCTGCGCCGCACGCTCGACACGATCTCACGGCGCCGAGGTCTCGTGCTGACGACCGACCACATCCACCAGAACAGCCGCGGCGCCGGCCTTGTCGCCGAGGCCATCGACGCCGGTCTGCTGACCCGGCGCCCGTAGCTGGTCCCCATGCCGGGCCGGTCGCTCCCGTCCTCCGCCTGCGCCGTCTTCTGCGGGTGAGCGAAGCGCTGAAGCTCGTCGTGGACGAGGAGCGGCCGTCCGGCGGCTCGTGCGGGGGTCAGGACATGCTGCCCCGGCACACCGTCCCCGCGGCCGGGGTCCGGCCCGTGCGCAGGTAGGTGTCGACGGCCTCCGTGACGCAGCGGTTCTGCGGGTATGTGCCGTGGCCCTCTTCCTCGGCCGTCAGGAGCACGCCGACACCGTCGCCCAGGGCGCGGGCCATGTGGCGGGCGCCGGGGTACGGGGTGGTCGGGTCGCCGGTGCCGCCGACCACCAGGATGGGGGCCGAGCCGTCGGCCTTCACCTGTGGTCTGAGGCGCTCACCGTCGAACGGCCAGTCGTAACAGAGGTAGACGCCGGTGGACCAGGCCGCGCCGAAGACGGGCGAGGCGGCCTTGACGCGGGCCTCGTCCCGGTCGAGGCGTTCGAAGTCGGGACGCAGGCTGGAGTCCGCGCAGGTGATCGCGGTCTGGGCGGCGGTGCTGATGTCGGGCGGAGTCTCCGTGCGCTCGGCGGACCCGGTGTCGGACGCGCCGTTGGTCAGCGGACCGCCGTCATTGTGGTCGATCAGCGCGGTCAGGGCCTTGGCGAGCGCGGACCAGCCGTCCGTGCCCAGGACGAGGTGGTCGCCGACGCTGTGCGCGAGGTCGTCGGCGTCCAATGAGTGCAGGGTACAAGTCGTCGCCGACCGCGGCTCAGCTCCTGGCTGACGCGCGCGCAGCGAGATCGCCGGGGTTCACCGCGGGCCGTGGGCAGCCGGTCGCCGTACCACCAGTCGCTCCACCTCGTAGGACAACTCGGTGGCACCGTCCTCGGGTGGTGGGTGGTAACGGCCCGCGCAGACGGAGAGGTTCACGATGAGACTGGCGTGCCAGCGGCTCCCGACGCCGCGACCGTCGGAGTGGACCTGCCGCCCGTTCAGCGACCAGACCACGCTGTTCCGGCCGAACAGCACGGCGAGGTCGATCCGGCCGCCGGGGCGTACGGCTTCGTCGCGCACGTAGGCCTGCCCTCGGCGTACGTGGTTGGTGAGTTCGAGTAGGTCGGGGTTGTCGGGGTGGTACTCGAAGACGTCCACCTCGTTGCCACCGTCCCGCCAGGTCCAGATCGCGGGCCAGGCGCCCAGGCCGACGGGGAGTCGGACCGTCGCCTCCAGGAGGTCGCCGGTGCGGACCATGAAGCCGTCGGGGCTCTCCTCCGTGGTCAGCAGACCCGCCTCCCAGAGGCCGTCCGGGCGCCGCGTGGCACGGAAACGGCCGGTGCGGCTGTAGGCGGGGTCGGCTGTCAGGTGATCCAGCTTGTCGTCGTCCGGATTGACGGGGCCGCCGTCGGGATACGCCCAGGAGCGGCCGGCCACCCATTGCCGGTCACTGGAGAAGTCGGCCCTGAACACCACATCCGTCATTGGTGACCTCCTGGGGTCCGGGCGACGGAATGGTCGCACCCCCGATCGTCCCCGTGTGTCAGGCCGGGCATGCGCCGGGGCAGCGAACGCCGGCCGGGTTTCACCCTGGTGAGTGACGCCCGGCCGTCGTCCGGTGGCGCGGGGGGGGGCCGCCGTTCGCGTCCTGCCGCGGCCGTCGCCGGGGACGCCCCTACTCGTAGCGGTACTTCAGCGAGTCCGCCTCCGCCCGCTCGATGTCGGCGATCGTGAGCTCCGGCATCCGCAGCTGGGCCAGCGTCACCTCGGCCGAGGTCGGCTGTGCGTCCGCCGGCAGCCACTGCTCCGGCTTCCACGCGCCGCTGCGCAGGAGCGACTTGGGGCAGTGCGGGTAGACCTCCTCGATCCCCAGCACCAGCGCACTCGCCGGGGGCTTGCCCACGGCGGTCAGTTGTGACAGCAGCTCCGGGCGGGTGGAGACGCAGGCCCGGCCGTTGACCCTGAGCGTCGTGGTGCGCCCCGGAATGACGAAGAGCAGCCCGGCCCGTCCGGTGGCGATGACGTTGTGCAGGGTGTCCAGACGCTTGTTGCCGGTCGCGTCCGGTATCGCCACCGTCCGGTCGTCCAGGACGGCGACGAACCCGGCGGGGCCGCCGCGCGGGGAGACGTCGCAGTTGCCCTCGGCGTCCGTGCTGGCGACCAGGACCAGGGACGAGCAGCCGATCAACCTCCTGGTCTGCTCGGTGAGTTCGTGCATCTGCTTGCGCCAGGCCGTCTCCCTGGGGAGCTCGTAGACACGACGCAGCGCCTCCTGGTCGGAGACGGCGTCGAGTCGGAGCGAGTCGAAAGCACTGTCGGCAAGGGGTGAGGTCATGCCCCGACCCTAAGGGGCCCGCCTGCGGGTCATCGGTCGGCCGGTCGGCGCCGCGTGCGGGAGGACCGTCAGGACCGTGACGCCCGTGCGCACTCGTCTCCGGAGGACGCGTCCTGTCCGACCGGGGCGCTGCGGTCGTACGGGTCCACCTCCGCGCCGGTCACGTCCGCCTCGCGGTCCTTGCCGAAGGGCGGGGTGAAGTAGCCCGTGGGGGTCCCGCAGCCGCCGTTGGTCATGTCGTACTTGTACGAGACGATCGAGAACGTGCCCGGCTCGGTGATCACCTTGCGGGGGTCGTCCCAGTTGAGGACCAGTTCGCGTCGCACGATCGTGCGCACGATCTCGTCGCCGCCCCCGTCGGCACGGGTGACCGGATAGACGAAAGTGACGTCGGCGGTCACCTGGAGCGCGCCGCGCTCGCCCTCCCGGTAGGTGAGCCCGCCCCGGGTCTTCACGACGTCACCGACCAGGCGGCTGTGGGAGGTCCGGAAGCGGCTGAACAGCAGGAGGGGGTCGTTGTCCTCGCTCGGGCTGCGGAACGCGGTCCCGAGGAGGTCCTGCACGTCCTCCTGGTGCGGGTTGATCTGTGCGATCGCCTTCGCGGGGCGCTCGCCCCGCAGTACCGCACGGTCCAGGCTGGTCCGGACGACGAAGTCCCGGCTGCGGTCGAGCGCGCGCTCGACCTCGCTCTCGCTCATCCAGCCGACCGCCCTGGCCTCGGGCATGCTGATCCCCGCCGCTCCGCTCGCCCAACTCGCCGCCGGGGAGCCGCGGAAGGGCTCGTCCACGGTGGGGCGGTCGGTCTCGGTCGCCGAGGCCGGGGGGCCGGCGTCCTCGTCGCCGGTCACCAGGTCCGTCATCCGTTCCGGCGCGAGCGCCACGGCGAGCAGCACCAGCGCGGTCAGCAGCCCGCCCACGTACCAGCCCGTACGCCGCTTGGGGCGCGCGGGCGAATAGCTGCGCCAGGCCCCCGCCTCGCCGCCGGGTTCCGCACGCAGCCGCTTCGCCACGTCGCGGGCCCGCGCCGACGGCTCCTTGGGCGAGTCGGCGACCCCTTCCACCGACTCGCGGAGGAACCGCTCCCACTCCTCGTCGGACCTGGACGAGCCGTCCGGCTCGGTACCCGCACCCATGCGCAAACCCCCTGACAAGCAGCACGCGCCCCACTCCCTGGAAACGCGTCCGCATCATGACACGGGC
This sequence comes from Streptomyces sp. NPDC047853, assembly GCF_043204535.1. Lineage (NCBI taxonomy): Bacteria > Bacillati > Actinomycetota > Actinomycetes > Kitasatosporales > Streptomycetaceae > Streptomyces > Streptomyces sp. NPDC047853. The sequence goes on along the minus strand of NZ_JBIDCI010000020.1, from coordinate 62,155 downwards.
CGCTGACAGCGAGGACGGCACGGGGGCGACGTAAGGGCGCGGCCGGTGTCGTGCGAGCCGTGCCGCTACCGGGATCGATGCGGCAAACGCATACAGTGTTGCCCATGACGCAAGAGGATGACGATCTGGACGGCCTCGTCCGCAAGCGGATCCGGGCGCTTCGCCTGGCGCAGGGCTGGTCCCTCGAGGAACTCGCCACCCGCGCGCGGCTCAGCCAGTCCTCGCTGAGTCGCATCGAGAACGGCCGGCGCCGCCTCGCACTGGATCAACTGGTCACGATCGCCCGCGCCCTGGACACCACGCTGGACCAGCTCGTGGAGACCGCGGCCGACGACGTGATCACCAGCCCCGTGATCGACAGCGCCCGCGGCTCGATGCGCTGGCTCGTGAAGGGAGATCCCGGCATGACTGTGGTCCGCCAGCGCATGACCGACCCTCCCCCGCAGAGCCCGGCCCGCATGCGGGCACACCCGGGGCGCGAATGGCTCGTCGTCCTGTCCGGCACCGCGATCCTCATGCTGGGCCAGCGCCGCTACCGCGTCGAAGCCAACCAGGCCGCCGAGTTCCCCACGATGATGCCGCACGCGATCGGATCGGAAGGCGGGCCCTGCGAGGTCCTGGGCATCTTCGATCGCGACGCGCGCCGCGGCCACCAGCGCGAGGACGGCGACGCCAGCCCGCGCGGCACCGGGAGGTGAGGGAGCGGACCCGCGCCACGGCACCTTCTTGCGCGGACGGCAGCGCGCACGACCGTCTTCTTGCGTAGACCGGGAGACGTCATGCCGTGGGCGCATGGGGCTCTTAGGGTGGCGGGCATGGACCGAACACACCCGCACCCCCTCCCCCGCAGCGCACAGCAGGGGCACGACCACGACCACGACCACGACACGGACGGCCTGGCCGAGATCCTCGACCTGGACGCCGAGGTGCTCGCCGAGCACCTCAGCTCCCTCACCGCGTGGCTGCCGCTGAGGACCGGTCCGCGTCGGATCGTCGATCTGGGCTGCGGCACGGGCACCGGCACCTTCGCCCTCCTCGAACGCTTCCCCGACGCGCACGTCCTCGCCGTCGACGCCTCGGCCGCGCTCCTTGAGCGCCTGAGGGCGAAGGCACGCGAGAACGGTCTGGACGACCGCGTGAGCACCGTGCGGGCCGACCTCGACGCCCCCGACTGGCCCGACCTCGGCTCCCCCGACCTGGTGTGGGCGTCGGCCTCCCTGCACCACCTGTCCCATCCCGACCGGGCGCTGCGCACCGTCCGTGACGTGCTCGCGCCCGGCGGGCTGTTCGCCGTCGTGGAGCTGGCCGGTTTCCCCCGCTTCCTGCCCGAGGACGCCCCCGAGGGACGACCCGGTCTGGAGGAGCGCTGCCACGCCCTGACCGACCGTCACCAGGCCGAGCACACGCCCCACCGCGGCGCCGACTGGGGGCCGCTGCTGACCGCCGCCGGCTTCACGGTCGAAGGCCGACGCACGCTCGCGATCGACATGGCGGGTTCCCGTGGCGAGGCCGTCGGCCGCTACGCCCTCGCGGGCCTGAGGCGCATCCGCCATGCCGCGGCCACCGGGCTGCACCCCGAGGACCTCGCCGCGCTCGACCGGCTCCTCGACACCGACGGCCCGCACAGTCTCCTGCGCCGCGACGACCTGGCGGTGCGCACCGAACGCACCGCCTGGGCCGCGCGCGCCTGAGAGCGCCTCAGGGGGTTCCGTGCTGCGAGGTCGCCGTCATACGCGGGGCGGCATGGTGTGCGGGCCGGCGCGGCGCGGCGCTCTCCAGGCGCCGGACCCAGGTGGTGGCCGTGAGCAGCAGGCCGGTGAAGACCCCCAGGAGGAGCAGGGCCACCCACATCTGCCGGCTCCCGGGGGACTCCAGTCCGGTCCAGGCGGCCGATGCCGCCCACAGGGCGAATCCCGCCGCGTAGAAGGCCCTGATGTGGCGGAGCTGGCGGATCTGACGCGTACGGGGCGACGCTGCCCGGTGATCGTTCCTCGATGCCATGGCGGGCGTGTACCCCCTCTCGCGGCTCGCTACCTGCCGCGGCCCTCGAAGTCCCGGCGGACCGCTGCCGCCCGGTCCTCCGTCAGCCCGGTCTCGGCCGGGAGTTCCAGGACCCTGCCGCAGTGCTCGCACAGCTCGCCGTCCCCGGCGGGCGTGCCGCAGGCGATGCAGGAGCGGATCCGGGTCTTGTCCTCGTGCTTCTCCGTCATGATCTCTTCCGGTCGTCGTGAACGCTTGTGATGACCCCTACGCGCGTACCCGGCAGGCCCTGCCGAATGCCTGAGGGACCGCCTGCGCCTGAACGCCTGAACGTCTTGGGGAGGTCAGGGGAGGTCAGACGAAGGCGCTCTCCCCGGTGATCGCCTTTCCGACGATCAGGGTGTTCATCTCCCGGGTGCCCTCGAAGGAGTAGATGGCCTCCGCGTCGGCGAAGAAGCGGGCGACGTCGTGGTCCAGGACGATGCCGTTGCCGCCGAAGATCTCTCGGGCCCAGGCCACGACCTCCCGCATGCGGGCGGTGACGTGGGCCTTGGCCAGCGACGAGTGCTCGTCCCGGAAGACGCCGGCGTCCTGCATCCGGGCCAGCTGGAGCAGCATCCCCCAGCTGGACGTGATGTTGCCCAGGCTCTTGACCAGGAGGTCCTGCACCAGCTGGAAGCCGGCGAGCGGCCGGCCGAACTGCTGCCGCTCGCCGGCGTAGCGCAGGGCCAGTTCGTAGGCGCCGATCATGACGCCCAGGGCCTGCCACGCGACTCCGCTGCGCGTGGCCCGCAGGATCTCCGCGACGTCCCGGAACGACGACACGCGCTGCAGCCGGTCGGCCTCCGGCACCCGCACTCCGGTCAGGGTGACGTCCGCGTTCTGCACGATGCGCAGCGACGTCTTGTGCGCGATGGGCTCCGCGGTGAACCCGGGCGCACCGCGGCCGACGACGAACCCCTTGACCTGGTCGTCCTGGACGTCCCGGGCCCAGACGACGACGTGGTCGGCGAAGGTCGCGTTGCCTATCCAGCGCTTCGCCCCGTCGATCACCCACGTGTCGCCCTCACGCCGTGCGGTGGTGCGCATGCCGGCCGCGATGTCGGAGCCGTCGAGCGGTTCCGTCAGCGCGAACGCCCCCACGGTCTCCATCCGGGCCATGCCGGGCAGCCAGCGCTCGCGCTGCTCCTCGTCGCCGCCCGCCTGGACGGAGTACATCGCCAGTCCGTTGTGCACGCCGAAGAAGGTGGCCACCGACGCGTCGACGCGGCTCATCTCCATCGCCATCATCCCGGTCAGCAGATGGCTGGCGGCCGGTCCCGGTTCGCCGTAGCCCTCGTACGGCAGACCGACCAGCCCGCTCTCCGCGAAGCGGGTGATCAGCTCCATGGGGAAGGTGCCGTCGGCCCAGTGTTCGGTCACCAGGGGCCGGACCTCGTCGCGCATGAACTCCCGCGTCCTCGCCAGGACCTTGCGCTCCTCCTCGGACAGGGCGCTCTCGAAGTCGTAGAAGTCGGCGACATTCTGCTGTTCCTCGTGTGACGTCATGCGGCCCTTCTTCCACGGTTGGGCCGTGCGATGCGTGCGTCACGCCGAGGGTGCGGGTCCGTTCAGGCCGGGCAGGTGGGCTCCGGTCCGGGCGCCTCCGAGCCCGGGCCGGGAGAGGCGCCGGTGTCCGGGGAGGGGCTCGCCGAGTCCGTGGGGCAGTCCTGCGGGGTGGACGGGTCGGGGGTGGGGGTGGGTGAATCGGTGGGGGTCGGGGTGGGCGAGGGGTCCGGTGACGGGGAGTCCGTCGGGGACGGGTCGGGAGACGGGGAGGGGACGGGTTTCGTCGCGGACGGGGACGGCCGCGGGGAGGACGAGGGCGGATCCGAGCGGGAGGGGGACGGCTCGGGAGTGCCGGGATCGGGGCCGATGATGATGTCGTCCCCGCCCCCGCCCGCGCCCCCGCTTCCGTCCTTGCCGCCGGTGCCCCCGCGCTCGTCCTGGTCGACGGGCTCCGTCGCCGGAGTGTCGCCGCCGGCGCCGGGAGACCGCGGGACGACGCCCTTGCCGTCGGGGACGGCGTGCACGCCCCCGCGGTAGAAGTCCAGCCAGTGACGGACCAGTGCGAGGTAGGAACGGGAGTGGTTGTAGCTGAGGACCGCCCGGTCGAGGTCGGCGGCCCGGCGCAGGTCGCGGTCCCCGGCGCACAGGTAGTGCCCGGCGGCCAGGGCAGCGTCGAAGATGTTGTTGGGGTCGTCGCGGCCGTCGCCGTTGCCGTCCGCGCCCCAGCGCGCCCACGTCGACGGCAGGAACTGCATCGGCCCCACCGCCCGGTCGTACACCGTGTCGCCGTCGTGGACTCCGCCGTCGCTGTCCAGGATCAGGGCGAAGTTGCGGCCGTCGAGGGCCGGGCCGGTGATCCGGCCGAGCGTGGTGCCGTGCCGGTCGACCGCGCCGCCGCGTGCCTGCCCGGACTCCACCTTGCCGATGGCGGCCAGCAGTTCCCAGGGCAGCGCGCAGCCCGGGTCCGTCCGGCCGACGGACTTCTCCGCGGCGCGGTAGGCGCGCAGCACGGTTCCCGGTATGCCGGACTCCGCACGCGTGCGGGCGGCCTGGCCGGCGCGCGGCGCGACGTTCGGGGTGACCAGCGGCGGCAGTTCGGTGTGGTACGAACCGTCGTCGGGCGGGGCGGGCTCGGCGCGGGGGAGGTCCGCGACCGGTGCGGCGGAGCGGGCCTCGGAGGCCGGACGGGCGCTCTCCTCCGGGGGGAGTCCGGGGGCTTGAGAGGCGGTCAGCGCCGCCACCGCGGTCACGGCGGCGGCGGTGGCCCGCAGACCCTGCCGGGTCCGGGCGGGTACGCGGCGGTCGCGCGTTTCGGGCATGGTCTGTCACTCCCTGGTGGTGAGGCGCGTACGGGGTTCAGCGGCCGAAGGTGTCGATGCCCGAGACGAGCCACCGACCGTCGCGTCGCTGGACGTCGACGGCGAACATCGCCCCGGCGTAGGTGCCGTCGTCCTCGGCCTTCTTGCCGCCCGCGGTGCTGACGCTGCTCTGGTCGGCGTAGACCAGGACGCGGGCCCGGTCGCCGTCGATGCGCTCGACCGCGCTGTCGGTGACCGTCGTGGTGATCACCGCCTTCTGCCGGTCGGCCTGGGTGCGGACGTCGCCGAACAGGTCCCGGTGCTGGGTGACGGCGCGGCCCGTCAGCCATTCCTTCGCGGCCTTGTCGAGGCCGTCGGGGTCGGCGTGGTCGTACGAGAAGAGCGCGGCGACGGCCTTGGCGGACTGCCCCTTGATCTCGCTGGTGCGGGCGGTGTCGGACAGGGCGGTGTTGCGGGCGGCCGCGGTGTCCCGGAGGGCCTCCGCCCGGGAGTGCGCCCAGCCGGCGAAGCCGCCGAGGACCAGCGTCAGCAGGCAGAGGATGAGGAGCGCGGTGCGGTGGCGGTGCGGGGCCGACGGGCGCGGGGGCGGCGCGTCCTTCGCTTCGGATGCGTCCTGCGCATCCGCTGCGTGCGGGGCGTCCGGTGGGTCCGCGGCCCCGCTCCGAGCGGGCGGGGACTTGCGGGCGGTGGTGACGGGGGCACCCGCCCGCGCCGGGCGGGGCCGGTCGAGCAGGGGGGCGCGCCCTTCGACGGATTCCGCGCCGGCCGGGGCCCGGGGGTTCCCGCGCTCCCGGGGCTCGTGCGTGTCCCCGGGAGCGCGCAGTGCCTCGCGGGCCTGGCGACGGCGGAGGTTGTTCAGGTGGTGCCGGGTCGTCGGCATGGTGGGTCGTCCTCTCCTCCGGCCGGTCAGCCGGCCGGTGTACCGCCGACGGGGGCCTGGCCCAGGGCGCTGAGCTTCCAGTCGCCACCGGTGCGGGTCAGTTCACCGAGCATGCGGCTGTCCTTGTCGGTGCTCGCGTCGCCCGGCGCCTTCACCGTCACCCGCAGGGCGACCAGGACCCGGGCGCGGCCGGCGCGGTCGTCGAGTTCGGTCAGGGCACCGGACAGCACCCGTGCCGTGGTGACCGTCTTGGCGCCCTTCACCTGGGTGGTGAACTCCTCGCGTCCGGAGACCAGTTGTTCGTGCAGGTCTCCGGTGGTCGAGGACTCCCAGAGGTCCAGTCCCTGGTCCAGCTTGCGGTGGTCCAGGGTGTTCAGGTTCTGCACGGCCTGCTCCCCGGCCGCGAGCGCCTCGTCGCGCTGCACGGCGTAGGCCGTCGTGTCGTCGTGGGCCGTCTCGTACCAGTCCCAGCCCGTCCACGCCGCGAAGCCCCCCGCCACCAGGGTGAGGACGAGGGCGAGGACCGTGACGGACCTCCCCCGGGGCCGGTCCTGTGATGCGGCCGCGCGCTGCACGAGTGCTCCCCTCCGCCGCTGTGCTTTCAGTGGGTCCTGATGTCGACGATCCGCCACTGGTCCTCCTCCCATCGCGCGGTGACCGTGAGTTGAGCCGCCGCGGAGGTGGTGCCGTCCTTGCCGCGGTGGGAGATCTGGTCGAGGAAGACCAGGAGCCGCGCCCGGTCGCCGTCGAGTTCGATCACTCCGGTGCGTACGGGCTGGGTGCTCAGGGTGACGCGCTGCTCGGCGAGGTCGGCGCGGATCCGTTCCATCAGGTCGGCGTACTGCCGGGCCGCCCGTCCGCCGAGGACGGTGCGTGCGGAACGCTCGGTCGCCTCGACACCGTCCGGTGTGTACGAGAAGACGCGGGCGAGGGCGTTGCCCACGTCTCCGGCCACCCGCGCACTCGCCGCGGTGTCGGTCAGCGCCGCGTTCTCGGCCGAGGGGGTGGACCGGAACTGGTGCGCGCCGTAGAAGAAGCCGCAGCCGGCGAGGAGGAGGGCGACGGCGCCCACCACGGGTGCGGCCCTGCGGAGCCGGCCCCGCCGAGGGCCACGGCGTCCCGTGGGCGGCGCCCCGGGGTCCTCGTCCCGCTCGGCGGCCGTGCCGGCCCCGGTGTCGTCGGCGTCTTCGGCGTCCTCGGTGTCGTCGGCGTCCCGGTCCGGCTCGGCCGCTGTGCCGGCCCCGGCCTTCACGGCGTCCCGGTCCGGCTCGGCCACCGTGTCGTCGTCGGGCCGTTCGCCCGCGTCCCCGGAAGCCACGTCCGCCTCGCCGCGGGGTGACGAGGGCTCGCCGGCGGCGGAGTCCCGCGCCCGCCTGATGTGCAGCAGCCGTGTCATCGGCCCTCCTCCTCCTCAGCCGTCCGCGCGAGCGGTATCGCGCTCAGTGCCTTGACCTTCCACTCGCCCGGACCCGTGCGGGCCAGGACCGCTTCCAGGCGTTTGCGGTCCGTGCTCGCCCGGGCGGCTCCGGCGGGCGTGACCTCGACGCGCACCGTCGCGATGAGCTTGGCGGTGCCGGCGCGCGTGTCGAGGGCCGTGAGGGCCGCCTCCGTGACCGTGCCCCGGGCCGAGGCGCCCTTCTCCGGTTTCGTGCGCCCGAGTTCGGCGCGCAGCGGGCCGGTCGCGGCGGTGCGCCAGGCCCGGATGCCCTCCTGGGCATGCGCCCGCGAGGAGGCGTCCAGCGTGTGGAGGACGGAGAGGCGCTCGCGTCCGTCGGCGAGCGCTTCGTCGCGTTCACGACCGTAGGCGAGCGAGTCGTCGCCGCGTGCCTGCGCGTAGGTCCACGCGCCGGCGCCGCAGAAGGCCAGGGACAGCGCCAGGGCCGCGCCGACGGCGATCCGGGCCCGCCTCACCGGCCGTCCTCCGCGTCGGCTCCGAGCAGCCCGGCCAGATCCGGGGCCGCGGCTCCGCCCACGTCCGGCAGCGCGAGGGCGCCCGGCAGCGGCCCTGCGGCGGACGTGCCCGTGGACGCCGACGGTTTGCCGCTGCCGGAGGGCAGGGAGCCGGGCCTGGCGGGTTCGGGTACCGGGCCGCCGCGGGGGGCGTTGGCCGAACCGCGCACGTTGACGCCGCTGCCGGGTGGGGCGGTGCAGGAGGCGCCGGTGTTGAGGGCAGGGGCCGTCCCCAGGTCCAGGCCGTTGCGGTAGCGGGTGCCGCCGTATCCGGCGGTGCACGGCAGGGGCTTGAAGAAGGTGACGGCCAGGCCCAGCTTCATCGTTCCTCCGTCGACGGCGGTGGCACCGGCGGAGACGGCCGCCGGGTACTTGACGAGCAGCTCCTCGATGCCGCGCTGCCGGGTGACGGCCACCTCCGAGGTGGTCAGGAGGTTGGCGAGCACGACGCCGAGACTGGGGTCGAGGTCCCTGAGGAGACCGCTGACCTGGGTCGCCGCGCCCGGGGTGACGGTGAGCAGGCGCCGCAGGTCCGCGTCGGAGCCCTTGAGGGCGCGGGCCAGCTCCGTCGCGCCGTCGGCGAAGCCGCGGATCGCCTCCGCCTCCTCGGCCTGGGTGCGCAGCACGGTCTCACCGTCGGTGAGCAGGCGCGTGGTGGAGGGCAGCGCCCTGTCGGCGGCCTCGACGAAGGCGCTGCCGTTGTCCAGCAGCGCCTGGAGGTCGTCGCCGTGTCCCTCGAAGGTCTTGCCGAACTCGTCGACGACCGTGCGCAGATCCTCCAGCGGCACCGAACGGGTGAGCGCGTCGACGCTGGTGAGGACGTCGGTGACGGGTGCGGGCACCTCCGTGTCGGGCAGCTCGATGCGGGTGCCGTCCGCCAGGTAGGGGCCCGAGTCGCTCTCGGGTTGCAGGTCGATGTACTGCTCGCCGACCGCGGAGAGCCCGGCCACGACGGCGCGTGTGTCGGCGGGGATGGAGGGGGCGGACTTCTTGATGCGCAGATGGGCGACCACGCCGTCGGCGGTGAGGTCGATCGGCCCGACCCGGCCCACCGACACGCCCCGGTAGGTGACGTCGGAGTGGGTGAACAGCCCTCCGGTGCGCGGAAGTTCGACGTCCACGGTGTAGTAGTCGGCGGCGCCTACGTACCGGCCGAGGTCCGCGTAGCGGATGCCGACGAAGCCGAGGACGAGGACGGCGATGACCAGGAAGGCGAGGTTCTTGAGCCGTACGGCGAGGGTGATCATCGCTGTGCCCCTCCGTTCTGGGACGGCGTCGGCACGGAGGGCAGGGGCAGGGGCGCGGAGGGGGTGGACTCGCTCGCGGCGCGGCGCTCGCTCTGCGGGGAGGCAGAGGGCGAGGGTGTGCTCCGGGGCACCAGCGGCGGGATGACCTGGGTGCCGGGGGCGGCCGTCATGTTCAGGTACACGTTGAGGTAGTCGCCCTTCACCCCGTTCAGCACCTCGTCGGTGAAGGGGTACGTCAGCAGCACCTCCAGGGAGTCGGGGAGGTCGGTGCCCGCGTCGGCGAGTGCCTTGAGGGTGGGCGCGATGGCTTTGAGGTCGGCGACCATGTCGTCCTTGCTCGCTTCCACGGTGGAGACGGCGACCCCGGAGAGCGTGTCCAGGGAGCGCAGCATGGTGAGCAGGGAGCCGCGCTGTTCGTGCAGGGTCTTCAGCCCGGGTGAGAGGTCGGTCAGGACGGTCCGCACGTCGTCCTTGCGGCCGGCCAGGGTGGAGGACAGGCGGTTGACGGCGTCCAGGGCGTCGGTGATGTCTCCCCGGTGGTCGTCGAGGTTGCCCACCAGCTTCTCGACGCGTTCGAGCATCGAGCGGACCTCGCCCTCGCGACCGCCGAGGGCCTTGTTCAGCTCCTGGGTGATGGTCTTGAGCTGGTTGACGCCGCCGCCGTTGAGGAGCAGGGACAGCGCGCCGAACACCTCCTCGACCTCGGTGTTGCGGCCGGTGCGGGCCAGCGGGATGACGGCGCCGTCGGCGAGCCGGGCCGCGGCGGCCGACGTGCCGGGCGCGCTGAGCTGGACGTACTTCTCGCCGAGCAGGCTGGACTGTTCGAGGCGGGCCGTGGCGTCGGCCGGCAGCCGTACGTCTCCGTTGATCTCCATGGTGACGCGGGCCGTCCAGGCGTCACCGTCGAGCCGGATGGCGGTGACCCGGCCGACCGCGACGTCGTTGACCTTGACCGCGGCCTGCGGCACGAGGCTGAGGACGTCGTCGAGTTCGGCGCTGACGGTGTACGGGTGGGAGCCGAGGTCGGCACCGCCCGGCAGGGGCAGGTCCTCGATGCCGCCGAAGCTCGGGGCCGTGGCGGAGAACGCGCCGAGGGCCAGGGCGAAGCCGAGTCCGAGGGCGAGGAGTCCGCCCAGTCCGGCGCCGACGGCCGTGGTGGTCGTGAGCGCTCCCCGCTTCACCGTGCCGTGGACCTCGACGCGGTCGGCCCGCTCGGTCTCCACCTGGTCCTCGCCCGGCGCCTCCACCGGGTCGCTCCCCCGGCCCCGGCGTCCCACGACGCGCTTCATCGGGCCCCCTCCCCCGAGTTCGCCGCGCCTCCGGTGACCGGCAGGGGCAGCAGGGGGCCGCCCATGCTGATCTCGTTGAGGTTGGCGCGGCCGTCGAGCATGCCGGTGCCGGTGTCGTAGGCGTTCACCACGTTGCCCGCGGCGAGCGGGGCGACGTCCAGGGCCTCTGCCAGGGACGCGCGCCGCCGGACGAGGGTCTCGGTGATCGGCACGAGCTTGTCGACGTTCTTCTTCAGCTCGCCCCGGTTGTCCTGGATGAAGGTCTTCACCTGGGCGAGGGCGGTACCGAGTTCCTCCAGGGCACCGGCCAGGTCGTCCTTGTTGTCGGCGAAGAAGCCCACGACGGTGTCCAGGCGCTCCTGGGCGGTGCGCACGTCGGTGTCCTTGTCCTTCAGCATGGTGGTGAAGGTCTGCAGGCTGCCCAGGGTGGCGAACAGGTCGTCGCTGGAGCCGTCGAGGGTCTTGGCGGCCTTGCCGAACTCCTCGATGCCGTCGCCGATCGCCGCGCCGTTGCCGTCGAGGTTGGCGGCGCCGGTCTTCAGCAGTTCGGACAGGGCGCCGGAGGAGTTGGCGCCCTCGGGCCCGAGGGCCTCGCTGAGGTCGGTGAGGGAGGCGTAGAGCTGGTCGATCTCGACGGGGGTGCGGTTGCGCGAGGCGGGCAGCACGGCGCCGTCGGCGAGGGCCCGTCCGGAGCGGTAGGCCGGGGTGAGCTGCACGTAGCGGTCGGCCACGACGCTGGGTGCGACGACCACGGCGCGTGCCGAGGCGGGGACCTGGACGCCCTCGTCGAGGGCGAGTTCGACCCGCACCCGGGTGCCCTGGGGCTCCACGGACTCCACCTCGCCGACACGGACGCCGAGGATGCGCAGGTCGGAGCCGGCGTAGATGCCGACGGCGCGGTCGAAGTAGGCGGTGACGCGGGTGCCGTCGTCGTCGAGGGCCCGGACCGTGGCCAGGCCGGCGGCGACCACGGCGAGGGCGATCGCTGCCGACAGGAGTCTTCTGCGTCTGCTCATCGCTCACCGCTCCCCGGGGCCGCCGCCTGCTGCTTCGGCGGCATGCACCCGTTCGTGGGCTGGGACTGTGCGGGCAGGTAGTCGCGGGGCACGACCCCGCAGAGGTAGCTGTCGAACCAGTGGCCGTTGCCCAGGGTGTTGCCGACCAGGCGGTAGTAGGGGCCGACCAGTGCGAGCGTCCGGTCCAGCTGCGTGCCGTTCTTCTCCAGGACGGTCGTGACCCGGCCGAGCGCCTTGAGGGTGGGCTCCAGTTGCTTGTCGTTGTCCTCGACCAGGCCGCCGAGTTCGGTGCCCAGGTCGCGGCTGCCGTCGAGGAGGGCGTCGATGGCGTCGCGGCGGTCGCGCAGCTCGCCGAGGAGCGGTCCCGCGTCCTCGATGAGGGTCTCGAAGCTGGACTTCTTGGTCTCCAGCGTCTTGGTGAACCGGGCACTGCCCTTGAGCAGTTCGGACAGTTCACGGTCGCGCTTGGACACGGACTTCGACAGGTCGGACAGGCCGGTGGCCGCCTTGCGGACGTGCGGTGGCGACTTCTCGAAGGTCTGGGAGATGGTCTCGAAACTCTCGGCGAGCCGCTGGGTGTCGATGGCGTCGACGGTGCCGCTGAGGTCCTGGAACGCCTGGGTGACGTCGTAGGGGGAGGTGGTGCGGGTCCGCGGGATGCGGGCGCCGGGGTCCTGCCGTCCCGAACCGAGGGGGTCGAGGGCCAGGTACTTGTCGCCGAGCAGCGTCTTGATGGCGATGGCGGCGGTGGTGCGGTCGCCGATCCAGGCGTCCTCGACCTCGAAGGTCACCTTCACCCGGTCGCCGTCGAGGGCGACGGAGGTGACCTCGCCGACCTTGACCCCGGCGACGCGCACCTCGTCGCCGTCGTCGAGGCCGGCCGCCTCGGTGAAGTCGGCGGTGTAGGTGGTGCCGCCGCCGGTCAGGGAGAGCCGGTCGGCGTTGTAGGCGAAGACGGTGAGCAGCGCCAGCAGCAGCAGACCGACGATCGCCACGGTGACGGGGTTGCGGTCCTTGACCGGCTTCAGGCGGGGTGCTCGGGGGCGGCGGGCCGTGGCCCGGCTCCCGGCGCCTCGGTCGGGGCGCGTCAGGGTGCTCATGCGCCGCACCTCGCTTCGGTGACCGCGATGCCGGTCGGCGCGTCCTCGCCGGTGGAGGTGGTCACGGGGCCCACACGCGCCTCGCACAGATAGAGGTTGAACCAGGAGCCGTACGAGGACAGGCGGCCGAGCGCGGTCATCTTGGCGGGGGTCCGGGCGAGGAAGTCCTCGATCTGCGGGGTGGCGTCGCCGAGGTTGCCGGAGAGCCGGCCCAGTTCGCGGATGTCCTGCTTGAGCGGTGCCCGACCCTCCTCGAGGAGGTCGGCGGTCACGGTGGTCAGGTCGCCCATGGCCGCGACGGCCTTGCCGAGCGGTTTGCGGTCCCCGTTGAAACCGGTGACGAGCTTCTGGAGGGTGTCCACGAGGTCGTCGAAGTCGGCCTCGCGGTCGTTGAGGGTGGTCAGGACCGTGTTGAGGTTCTTCACCACCTCGCCGATGACCTTGTCCTTGGCGGCGACCGTCGTGCTGACGGAGCCGATGTGCCGGATGAGGCTGTCGACGGTGCCGCCCTCGCCCTGGAGGACCTGGACGATGGAGCCGGCCAGCTCGTTGACGTCCTTCGGGGACAGACCCTCGAAGAGCGGCTTGAACCCGTTGAACAGCAGGGTCAGGTCGAGCGCGGGGGTGGTGCGGTCCAGCGGGATCGTGTCGCCGGCGTCGAGTGTCCCGGTGAGGTCGCCGCTGCCCCGGTCGAGGGCGATGTAGCGCTGCCCGACCATGTTGAGGTACTTCACCGCGGCGGTCGTCGAGCGGGGCAGCGTGCGGTCGTCGCGGACGCTGAAGGTGACCTGGGCGGTCCGCCGGTCGACGACGCGGACGTCGGTGACCTCGCCGACCTCGACGCCCGAGATGCGCACGCTGTCGCCGTCGGTGACGCCGGTGGCGTCGGTGAACAGCGCTCGGTAGGAGAGGCTGTCGTCGTCGACGCCGGTGCCGGAGACGCTCAGGCCGAGGACGGTCGTGGCCAGTGCGGTGACGACGAGGAAGGCGAGGGACTTCAGCAGTGGTCCGGTCAGTGGACGGCGCCGGGTGGGGGCGGAGCGGGCGGACGTCATCGCAGGGTCACCTCCGTGCCGCGCAGCGCCGGGCCCGCCAGGAGGCTGCTCCACTCGGGGAGGTCGGCGGGGGCCTTGCCGGTGGCGGGCGCGAGGAGTTCGTTGACGAGGTCGTTCTCCTGCGGGGAGTTGGCGGGGCCGAGGTCCTGGCCGGCCGACGCGGGCACCTGGGCCGCGGGCTTCGCGGAGACCCCCAGGTAGGGCACGGGGTAGCAGCGGGGGCCGCCGCCGGCGTCGTAGGAGGGGGTGTCGCTGCCGGGCCGGTAAGCGCCGCGGGAGGTCACGGTGGTGACGTCGACCCGCAGGCCGGGCCGGTCGGTGCCCTTGCCGAGGGCCTTGTCCATGGCCGGGACGAAGTCGGCGAGGGTGCGCAGGGTGCAGGGAAAGGCGGAGGAGTACTCGGCGAGGAGCTCCAGGGTCGGCCGGGAGGACGCGGAGAGCCGGATGATGTTGTCCCGGTTCTGCCGGAGGAAGGCGGTGACGTCCTCGGCCGTGCCGGTGGTGGCACCGAGGGTGCCGGCCAGCTCGCTCTCCTTCTCGGCCAGGGTGCCACTGGTGGTGGTGAAGTCGGTGAGGGCCGTGATGATGTCGGGCGCGGAGTCGGCGTACACGTGACTGACCTTCACCAGCTCTTTCAGGTCGCGGTTGAGGGTGGGCAGTTGGGGGTTGAACTCCCGCAGGTGGGAGTCGAGGAGGCTGAGGGTCTCCCCGAGCCGGTCGCCACGTCCCTCGAGTGCCTGGGAGACGGCGGAGAGGGTGGCCGAGAGCTTCTGCGGCTGGACCGCGGTGAGCATGGGCAGGACGTCGTCCAGCACCTGCTGGAGTTCCACGGCGCTCTCCGAGCGGTCCTGCGGGATGACGGCGCCGGCGGCCAGCGGCTGCGGTGAGGGCGCGGCGGGGGGCACCAGGGCGACGAAGCGCTCGCCGAAGAGGGTGGTGGGCAGCATCTGGGCGCGTACGTCGGCCGGGATGTCGTCGAGGGCGCCGGGTCGCAGGGCGAGGGTGAGCCGGGCGCCGTCGTCGGTGGCGTCGATCTCGCGGACCTCGCCGACGACGACACCGCGCAGCTTCACCTCGGCGCCCAGGTGCATCTCGTTGCCGACGCTCGCGGCCTCCACGACCACCGGGTCGGAGTCCGTGAACTTCTTCTGGTAGACGGCGATGGCGAGCCACACCAGCAGGGCGGGGACCACGAGGAACACCACGCCCGCGAGGCGGCGGCGCGCGGTGGCGCCCCGTGCCGTGTTCGCTGCGGTCATCTCAGCCCGCCACCTTCACGGTCGTGGTGGCGCCCCACAGGGCCAGCGACAGGAAGAAGTCGGTGACGCTGATCAGCACGATGGCGTTGCGCACCGACCGGCCGACGGCCGTGCCGACGCCGGCCGGGCCGCCGGTGGCGCGGTAGCCGTAGTAGCAGTGGGCGACGATCACCATCACGCTGAAGATGAACACCTTCAGGACGGACAGCAGCACGTCCGTGGGTGAGAGGAACAGGTTGAAGTAGTGGTCGTAGGTGCCCCGGGACTGGCCGTTGAAGAGGACCGTGACGTACCGGGAGGCCAGGTAGGAGGAGACCAGCCCGATGGCGTACAGGGGGATGATGGCGACGACGCCGGCGATGATGCGGGTGGTGACCAGGTAGGGCAGGGAGCGGATGCCCATGCCTTCGAGAGCGTCGACCTCCTCGTTGATGCGCATGGCGCCGAGTTGGGCGGTGAAGCCGGCGCCCACGGTCGCGGACAGGGCGAGTCCGGCGACGAGCGGCGCGATCTCGCGGGTGTTGAAGTAGGCGGAGACGAAGCCGGTGAAGGCAGCGGTGCCGATCTGGTCGAGGGCCGCGTAGCCCTGGAGGCCGACGACGGTGCCCGTGAACAGGGTCATCGCGATCATCACGCCGACGGTGCCGCCGACGACCCCGAGGCCACCGGTGCCGAAGGCGACCTCGGCGAGGAGCCGCTGCACCTCCTTGAGGTAGCGGTGCAGGGTCCGCGGGATCCACAGCAGGGAGCGGACGTAGAACAGGAGTTGGTCGCCGGAGCGGTCGAGCCAGACGAGCGGGGAGGCCACGGTCCTCAGCCTCCCTTCGGCGGGACGAGTTGGAGGTAGACGCCCGTCATCACCATGTTGACGAAGAACAGCAGCAGGAAGGTGATGACGACGGACTGGTTGACCGCGTCGCCGACGCCCTTGGGGCCGCCGCGCGGGTTCAGGCCCCGGTAGGCGGCGACGACGCCCGCGATGAACCCGAAGACCAGGGCCTTGAGTTCGCTGACGTACAGGTCGGGCAGCTGGGCGAGGGCGGAGAAGCTGGAGAGGTAGGCGCCGGGGGTGCCGTCCTGGAGGAAGACGTTGAAGACGTAGCCGCCGAGGATGCCGACCACGGAGACCAGGCCGTTGAGCAGGACCGCGACGCCCATGGTGGCCAGGACCCGGGGGACCACCAGGCGCTGCACCGGCGAGACGCCCATGACCTCCATGGCGTCCAGCTCCTCGCGGATGGTGCGCGAGCCGAGGTCGGCGCAGATGGCGGAGCCGGCCGCGCCCGCGATCAGCAGGGCGACGATCAGGGGGCTGGCCTGCTGCACGACGGCCAGTACGCTGGCGCCGCCGGTGAAGGACTGGGCGCCGAGCTGCTGGGTGAGCGAGCCGACCTGGAGGGCGATCACGGCGCCGAAGGGGATCGAGACCAGGGCCGCGGGCAGGATCGTGACGCTGGCGATGAACCAGAACTGCTCCACGAACTCCCGGAACTGGAACGGCCGCCGGAAGATCGCCCGGGCCACCTCGGCGGCGAGCGCGAAGAGCCGACCGGTCTGCCGCAGGGCACCGGTGATCATGCGCCGCTCCCGGTGGCCGGCATCCGGAGCGTCGGGGCGGTGGCGCCGGGTGTGCCGGTCGCGGTGGGCCCGGTGGCCGCGGGGGTCGCGTAGGTGCGTTCGATGGCGGTGCGGGCGGCGGGCGGCAGCCTGTCGAGCATGCCCAGCACCCGCTCCCGGCGCCGGGTGACGGCGCGGCGCGGCGGGAGCCCGGGGGACGGTTCCAGCTGGGGGGTGATCTCCCGGGGGCCGTCGGCGCCGCGCGGTCCGGCGGCCTCGGCGGCGAGGGTGGCGGCGTCCTTCTCCTCCGACATCCCGATCGGCCCCTCGCGGCGGCCGGCCAGGAACTGGGCCACGACCGGCTCCTCGCTGGTGAGGAGCACCTCGCGCGGGCCGAAGGTGACCAGTTCGCGCCGGAAGAGCATGCCCATGTTGTCGGGGACCGTGGCGGCGATGTCGAGGTTGTGGGTGACGATCAGCATCGTCGCGTCGATCTGCGCGTTCAGATCGATCAGGAGCTGGGACAGGTAGGCGGTGCGGACGGGGTCGAGTCCGGAGTCGGGTTCGTCGCACAGGATGATCTGCGGGTCGAGCACGAGCGCGCGGGCGAGTCCGGCCCGCTTGCGCATGCCGCCGCTGATCTCTCCGGGCAACTTGCCCTCGGCGCCCAGCAGACCGACGACCTCGATCCGCTCCATGACGATGCGGCGGATCTCCGCCTCTCTCTTCCGGGTGTGCTCGCGCAACGGAAAGGCGATGTTGTCGAAGAGGGACATGGAACCGAAAAGGGCGCCGTCCTGGAACATGAGCCCGAATTTCTTGCGGGTCTCGTAGATATCGCGCTCCGGGCTGTTCACCATGTCGACGCCGTCGATGAGGACACGGCCGCGCTCCGGTTTCAGCAGTCCGATGAGCGACTTGAGGAACACCGTCTTTCCGGTGCCGGACGGACCGAGCATGACGCTCACCTCTCCGGCCGGCAGGGTGAGGCTCACGTCCTGCCAGATCTTCTGCCTGCCGAAGGACTTGGTGAGGCCCTCGACCACTACTTCGATTCCCATATCACCTCCAAAGCAGGTGAGAGCGGTGCGTGCCGCGGAGCGCACGCCGAGTCGCTGCGCGGTGTGCTGACAACCGGTGGGATGCCGGCCTCCTCGCCTTTGTCACTGCGTGGACAAGTCGCGTCCGGCGCTTTGTCCGCCGGGTGCGGGGCAGGGTCGCGCGGCTCCGGGAGGGAGGAGCTCCGCGCGGCCCTGCCGACGGATGTCCGCCCCTGAAGGAGGGCAAGGCCGGAATACATCCATCGCGCCTCCTCGGCATGGGGGGGCACCCACCAGGAGATCAGCGCCGTGCCCGGCACGCTACGGCTGAGTAACCTGAGCGGGCAAGAGGAGGATCCGACTTTCCCGAAGGATTCGGTTGACCCATCGCACGTTTGTCAGCGCGGCGACAAATACGCGCCTTCTTCTTGTCACTCGGTGAGTACGGCGAGGCCGGCCGGAGCCCGTGGACCGTCCCCCACCTCCCCCGGAGCGGACCGGCTGCGAACCGTGCGCAGGCGCCTTACTTAGCAGCGGATGACTATGCCGGGCTCCGGACCGCTCACTTGAGGAACAGATATTTACCGTTCTCCAAAGAATCATGACCGACGCCATTGTTCGCCTAAGTTTCCCGCAAGTAACGTCGTGGCTCGCGGTCGATGATTTCCGGGCCGCACTGCGCCCGTCCCCACTCCACAGGTACGGGCGAGATCCCTCTCTGCCGGTCAATCCACAAGGGAGTCCCCACGTCATGAAGAAGTCCCTGTCAAGAATTGCCGTCGTGGCGGGCGCGGGTGTTGCCGCCTTCGCCATGACCGTCGCCCCCGCCTCGGCCGTCCCGTCGACGGTCTGGACCGTCACCCCGTCGCCGGCCAACTTCTCGGCGACCAACAGCGGGAACATCGTCCTGACCGCCAACATCCCGATGACGTGTACGACGTCCAGCGCCTCGGGCACCATGGCGAGCGCCACCGGCAACCCGGCGACCGTGGCCAGCATCAACGCCATCAACTTCGGCACCAGCGGCGCGCCGTGCACCAGCGTCCTGGGCAACGTCACGACCGTCGCGACCACGCCCTGGACCGTCGTCGCCCAGGACTACACCGCGGCCACCGGTGTGACCAAGGGCTACGTCGGCAACGTCAAGGCCAAGGTCACCGCCGGCGCCTGCGTGTTCAACGTGCAGGGCAAGGCCACCGCCACCTACACCAACTCGACCGGCATCCTCGCGGTCGCGAGTGTCAGCGGCGACCTGGTCGTCACCTCGGCCACCGGTTGCGGCTCCGTGGTCACCACCGCCACCAAGCCCACCTTCAAGGGCAACTACGCGGTCAAGGTCACGGGCACCAGCACCATCCCGAAGATCGTCGGGTCCAACCCGTAAGCAGGAGGGCGGCTCGCCGCCCGGCCGGTGATCCCGGCCGGACGTGCGGGCCGCCGGCACGCCGCGGCCGCCACCGGCCGTGCGGACCGTGGAACGACCCGAGCGGAGTGAGAGATGACAGGCCCCCGTACCGCCGTCCGACGGACGGTCCGCAGCCGCGCCCGCAGCGCGGCGATCGCCGCGTTCGTCGTGCTGGCGGCCACCGTGCCCGCGGCGGCGGGGGCGGTCGGTACGCAGGAGGTCGATGCCGCGCTGCCGTACACGTGCCTGTTCCCCTCCGGGCAGCAGCCCGCGACGGTCGAGGTCTCGGCGGTCTTCCCCGAGCGGGTGGCGCCCGGGGAACCGATCGAGCCCTCGGACGTGACCACGACCGTCGAGCTGCCGGAGCCGGCGGTGGCGGACCTCACGGCGCTGGGCGCTTCCGGCGTACGGGCCGCGACCCGGCTCTCGGTCGGCGTGGCGCAGGGCGAGGCCACCGCCGAGGCGACGTGGCGCGGCGGCACGGAGCCCACACAACTGACCGCGACCGGACCGCTGACGCTGACCGCGACGGGGGACGTGCCCTCGGTGACCGGCCAGGGGGCGGGCGAACTGACCATGACCGCCGGTGGCTTCGCCCTGGACCTGGCCCTGACCACACCGGACGGCGGCTCCACCGATCCCGCCTCGGTGACCGTCGACTGCACCCTCGCCGACGAGGCTCCGGACGGCGGACGGCTGGCCACCGTCCAGGTCGGCACGGACGAGGAAGGACCTACGGGCACCCCCAGCGGATCGCCTTCCGGGGCCCCCTCCGCCTCCGGGACGCCGGGAGAACCGACGGACGAACCGGCGGAGCGCCAGGGCGAACGCGCCCCGAAGGTCGCCGAGCCCGCGCCGGACGGCGCCGCCGCCGCCGAACGGAAGGCACCGCCCTGCAAGTACGACGACAAGTACCCGGCCGGCCCGATGTCCCTGAACGCCTACATCACCGGCTACTCGAACGTGAACAAGCTCGACGGTGCCGCGCTGGTCCCGCCGTTCTGCACGCTCATCACCCAGGGCGAGCCCGAGTTCGAGTTCTTCCCGGACTTCAGCGGCGCCTACATCAGGCAGCACTCCACCGCGGACCTGTACTACCAGCAGCGCAAGGAGACCCCGCCCTTCCAGGCGACCTTCCTCACCTTCGACTTCACTCCGACCACCGCCACGATGGTGCTGGAGCAGACGGGTCCGATGACCATCGACTCGAACGGCACCACCGACTTCCTCTTCACCAGCACGGACACCTACGTCCGCGCACCGGTCGTGCTGCGTGTGACGTCCCTGAAGGTGAACGGAACCCCGCTGGACGTGGGGACCGGGTGCCGGACGAGGACGTCCCTCGTCTCACCGGAACCGGACCCGGAGAAGTTCCCCGGCGACCACCTGGTCCTGCACGGCCGGGGCGAACAGGTCACCGGCGAACCCGCCACCGGCTACCTGCTGCTCTCCGGCGGTCCGCTGACCGGCGAGGTCACCATCCCGGCGTTCACGGGCTGCGGCACCGCGGAGGGCGAGAACCTCGACCGCCTGCTGACGGCCTCCGTCTCGGGCCCCGGCAACTACGTCAAGCAGATCCAGGGGCAGGCCTGTTACGTCTGGGCCGAGGAGCCCAACCCGGACGAGTGCACCCCCGACCGGCAGCCCCTGGAGATCCCGGTGGCCGAGCGCTGACCGCCCTCGCGCCGTACCGCCCCGTCCCCCCGGATCCGTCCGCACCCTTTCACGTACGGCTCCGCCCGCACCCTCCCATCCCCTGACACGGAAGGCCTCATCATGCGGTTCTCCCTCGGCGCCAGAGTCGCCACCACCGCCACCGCCCTCGGCACCGCCCTCGGCGCCTTCGCCTCCATGGGCACCGCGACCGCGGCGGCGGCCGCCGTGCCCAACGGCGAGTGGGCGCCCTTCACCCGCTGTCCCGTGGACGCTCCGGCGATGCTGGCCGCCGACGGTCTGGCCCGCACCCCGCAGTGTGTGGTCTCCACCTCGCCGAGCGGCTCCATCAAGCTGGGCAAGACCACCGTGACCACGGGCAGGACCAACCTCCAGATCGGCGTCGTCCAGAACTCCGACGGGACCAGCACCGTGGTGGCTCCCGCGGGCGGTGCCCTGGTCGCCGACTCCGCGACCGTCCCCGGCGGGCTGCTGGGGCTGATGTGCCCGAGCAACATCCCGGCGATCACGGCCATCTGCGAGCAGCTCAGCAACAGCACGCTCAACAAGATCACGGCGACGGTGGAGTCCGTGGGTGCCCCCTACGACTTCGACCAGACCGCCGGCATCCTGACCGACCAGCCGATCGTCGCCATCCCGGTCCGCATCCACCTGGAGAACCCGTTCCTCGGCAGCAAGTGCTACATCGGCACCGCGGCCAAGCCGATCGTGCTGCGCCCGGAGAACCGGCAGTTCCCCGAGTTCGGCATGTCGTTCTTCCGCGGTGACGGCACGGTCGCCGAGGACGGCGAGATGAGCCGCATCAACCTCACCGGGGCCACGCAGAACGACAGCTCCTTCGCCGTGCCCGGTGCCAGCGGCTGCGGGCTGGGTCTGTTCGGTCTGATCGACGCGGCGGTCAACGCCAAGACCGGGCTGCCCTCCGCCGCCGGGAACAACAGCCTGACGCTCAACAACGCCCAGACCCACCTCGCCGGCCTGAACGCCCCCGGCACGGTGGCCCCCGACGCGGGCAAGCACCTCTCGCGGAACTGGCACTCCGCCGTCGAGTAATGGCCGCGGGACGGCGATTCCCAGCCGTACCGGGAGCCCCGCCGCGTCCCACCGCATCTAAATGTGCACAGACTGTGTACGTCCCAACGAACTTGATTTAGCTTCAGCAGCCCAGCCACACATCACGTCAAGTCCGGTCGTGTGCCTCCTTCGTGAAGGACCGGGGCACACGACCGGTGCACCGTGGGCACCGGAGAGCAAGGGACGGCACTCATGCCTTCAACCACGCGGCCGCCGGAAGTCGGTGAACCGCTAGAACCGCTCCCCAAGGAGTTCGCCGCCTTCATGCGGCCCGAGTTACCCGGCCTGATGAAGGAGATCGGCGCCGAGGTCACCCGTGCCTACCCGGTGTACGGGCGGCTGCTCAACGGCCCCAACGCCGACGCCATCCGCCAAGGCGTCGAGCAGGCCCTGTACGCGTTCGTGGACCGCGTCGCCGATCCCGGCAAGAACGCCGCGCTCCGCGACGAACTGCTGCGCAGGTTCGGCCGGGTGGAAGCGTACGAGGGCCGCGAACTGGACACCCTCCAGGGGGCGTACCGGCTCGGCGCACGCATCGCGCTGCGCCGGGCGAGGGCCGTGGGCCAGCAGTACCGGCTCTCCCCCACCCTGATACTCGCCTTCGCCGACGCTCTGTTCGCCTACGTCGAGGAGCTGGAGCAGATCTCCCGCGAGGGGTACGTCGAGGTGCAGTCGCGGGCTTCGTCCGAGGTGCCGGCACTGCGCAGGCGGCTCCTCCACCTGATCCTCACCGGACCACCGCTGCCGCAGGCCCTGTCCGGGCTCTGCGAGGCGGCCGCCTGGCCGCTGCCGGCCGACGTCACCCTGGTGGCCCTGCGCCCGCCGCTCCCCGAGCACCTGCAGGCCGGGCTGGCCGACGACGTCCTCTTCGACCTGGACATCCCCCATCCGCACCTGCTGATACCCGGAGCCCTCACCCCCGAGCGGCTGGCCATGCTCGACGCCGCCCTGGCGGGCGCGCACGCCGTGCTGGGACTGACCGTGCCGCTGGCCCAGGCGGCCGACTCCGTCCGCTGGGCGCGCCGTGTGCTCAAGCTGATCGACGAGGGTGTGGTGGCCGACGCGCCCGTGGTCCGTTGCGAGGACCACCTGGTGACGCTGTGGCTGCTGTCGGACCCGGCGCTCGTGACCCATCTCGCGGCCGCGGAACTGGCCCCCATCGAGCAGCTGCCGGCCAGCCGCCGCGACCGGCTGGTGGAGACCCTGCGCGTGCACGTCTCAACGCGCGCGCCGGCGGAGCAGGTGGGCGAGATGCTGGGCGTGCACGCCCAGACCGTGCGCTACCGCCTGCGGAACCTGGACGCCCTCCTGGGCGACCGCCTCGCCGACCCCGACCACCGCTTCGCCCTGGAGGCCACGCTGCGCGCCCTGCACCTGCTCTCCCGCGAGACCGGGAAGTAGGGGCGGGTCGGGCCGACGGCCACCGGCGCGGCGTCACCCACCCGGTCGGCGGTGACCTGCGTGACGCCGGCGCGGACCGCGGGACCGGGCGTCGCCGTCGAGTGCCGGCCACCTCCCGCACGGAGTCGGCGGGTGGCCGGGCCCCTCGGCAACGAGCACGCAGCCCGGACACTTCACCGGCGGCGCACACCTGCGGCCTGCTCCCTCCCCGGGCGCGATGTACGCCCGCCGGGCGCACATCGTGAGGGCCCCACCGACCGGCCCCTGGCCCTCATGTGCCATACTCAGCGCCGCTCATAGCAATATCGGACCGGGGGGCCGCGCCGCGTGCACGCTGTATCTCTGCAAGCTCCCTATCTGGACACGGCCGCGGACCAGCTCTGCTTCTCGCTGGACCTGACCGAACGGCCCGCGCTGGCCGAACATGAGGTGCTCGTGGGGGGACTGGCCGTACGCATGAGACTGCTCGGTGCCTCGCACCAGGTCTTCGCCGGGCCGGTGCGGGAGACGGTGGCCTGTCTGCCACGGGCCGTGCGGGGGCTGCCCGCCCGGCACACCCGGCAGCTGGCCGGCTGGTCCTACGGCTTCGGCGCCACCACCGCCCGCCTGGGCCCCGACGAGTTCAGCGCGCGGGTGGCGGGGATCCTCGACCGGGTCGCCGACGCCGAGCACAGCCTGTGCGGAGTCTTCCCCGGTTCGCCCGAGGCGGTGACGGCGGTGGTCGTCGAGGCGTCCGCCGAGCCGT
Organism: Streptomyces sp. NPDC047853; assembly: GCF_043204535.1. Taxonomy (NCBI): domain Bacteria; kingdom Bacillati; phylum Actinomycetota; class Actinomycetes; order Kitasatosporales; family Streptomycetaceae; genus Streptomyces; species Streptomyces sp. NPDC047853. Next base: position 38,616 of record NZ_JBIDCI010000020.1, on the reverse strand, counting down.
CCCCTGCCGGACTGGCGTGGCGCACCTGGCACACCTATCCGCAGGACGGGCACATCGTATCGACCCACACCCGGCTGGAGGCCCGATGAACAGCGCCCGACTCGTCCGCGGAGCGGTGGCGGCCACGCTGGTCGCGCTCCTGCTCTCGGCCTGCTCGAGCGACGGGGACGACGGCGTCCCCCGCTCCTGGATCCGCGACACCTACACCGTCAGCGGGTCCCGGTGGATCGACAAGGACAGTTCCCCGTCCCGGGTCTCCGACGCCATCCACAAGCACCGCAAGGCCCTCGACCGGTCCTCCGGGGGCGGCAAGCGTTTCCTGCGCTACGGCGACGACATGGTGACCGTCTCGCCGTACCGGGGCGGCAGCCTCATCGAGATCGAGGACTACCGCAACGGCTACCGGCGTCACCAGCAGCACCTCGTCAACTGGCCGAACCCGAACAGCCAGAGCTACCGCGGCGGCGGCCCCGGCGAAGGCAAGTGACACCGGCGCGCGCCACCGCCTCCCCACCCTGACAACGCCCCCAGAAAGGCAACCCAGTGACCGAGATATTCGAGTCGGCCGGCCAGGCCCTGCTCTACGGGGTCGTGGGCCTCGCCGTGATGGCCGTCGGCTTCGTCGCCCTCGACCTCGTCACCCCCGGCAAGCTCTTCCACGTGGTGTGGCGGGATCGCAACCGCGGGGCGGCCGTGCTGCTGGGCAGCCAGTCCGTCGCGGTGGGTCTGGTCATCATGGAGGCGATCCGGGCGAGCGAGTCGGAGAGGGGACTGGGCCAGGGGCTGCTCAGCACGCTCCTCTACGGCCTGGCAGGCGTCCTGGTGATGACGCTGGTCGGCATCGTGATCGGCATGCTCACTCCGGGTCAGATGGGCGCCGTCGCCCTCGAGGACGGCGACGACCGCCCGCACCCCGCCGCCTGGGTCCAGGCCGGCATGTATCTGGGCACCGCCTTCATGGTCGGCGCGGCCCTCTCCTAGGACCGCGCCCATGAGCTCCACCGCCCTCGGCGACCGCGACACCGCGACGCCTCAGAGCCCCCCGGCCGGCCGTCCGACCCGGGGGGCTCGGTTCCTCCTGCTGCTCGCCGTCTTCCTCTGCGCGGCCTGCGGCCTCGTCTACGAACTGGCCCTGACCGCGCTGGGCAGTTACCTCATCGGCAACTCGGTGCTGCAGACCTCCGTGGTCATCTCCGTGATGGTCTGCGCCATGGGCCTGGGCTCCCTGGCCGCGAAGCCGTTCCGCGACCACGCCGTCGTCGCGTTCGCGGTGCTGGAGGGGGCCCTGGCCCTGATCGGCGGCCTGTCCGTCCTCGGGCTGTACGCGGCCTTCGCCTGGCTCCAGCTCTACATGCCCGCGATGATCCTGGTGTCCCTGGTGATCGGCCTGCTGATCGGCGCCGAGATCCCGCTGCTGATGACCCTGCTCCAGCGGATCCGCCGGCAGGAGGCGAGCAGCGCCGTCGCCGACATGTTCGCCGTCGACTACATCGGCGCCCTCGTGGGCGGCCTGTGCTTCCCCCTGCTCCTGCTCCCGACCTTCGGCCAGCTGAAGGGCGCGCTGGTGGTCGGCGCGGTCAACGCCGTCGCCGGCGTCATCGTCGTGGTGTTCATCTTCCGGCGCGAGACCCGTCGCGCGGTGCGGGCCTGCCTGCTGGCCGGTGTCACCGCGGTGCTCGCCGTGCTCGGCACCGCGTACGTACTGGCGGACGACCTGGAGGTCACGGCACGGCAGCACATGTACGCCGACCCCATCGTGCACTCCGAGACCACGCAGTACCAGGACATCGTGATCACCCGCGCCACCGCTTTCACCGGCGACCCCGACCTGCGGCTCTTCCTCAACGGCGACCTCCAGTTCAGCTCGGTCGACGAGTACCGGTACCACGAGTCGCTGGTCCACCCCGCGTTGTCGGGCCGCCGCTCCCACGTACTGATCATGGGCGGGGGCGACGGGCTCGCGCTGCGCGAGGTGCTGCGCTACGACGACGTCGAGCACGTCACCCTGGTCGAACTGGACCCCGCCATGACCCGGTTGGCCCGGACCTACGAGCCCTTGCGCGAGCTGAACGGCGACGCGCTGGAGGACCCGCGGGTCGAGGTGGTCAACGCCGACGCCTTCACCTGGCTGCGGGACGCGCGACAGCGGTACGACTCGGTGGTCATCGACTTCCCCGACCCGGACTCGGCGTCGCTGGCGAAGCTGTACTCGGTGGAGTTCTACCATCTGCTCGGCCGGGTCCTGGAGCCGCAGGGCAAGGTCATGGTGCAGAGCGGATCGCCGTTCTTCGCCCCGAAGACGTACTGGTCGATCGCGAAGACGATCGAGGCGGCGGGATACGCGACGACGGAGTTCCAGGTCGACGTGCCGAGCTTCGGCAACTGGGGCTTCGTGCTCGCCGCCGACGGCACCGCTCCCCCGCCGCTGAGGCTCGCCGCGGACGTCCCGAAGCTGCGCTACCTGGACGACGCGGTCCTGCGCGCGGCGACCGTGTTCCCCGTCGACCGCCGTCGCGCCGACGTACGGCCGAGCACCCTGATGGACCCCGCGGTCCTCGAGTACGTCCTGGACGAGTGGCGCAACTACTGAACCCGCCGGCGGCGGTGGTCACGGCCGGCCGCCGGGACGGGGATCTCCTTTCCCGGCGGCGCCGTTGACGCGCGTAGCTCGTTGCCCCACGCTGGGCTTCGGTTGTTGTCGTCTCAACGGTCGGGAGGCCGGGATGATCAGACGCGTGTCACGCCTGCTTCTCTCTCTTGTCATGCTCACGTCCGGTGCGGTGGTCGGCGTGGGCGCCACCGCCGGCACCGCGCACGCCGACTCCTGCTACACGTGGAACCGCACCCTCTCCCAAGGGTCCTCGGGCAGCGACGTGACCCAGCTCCAGATCCGCGTAGCCGGGTGGGTGACCTCCGGTGAACGACTCTCCTACGACGGCCAGTACGGAGCGCGGACGGTCGCCGCGGTGAAGAAGTTCCAGGCCGCGTACGGCTTGAGTGCGGACGGGGTCGCCGGATCCGCGACCTTCAACAAGATCTACTCCCTGCAGGACGCCGACTGCACACCCGTCCACTTCACCTACGCCGAACTCAACAAGTGCAACTCCGACTGGTCCGGCGGCGCGGTCTCCGCGGCCACCGCCAAGTCGAACGCGCTGAAGACCATGTGGAAGCTGGAGGCGATGCGGCACGCCCTGGGCGATGTGCCCCTCACCGTCTCCAGCGGCTTCCGTTCCCGCGCGTGCAACAACGCGGTCGGCGGGTCCGCCACCAGCCGTCACCTGTACGGCGACGCGGCCGACCTGGTCGGCTCGCCGTCCCTGTGCCGGCTCGCCCAGCAGTCCAGGACCCACGGCTTCTCCGAGATCCTCGGCCCGGGCTACCCCGGCCACAACGACCACACCCACGTGGCCTTCGACCCGTCGCCCTACTGGTCGGCGCCCACCTGCGGCATCTGAACCGGCCAGGACCGGCAGGGGCGGGCAGGCGCTCGGCACAGGACCTGTGCCGGGCGCCTGCCCTCGTGCGCACCGGGCCCCAGGACCCTGCGTCGGGGCCGCCGACTGTCGATCACCCGACCCGGGCGGCGATGGTCCGCGCGCACTCCATCGCCTCGGTGTGCGTGGTGTCCACTTCCAGGTCGTAGCTCACGCCCCGGTGGACCGCTTCCGCCTGGGAGGCCGCCATGCCCACGGTCCGATCGCCTCGTGCGACCTCACGTCCCGCGGCCACCGCGGCGTCGCAGCGGACACCGACCCACAGCACGCCCAGTCCGCCCAGGGCGTCCTGCCACCGGCGCTGGGAGTCCGCGCCGCCGAGGAAGACCTCGTCGACGATGACCCGGGCGCCGGCTAGGGCCATGGCTGCGACACCTTCGATCCATGCCCGTTCCATGGTCCGGAAGGCCGGACCGACGAGCACCGAGCCGTCGGCCGCGAACTCGATCCCGCCGTCCGACGTCTGCATGGAGGCGGGCATCGCCTCGACCAGCGTGTCCGTGCCCAGGGCGAGCCAGGGAGCCGGCAGGACCGCCTGCAGGCACCGGATGATCCCGGACTTCCCCGAGCTGGAGCCACCGTTGAGAACGATCACCTGCGTCATCACGGCGCCAGAGTAGAGGCCTGGGACGGGCCGCGCTACGGGGTATCGGACCGGTCAGTGCCGCGAGGCCGCGTCGCTGTCGGGGAGGAGCCCGAAGACCTGGTCGAGGCCGACCATGCGCAGCACGCGGAGGGTGTGGTCGGGGACGGCGGCCAGTGCGACGTCGGCCCGGGCGGCCCGGGCGTGGTTGCGGGCGACGATCAGGGCGGTGATTCCGCTGGAGTCGCAGAACTCCATGCCGGCCAGATCCAGGACCAGGAGCTGGCCCGGCCGGAGGGTGAGCGTGGTGAGCAGTTCCCGCAGCCGGCCGGCGGTGGCGTAGTCGAGGTCGCCGAAGATCGACAGCACGGGCCCGGCCGGAGCTTCTCGGGTGGTGATCTTCACTGGGCTCATTCGGTGACTCGGGTCTGCGGGGCGGGGGCGGGGACACCCAGGGTGAGGAGGGCGGTGTCGTCGTCGAGGCCGTCGCCGAAACTGTCCAGCAGGCCGGTCAGGGCGTGCAGGACGGCCTGCGGGGACTCGCCGGCGTGGCCGGCGGCGAAGTCGAGCAGGGCCTCGTCCCCGAAGAGGCTGTTGCGGTCTTCGCCGGTGCGGGCCTCGGTCAGGCCGTCGGTGTACAGCACGAGGGAGTCCCCGGGACCGAGGACGGTCGTGGCGGTGACGAAGGTGGCGGTCGGCAGCACGCCCACGAGGAGGCCGCCGGGGGTGGGCAGGAAGTCCGCCGTCCCGTCCGCACGCAGGACGAGGGCGGGGGGATGCCCTCCGGAGCCGATGTGGACGCCGACCTGACCGGTGGCGGGATCGGGTTCGAGGACGCCGAAGACGACGGTGCAGTAGCGCGGGTCACCGCCGGTGTAGCGCTCGTGCAGGACCTGGTTGAGCGTCGTCAGGGCGGAGACGGGGTCCGGGTCGTGCACAGCGGCGGCGCGCAGGGTGTAGCGGGTCAGGGACGTGACCGCGGCGGCCTGGGGCCCCTTTCCGCACACGTCGCCGAGGAAGAAGGCGAAGCGCTTGCCGTCGAGGGGGAAGAGGTCGTAGAAGTCACCGCCGAGCCGGTCGGGCGAGGCGGTGCGGTAGTGCGCGGCCGCCTCCACACCGGGTACGGGCGGCAGGGTGGCCGGCAGCAGCGACTCCTGGAGCACGGCGAGCGCGTCCTGCAGCCGGGCGCGATCGGCCTCCGCCTCCTTGTGTGCCTCCTCCGCCGCCTTGCGGGCCCGCAGGAGCTCCTGCTCGTAGGCCCGGCGGTCCCGGGCGTCGAAGACGGTGGTGCGGATCAGCAGGGGCTCGCCGGTGCCGCCGTACTTGACGGCGGAGGAGACGAAGACGGGTATGCGGCCGCCGCCGGTCTGCTTCAGCTCCAGCGCCACCCCGCTGATCTCCCCCTGCATACGCAGCAGCGGCGCGAAGTGCGTCTCGTGGTAGAGCTTGCCGCCGACGGTCAGCAGGTCCGTGAACCGCATCCGGCCCACGACCTGCTCCCGCTCCAGTCCCAGCCAGTCCAGCAGCGTGCTGTTGATCTTGGCGATGACGCCGTCCATCAGCGTGGACAGGTACCCGCACGGCGCGCTCTCGTACAGCTCCTCGGCGCTGTCCTCCAGCAACGACGCGAACACCGCACCCGCCGCGTCCGGGTTCTCGCGGTCGTACGGGTCGGGTTGCTGGTCCGTGCGGCACATCACTGGAGACGCTCGAGGAACTCGACGATCGCCTCGTTGGTCGCCTCCGGGGCGGACAGGTGCGGGCAGTGCCCGGTGGCGTCCAGGGTGACCAGCTCCGAGCCCGGGATCGCTTGGTGGACGAAGGCGCCGACCTCGCGCGGAGCGATGGCGTCCTGGGTGCACTCCAGCACCAGCGTCGGCACCGTCACGGCCTTCAGGTCGTCCCGCGAGTCCGACAGGAACGTGGTGCGGGCGAAGACACGTGCCATGTCCGGGTCGGTGGCGCAGAAGCTGTTCTTCAGCTCCTCACCCAGCTCGGGCCGGTCCCCGTTGCCCATGATCACCGGTGCCATGGCGGCCGACCAGCCCAGATAGTTCGACTCCAGGGACGCCAGCAGCTCGTCGATGTCCTCGGCGCTGAAGCCGCCCCGGTAATCCCCGTCGTCCACGTAGCGGGGGGACGGCGCGACCATGACCAGCGCCCCGATCCGCTCCGGCACCATCGCGGCCGCCAGTACGCCGACCATCGCGCTCACCGAGTGCCCCACGAACACGGCGTCCCGCAGGTCGAGCGCCTCGCAGACCTCCACCACGTCCCGTGCGTAGCCGTCCAGCGTCGCGTAGCGGTCCTCGGAGAACGCGGTCAGGTCCGAGCGGCCCGAGCCCACGTAGTCGAAGAGCACCACGCGGTAGTCGCGCGCCAGGGCGGGCACCGTCAGCCGCCACATGTTCTGATCGCAGCCGAATCCGTGCGCCAGGACCACCGTGCGTCCCTCGGGGTTACCGGTGACCGTGACATTGTTCCTGCGATCGATATCCATACGCCCACTCTCTCAGGTCCCGAGCGCCTACCCGCACGGGCTCGTGTTACCCCACGTCATCCCCGCCTCCTTCGCACGCATCCCGCACACGGCCCGAGGGGCTCGACGCGGTGGCGCGGACGGCGCGGAGGTCAGTGACACGGGCGGGGCCAGTCGGCGAGCTCCTCGGCTCCGGCGGGCTGGGCGGTGGCCCGGTCCACGGAGTCGTGGAAGGAGTAGACGGAGCGCAGCCCGCCGAGGGAGAAGACGCGCAGCCGCCGCTCGTCGCCACAGGCGATGCGCAGCGAGCCGTGACGGGCCCGGATGTGCTTGGTGACCGCGACGATCATGCCGAGCCCGGCCGAGTCCAGGAACGGGGCACCGCACAGGTCCAGGACGAAGTGGCGATGGCCGTCGGCCAGCAGCCGGACCACCGCGGCCCGCACGACGGGGGCGAAGGCGATGTCGATCTCGCCGCTGGCGTCGACGACGGTCCAGCCGTTCGTCACGCGGCTTCCGACCGATCCGTACGATCCTACGAGGCCCTGCTCACACACGTATCTGTCCCTCACATCGCCGGCTGCATCCGTTCCCTCCAGGAGACAAGTCTCGTGGGCCCGGTCACAAGGGCGCCGTTTTCAGATGGTGAGCGAGAGTCCGCGGGACACGCGCTCCGCGGTCGCGACCAGCCGCGTCACGGCGGCTTCGAGGCGGTCGGTGCGTCCGGCCCGCACCGATATGCCGAGCGCGCCGATGGTGTCGCCCTGGCGGACGGGCACCGCCACGCACGCGGTGCCGAGGGCGTACTCCTCGACATCGGTGACGGCGGGCGCCTGTGCCGCGGCGTCGAGGCGTCGGAGCAGTTCCGCGCGGTAGGTGATGGTGCGCGGGGTGAGATCGTTGAGCGCGTGACGGGAGAGGTAGTCGGCGCGGGCCTCCGCGTCCAGGTCGCGCAGCACGCACTTTCCCAGCGCCGTGGCGTGTCCCGCGTCCTCGAAGCCGACCCACAGGTCCACGCGGGGGGCCTTCGGGCCGTCCACGATCTCCGCGACCCGGATCTCACCGTCCTCGTAGAAGGTCAGGTAGGCCGCGGCCGACAGTCCGTCGCGCAGCTCCGTGAGGGTCGGACGGACCCTGCTGAGGGCCGCCTGCTCGCGGCTCCCTCCGTGCAGCGCGCCCAGTTTCTCGCCGAGGACGAACGTGCCGTCGTCGAGTTTGCGCACGTAGCCGTCGTGCACCATCGTGCGCAGGAGGTGGTAGGTGGTGGCCGGCGCCAGCCCGGTCTCGCGTGCCAGCTGCTTGGCCGGGACGCCGCCCTCGTGCGCACCCACGGCTTCCATGAGCCGGAAGGCTCGCTGGACCGACGAGATGAGCGTGGGGCCGTCCTTGCCACCCATCTCTCCACCCTGCTCGCGCGCACCGCCGCCCGCAAGTCCGGCGGCGGGTACCGGGGCGGAGGTCGGGATGAGGCACGGGATCAGAGTCCCCCGCACGGCACGCGCGTCCGCCCCGGCCCGCCCGCGCCGCCTCCCGATCCGGGCCGGGCGCGGGGCCGGGCGAGGTCGGTCTGGCGGGCGGGGCGGCACCGGGGCGGGTGCGGGACGTGGGTGCGGCCGGAGGGGCCTGGGTCAGCCCACGTTCCAGGTGAAGCTACCGCCGTTGTTGGCCGCCACGGTGAACATGACGATCATGAGGATGATGTCGACCACTCCGAGGCCGATGGCCCACTTCGCCATCATGGAGCCGGTCTGACGCAGCGCGACGGCGCCGAAGATGATGGCCAGCGGGCCCAGGATGATCGGCAGCAGGAACAGGCCGACGATGCCGCAGACCAGTCCCGCGATGGCCAGTCCGCTCGTACGGCTCGTCTTGTGCGCGCTCGTTCGGCTGTAGGACGACATCGTTTTCTCCCCAACTGATGCGGTTGGTTTCCTTTGCTCCTTCGGTTCCCTCCTGGTTGCCCGTCCTGGCCGGTTCATGCCTGTCCGGGTGAACGTCAAATACATCCGTGCGGACGGGAGTTGCCCGGCGCCGGTGCGGACCGTCCGGTCACACCGCTCCGGGACCGGAGCCGGCCCGGCGTGCCAGGGGGCGGCCGGTGCCGGGCGGCGGCCCGAGCGGTGCCGGCAGGCCGACGACTCCGCCCATGGGCGGGACCTCGTCCGGTTCCGGGTCGGCGCTCTCGCCGAGGAAGCCGCCCGACTGGTGCTGCCACAGCTTGGCGTAGGCCCCCGCCGAGGCGAGCAGTTCCGCGTGGGTGCCCTGCTCGACGACGCTGCCGTGGTCGAGCACGACCAGCCGGTCCATGCCGGCCACGGTGCTCAGCCGGTGGGCGACGACGAGGGCCGTACGTCCCTCCATCAGCCGCCACAGAGCGTCCTGGACGAGGAGCTCGCTCTCCGAGTCCAGCGCGCTGGTCGCCTCGTCGAGCAGCAGGACCGGGGCGTCCCGCAGCAGTGCCCTGGCCAGTGCGACCCGTTGGCGCTGGCCGCCGGACAGCTTCACCCCCCGCTCCCCCACCAGCGTGGCGAAGCCCTCCGGGAGCTGCTCCGCGAACTCGGTGACGTGCGCGGCCGCGGCGGCGGCGTGGATCTCCCGGTCGGTGGCGCCGGGCCGGGCGAAGGCGATGTTGTCCCGCAGGGTGCGGTGGAACATCGCCGGTTCCTGCGGCACGTAGGCGATCAGTGAGCGCAGCTCGGCCTGGCGGAGCCGGCTGATGTCCTGGCCGCCGATCAGGATGCGGCCGGCGTCGATGTCCGCCATCCTCAGCAGGAGCCGGGTGAGGGTCGTCTTGCCGCCGCCGGACCTGCCGACGAGCCCGACCCGTGCGCCGCCGGGAACGTCCAGGTCCAGGCCCCGGAAGATCGGTTTCGCTCCGGCGTGCGCGAAGGTCACCGCCTCGAAGCGGAGGCCGGCGTCGCCCGGTGCGAGGGGTTCGGGGTCGGCCGGGTCCAGCACGGTGGGAGGTGCCAGCAGCAGCTCGGTGAACTGCGCGGCCTCGGTCATCGAGCTCTCCAGACGCCGGTAGATCTGGTTGAACTCGAACATGATCTGGGTCGCGTTGGAGTAGTAGGTGAAGGCGACGACGATCCCCTCCACTCCCTGGCCCGACCCGGCGAAGGCGATGGCCACCAGGAGACCCAGCACGTTCGTCAGCACGGACATGGGGGCGACCAGCGTGTCGACGCGCAGGTTGCCGTAGTCCCACGACTTCAGCGTCAGGCGCCGCGATTCCGCGACGCGGCTGCGGTGTTCGTCGGCCTCCCGGCGCTCGGCCGCGAACGCCCGGATGGTCTCCATGTTCACGAGACTGTCGGCGACGTGTCCGGAGACCCGGGCGACCGCCACCTCGCGCTCGTTGACGAGGGCCTGCCGGCGGCGGATGAGCGGCGCGGCGGCCACCACCGTCAGTGCGATCATCAGGAGCAGGCCGACGACGAGCAGCGGTTCGTAGTGCCAGAGCACGACGGCGCCGAAGACCAGGGGCACGAGGCTGCCGATGATCCGGTACGTCAGGGTGTCGACGAAGTCCTCGAAGCGCCTGCCGAAGCTCAGCACCCGTTTCGTCAGGGAGCCGGCGAAGTTGTCGTGGAAGAACGCCGCGTCCTTGGCGAGGAGTTCGTCCATGCCGAGCACGTACAGGTGTTCCGCGCCACAGGCGTCGACGCGGTTCAGGCAGTGCTGCCCGATGCGCCACACGGCCTCGGCGAGCAGCAGCACGGCACCGAACCCGAGGACGTACGGCAGCGCCGAGGCGAGGGTGATACCGCCGTCGGCGGCCTGGCCCGCCAGTTTGGCGACGAGCAGGGGGGCGACGTAGCGGATGCCGATGTTGCCGACGGCCGGAAGCAGCAGGGCGGGCAGTGCCGTTCGTCGTTGTCGCAGCAGTTCCATGCCGTAGTGGCGCAGCGCGAGAACCACCGCGCTCCTGCCCGGCGTCGGCCTTTGGGTGTCTTTCGTCGCCATCACACTCCCGAGGGTGGGGAGTCAGAAGTCTCCCGTCGCGTGACGACGGCAGTCCAGGCATTTACCGCGGACGGGCGACAATCGGACACCCGTGGCGCCCGGGAGAACCCTCGCACGCCCGACGGGGTTCGGGACCCGTGCGCTGTCGGGTTCGGCGTCCTCCGCCGCTCACTTGCCCGAACCGATGGGCTGGAGAAGCTGGTCGACAGGCGCGTGGTCGTCGGTGAGCGGTCGGGCGTCGCCGGTCCAGGCGCTGAGGGCACCGCCGGTGACGATCTTCCACCCGGTCCGCCGGGCGTCCAGCGCCTCCCGCACCGCGCGCGGGTCGAGCGGCCGGCCGGAGGCGAGGAGCACCAGGTTGCCCCCGTCGGGCGTGACGGTCGGGTCCAGGCCGATGTCGGCCGGTTCGCCCACGAGGGCGACGTGGTCGAAGGTCGCGTCCAGGGTGGCCGCTTCGGCGCGGGCGAAGGCCATGTCGCCGTGGTCGATCAGGTTGGCGACGTACAGGCCGTCCTCGTCGAGCACCCGCCGGACGTCCGTCATCGCCTCCACCGTGGTGAGGTGCCACGGCACGCTGACGCCCCCGAAGGCGTCCCCGACGACGAGGTCACGGCTGCCGGTGTCCAGTCGCCGCAGGCCGAGCCTGCCGTCCTCGGTGCGCACGTCGATACCGGCCTGCGGCTGCGCACCGAGCAGCTCGCGGTTGACGCGCACGACCCCGCCGTCGATCTCGGACACCAGGCTCCGCGTTCCGGGCCGCGCGGCCGCGAGGTACCGGGGGAAGGTGAGCCCACCCCCGCCCAAGTGGTGGGCGACGAGCGGCTCCTCCTCGGGGAACGCGGCGTCGACCACCGCGGCGAAGGCGCGCACGTACGCGAACTTCAGGTAGGTCGGGTCGTCGAGGTCGACGTAGGAGTGCCGCACGCCGTCCAGCACGAGGGTGCGTCCGCCGTCCCGGCCGGGATCGGCGACGACCCGCGCACAGTGGTACTTGGTCTCCGTGTCGCAGCCGCCGGGCGCGACGACGGCGGCGAGGCCGCCGGCCAGGACCACGAGCGCCAGGGCGGGGGTGCCGCTCCACCCGCGGGTGCGCCACCCGACCAGCGCCGAGCCGAGCACCAGCAGGGTTCCGAGACCGATCAGGATGCCGCTGACCGGCCAGCGCGACACGAGGACGAAGCCGGTCAGCACGGTGCCGACGATGGCACCGACCGTACCGACGCCGGACAGCCGGCCGACGACCGCCCCGGTCTCCGCGAGGCTGGTCAGACGCAGCTTGGTCACGATCGGCGTCACCGCGGACAGCAGGGCGCCCGGCACGAGGATGGTCAGCGACGCGATCAGCAGCAGCGCCGCCGGCGCCCATTCCGCGGTGGTGCGCAGCACCGCGGGGGTGAGGGCCACGACCACGCCCGAGAGCCCGAGGCAGGGACCCATGAGCCGACGTGGATCGACCTGGTCGGCGAGGCGCCCGCCGAGCCAGGAGCCGAGGGCGATCGCGGTGAGGGCGATCCCGATCACCATGGTGCTGGTCTCGAGGGTGAGACCGAGATAGGGAGCCAGCAGCCGCAGGGCGACGATCTCGACCACGAGCACGGCGGCCGAGGATCCGAACACCAACCCGGCAGCGGTGCGGGGGCCCGGACCACGACTGCGCGGCGCGCCGTCGGTGGCGGACAGGGAGGACGAAGCGGTCACGGGCCACATCCTCGCACGAGGCGGTCACGGGGCGGTCACGGAACGTGAGCCGCCGGCAGCGCGGACGACGCGGCTCGGCCGTCCGACCGGCCGGTCGGCAGGGGGAGATGACGACGGAGGGCCCCTCCGTGCCGGACCATTGCGGCACTTCGCACGCACCGGCTGCCCCGGCGGCGGAGCCTCGGGATCGGCGACCGTCGACCTGCCACCCGCGACCCCGGCGTGATCCACACCGCCCTGACCCGCCTGCCCCTGGCGTGGCGCCGTCTCGACGCCAACCTCGCCGGCCGGACCGGTGTCGCCGGGATCATGACCCCGCCCGCGGCCCGCACCGCGGTCGCCCTGGCCGCACGGCTGCCGGGAAGGGCGGCGCGCACCCCGGTGCCCTCCGCCCCCGCCGCTTCGTAGGCACCGTGCAGAGCCCCGTGCCGGGTGCGGCATTCCTATACGATTCCGCGTCCGCCCGGGGCTCGACGACGGTGATCCTGGCACAGGCCTTGACGTGAATACTGACTCTGACCGAGCATCACGACAACTGAATCCTATGGGATCCGGTGGGGCGTCCCGGCGGTGAGGCGAGGGACCGTCGGCGTCGGACCGGACGCGTGAAGAGGGCGATGGACAGCAACCGCACGCCGCGCATCACGGACGTCGAGGTCGTCGACATCCGCTTCCCCACCTCACGCGAACTCGACGGCTCCGACGCGATGAACCCCGACCCCGACTACTCGGCCGCCTACGTCGTCCTGCGCACCGACGCGGCCCCGGGACCGGGCGGACCACTGGAGGGGCACGCCTTCGCGTTCACCATCGGACGCGGCAACGAGGTGCAGACGGCGGCCGTCGCCGCGCTGCGCGAGCACGTCGTCGGTCGGTCCGTGGACGCCGTGTGCGCCGACCCCGCCGTGGTGAGCCGGGCCCTGAACGGTGACAGCCAACTGCGCTGGCTGGGCCCGGAGAAGGGCGTGATGCACATGGCGGTCGGCGCCGTCGTCAACGCCGTCTGGGACCTGGCGGCCAGGCGGGCCGGCCGGCCGGTGTGGAAGCTCCTCTCGGACGCCGAACCGGAATGGCTCGCCGACCAGGTGGACTACCGCTACATCGAGGACGCGCTCAGCCGTGCGGACGCCGTCGCGCTGCTCCGCGCGGGCAAGGAGGGCGCCGCCGACCGCGAGGCGCTGCTGCTCTCCCGCGGGTACCCGGCGTACACCACCTCCCCCGGCTGGCTCGGCTACTCCGACCACAAGCTCGTGCGACTGGCGAAGCAGGCCGTCGCCGACGGCTTCACCCAGATCAAGCTCAAGGTGGGTGCCGACCTCGCCGACGACGTCCGCAGGCTGCGCGCGGCCCGCGCGGCGGTCGGCCCGGACATCCGCATCGCCGTCGACGCCAACCAGCGGTGGAACATCGGTGAGGCCGTCGAGTGGACCAACGCGCTGGCCGACAGCGATCCGTACTGGATCGAGGAGCCCACCAGCCCCGACGACGTCCTCGGCCACGCGGCCGTACGCCGGGGCGTGGCACCCGTCAAGGTCGCCACCGGGGAACACGTGCACAACCGCGTCGTCTTCAAGCAGCTGCTGCAGGCCGACGCGATCGACGTGGTGCAGATCGACGCGGCACGCGTGGGCGGCGTCAACGAGAATCTGGCCGTACTGCTGCTCGCCGCCGCGTTCGGCGTCCCGGTCTGCCCGCACGCGGGCGGCGTCGGCCTGTGCGAACTGGTGCGCCACCTGGCGATGTTCGACTTCGTCGCCCTGAGCGGCACGACCGACGACCGGGTCATCGAGTACGTCGACCACCTGCACGAGCACTTCGAGGATCCCGCGGTCGTCTCCGACGGTCACTACACGGCGCCCACGATGCCCGGCTTCTCGTCCCGGATGCGGCCGGAGACGATCAGCACGTACCGCTATCCCGACGGCTCCTTCTGGGCCGCCGACCTCGCCGGCCAGGGGAAGGACCTCCGCACATGAGCGAACTGTCGGGGCGCACGGCCCTGGTGACCGGCGGCGCCTCCGGCATCGGCCGGGCCACCGCGGACCTGCTGGCCGCCCGCGGCGCCGACGTCGCCGTGCTCGACCTCGACCCGTCCCCGGTCGGCGGGCCGCTGCGCGGCTACGTCGCCGATGTGTCCGACGACGCCTCCGTGCGCGCCGCCGTCACCGCCGCCGCCGACGCCCTCGGCGGCATCGACATCCTGGTCAACAACGCCGGCATCGGGGCCACGGGCACGGTCGAGGACAATGACGACGCCGAGTGGCACCGGGTCCTCGACGTCAACGTCCTCGGCATCGTCCGGACCACCCGGGCCGCCCTGCCCCACCTGCGCGCCTCCGCGTACGCGGCCGTCGTCAACACGTGCTCGATCGCGGCCACCGCCGGACTCCCGCAGCGCGCCCTGTACAGCGCGAGCAAGGGCGCCGTGCAGGCGCTCACCCTCGCCATGGCGGCCGACCACGTCCGCGAGGGCATCCGCGTCAACTGCGTGAACCCCGGGACGGTGGACACCCCGTGGGTGGGGCGCCTCCTCGAACGGGCGGCGGACCCCGCCGCCGAGCGGGCCGCGCTCGACGCCCGCCAGCCCGTGGGCCGCCTGATCTCCGCCGCCGAGGTCGCCGCCGCGATCGTGTACCTGGCGAGCCCGGCCGCGGCCGGTGTCACGGGCACGTCCCTCGCCGTGGACGGCGGCATGCAGGGACTGCGGATGCGCCCGGAGGGACGATGACGGCGGGGGGTGCGGGGGGTGCCGCGGCGGGCGCGCTGCCGGCTCGGACCCTGGGCCGCGCTCAGGTCCCCGTCACCGCACTCGGTTTCGGCGCCGCCGCGATCGCCGGTCTGTACGAGGAGGTGGGCGACGACGAGGCGGCGGCCACCGTGGAGGCCGCCTGGGACGCGGGCGTCCGCTACTTCGACACCGCCCCCCACTACGGCCTCGGCCTGTCGGAGCGCCGGCTGGGCGCGGTCCTCGGCACCAAGGACCGGGACAGCTACACCCTGTCCACCAAGGTGGGCAGGGTGCTCGACCCGTACGACGGAGGCGGCGACGACCTGGCGCACGGTTTCGCCGGTCCTGCCACCCACCGGCGGCGGTGGGACTTCAGCCGCGACGGTGTACGCCGCTCGCTGGAGGACAGTCTCACCCGCCTCGGGACGGACCGCGTGGACCTGGTCCTGCTCCACGACCCCGACGGGCACGAGGAGCAAGCGTTCCGGGAGGCCTATCCGGCGCTGGAGGAGCTGCGGTCGCAGGGCGTGGTCCGGGCGATCGGCGCGGGCATGAACCAGAGCCGGATGCTGACGCGTTTCCTGACGGACACGGACGTGGACGCCGTCCTCTGCGCCGGCCGCTACACCCTGCTCGAACAGGGCGCGCTGGAGGCGCTGCTGCCCGCCGCGGGCGCGAGGGGCCGGAGTGTGATCGTCGGCGGCGTGTTCAACTCCGGGCTGCTGGCGGCCCCCGCCCCCGGGGCCACGTACGACTACGCTCCGGCGCCCGGTGAGGTGCTGCGCCGGGCGGAGCGGCTGCGCGAGGCCACCGAGGCGCACGGCGTGCCCCTGCGTCGCGCCGCGCTGCGGTTCCCCTTCGGGCACCCCTCGGTCGCCTCGGTGCTCGTCGGCGCGCGCTCCGCGGACCAGGTCCGGGACGCCGTCGCGCAGTACCGCGGGCCGGTCCCCGGAGCCTTGTGGGACGGCCTGCGCGCCCAGGGGCTGCTGAGCGGCGACGTGCCGGTGCCGACAGGGGGCGAAGCGTGAACGTCGTCGACGCCCACCACCACCTCTGGGACCTCGCCGTACGCGACCAGGAATGGCTGGACGGCCCCGAATACGCGCCGCTGCGCCGGTCCTTCGCGCCGGCGGAGCTGGAGGCCGAGGCACGGGCGTCGGGGGTGACGGCCACCGTGCTGGTGGAGACGGTGAACGCGGCGGAGGAGACACCGGAGTTGCTGGCCCTGGCCGCGGGCAGCGAGCTGATCGCGGCGGTCGTCGGCTGGACCGATCTGACGGCGCCCGGTGTCGCCGAGGAGCTGGCCCGGCTCGCCTCGCTGCCCGGGGGCGCCTTCCTGCGCGGTGTCCGCCACCAGGTCCAGGGGGAGCCCGACCCCGACTGGCTGACCCGTCCGGAGGTCCTGCGCGGCCTGCGTGCCGTCGCCGCCGCCGGGCTCGTCCACGACCTGGTGGTGCGACCACACCAGTTGCCCGCGGCGACCCGCGCGGCCGCCGCCGTGCCCGGGCTCACCTTCGTCCTGGACCATCTCGGCAAGCCGCCGATCGCCTCGGGGACACGGGAGCCCTGGGCGCGACGGGTGCGGGAACTGGCCGCTCTGCCGAACACGGTGTGCAAGCTGTCCGGCATGGTGACCGAGGCCGACCGGGCCTCGTGGACGGTCGCCAACCTCAAGCCGTACGCCGACACCGTGCTCGACGCCTTCGGCCCCCGACGCGTCATGTTCGGCTCGGACTGGCCGGTGTGCACCCTCGCCGCGCGTTACGGCGAGGTCGTCGCCTCGGCACGGGAGCTGACGGCGGAGCTGGACCCGGCCGCACGGGCCGAGGTGTGGTCCGGCACCGCGACGCGCGTGTACCGCCTGGCCGGTGCGCCCGCCGGGCGGGCGACGCCCGGAACAACCCCTGCCGGGCCCGTCATCCCTCCAGCCGACCGAGCTGGCGCTCCAGGCTGCGGGTGAGGTGTTCGGCCATGGCCTCGGCCGCGCGTTCGGCCCGGCGGCGCAGGATCGCCCGCACCACCCGCTCGTGCTCGTCCGGGGTCGGATCGCCCGCGTCCTGGGAGCTGTTCAGGCGGAAGATGTGCAGGTGCGCGTGGAGTCGCTCCACCGCGTCCGCGAGCAGCGGCCGGCGCGCGGCCCCGGCGACGACCTCGTGGAAGTGCTGGTCGAGGGCGGCGAAGTCGCGGTACGACGCGTAGGGCCCGCCGGGACCGGGGTGGGCCCGCATGGCCTCCAGCGTCTCCTCCAGGGCGTCGAGTTGCCCTTCGTCGGCGTGCAGCGCGGCCAGCGCGGCGGCACGCGGTTCCAGGAGCAGCCGCATCTCGAACAGCTCCTCCACTCCCCGGCGGGTCAGCAGGGCCGTCGCCCGGTACCCGGACAGGGAGCGCTTGACGACGAGGCCGTCGGCCTCCAGCCGGGCCAGCGCCTCGCGCACGGGCGTCGGTGAGACGTTGAGCGTACGGGCCAGTGCCTCGATGCCGACCCGCGCGCCCGGGGCGATCTCGTGGTCCATCACCCGGGCCTTGATGTCCTCGTACACGCTGTCGGACAACACCTGGCGGACCGGCGCCGGTGCGGCCGGGTCACGCGTATCGCCCGCCCAGCCCTTCCCGCCCGCGTCCGCCGCCCCGGCCGCGCCGACGGAGCCGCCGGAGCCGCGGACGGACGGGTCGTGTGCCGGCATCGGGGTCTCCTTGAACTCGGTGCGCTGCCCGGCGGCAGTTTATCGAGGGGGGCGCGCACCGTGGCTGCTCTGTGGAGGCCTTCGGCCCGGGAATGGCGAGCACGTGTTCCCGGGCCGTGGGGCGTCCGGGAGCATGAGGCATGATCTCGGATGACTGGCACCTCACCCAGGACGTCGACGCGTTCCTCGCCCGGGCCGGCGGCTTCCTGCGCTCGCGCCCCGCCCTGCACAACACCCCGCTGACGGACATCGAGAAGCTGCGCACGCGCGCAGCGGCCGACCACGACGGCGACGTCCCCGTCTTCGGCCTGCTGGAGTCGGACGGCGCGGTGCGCGCCGTCTTCTACCGCACTCCGCGCGGTCGCCTGGGCCTCACCCCCCTGTCCCATGAGCAGGCCGACGCCCTCGGCGCTCACCTGGCCGCCCTCGGTCACCGCCCTTCCGACGTCATCGCCGACCACGACACCGCCGGTGCCTTCGCCGACGCGTGGCAGCGGCACACGGGCGCTTCCGCGGTGCCCTTCTGGCGGACGCACCTCTACCGCCTCGGCACGCTCACGCCGCCGCGGCCGCACCCGGAGGGCCGGGGGCGCGCAGCCGGCGGGGAGGACCGGGAGCAGGTCGTGGGCTGGTGCCGCGAGTTCTGCGTCGCCGTCGGGGAACAGCGGTCCCTCGACCTGATCGACGCCGGCTCCTGGGACGACTCACGCTTCGGCGACCGGCACTTCACCTTCTGGGAGGACCCGGACGGCACCCCGGTCTCCATGGCGGCCGCGACCTCGGTCGTCGGCGGCATGGTCCGGGTGGACCCCGTCTACACCCCGGTCCACCGCAGGGGCCGCGGCTACGCGGGGGCCGTGACGGTCGCGGCGAGCAGGGCCGCGCTGGCCGCGGGCGCGACGGACGTCGTCCTGTTCACCGACCCCGACAACCCGACCAGCAACGCCCTCTACCGGCGCCTCGGGTACGTCCGCATCGCCGACTTCGCCGGGTACCGGTTCTCCTGAGGCGCCGGCTGCCGGTCGGCGCCTGAGGTCAAGCGCCGGATGCCGGTCCGTAGCGGGTGGCCATCTCGGCGGCGCGGCGGCGCAGGGAGGTGCGCAACGACTCCGGGGTCAGGGCCTCCGCGGCCGTGCCGAGCTGCCAGAGCGCCCACTCGGCATGGCGCAGGTCCTGGAAGGTCGCCTCGAGCCGCAGCCGGCCGTCCGGTTCCGGGCCCGGGCTCGGTTCCGGGCCCGCGGCGCGGACCACTACGGCGGTGTTCAGCAGGTCCTCCCTCCGCTCCGGGTTCAGCCGCATCAGCACGGCGATGTGGTCGCCGGACAGGAACCGCGCGCAGCGTTCCCGCCAGACCCGGTCCAGATCGACCCGGTCCGGTCGCTGTGCCGGCTCGGGCAGTTCCTCGGCGGCCAGGATCCGGGACAGCCGGTAGGTGCGGTCCGCGCCGGACCGCGTGGCCAGCAGGTAGCCCCGGTCCCGCACGGTGACCAGGCCGATCGGGTCGACCGTGCGCCACTGCGGTGCCCGGTCCACGGCCGCGTAGTGGAGGCGGAGTTTGCGGCCCGTGAGGACCGCGCGCCGGATCTCGGCCATCGTGCTGCCCGGCACCTCCTCCGTGGGCGTCCGGCGGGAGAGGAGGTCGGTCTCCGGTGCGACGAGGATGCGTGCGGCCGCGTCGCTCACGGCGGTCTGGTGGCTCTCGGGCAGGGCGTCGACCACCTTGCGCGTCGCCGAGGCGAGCGCCGAGCCGAGACCGAAGGCCTGCTCGCCGCGTGCGGACCCGGCGGTCAGCAGGGCGAGGGCCTCTTCGTGGTTCAGTCCGGTGAGCTCGGTCCGGAAGCCGGGCAACAGCGCGAACCCGCCGTGCCGGCCGCGTTCGGCGTAGACCGGGACGCCGGCCGCGGACAGCGCCTCGATGTCACGCAGCACGGTGCGGGTGGACACCTCCAGCTCGCGGGCCAGCGTGCCCGCGGTCAGCCGGCCGCGCTGACGGAGCAGCAGCACCAGGGAGACCAGCCTGTCGGCGCGCATGGGGGGACCTTATCCAATACATGACCATCGGTGTCATGAATGGTCGGCAGGCTCTGGAGCAGCGGCGTCCACGAGGGCGGCGACCACGCCGCTGGGCGTACGCATGCCCGATCGAGCGACAGGAGTCGATGTGACAGTGGAACGAACGGCAGTCAACCCGGTGACGTGGTCGGTGGCGAGGGGGTTCAACCAGGGCGAGCTCGTCTCCGGGCACACCCGGACCCTGTACTGCTCCGGCCAGACCGCGATGAGCGGCGACGGGGAGCCCCTGCACGACGGCGACATGGCCGCGCAGCTGGCGCTGAGCCTGGACAACCTGGAGGCCGTGCTCGGACGGGGCGGCATGTCCCTCGCCAACCTGGTCCGGCTGGGAGTCTTCACGACCGACGTCGATCTGCTGATGCCGCGGTACGGCGTGCTGGCGTCGCGGCTGGGAGCCGCCGGGGTGGCCCCGGCCACCACGCTGCTCGAGGTGAGGCGGCTGGCGGTGCCGGGCCAGCTGGTCGAGCTGGAGGGAACGGCGGTCGCGTGACCCGGCCCCGCCTGCCGCCGGGCGCGGTCCCGCCGGCGAGAGCGGCAGGCGGGTGGGCCGTGGTCGGCTCCGTCGCGGCCGGTCCCCGTTCTTCCCTGGGGAGAACCGGAGCCCGCGCCGTCACTTCCGCCAGAACAGGTGGTGCACCACCCCGCTGGGACTGGGGACCACGTCGAGGTGGAAGCGGTCGGTCAGCTCGTCCGGGGACTCCCACAGGCGGGCACCGGAGCCGAGCGTGATCGTCGGAGCCACCACCACGTGCAGGGTGTCCACCAGGCCCGCCTCCAGGAAGGCGCGGATGGTGGTGGCACCGCCACCGAGGCGGACGTCCTTGCCCTGGGCGGCCTCCTTCGCCCGGGCCAGGACCTTGGCGGGGTCGTCGTCGACGAAGTGGAAGGTGGTGTCCGAGAGGGTGAAGGAGGGGCGGACGTGGTGGGTCATGACGAAGACCGGGGTGTGGAACGGCGGCTCGTCGCCCCACCAGCCCTGCCACTCCTCGTTCTCCCAGGGGCCGCGCTGGGGGCCGAACTTGTTGCGGCCCATGATCTCGGCGCCGACGTGGTGGTCGTGATCGCGGATGAAGTAGTCGTCCAGTCCGCGGCTGCCGCCCGGCTCCGTCCGCATCTTCCAGCTGGCCGTGGTGCCGGCCCAGCTCATCAGGCTCAGCGGATCGGCATGGCCGAAGGGCCGCTCCAGGCTCTGCCCCTCACCCGCGCCGAATCCGTCACTCGAGACGGTGAAGTTCTGGACCCGCAGCAACTGCGTCATGGCGCTACCCGCTCCCGTTCGGTGATCTCCGACCATCGCTGCCGGAAGGGTAGACCCGCGGGCCCGGAGGATGTCATCGCCGTGCCCGCGGCACCTCCGCGTTCCCGTCCGTCCGCTGCGCACCGGCCGCGAAGCGACTGAGGAGCGAGGCGGGCACGTACGCGTCGTCGGTCCCGGGCGGCGGCCCTCGTCCGCGCCCCGTGCTCGTGAGCCCGGTGCTCCTCAGCCCTGTCTCGGATCAGTCGAGTGCTCCGTCTCCGAGCTGGTCGCGGATCAGGTTGATCAGCTCGTCGTCGTCGGCGGCCTGGATGCGGTCGGTCGCGGCGCTGTCCGCGGCGGCCGGCCGGTCGGCGGTCCACTTGTCGAGGAACGCCTGCAGGCGGACGGTGACCCGCGCCCTGGACAGTCCGTCCGGCGGCGAGTCGGCCATCGCCGCCTCCAGGGTGTCCAGTGCCCCGATGAGCGGCTCGACGTCGGTGACCGGATCGCCGCCGGGCAGCGTGTCGTGCAGGTGGTCGGCGAGGGCGGCCGGCGTCGGGTGGTCGAAGACGATCGTCGACGGCAGCGGCGTACCGCACCGGCGGGCCAGCAGGTCCCGGAACTCGACGGCGGTCAGCGAGTCGAACCCGAGGTCCCGGAAGGGGCGGGCACCGTCGATCCGCTCGTCCGCGTCGTAGCGGAGGACGACGACGAGCGCGCTTCTGATCAGCTCCGTCAGTTCGGCCAGCCGCTCGGCGGTGCTCAGCGTGGCGAGTCGGTCCCGTAGCCCGGTGTCGGCCTCCTGCTCGGCGGGTGTCCCGGTCGGCGCTGCGGTGTCGGCGGCCTCGGGCAGTTCGCGCAGCAGCGGGCTCGGTCTGCCGGAGGTGAACGCCGGGGTGAACCGGGCCCAGTCCACATCGGCGACGGTCACGTTCGTCTCGCCGCCGTCGACCGCCTGGGCCAGCGCGGCGATCGCCAGGGCCGGGTCGAGCGGTGTCAGGCCGCGGCGGCGCAGGAACTCCTCCGCCTCTCCGGACACCGCCATGCCGGCGCCGGCCCACGGGCCCCAGGCCACCGAGACGGCGGCCAGTTTCCGGTCCGCGCGGCTCTGGGCGAGCGCGTCCAGATAGGCGTTGCCGGCCGCGTAGAGCGCCTGGCCGCCGCTGCCCCAGGTGGCGGCGATGGAGGAGAAGAGCACGAACAGCTCCAGATCGGCGTCCCTGGTGAGCTGGTCCAGATGGGCCGCGCCGAGCACCTTGCCGTCGGTGGTCTCCGCGATGTCCGCGAGTCCGGTGGTCTCCACCGGGCCGGACCGGGCGACGCCGGCGGCGTGGACCACGCCGAGCAGGGGGCGGTCGGCCGGTACGGCGGTGAGGAGTTCCGCCACCGCGTCCCGGTCGGCGACGTCGCAGGGGGCGACCGTGGCATCCGCGCCCAGGGCCTTCAGCTCGGCGAGCAGTGCGTCGGCTCCCGGTGCGCGCGCACCGCGACGGCTGGTGAGCAGCAGGTGCGACACGCCGCGTCCGGCGAGCCACCGCGCGACCGAGGCGCCGAGTGCTCCGGTACCGCCGGTGATTAGGACCGTGCCCGGTCGGGACGGCGTCCAGGGCGTGGTGGCGGGGTCCGGTCGGTCGGCCCGGACCAGGCGCCGGGCGTGGACCCGGCCGTCGCGCAGGGCGAGTTGGTCCTCGTGGGAGTCTCCGCGCAGTACGGCGGCCAGCCGGGTCAGGTCCTGGTCGCCGTCCGTGGACAGGTCGACCAGGCCGCCCCAGCGCTGCGGGTGTTCCAGCGCCACGGCCTGCCCGAAGCCCCACAGCCGCGCGTGCTCGGCCCGGGTGACCCGGTCCGCCGCGTCGACCGCGACGGCGCCGCGGGTCAGGGTCCACAGCGGAGCGGCGCACCCGGCGTCGCCGAGGGCCTGGACGAGGGTGAGGGCCACCGCCAGCTCGGCCCGGTCGCCCGCCGGGTGCACGACTCCGCGCAGGTCGCCCGCCATCGCCGTGCCGATCCGGGCGGCCAGCTCGTCCCGGTCGGGACGGGTCGCGTCGACCGTCAGGGGGACGACGTGGGCGGCGGCCGCGCGGAGGGCTTCCCCGACGTCGCCGCCGTCCTCGTCGCCCGCCTCGGTGACCAGGAGCCAGGTGCCGTCCAGGGGGGCGTCCGGTACGGCGACCGGTGTCCACTCCACCCGGTAGCGCCAGCCGTCCAGCGCCGCGTGCTGCCGTGCCTGCCGTCGCCAGGACGACAGGGCCGGCAGCACCGCCGCGAGCGCGTCCGGTCGTGCGGCCAGCCGCAGGGCGCTCGCCACCTCGGTCACGTCCTCGCGCTCCACCGCTGCCCAGAACCGGGACTCGACCGCATCCTGGGCCGGTGCCGGTTCCGGTGCCGAGGTCGCCGGCTCCGGCCAGTACCGGTCACGCTGGAACGCGTACGTGGGCAGGGCGATCCGTCGGCCGTGCGCGGGCACCGCCGCCGCCCAGTCGACGTCCACGCCCACCGCCCAGATCCGGCCCAGCGCCTCCCACGCCGTGCGCACCTCGTCGCGGTCCCGCCGCAGGACCGGGGCGAAAGCGCCGGTCGCGCCGGACCGGCGGGTCATCGCGCAGAGCACGCCGTCCGGGCCGAGTTCCACGAAGCGGGTGACGCCCTGTTCGGTCAGCTGTCGTACTCCGTCGGCGAACCGTACGGTCTCGCGTACCTGCCGCACCCAGTAGTCGGGGCCGGTCAGGTCCGCGCCCGCCGTCGCGGGGATCACGGGGATCCGGGGCTCGGCGAACGTCATCGCCTCCACGACCTCGGCGAACTCGGCCAGCATCGGCTCCATCAGGGCCGAGTGGAAGGCGTGCGACACCGTGAGACGACTGGTCCTGCGGCCCTCGGCCGACCACTTCGCGGCATACTCCTCGACCACCGCGGCCGCACCCGAGACCACGAGCGACGACGGGCCGTTCACCGCGGCGATGTCCAGCCGGCCCCGTACGCCGTCGAGGATCTCGGCCTCGGTCGCCTCGACCGCGAGCATCGCGCCGCCGGCGGGCAGTGCCTGCATCAACTGACCGCGCTTCGCGACCAGTTCGCAGGCGTCCTCGAGTGAGAGGACTCCAGCGCAGTGGGCGGCGGCGATCTCCCCGACCGAGTGGCCGAGCAGGACGTCGGGGACCACGCCGAAGGACTCCAGCAGCCGGAAGACGGCCACCTCGACGGCGAACAGGCCGGCTTGGGCCCATACGGTCCGGTCGAGCCCCTCGCCGTCGAACACCACGTCCCGCACGGGACGTTCGTACTTCAGGTCCAGCTCGGCACAGACCGCGTCGAAGGCGTCGGCGTAGGCCGGGAAGGCCTCGTACAGCTCCCTTCCCATGCCGGCCCGTTGGGCACCCTGCCCGGTGAACAGGAACGCCGTACGGCCCTCGCCGGTCGTCTCCGAGATCAGGTCGGCGGACGGTGCGCCGTCGGCCAGTGCGGCGAGGCCGGCGAGCAGGTCGGCGCGGCCGGTGCCCATGACCACCGCGCGGTGCTCGAGGTCGGCCCGGGCCAGCAGGGACCGGGCGACGTCCGCCGGGGCCGCCTCCGGCTGTGCGGTCAGGGCCGCGTGCAGCCTCCTCGCCTGTGCGGCGAGCGCGGTGGCGGACCGGCCGGACACCAGCCAGGGCGGTGTCGTCCCGTCGCTCGGGCGCTCGTGCGGGGCGGCCTCGTCCGCCGGGACGGGTTCGGCCTCCAGGATGATGTGGGCGTTGGTGCCGCTGATGCCGAACGAGGAGACGCCCGCCCGGCGCGGGCGGCCCGCCTCGGGCCACGGCCGGGCCCGGGTCAGCAGCTCCACCGCGCCGGCCGACCAGTCCACCTGCTCGGTGGGATGATCGGCGTGCAGGGTGGGCGGCAGCATGCCGTGCCGCAGCGCCAGCACCATCTTGATCACGCCGGCGACACCGGCGGCCGCCTGGGTGTGGCCCAGGTTCGACTTGATCGAGCCGAGCCACAGCGGCCGGTCGGCGTCCCGGTCCTGGCCGTAGGTCGCCAGCAGCGCCTGTGCCTCGATCGGGTCGCCGAGCCTGGTGCCGGTCCCGTGTGCCTCGACCGCGTCGACCTCCGACGGCGCCAGTCGCGCGTCCGCCAGGGCCTGGCGGATGACCCGCTGCTGGGAGGGCCCGTTGGGGGCGGTCAGGCCGTTCGAGGCGCCGTCCTGGTTGACCGCGCTGCCCCGTACCAGCGCGAGGACCTGGTGCCCGTTGCGGCGGGCGTCCGCCAGCCGCTCGACCAGCAGTACGCCGACGCCCTCGCCCCAGCCCGTGCCGTCCGCGTCGGCCGAGAAGGCCTTGCAGCGGCCGTCGTCCGCCAGGCCGCCCTGCCGGGCGAACTCGGTGAACGCCGTCTCGGTGGACATTACCGACACACCGCCGGCGAGCGCCAGATCGCACTCGCCGCGCCGCAGGGCCTGCGCGGCCAGATGGAGCGCCACCAGCGACGACGAGCACGCCGTGTCGACGGTGACCGCCGGCCCTTCCAGACCGAAGGCGTAGGACACCCGGCCGGACAGCACCGCCGCCGCGTTGCCGGTGGCCGCGTGGGCGTCCAGGCCCTCGTCGGCGGATGCGGCCAGCACCACCGGGTAGTCCTGTCCGTTGGTGCCGACGAACATCCCGACGGAGCGACCGCGTACCGCGCGCGGGTCCACTCCGGCGGACTCGAAGGTCTCCCACACCGTCTCGAGGAGCAGCCGCTGCTGCGGGTCCATCGCCAGCGCCTCGCGCGGGCTGATCCCGAACAGGCCCGCGTCGAACTCCGCGGCGCCGTCGACGAATCCGCCGCGCAGCGCGGGGAGGCCGGGGAGCGCGGCGAGGTCCCAGCCCCGGTCGGTGGGGAACGTCGTCATGGCGTCCACCCCGCCGATGAGCAGGTCCCACAGGTCCTCGGGGGAACCGACGCCGCCGGGCAGGCGGCACGCCATGCCGACCAGCGCCAACGGCTCGTCCGTCTCGGCGGCGGCTCCCGTCGCGGTCGCGGGGACGACGGCCGGTGCGGGCACCTGTTCGCCGCCGAACAGTTCCTCGCCGAGGTACCGCGCCAGCTCCGCCGGGGTCGGCCGGTCGAAGACCAGGGAGGCGGGCAACCGCAGCCCGGTCCGTACGCCGGCCAGGTTCCGGAACTCGACGGCGGCGAGCGAGTCGAAGCCGAGGTCCCGGAACGCCTGGCCGACGCCGACCGCCTCCGCCGAGCCGTGGCCCAGCACCGTCGCCGCCCACGAGCGGACCGCCTCCAGCAGCAGCGCGCCGCGCCGAGCCGCCGGTGCCGCCGTCAGCTCCGCCCGGAACTCCGTGGCCGGGTCGGCCTCGGCGGCCGGGGTACGGGCGGACGCCGCTTCGGGCAGTTCGGTCAGCAGGGCGCTGGGGCGCGCGCCGGTCAGCCCGGCCGCGAACAGCGGCCAGTCGATGTCGGCGATCACCGGGTCTTGGTCACCGGGGACCAGGGCACCCGCCAGCGCCGCGACGGCGAGTTCGGGGTCCAGCGGCGACAGGCCACCGCGCCGCAGCCGGTCGGCGACCGCCTGGTCGTCGGCCGCCATACCGTCCTGCGCCCAGGGGCCCCAGGCGACCGAGACCCCGGGCAGCCCGCGGTCCCGGCGGCCGTGCATCCACGCGTCGACGAAGGCGTTGGCGGCGGCGTAGTTGCCCTGTCCGGCGCTGCCCACCGTTCCGGCGAGCGAGGAGAACGCCACGAAGAACTCCGGTTCCGCTCCCCGGGTCGCCTCGTCCAGGGCGACCAGTCCGGACACCTTGGCGGCCAGCACCGTCTCGAAGCGTTCCGGGGTGAGCGCGTCGAGCGTGCCGTCGTCCAGTACCCCGGCGGCGTGCACCACACCGATCAGCGGCTGTTCGGCCGGGAGCCGCTCCAGGGCGCCGGACACTGCCGCGCGGTCGGTGACATCGCCGGTCTCGACCGTGACCCGGGTCCCCGCGTCGGCCAGTTCGGCGACCAGCTCGGCCACCCCCGGAGCCCGCCGACCCCGTCGGCCCATCAGGACCACGTGGGGTACGCCCCGGTCGGCGAGCCAGCGGGCGACCGCCGCGCCGAGCGCTCCGGTGCCACCGGTCACCAGCACGGAGCCGGGCCGCGACGGCGACCACGGGGTGCTGCCGGCGGACTCGGCGCGCACCAGGCGACGGCCGTACACGCCGGCCGCGCGTACCGCCACCTGGTCCTCACCGGTCCCGCCGGCGAGGACGGCGGCGAGGCGTGCCCCGGCTCTGGCGTCCAGCACGGGCGGCAGGTCGAGGAGGCCGCCCCACCGGTCGGGCTGTTCCAGTGCCGCCACCCGGCCGAGTCCCCAGAGCTGCGCCGGCACCGCGGCGGGCGACGCATCCGACCGTCCGACCGAGACGGCGCCGCTGGTCAACGCCCACAGGGGGGCGTCGATTCCGGCGTCGCCGAGCGCCTGGAGCAGGCACAGGGTCAGGCGAAGGCCGGCGGACGGCCCGGTGCGAGGCGTCCCGTCGTCCGCCCAGGCCGCGAGGGAGACCACCCCGCTCACCGGTCCGGCCTCGGCGAGCTGGACGGCGAGGGCCGCCCGGTCCGTGCCGACGGGGACGAGGTGGACGGCCTCGGCGCCGGCGCCGACCAGCGCGGAGGACACCTCCTGGGCGGGCGCGGGGGCCGGCGGGGACTGCGGGACGACCACCAGCCAGCGGCCGGTCAGTACCGGGGTCGGGGACAGGTCGGTGATCGGACGCCAGGTCGCGAGGTAGCGCCAGGAGTCGATCGCGGACTCCTTCCGCCGCTGTCGCCGCCACGAGGAGAGCATGGGCAGCGCCGCGCCGAGCACGTCCAGGGTGCGGGGGTCGTCCAGGAGGTCGGCGAGGGCGTCGATGTCCTCGTGCTCGACCGCGTCCCAGAAGCGGGAGTCCGTCGTACGGGCGGGCGGTTGCGCGGCGGCGGTGACGGCGCGCGGCCAATACCTGTCGCGCTGGAACGGGTAGGTGGGCAGGGCGACCCGGCGGCCGCCGGGTGCCGTGGTCGACCAGTCGGCGTCCGCGCCGTCGGTCCACAGCCGGGCCAGGGCGAGCAACGCGGTGACGGTGTCGTCCCGGTCGGCTCGCAGGAGCGGGACGCACACGGCGTCGGCGTCGGTCTGCCGGGCCATCCCGCACAGCACTCCGTCCGGGCCCAGCTCCACCAGGCGGGTCACGCCGTCGAGCCGCAGCCACTCGACCCCGTCGGCGAACCGCACCGTCTCGCGGACCTGTCGTACCCAGTAGTCGGGGCTGGACAGGAGTCCGGGTTCGGCGGGCCGGCCGGTCAGGTCGGACACGACGGGGATGCGGGGCTCGGCGAAGTCCGTCTTCTCCAGCACGGCGGCGAACTCGGCGAGCATCGGTTCCATCAGTGCCGAGTGGAACGCGTGCGACACGGTCAGCCGGCGCGTACGACGCCCCTGGTCGCGCCAGCGGGCGGCGAACTCCTCGACCGTTTCGGCCGCGCCGGACACCACCACCGACGACGGGCCGTTCACCGCCGCGACGTCCAGCCGGTCCCCGATCGCCTCGACGACCTCGGCCTCGGTCACCTCCACCGCGAGCATCGCGCCGCCGGCGGGCAGGGCCTGCATCAGCCGCCCGCGTGCCGCCACGAGTCGGCAGGCGTCCGGCAGCGAGAACACCCCGGCGCAGTGCGCGGCGGCCACCTCGCCGATCGAGTGGCCGAGCAGCACGTCCGGGACCACGCCCCAGGACTCCAGCAGCCGGAACGCCGCGACCTCCACGGCGAACAGTCCGGCCTGCGCCCACACCGTCCGGTCCAGGCCGGTGCCGTCGAACACCACGTCCCGCACCGGGTGGTCCAGGTGCGGTTCCAGTTCGGCGCAGACCGCGTCGAACGCGTCCGCGTACACCGGGAACGTCTCGTACAGTCCACGTCCCATGCCCGTGCGCTGCGCGCCCTGGCCGGTGAACAGGAAAGCGGTTCGCCCCCGCGTCGCTACCGCCGACACCGCCTGGGCGGCGGTCCTGCCGTCGGCGAGCGCGGCGAGCCCGGCGAGGAGTTCGTCCCGGTCGGTGCCGACGACCACCGCCCGATGGTCCAGGGCGGCCCGGGTGGTGGCCAGCGACCAGGCCACGTCGTACGGGTCGACCTGGGGGTCGGCCACCAGCCCCCGCAGGAGCGCGGCCTGGGCCCGCAGACCGTCGGCGGTCTTGGCGGACAGCGTCCAGCCCAGGGGGCGCGGGGCACGCGGGGGTGCGGACGCTGCGTCGGGCGCCGGTGCGCCCTCCAGCAGGACGTGCGCGTTGGTGCCGCTGATGCCGAACGACGACACCCCGGCCCGGCGCGGGCGGTCGGTGACCGTCCAGGGCCGGGCCTCGGTGAGCAGCCGCACCGCGCCGGCGGACCAGTCGACGTGCGGGGTCGGCTCGTCCACGTGGAGGGTGGCGGGGAGCACGCCGTGTCGCATGGCCATGACCATCTTGATCACGCCCGCCACGCCCGAGGCCGCCTGGGTGTGGCCGATGTTGGACTTGACGGAGCCCAGCCACAGCGGGTGGTCCTCGTCCCGGCCCTGTCCGTACGTCGCCAGCAGCGCCTGCGCCTCGATGGGATCGCCCAGGCGGGTTCCGGTGCCGTGTGCCTCGACGACGTCGACCTCGTCCGGAGCCAGGCCCGCGACGGCCAGCGCCTGGCGGATGACGCGCTGTTGGGACGGACCGTTGGGTGCGGTCAGACCGTTGGACGCGCCGTCCTGGTTGACCGCGCTGCCGCGTACCACCGCGAGGACGTCGTGGCCGTTGCGGCGGGCGTCGGAGAGGCGCTCCAACACCAGGACGCCCACGCCCTCGCCCCAGCCGGTGCCGTCCGCGCCGCCCGCGAACGACTTGCAGCGCCCGTCGGAGGCCAGTCCGTCCTGCCGGGCGAACTCGGCGAACGCCGCGGGCGACACCATGACCGTCACCCCGCCGGCCAGCGCCAGCTCGCACTCCCCGTTGCGCAGCGCCTGCGCCGCCCAGTGCAGCGCCACCAGCGACGAGGAGCACGCGGTGTCGACGGTGACCGCGGGTCCCTCCAGGCCGAAGGTGTACGCCACCCGGCCGGAGATCACGCTGTTGGCAGTGCCGGCCAGCAGATACCCGCCGGCGCCTTCAAGGCCGTCGCCCGGACCCCCGTATCCGGAGGAGGAGGCGCCGGCGAAGACGCCGACCGGCCGGCCGCGCAGTGAACGCGGATTCAGTCCGGCGGACTCGAACGCTTCCCAGGAGGCTTCGAGCAGCAGCCGCTGCTGGGGGTCCATCGCGAGCGCCTCGCGCGGGCCGATCCCGAACAGACCGGCGTCGAACTCCGTGGCCCCGTCCACGAATCCGCCCCGTGCGGCCGCTCCGGCCACGACGTCCCGCGGCCACGCGCGGTCGGCCGGGAACTCGGCGGTGCCGTCGACACCGTGGGCGACGAGGTCCCACAGCTGCTGGGCGTCGCGCACCCCGCCCGGGTAGCGGGCGCTCATGCCGACGATCGCGATCGGTTCGTCCGCGGCGCCGACGGCGGTGGTCGTGCCGGCGAGCGTGCCGGTCGGCTCCAGGAGTCCGGCGGACAGGTGCTCGGCCAGCGCGGTGGGGTTGGGGTGGTCGAAGACCAGGGTGGCGGGCAGGGTCAGCCCGGTGTCCGCGCCGAGCAGGTTGCGCAGCTCGACGGCGGTGAGCGAGTCGAAACCGGCGTCGCGGAAGGACCGGTCCGGCTCGATCGCCTCCGCGGAGGCATGCCCGAGCGAGACGGCCGCACGGGCCCGGATCAGGTCGAGCAGCATGCCGTGGCGGCGGCTCTCGGGTGCCGCGACCAGCTCGTCGCGGAAGGTCGAGCCGCGGTCGGCGGCGACGGTCGCCGGTGCCAACGCCTGTACAGCGTCCGGCAGTTCGGTGAGCAGAGCGCTGTCCCGGCCGGAGGTGAAGGCGGGCGCGAACCGCTCCCAGTCCACGTCGGCGACGGTCACACAGCTCTCGTCGAGGTCCACCGCGCGTTCCAGCGCGCGCACGGCGAGGTCCGGTGCCATGGCGACCAGGCCGTGGCGGTACAGGTACTCCTCGGCCCCGCCCTGCGTGGCCATCCCCTCGCCCTCCCACGGCCCCCAGGCCACGGAGGTGCCGCTGCGTCCGTGCGCCCGCCGCCGCTCGACGAGCGCGTCGAGGTGGGCGTTGGCGGCCGCGTAGACGCCCTGGCCGCCGCTGCCCCAGGTGGCCGCGATCGAGGAGAAGACCACGAACAGGTCCAGGTCCGTCTCACGGGTCAGCTCGTCGAGATGAGCCGCGCCCGTCACCTTGGCGTCCAGGACGCGGGCGATCTCGGCCTCGTCGGTGTCGGCGAGCGGTACGGCCTGTGCGGCGCCGGCCGCGTGCACGACGCCGGTCAGGGGGTGCTCTTCGGGGATCGCGTCCAGGACGGCCGCCAGCGCCGTCCGGTCGGTGACGTCACAGGCGACGACGGTCGCCTCGCAGCCGTGCGCGGCCAGTTCGGCGACCAGTTCGGTGGTGCCCGGCGTGTCGGCGCCGCGACGTCCGAGCAGGACCAGGCGCGGTGCTCCTCGTTCGGCCAGCCGGCGCGCCACCCGCTTGCCGAGGGCTCCGGTGCCGCCGGTGATGAGGACGGTCCCGGAGGGCGTGTACGGGGTGCCGGTCGGCTCGTCGGCGGCGGCGCGTACCAGACGGCGGCCGTACGCGCCGGAGGTCCGTACGGCGACCTGGTCCTCGCCCGTGCCACCGGCCAGTACGGAGACCAGGACGCGGGCGGCGCGGGCGTCGATGTCGGCCGGGAGGTCGATCAGACCGCCCCAGCGGCGCGGCTGTTCCAGTGCCGCCACCCGCCCGAGGCCCCAGGCCTGCGCCTGGGCCACCTCGCGCAGCGGATCGGAGCGGCCGATCGACACCGCCCCGCTGGTGAGCATCCACACCGGCGCGTCCAGCCCCGCCTCGTCCAACTGCCGCAGCAGCGCCACCGACTCGGTGACGACGGCGGACGTCGGGGCCAGGGCGACGACTCCGGCGACGGTGGCACAGGCGTGGGCGCCCCGCGGGTCGGCCTCCCGGTCCAGGGGGGCGACCTCGGCTCCGGCGGCGCGCAGTGCCTCGGCGAGGCGGGCGGCCGGTTCGGCGTCGGACGGGGTGGCAGCGACCAGCCAGGTGCCGGACAGGGTGGCGGTGGTGCCGGTGAGGTGGTGGAGCGGGGTCCAGGTGACGCGGTAGCGCCACGAGCCGATCACCGACTCCTGGCGGCGGGAGCGCCGCCACCGGGAGAGTGCGGGGACCAGGGCGTCCAGGGGGGTGGTGGCGTCGGGCAGGCCGAGGGTGTCGGCGAGTCCGGCCGGATCCTCGCGGTCGACGGCCGCCCAGAACCGTGCCTCGTCCGCGTCGGCGGGTGCGGCCGGGTCGACCGCCGCCGGCTCCGGCCAGTACCGCTCCCGCTGGAAGGCGTACGTCGGCAGGGCGACCCGGCGCCCGGCGGGCAACACCGCCGGCCAGTGGACCTCCGCACCGGCGGCCCACAGCCGGCCGAGCGCGGCCAGGGCGGTCTCGTGCTCGTCCCGGTCACGGCGCAGCACCGGCGCGAACACGGCGTCACCGGCGCTCTGCTGCGCCATCCCGCAGAGCACCCCGTCGGGGCCGACCTCGACGAACCGGGTGACGCCGCGTGCGGTCGCCTCCCGTACGGCGTCGGCGAACCGGACGGTGCCGCGTACCTGGCGCACCCAGTACCCGGGGGTGGACGGCTGCCCGCCCTCCGTCGCGGCGACCAGGGGGATACGGGGTTCGGAGTAGGCCACCGACTCCGCGGCCGAGGCGAAGTCCGCCAGCATGGGCTCCATCAGGGTCGAGTGGAAGGCGTGCGACACCGTGAGACGACTGGTCCTGCGCCCCTCCCCCGACCACTTCGCGGCGAACTCGTCGACGGTCGCGGCGTCACCGGAGACCACCACCGACGTCGGTCCGTTCACCGCCG
Organism: Streptomyces sp. NPDC047853; assembly: GCF_043204535.1. Taxonomy (NCBI): domain Bacteria; kingdom Bacillati; phylum Actinomycetota; class Actinomycetes; order Kitasatosporales; family Streptomycetaceae; genus Streptomyces; species Streptomyces sp. NPDC047853. The sequence goes on along the minus strand of NZ_JBIDCI010000020.1, from coordinate 5,704 downwards.
CGACGTCCAGCCGGCCCCGTACGTCCTCGACCACCTCCGCCTCGGTCGCCCGCACCGCCAGCATCGCCCCGCCGGCGGGCAGTGCCTGCATCAGCCGGCCCCGTGCGGCGACGAGCGCACACGCGTCGGCGAGTGAGAACACGCCCGCGCAGTGGGCGGCCGCGATCTCACCGACCGAGTGGCCCACCAACACGTCGGGGACCACACCCCAGGACTCCAGCAGCCGGAACACCGCGACCTCGACCGCGAACAACCCGGCCTGCGTCCAGACGGTCCGATCGAGGTCGACGCCGTCGAAGACCACGTCGCGTACTGGGCGTTCCAGGTGCCGGTCGAGTTCCGCGCAGACCGCGTCGAAGGCCTCGGCGAACACCGGGTACGCCTGGTACAGCCCTCGTCCCATGCCGGCCCGTTGCGCGCCCTGGCCGGTGAAGAGGAACGCCGTGCGCCCCTCGGCGACCGCGCCCGAGACCACGTGCGCGGCGGGGTCGCCGGAGGCCAGCGCGGTCAGCCCCGCCACCAGGGCGCCGTGGTCGTCGCCGACGATCGCCGCGCGGTGGTCCAGCGCGGTCCTGGTGGTGGCCAGTGACCAGGCCACGTCGTGCGCTCCGGCCTGCGACGCGGAGAGGGCGGTCGCCAGTCGTGCCGCCTGGGCGCGCAGGCCCTCGGGGGTGTGCGCGGAGACCAGCCAGCTGACCGGGCCGGGCGTGGGCACAGGCGTGGGCGTGGCGTCGGAGGGCGTGGGTCCCGCGGCCTCCAGGATGACGTGGGCGTTGGTGCCGCTGATGCCGAACGACGACACGCCGGCCCGGTGCGGCCGGTCGGACAGCGGCCACGGGCGGGGCTCGGTGAGCAGTTCGACCGCGCCGGTCGACCAGTCGACGTGCGGGGTGGGCTGATCCGCGTGCAGAGTCGGCGGCAGCACCCCGTTCCGCATCGCCAGCACCATCTTGATGACGCCCGCGACGCCGGCGGCGGCCTGGGTGTGGCCGATGTTGGACTTCACCGAACCGAGCCACAGCGGACGGTCCGCGTCGCGGCCCTGTCCGTACGTGGCGAGCAGCGCCTGCGCCTCGATCGGGTCGCCGAGCCTGGTGCCGGTGCCGTGCGCCTCGACCGCGTCGACGTCCGACGGCGCGAGCCGCGCGTTCGCCAGCGCCTGACGGATCACCCGCTCCTGGGAGGGGCCGTTCGGTGCCGTCAGGCCGTTGGACGCACCGTCCTGGTTGACCGCGCTGCCCCGCACCACGGCCAGGACCTCGTGGCCGAGCCGCTCCGCGTCCGACAACCGCTCCACGAGCAGCAGGCCGACGCCCTCGGACATTCCGGTGCCGTCCGCTTCGGCGGAGAAGGCCTTGCAGCGTCCGTCCGACGCCAGACCGCGCTGGCGGTCGAACTCGGTGATCACACCCGGGGTCGCGAGGACGGTCACCCCGCCGGCGAGCGCCATCCCGCACTCGCCGTTGCGCAGTGCCTGCACGGCCAGGTGGAGCGCCACCAGCGACGAGGAGCAGGCGGTGTCGACGGTGACGGCCGGTCCTTCGAGGCCGAAGGTGTACGCCAGCCGGCCGGACGCCACGCTGGTCGCGGTGCCGGTCATCAGATGCCCGAGGGCGTTGTCCGTCAGGCGCATGCCGTGGCCGTACTGCGCGTGCGCGGCGCCGATGAACACGCCGGTGGAGGAGCCGTGCGCGTCCGAGGTCGCGATACCGGCGGACTCGAACGCCTCCCAGGCGGTTTCGAGCAGCAGTCGTTGCTGCGGGTCCATGGCGAGGGCCTCGCGCGGCGAGATCCCGAAGAGGGCGGCGTCGAAGTGCGTGGCCTCGTCCAGGAACCCGCCGCGCGCCGCCTCGGCGCCGACGAGGTCCCGCGGCCAGCCCCGGTCGGCCGGGAAGCCGGAGGTCGCGTCCAGACCCTCGCTGACCAGCGGCCACAGGTCGGCCGGCGAGGCGACTCCGCCGGGCAGTCGGCAGGCCATGCCGACGATCGCGATGGGTTCGCCGGGTGCGGCGGCGGTCGCCCTGGGCGTCGCCGGTACGGGGGCGGGCTCGCCGCCCAGGCGGGTGCCGAGGTGTTCGGCGAGCGCGGTGGGCGTCGGGTGGTCGAAGACGAGGGTGGCGGGGAGCCGGAGCCCGGTCGCGGTGTTGAGCCGGTTGCGGAGTTCGACCGCGGTGAGCGAGTCGAAGCCGAGGTCGCGGAAGGCCTGGCGGACGCCGACGGCGTCGGTCCGGGCGTGGCCCAGCACGGTCGCCGCGTTGCCTCGGACGAGGTCGAGGAGGAGGTCGCGCCGGTCGGTGGCGGAGAGTCCGTGCAGCCGGGTGGCGAGGGCGTTGTGGGTTTCCTCGTTCCGGCCGGCCGCGCGTCGGCCGGCCGGGCGGATCAGGCCGCGCAGCAGGGCGGGGACCTCGCTGCTCCGGGTGAGGTCGAGGGGGAGGGGCAGCAGGTGCGGGGTGTGTGTCGCGGCCGCGACGTCGAAGAGCGCCAGGCCCTGCTCGGTGCCGAGGGTGGCGCCCGTCCGGCTCCCGGTCGGGGTGGCGTCGCCGAGGAGGTGGCCGGTCATGGTGCTGGCCTGCTGCCAGAGGCCCCAGCCGAGGGACTGGGCGGGCAGTCCGCGGGCGCGGCGGTAGGAGGCGAGCCCGTCGAGGAAGCTGTTGGCGGCCGCGTAGTTGGCCTGGCCGCCGGTGCCGAGGGTGGCCGAGGCGGAGGAGTAGAGCACGAACAGGGCGAGGTCGGTGTCCAGGGTGAGGTCGTGCAGATGGACGGCGGCGTCCACCTTGGGGCGGAGCACCGCCGCGACCCGCTCGGGGGTCATCGACTCGAAGACGCCGTCGTCGAGGACGCCGGCCGCGTGGATCACTCCGGTCAGCGGATGCCGGTCCGGTATCGCCGCCAGTACGTCGGCCAGCGCGCTGCGGTCGGCGGCGTCGCAGGCCACCACGGTCGCCCGGGCGCCCGCGGCACGCAGGTCGGCGAGGAGTTCGGTCGCGTCGGTGCCGTCCGCGCCCCGGCGGCTGAGCAGCAGGATGTTCCGTGCCCCGTGTGCTGTGACCAGGTGCCGGGCGAGCAGGCCGCCGAGCGTGCCGGTGCCGCCGGTGATGAGGACCGTGCCGTCGGGGTCGAGCGGCGTCGGGACCGTGAGCACGTTCTTGCCCACGTGCCGGGCCTGGCTGAGGTGCCGGAAGGCGGACACCGCGTCCCGTACGTCCCAGGCGGTGACCGGCAGCATGTCCAGGGTCCCGGCGTCGAACAGGGCGAGGACCTCGGCGAGGATCTCCCGTATCCGGTCGGCGCCGGCCTCGGCGGGGTTGAACGCCTGGTAGCGCACGCCCGGGTGGTCGGCCGCGACCTGTGCGGCGTCGCGGAGGTCGGTGCGGCTCAGGTCGGCGAACCGGCCGCCGTCGCCGAGGAGCCGCAGGGACGCGTCGACGAACTCGCCGGCGAGCGAGTTCAGCACCACGTCCACGCCCCGGCCGTCGCTCGCGGCGCGGAAACGCTGCTCGAACGCGAGGTCCCGGGAGGAGGCGATGTGCGCGTCGTCCAGGCCGGCGGCGCGCAGGGTGTCCCACTTGCCGGGCTTGGCGGTGCCGAAGACCTCCAGGCCGAGGTGGCGGCCGAGTTGTACCGCTGCCATGCCGACGCCGCCGGCGGCGGAGTGCACGAGCACCGACTCGCCCGGCCGGGCGCGGGCCACGTCCACCAGCCCGTAGTACGCGGTGGCGAACACGACCGGTACGGCGGCCGCCTGGGCGAAGGTCCAGCCGGCGGGCACGGGGGCCAGCAGTCGCCGGTCGGTGACCGCGCGGGAGGCGATGCCGCCGGTGAAGAAGCCGAACACCCGGTCGCCCACGGCGAGGTCGTGCACCTCGGGGCCGACCTCGGTCACGACGCCGGCCGCCTCGGCGCCCATCTGTGCCCGGTCCGGGTACATGCCGAGGGTGATCAGGACGTCGCGGAAGTTGACACCGGCGGCGCGTACGGCCACCCGCACCTGGCCGGTGGTCAGCGGGGCGTCGGCGTCGGGCGCGGGGAGCATGGTCAGGTGGTCGAGGGTTCCCTCGTCGGTGACGTCCAGTCGCCAGGCGGCGGGTCCCGCGGGCAGGGGCAGGCCGTCGTCGGCGGGCGGGCGGACGAGACGGGGTGCGCGGGCCCGGCCGTCGCGTATCGCGACCTGTGGTTCGTCGTCGGTGACGGCCCAGTTCGGCCAGATGTCGCCGTCGGTGCCGGCGGGGTCGCGGTCCAGCAGGAGGATACGGCCTGGGTGTTCGGACTGGGCGGAGCGCAGCAGGCCCCAGACCGCCGCCCCGGCGAGGTCGGTGACCGTCTGGCCGGGCACGGCGGGGACGGCCCCGCGGGTGACGACCACCAGACGGGTGTCGAGGTACCGGTCGTCGGCGAGCCAGCCCTGGACGGTGCGGAGCACGTCCTGGGTGGTGCGGTGGACGGTGTCGGCCGACAGGGGCGCGTCGGGCGCGGGTCGGGGGAGGGTGAGGAGGGCGACGGGGGGCGGCGGCGTGTCGTGTGCCGGGGGCGGTCCGTCGGGGTCGAGGCGCGCCCATGCGGAGGGGTCGGGCGGAGTGTTGCCGGGGGCGGGGTCGGGCAGCGCGGTCCAGTCGACGGCGAACAGGGCCTCGCGCAGGTGCTGTTCACCGACCTGCCGCAGGGCGTCGGGGGTGATGTCGCGCAGTACGAGGGCGTCGACGGTGACGACGGGTGCGCCGGTGGGGTCGGTGGCTCGTACGTTCAGGCCGTCGGGGGTGGTGGTGAGGGCGACGCGGAGTACGGTCGCCTCGGTGGCGTGGAGTGTGACGCCGTGCCAGGCGAAGGGGAGTCGGGTGCCGGAGTCGGCGTCGGCGGTGACCGCGACGGCGTGCAGGGCCGCGTCCAGCAGTGCCGGATGGATGCCGAAACCCGCGGCGTCGACCGCTTCGGGCAGTTCCACCTCGGCGAGGACGGTGTCCCCGTCGCGCCATGCGGCTCGTAGGCCCTGGAACGCTGGGCCGTAGCCGTAGCCGGCCTCCGCGAGTCCGTCGTAGAAGCCGGCCAGGTCCACGGGACGTGAGCCGGGCGGCGGCCACGTCGTCGGCTCCGTGGGCGCGTCCGCGCCGGACTCGCCGAGCAGTCCGGTCGCGTGGCACACCCATGGGGCGTCGTCGGAGGGGCGGGAGCACACCTCGACGGAGCGGTCGCCGGAATCGTCGGGCGCCCCGATGCCGACCTGGAGCGCGACACCGGCCCGGGCGGAGAGCAGGAGCGGTGTCCGCAGCACCAGTTCCCGCAGGAACCCGCAGCCCATCTGGTCACCGGCGCGCAGTGCCAGCTCCGCGAACGCGGTACCGGGGACCAAGACCTGGCCTCGCACCGCGTGGTCCTGGAGCCAGGGGTGCGACGACTGCGACAACCGCCCCGTCAGCACCGCACCGCCGCTCGGCAGGACGACGGCCGCGCCCAGGATCGCGTGGCGCAGGCCCTGTTGCCCCACCGCGGACACGTCACCGGACATCACGGGGCGCGGCCAGTAGCGTTCACGTTGGAAGGCGTAGGCCGGCAGTTCCACGCGGCGTCCGGTGGGGACGACGGAGGACCAGTCGACCCCGGCTCCCGCCACCCATGCCTCGCCCAGAGCCGTCAGGAAACGCTCCTGACCCCCCTCACCACGACGCAGCGAACCCACCACCACGGCATCCACACCCGCGGCCTCAGCCGT
>NZ_JBIDCI010000019.1:10905-125648 GCF_043204535.1 Streptomyces sp. NPDC047853 | reverse complement strand
CGCCAGGCCCTGCGCTGCATCCGCTGCTCGGCCTGCCTGAACGTCTGCCCCGTCTACGAACGCGCCGGCGGCCACGCCTACGGCTCCGTCTACCCCGGCCCCATCGGCGCCATCCTCAGCCCCCAACTACGCGGCACCGCCGGCGACATCGACGCCTCACTGCCCTACGCCTCCTCCCTGTGCGGCGCCTGCTACGAGGTCTGCCCCGTCGCCATCGACATCCCCGAAGTCCTCGTCCACCTCCGGGAGAAGGTCGCCGACCAGGGCGGCAAGGGGCACCGCCTGGAACGGGCCGCGATGAGGGCGGCGACCTGGCTCCTGGACCACCCCGCCGCGCTGACCGCCGGCGAACGCCTCGCCTCCAGGACCCGCAAGCTGCACCCCGATCGGCTCCCGGGACCCGGGGCGCGCCAGTGGACCGACAGCCGGGATCTGCCGGAGCTGCCGGCCGAACCCTTCCGTGACTGGTGGAAGAAGAACCGCGCATGACACCCGAGTCCTCCTCCCGCGACCGCGTCCTCGGCCGAGTGCGCCGGGCCCTCGCCGACGCGCCCGAGGCCCCCGAGGTCACGCGTGACTACCGGGTGAGCCACACCCCCGACGACCCGACCGCGGTGCTCGACCTGCTCCACGAGAACCTCGCCGACTACCGGGCCGGCGTGCACCGCAGTACCCGGCGCGAGCTGCCGGCCGTCATCGGCCGCCTCCTCGCCGGCCACGGCGTCCGTACCGTCGTCGTGCCCCCGGGCCTGCCCGTGGACTGGCTGGCCGCGTCCGACGCCCGGCGACGGCCGGACGACGTCCCCCTGACCCCCGCCGAACTGGACCGTGCCGACGCCGTGGTCACCGGCTGCGCCCTCGCCGTCGCGGAGACCGGCACCATCGTCCTCGACGCCGGGCCGGGGCAGGGCCGTCGCGCCCTCACCCTCGTCCCGGACCTGCACGTCTGCGTCGTGGACGTACCCGGCCAGGTGGTCGCCTCCCTGCCCCGGGCCCTGCCGCGCCTCGACCCCACCCGGCCGACCACGTGGATCTCCGGCCCGTCCGCCACCAGCGACATCGAACTCGACCGGGTCGAGGGCGTCCACGGCCCGCGGACGCTGGAGGTGGTGCTGGTGGCGGACTGAGACCGGACGAGCCGGCGGCCCGGCGGCGCGCCGCCGCGGAGTCGCCCGTACGGGCGGGCCACCGCAGCCACGCGTACCGCACCATGGGTCCCGGCAGCCACGACGGCACGGGGAACGGGGACGGGATGCTGACCGGGATCGTCATCGACGCACTGGACGCGGCGGGCATGGAACGCTTCTGGCGGGACGCGACGCGCGGCCGCACGGACGGCCTCCGGCTGCGTTTCGAGCCGGTCACGGAGCCGAAGGCGGCGCACAAGAACCGGCTCCACCTCGATCTGGCCGGAGGACCGGGCTGGGAGGCGGAGGTGGCCCGGCTGCTGGCGCTCGGAGCGACACGGGCCGACATCGGCCAGGGCGGCGTCCCCTGGGACGTGCTGGCCGACCCGGAGGGCAACGAGTTCTGTGTGCTGCGGCCCGGCCATCCCGGCGTGCTCGCCGACTCCGGTCTCGTCGCGGTCTGCCTCGACGTCGCCGAGGAGGATCTCCCCGCGCAGTCGGCCTTCTGGCGGACCCGGGCCGGATGGCAGCCGACCGAGTCCGGGGACTGGGGAGTCCGGTTGCGGCGTGCGCCCACCAGTACCGTCTCACTGGTGATGGGCCCGCCCGCGGCGCGCAAGACGGGGCGGAACAGACTGCGGCCGGAGGTCACCCGCCGCGACGCGACGCCCGGCGAGTTCCTCGACGCCGCCGGGAACGAGTTCCACGTCCTGGGGTGACCCGGCCGCCCGCCACCTCACCTGATGCGGTGGCTCTCCCAGAGCGGGCCGAGGTCCTGGTCCGTCATGGACTGGGCGGCGGCCTTGAAGTCGGCGGTGGTGGAGACGCCGAACCAGTGGTCCCGGGCGTAGCGTTCGAGCAGGCGGGTCATGGTGCCGACGCCCAGGGTCCGTTCCAGGTCCGCCAGGGCGCAGGGACCGGCCGTGTACACCAGGTGGTACTCGCCCCGGTGCCGCGACCAGTGGTCCATCGAAGCGGTGAGTTCGGTGCTGTCGTCGGGCCAGTAGACCTCGGACCAGCAGTCGGTGGTGTCCCAGCCGTAGAAGCGGGCGTTGGCGTACTGGGCGAAGCTCTCGTCGAGCCACGGCGAGGCGTACTCGTCGTTGCCGACGATCCCGTACCACCACTGGTGCGCCACCTCGTGGACGACGGCGCTGCCCTCCTCAGTGGTGCCGAGGAGGACCAGGCCGGGGTACTCCATGCCGCCACCGAACCCGCCGGTCATCACGAGGTCGATCTCCCCGTACGGATAGCGGCCGAACTCCCGGCCGAACCGGTCGACCGCGGCGGCGGCCTCCGTCCGGTTCAGGCGCACGCCCGCATCGGGTGTGCCGGCGGCCCAGTACGACCTCACACGCACGCCCCCGGACGTGGTGTCCGTCGCCGTGCGGAACGGACCCGCGGCCCACGCGAAGTCCCGTACCCGCCGGGCGATGCTGTGCGTCACGAGCCTGCCGGGGTCGCCGGGACGGGTCCGGGTCACACCGGTGGCGGGCACCTTCAGGGCCGACGGGTGGTCGAGCCGGACCCGGAAGTCGCTCGTCAGGGCGTAGAAGCTCTCACCGACGGGCGCGTACGGGTCGAGGTGCCACCCCTTCGCGTCGTGCACGGCGAGCACCGGCAGCGCGTTGCCGAGGAAGCGGTGGGCGCCCTCCCGGCCGAAGCGGGCGTTGCGTTCGGGCACCGTGAGGGAGAGGTCGAAGGCGACGGACGTCCGGTCACCTCGGGCGAGCGGCTCGGGCAGGTCGATCCGCAGGGCCGTGCAGTTCACGGAGGGAGCGGCCGGGGTGCCGCCCCGTACGTGCGACACCCTGACGGGCGACGGCGCGCCCGGCCCTCCGCACCCGTCCTCGCCGTTCCCCCACAGGCGCAGGTACACCTCGCGCAGCGGCCGGTCGGCGGCGTTGCGGAAGGACACCCGCTGCCGCCCGGTCCAGTGGCCGCCGTCGGCGTCGGAACGCAGGGTCACGTCGTAGCGGGCACCGTCGGGCGCGGCCGCGGCTCCGGACACGTCCGGCCCGGACACGGCGCGGGCGTCGCCCAGGGCGGACCCGGCCGCCACGAGGAGCGCCAGCAGGACGGTGAACAGACGGCGACCGGAGACGGCGGACCACGCGACTGACGGAGTCATGCCGGCGGATTCTGCCACAACAGCCCTGCCGCGCACCCGACTTGGACGACTTCGCCGCCCGGGACGAGGGGACGACCGGCACGCTTCACGACCGACGACGGTATCGATGCCCATGGTCCTCGCGTGGCTAGACTCCCCGCAGGGCGAGAAGCTGCGGCGACACGACCGGACCGTGGTTTCTCCGGAGAGGCGAGCGATGTCATCGGAAACACAGGGAGCGGGTGAACCCGCGGCGCGGCGGACCGCCGGGGGCGGCGCCGGGCGGCAGCCCGGGATGACCGACGTCGCCCGGCTGGCGGGGGTCTCCGCGCAGACGGTGTCCCGCACCCTGGCCGGTCACCCCCACGTGCAGCAGAAGACCCGCGCCAAGGTGCTCGCCGCCGTCGAGCAACTCGGCTACCGCAAGAACAACGCGGCGCGGACGCTGTCGTCGGGGCGCAGCCGGACGATCGGTCTCGTGACCCTCCAGACCACCTCCTCCTCGCGTACGAACCTGACGTTCGGCATCGAGACCGCCGCCCGCGGGGCCGGGTACGCGGTGAGTACCGCGACCACCGCTTCGCTGGACACGGGGGCGATCGAGGGAGCGCTGTCGCGGCTGGCGGAGCAGGGCGTCGAGGGCGTCATCCTGTCGGTCCCGCTGGTCCATGTGAGCCCGCGGATCGAGCAGCTCACCCGCTCCGTGCCCACCGTCACCGTCGACGGATCGAGGACCCCGGCCACGGAGGTCGTCGCCGTCGACCAGACCCTCGTGGCACGCCTGGCCACACGTCACCTGATCGACCTGGGCCACGAGACCGTCTGGCACGTGTCGGGGCCCGAGGAGTGGCTCGACGCCGCCGGCCGCCGGGCCGGGTGGCGCGACACGCTGGAGTCGGCGGGACGGCCCGTGCCCCCGGTGCTGGAGGGCGACTGGACCCCCGCCTCCGGCTACCGGAACGGGCTGATCCTGGGCAACATCCCCGACGTCACCGCGGTGTTCGTGGCGAGCGACGACATGGCCTTCGGGGTGATCCGCGCCCTGCACGAACTGGGCCGCAGGGTCCCTCAGGACATCTCCGTCGTGGGGGTGGACGACATCGCGCTGGCCGAGTACTGCTCGCCCTCGCTGACCACGGTGGCCCAGCCCTTCGCCGAGATGGGAGCCCTGGCGGTCGCGCACCTGATGCGGCACATCGCGGACCCGGCGGCAGCGCCGGAGCCCGCCGCCGTCGAGCCGGCGCTGATCGTCCGCGCCAGCACCGCGCCGCTCGGCGGACGGGCCCGGCCGTGACCGCGTCCGGAAGGGTTCTCATCTCCGGAAAGACAGGTAAAATCGCTCTAAAGTAGGCGTCCTGCCAGGCGTACCCGCACCGTCACGGAGGGGGGTCGCCATGGATCCGTGGCTGATCTGGCTGATCGTCGCGTCGGTTCTGATCGTGGCGGAGATCTTCACCCTCACCGCCGCGCTCGGCATGCTGGGTGCGGCCGCGCTGCTCACGGCCGCGGCCGCCGCGGCCGGACTGTCCGGTCCCCTCCAGTTCGTTGTGTTCACCGTCGTGGCCACGGTCACCGTCCTCTTCGTGCGCCCCGTCGCCCTGCGACACCTCCTCCAGCCCCAGACGGAGCGGTTCGGCGTGGACGCACTCGTCGGCCGGGCCGCCTACGTCGTGACGGAGGTGACGGGCAGGGAGGGCAGGGAGGGGAGGGTGCGCATCGGCGGGGAGGAGTGGTCGGCCCGTTCCTACGACGAGACGCTGGTGATCCCCCCAGGGGCGACCGTCGACGTCCTGGAGATCAGCGGCAGCACCGCCCTCGTCCACCCCCGGGAGTGACCATGGAAGTCTCGGCGTTCCTCGTCGCAGGTGTGATCGTCGCCCTTCTCGCGGTTTTCACCGTGGTGCGCGCGGTACGCATCGTGCCCCAGGCCCGCGCCCGCAACGTCGAACGGCTCGGCCGCTACCACCGCACCCTGAAACCCGGGCTGAGCCTCGTCATCCCGTACATCGACCGCGTGTACCCGGTGATCGACCTGCGGGAGCAGGTCGTCTCCTTCAAGCCGCAACCCGTGATCACCGAGGACAACCTGGTCGTCGAGATCGACACCGTGCTGTACTTCCAGGTGACGGATCCGCGCGCGGCCTTCTACGAGATCGCCAACTTCCTCCAGGCGGTCGAGCAGCTCACCGTCACCACCCTGCGCAACGTCGTCGGGTCCATGGACCTGGAGAAGACGCTCACGTCACGGGACACCATCAACAGCCAACTGCGCGGCGTGCTCGACGAGGCCACCGGAAAATGGGGGCTGCGGGTGAACCGGGTGGAGATCAAGGCCATCGACCCCCCGCAGTCCATCAAGGACGCGATGCAGAAGCAGATGCGTGCCGAGCGGGACAAGCGGGCCGCGATCCTCGGCGCGGAAGGGCAGCGCCAGTCGCAGATCCTCACGGCCGAGGGCGACAAGCAGGCCGCGGTCCTGCGCGCGGAGGGAAACCGCACCGCCGAGATCCTCAAGGCCGAGGGCCAGTCCCGGGCCATCGACGAGGTCTTCCAGGCCGTGCACCGCAACGACCCCGACCCCAAGCTCCTCGCCTACCAGTACCTCCAGGTGCTGCCGCAGCTCGCGCAGGGCTCGGGCAGCACCTTCTGGGTCATCCCCAGCGAGGTCACCTCCGCCCTGCAGGGCGTGTCCCGGGCCTTCACCGAAGCGCTGCCCCAGTCGCCCGCCACCCGCGAGACCCGCTCCGACGACGGCGCCGCCCAGGCCGCCAACGACACGGCCCAGGCCGCGGAAGCCGCCGCCCAGGCACTCGCCGACGCGGCCGAGGCCGACAAGGCGACGTCCCCGGCGCCGCGCCGCGCCCCCGTGACCGACGAACGGTGAGGACCGGCGACGTGGTGCACACTCGGATGTAGGGGGCGTCTCTCCGCAAGCCACTGCGAGGCCCGCATGTTGGATGTGCCGTTCTGGCTCTGGGCAGTCTTCGCCGCGACCGTGGTCGTGTCGCTCGCCGTCGACCTGTTGGCCCACCGCCACGCCCACGTCATCGGCTTCAAGGAGGCGGCGGCCTGGAGCGGACTGTGGGTCGGACTCGCCCTGGTCTTCGGCGCGGTCGTCTTCCTCGTGCTCGGCGGCACGGCGGGCACCGAGTACACCACCGCGTGGCTCCTGGAGAAGAGCCTCTCCGTCGACAACCTCTTCGTCTTCGCCCTGATCTTCGCCTACTTCAAGGTGCCCCGTGCCTACCAGCACCGGGTCCTGTTCTTCGGCGTCATCGGCGCCCTGGTGTTCCGCGGCCTCTTCCTCGCCGCCGGCGTGGCCGTGGTCAGCCGGTTCACCGCCGTGCTGTTCGTCTTCGCGGCCATCCTCTTCTACAGCGTCTACAAGATCCTCAAGGGCGAGGAGGACAGCTTCGACCCCGGCCGGAGCTTCGCCGTCCGGCTGCTGCGCAAGGTGATCCCCGTCCGGGACACCTACGCGGGCCCCAAGTTCTTCGTGAAGGAGGCGGGCAAGCGCGTGGCGACGCCGCTGCTCGCCGTCGTCGCCGCGATCGAGGCAGCCGACCTGATCTTCGCCGTCGACAGCGTGCCGGCCGTGCTCGCCGTCAGCGACGACGCCTTCATCGTCTACACCAGCAACGCCTTCGCCATCCTCGGGCTGCGGGCCCTGTACTTCATGCTCTCCGGGCTGCTGGACCGCTTCCACTACCTCAGCAAGGGCCTGGCGATCATCCTCGGCTTCATCGGCCTCAAGCTCATCCTCCAGGCGACGCACAAGCTGGTCAGCCCCTCCGTGCCGGAGATCCCGTCCCCGGTGAGCCTGGCGGTGATCGTGGTGGTGCTCGCGGGGTCCGTGATCCTGAGCCTGCGACGTCCGGCGGACGCGCCGGCGGAGAACGCCGGTGAGGACTCCGAGGAGCCACTCACCGCACCGCGAGGTGACCGGGACGCCCCGTGAGGCGGCGGCACGACGCGGATCGCCGCTCCCGGCATACGTACACCAAAAACGGGTAAAAACGTACCAAAACCCTTCTATCGTGTCGCGGACGTGAGCACCATGAGCCACCACACCGAGCGAACGAAGACAGCACAGGTCACATCGGAGCGCGAGGACGTCTGCCCGTCCTGCGGCCACACCGTCCACGCGGAGGTCACCCGGCACAAGACCCTAGGGATCTACGTCCCGGTCTGGCGCCGCGGTACCTGCCACAACCCGGACTGCGCGACGGCCGCACCGGACCGGCGCCGGTGACCCCTGGGTCCGGCGCGACGGCGCGGGCGTGCGCCCGGAGGACACCGGCCGGGCCGCTCAGCCGCGGGCGGGCCCGGTGACGAGCCGGCCCTCGGCGTCGTAGGGCCAGACGTTGGTGCGGCAGCCGTGCAGCCCCTTGATCTGCTGCATCATCACCGGCGCCGGCCGCCCCGCCCCGGGGCACCCCACATGGCCGTGGCCGAGGAAGTGGCCCACCTCGTGGTTGACGATGAGGGCCCGGTAGGACGGCACGTCGTCCGCGTAGTACCGGGTCGCCAGCAGCCACCGCTTGAGGTTGACCATGACGTCCTGTCCCACGTTGCAGTTGACCTCACCGCCGGTGTCGAGACCGTACCGGCCGCAGATCTCGTCCACCGTCCCGGCCGTGGCCAGCCGCACCCGGAAGTCCGAGGCGCCGCCGGACACGCGCCGGAACCCCACCTTCCGGTCGGCCGTCCAGCCCCGCTCGTCGGCGAGGACGCGCTCGACCTCGGTCGCGACGTCCTCGGCCGGAATCCCGATGCCGTCCTCGACCTGGACCACGTAGGTCAGGGTCCGCTCACGCCCCCCGACCCGGGCGCCGTCACCCGGCGCGGTGGCGAACGTCCCGGGCCCCGCCGACGGGATGGAACCGGCGTCCGAACCCGTCTCCGTCTCCGTCCCGTCCTCCACGACCTCGACCCGCTGCCGGTCCTCCGCGGTCCGCCCCTCCCCGCGTGCCCCGTCCGTCTCGACGACCTCGCGCGAGGCGGGCGGCTCGGACGCCGCCGGCCGCCCGGCGGCATCGGCGGAGCGGCCGGACGGCTCCGTCGGCTCCCTCAGGACCAGCCCGCCGGCGACGAGCAGCACGACCCCCGCCACGAGCCCGGCCCGCAGCAGCGGCGGCCCGCCCCGGCGGCGGCGGGAGCGGCCCCCGCCGCGGCGTCGGGGGACCCTCTCGGAGGCAGGCGAGGACGACGATCGGTGCGCGTTCATGATCACGCAGCGTGCCGCCGCCGTGTGATCGTGCGGGGACCGCTTGTGGACCGCTGTGTAACAGCCGGGCCCCGGGCGCCGGTGTTCGCACGTTCATACGCATACTGAGATCCATGCCACGGGTCCTGATCATCGAAGACGACCGCGCCGTCCGGGAGGGCGTGCGGCTGGCCCTGCGCCGTCAGGGACACGAGGTCGCCGCGGCCGCGACGGGCGAGGACGGACTGGAGCGCCTGCGGTCCTTCCGGCCCGACGCCGTGATCCTCGACCTGATGCTGCCGGGCATGCCCGGGCTGGAGGTGTGCCGCCGGATACGCGCCGGCCACCAGGTGCCGATCATCATGGCCACGGCCCGCGGCGACGACACCGACATCGTCGTCGGACTGGAGGCCGGAGCGGACGACTACGTCGTGAAACCGGTCCGCGCCCGCGTACTGGACGCACGCATCCGCGCGGTGCTGCGCCGCGTGGGCGGCGGTCCGGACGACCACGGCACGACCCGTACCGAACACCACGGCGACCTGGTCATCGACCGCGCCGGCCTCACCGTCACCCACCAGGGGCGGCCCGTCGCCCTCGGCCCCTCCGAACTGCGGCTGCTGCTGACCCTGTCCGCCTCGGCCGGGCAGGTCTTCAGCCGCCAGCAGCTCCTGGAAGCCGTGTGGGAGCACAACTACCACGGGGACGCACGCCTCGTGGACGCCTGTGTGAAACGCCTGCGCTCCAAGATCGGCGAGCCCGCGGGCCGGCCGCGCTACGTGCACACCGTGCGCGGCTTCGGCTACCGGTTCGGGACCCGGTGAGAATTGCCCGGGTGGCGCGCGCCCTGACCGGGCTGCGCGTGCGGCTGGTCATGGCCTTCACCCTCGTCGCGGTCGTGGCGACGGTGACCACCGGAGCGCTGACCTTCCGCGAGGCCCGCACCAGGCTCCTCCAGCAGAGCCAGGACACGGTGATCGAGGACTTCCGGCACCGCGTCGACACCCTCGTCCCCAACTACCGCTTCCCGCCCGAGGAGTCCGACCTGCGGTCGTTCGCCGCCGACGTGGCGCGCGGCGGGCGCTCCCAGCCCTGGCGGATCCTGGTGGTCCACGGGGAGGCGAGCGCGACGTCCGTGTCCGGGGACGCCTTCCGTGAACTGTCCCCGGCCATGCGCGAGTCCGTACGCACCCGCAAGGCCACGGTGTTCCAGCGGGTGTCGCGCGACGGCCGCTCCGCGCTCGTCGTCGGCACGCCGGTCACCTTCGCGGGCCCGTACAGAACCGCGCAGCGCGCCTCCGGGCTGGAGGTCTACCTGACCGTGCCGCAGCAGGAGGAACAGGGGTACGTCGATGCGCTGGTCGCCGCCATCGAACGGGCCACCGTGCCCGCACTCGCCCTGGCCGTCCTGCTCGCCCTGCTGGCCGCGCGCGGGGTGCTGCGGCCCGTACGGGCCCTGCGGCGGGCCACCCGCAGCATCGCCGAGGGCCGACTGGACACCCGGCTCACGGTGCAGGGCTCCGACGAACTCGCCGATCTGTCCCGCACCTTCAACGAGACGGCCGCCGCCCTGGAGGGCTCGGTGGCCGAACTGCGGCGCATGGAGGCCGGTGCCCGGCGCTTCGCCGCGGACGTCTCCCACGAACTGCGCACCCCGCTCGCGGCGATGTCGGCGGTGACGGACGTGCTGGACGAGGACGCGGCCGGCCTGGACGGCGACACCGCCATGGCCGTACGCCTCATCAGCGAGGAGACCACGAAGCTGGCGGGCCTGGTGGACGACCTGATGGAGATCTCCCGGTTCGACGCGGGCGCGGCCGCCCTGCACCTGGACGAGATCGACCTCGCCGAGTCCGTACGTCGCACGCTCGCCTCCCGCGGCTGGCAGGCCACCGTGGAGACCGACCTCCCGGAACCGGGCGCGCTGCGGGGCCGGGTGGACCCGCGCCGCCTCGACGTCGTCGTCGCGAACCTCGTCGCCAACGCCCTCCGCCACGGGGCACCCCCCGTCCGGCTGCGCCTGCGGGAAGAGGACGACCCCCGTGCCGGACGGCGGGCGGTAGTGACGGTCGCCGACGGCGGGGACGGTATCCCCGGCGAGGTCCTGCCGCACGTCTTCGACCGGTTCTACAAGTCGGACAGCGCCCGGACCCGCAGCGAGGGCAGCGGCCTCGGACTGGCCATCACCATGGAGAACGTGCGCCTGCACGGCGGCACCGTCCGAGCCGCCAACCATCCGCAAGGCGGCGCCGTCTTCACCGTCGTCCTCCCCCTGAACCCGGACGGCGCACGGGAGCCGACGACGCACTCCGCGAGAGGGGACCGCCCATGAGACCCCCGGCCCCGGGCCCCGCGCGGGCGTGCGGCCGCACCGGGACGAGCGCCCGCCGCCTGCTCCCGCTGCTGCTCGCGGCCCTGCTCCCGCTCTCGGCCTGCGGCATCCCCGCCACCGGAGTCGTCGAGGCGGGCGAACCCGCGACCGGCGTCCTCGATCCCGGCCCTGCCCCCAGCCCCTCGCAGACCTGGCCCGAGCCCGCTCCCGCCACAGTCGTCCCGCTGTACTTCGTCGTCGACGGCGCGTTGACCACGGCTCCCCGTGCGCTGCCCGGCGCGGGGGCCGACCTCGGCAGCACGGTGCTCATGCTGTTCCAGGGGCCGGACGCCGAGGAGCGGAGGAACGGGCTGACGACCGAACTGCCGCCTTCCACGGTGGCGCCCACCATCCGGACCGACGGAGCGGCGGTGAGCGTCCAGCTCCCCGAGGACGCCGCCGGTCTCAGCGACCTGGCCGTCGACCAGCTGGCCTGCACGGTCGCCGTCGCCCGGATGCGCCAGGACCCGACGCTCGGCAGCGCGCAGGTGACGGTGGAGCAGCCCGGCGGCCGGCTCGCGGGCCGGTCCAGCGAGGACTGCCCGGCCGACGCGGCCCACAGGAGCCGGTGAGCGCGTCCGCGGGGGCGGCGCACCCGTGCCGGTCGGCACAGTGCTCGACGTGTCCCGACCCCGGACACGGCAGTGGGCCCGGACCGGAGTCATCCCGGTCCGGGCCCACCTGCGCGGCCACGTGCGGTCACGGCACCTCGGCGGTCAGCGTCCGCCCGGGCCGCCGCTCCCGAAGGAACCGCCGCTGCCCTCGTCCCAGCGGGGCCGCTCCTGCCCGGAGGCGGTACGGCTGCCCTGGTGCCCGAGGTCGTGCGGCAGCGTCCGCTCGTCGCTCTGCGGCATCTCGTCGGGCTCCCGGCGCTCCCGGGTCTCCCGAACGGGCCCGTCCGCGGGCATACGGGGCTGCTCCTCCGGCAGCGGCGGCGGCGACTCCTTGCGCTTCTGCCGGCTGCCGAACGCGAACGCGCCGATCAGCAGGCCCACCACCACGACGGCCGCGACACCGATGCCGATGCCGATCCCAGCAGAGCTCACGGCCAGGTCCATCCATGCGTTGGTCATGGAGCGCGGGTACCCCCGGCTTCGCGTGACCAACCTGCTCAGCGGCATACTCCTGCACCGCCGGGGCGAGGGCCCCGCGCCGACCCGACGGTTTGGCGGCGACCGCAGCGGCAACCCGCGCGGTGTGACATCGACGACGACTTCCCAGCAGGAACTGTTCCGCTTCCTGGAGGACCGTTTCGCTTGTGCACAGGCGTGTACCGAGTGCGCCAGGGCGTGCGCGCTGCGGGCGAGCCTCGTGGACCCGGACGGGACCGAGAACCAGGAGCTCGTACGGCGCAAGGGCATCATGTGCGCGGAGGTCTGCGACGCGACCTGCCGGGTGCTGTCCGAGCAGAACCAGGTGGACGAGGCCGCGATACGCGTCCAGCTCGAGTGGTGCCGGCAGGTGTGCCTGGAGAGCGCCCACGTCTTCGACGGGCACCCCGGGGCGGAGGAGGCCGCCCAGGCGTGCCGGGCCTGCGCCCGGGCCTGCGGAGAGTTCCTCGACACCCTGCGCTGAGGCGGCATGGCGGCGCTGCGGCCTGAGCCTCTGTGGCCGCCGGGTGCGGGGCGCTAGCCTGCCGGTATGACGGCGACGCGGACGACCGGTGATCCGGGGCTCTTCGGCCCGGACTCGGTGACCTGGCAGGCGCACGGCGACCCGATGATGTGGATCGCCGGCATCCGCGCCCTGTACCTCCAGGCACTGCACCCGCGCGCCGTGCGCGGCGTCATGCAGAACAGCGACTTCCGGCGCGACGCCTGGGGCCGGCTGATGCGCACCGCGAGCTTCGTCGGCACCACGACGTACGGCACCACCGACGCCGCGGAGCGGGCCGGCGCGCGGGTACGGAAGATCCACCGCAGGCTCGGCGCAACGGACCCCGCCACGGGCGAGCGGTACGGCGTCGACGAACCCGCGCTGCTGCTGTGGGTGCACTGCGCCGAGATCGGCTCCTACCTCCACGTCCTGCGCCGCTCCGGATTCCCGCTCACGGACGCCCACGCCGACCGCTACCTCGCCGAACACCGGCACAGCGCGCGTCTGGTGGGCCTCGACCCCGCCACCGTGCCGGGGAGCAGGGCCGAGCTGTCCGCCTACTTCGCGCGCGTGCGGCCCGAGCTGGCCGCGGGGCCCGAGGCACACGAGGTGGACGACTTCCTGCTCCGCCCGCCCACGCACCCCCTCCTGGTCCCGGCACGCGAGCTGCTGTGGCGCCGTGTGGCACATCTGGCGTACGACTCCCTACCGCCCTACGCCCACGAGCTCTACGGCAGACCGGCCCCCGCGCCCGGCACCGTCACCCGGCGGCTCCGTGTCACCGGCACCCTGCTGCGCGGAATCCCCGCACGTCTGCGCTGGCAGTTGCCGCCCCAACACATCCTGCGCGCCACGGCCCGGCTCGGTCCGGCCGCGCGCCCGGCACCGTACAAGATCGGACCGTAGGCCGCCGTACTGGGCCGGCCAGGGGAGGATGGGTCGGACTGCTACACCTCGGCCGGCTCGGACGCCCCGAGGACGCCCACCGGATGGCCCGCGAGGCGGCTGCCGCCCGCGCCCGCGTGCTCGGCCCGGACACCCTCGCCCCTCGCCCCTCGCCACGAGATCGGGCATCAGCCTCGGCCGCCCGCGCCCACCACGCGCTCACGGCGGAAGCACGCCGACCGAAGCGCCAACGCCCTTCCGGGCGGGGCCGCACCCGCGTCCCACCCGGGGAGCCCCGGGCGGAGCCCGAAGACGACCGCCGGCGCGACCGTCGCGCCCGACTCTCCCCGCCCTCTCGACCGCGCGGGGCGCCGCGGCTGCCGCGGGGGCTCGGTCACCCGGCCGGCCGATCGCGGCTCTGGCCGCTCATCGCAGCCCCGTGCTACCAAGAGCCATGACCCCGCCCACCCCGCCCAGCGCACGCCATGCGCCCCACGCCTCCCGCGCCTACGACGCCGTCATCGTCGGTGGTGGCCACAACGGCCTGGTCGCCGCCGCCTACCTGGCCCGCGCCGGCCGCTCCGTGCTCGTGCTGGAACGCCTGGACCACACCGGGGGCGCCGCGGTGTCGACACGCCCCTTCGCCGGGGTCGACGCACGGCTGTCGCGCTACTCGTACCTGGTCAGCCTGTTGCCGAAGAAGATCGTGCGGGAACTGGACCTCGACTTCCGGGTACGGGGACGCACCGTCTCCTCGTACACGCCCGTCGAGCGGGACGGCCGGCCCACCGGGCTCCTCGTCGGCGGGGGCGAGCGGCGGACCCGGGAGTCCTTCGCCCGGCTGACCGGTTCGGACCGGGAGTACGCGGCCTGGCAGCGGTTCTACGGCATGACCGGCCGGGTCGCCCAGCGGGTCTTCCCGACCCTCACCGAGCCGCTGCCCACCCGCGACGAGCTGCGTCGCCGGGTCGACGACGAGGCGGCCTGGCGCGCGCTGTTCGAGGAGCCGATCGGTGTCGCGATCGAGGAGCACTTCGCGGACGACCTGGTACGGGGAGTGGCCCTCACCGACGCCCTGATCGGCACCTTCGCCGACGCCCACGACCCCGGCCTCAGCCAGAACCGCTGCTTCCTCTACCACGTGATCGGCGGTGGCACCGGCGCCTGGGACGTCCCGGTCGGCGGCATGGGCGCCCTCACCGACGCCCTGGCCGACGCGGCGCGCGCCGCGGGCGCCGTGCTGGCCCCCGGGCACGAGGCGGTGCGGATCGACACGGACGGACGCGCGGCCGAGGTCACCTACCGCTGTGCCGACGGCGAGGCCGTCGCCGCCGCGCGCCACGTCCTGGTGAACGCCTCCCCGCAGGAACTGGCGACGCTCACGGGACAGGCGCCCCCGCCGCCCGCCGAGGGCGCACAGCTCAAGGTCAACATGCTGCTGACGCGGCTCCCCGCGCTGCGCGACCCCGGGACCGACCCGCACGAGGCCTTCGCGGGGACCTTCCACATCGCGGAGGGCTACGAGCAACTGGCGACCGCCCACGCCCGTGCCGCGGCCGGCGAGCCGCCCGAGGCACCGCCCTCCGAGATCTACTGCCACTCGCTGACCGACCCCACGATCCTCGGCCCCGACCTGGCCGCGAAGGGCATGCACACGCTCACCCTGTTCGGTCTGCACACCCCCGCCCGGCTCTTCGCCCGGGACAACGACGCGGTGCGCGAGCGGCTCCTCGCGTCGACCCTGGCCCAACTCGACGCCCACCTGGCCGAGCCCCTCGCGGACTGCCTGGCGACCGACGCCGACGGGCGGCCCTGCATCGAGGCCCGGTCGCCGCTCGACCTGGAACGCGACCTGCGCCTGCCCGGCGGCCACATCTTCCACCGCGAGCTGGCCTGGCCCCACGCCCAGGAGGGCACCGGCCCCTGGGGCGTCGGGACGGGGCAGCCGAACGTCCTGCTGTGCGGAGCGGGCGCGGTACGCGGGGGCGGGGTCAGCGGGGTGCCGGGGCACAACGCGGCGATGGCCGTGCTGGGCCGGTCGGCGAGCTAGTCGGCCGACGCCGTCCACCCCACCGCCGCGATCCGCGCCGCGTCGGCGGGGCGCGCGTCGTGGAAGAGGACGCCGTCGGCCCCCTCGGCGCGCAGCCCGTCGACGTACGCCCCGCGGCCCACGTACAGCCGGTCGGTCGTGTACCGCCAGCGCAACGTCACTCCCCGCGCTGCCGGGAGGGCGGCCGTCAGCCGGTGCCAGACGCGGCCCGACCAGCCGGTGACCGAGCCCGCCGGGTGCTCCCGCGGTGCCTCTCCGCGGCGCGTCGTGGTGAAGGGGACGCTCGTCCAGGTGGTGCCGCCGTCGGTCGTGGCCTCCAGGACGAGGGTGTCCGACCCGGGTTCGACGTCCCACCACAGCGCGCAGTCCAGCCGCGCCGCACCGCCGGACGTGTCCAGCGCGGGCAGCGTGAGCGTCGCCGTCGCGGAGTTCGCCGTACCGGAGAACCAGGCCGTGCGGCCGTGTGCGGGACGCACCGGCACCGCCCGCGCCATGTTCGTCCCGGCCGCGGCCCGGGGGGCCGAACCGGAACGCCAACTGCGCACCGGGTGGACCGAATTGCCCAGCACCACGAGGAACGAGTCGGTGGTCGGGTCGAGCACCAGCGAGGTTCCGGTGAAGCCGGTGTGCCCGGCCGTGCGCGGAGTGGCCATCGCCCCCATGTACCAGTGCTGGTACAGCTCGAAACCGAGGCCGTGCTCGTCCCCCGGGAAGTCCGTGTTGAAGTCGGTGAACATCAGCTCCACCGACTCCGGCCGCAGGATGCGCTCCCGGCCGTAGGAGCCGCCGTTGAGCAGGGCGCGGCCGAGGACCGCCAGGTCCCAGGCGCAGGAGAAGACGCCCGCGTGACCGGCGACGCCGCCGAGGCTGAAGGCGTTCTCGTCGTGCACCTCGCCCCACACCAGCCCCCGGTCCAGGCCGGACCAGGGCAGGCGCGCGTCCTCCGTGGCGGCGATGTGCGGCTTCCAGGACGCGGGCGGGTTGTAGCGGGTGCGGCGCAGGCCGAGCGGGGCGGTGATCTCCTCGCGCAGCAGCACGTCGAGGGTGCGGCCGGTGACCTCCTCCAGGACGAGCTGGAGGGAGATCAGGTTCAGGTCCGAGTAGAGGTAGGCGGTGCCGGGCGGACTGGCCGGCGCCTCGTCGTAGACGAGCTGCACCTTCGCCTCGTAGGTCGGCGCCTTGTACAGCGGGATCCACGCCCGGAACCCCGAGGTGTGCGTCAGCAGCTGCCGGACCGTCACGTCCTGCTTGCCGGCCCGTCCGAAGTCCGGCAGGTACGAGGCGACCGGCTCCTCCAGCTCCAGCGTGCCCCGCTCCAGCTGCTGCACGGCGAGGATGGAGGTGAACAGCTTGGAGATCGACGCGAGGTCGAACACCGTGTCCTCGGCCATCGGGATCTGCTGCCCCGCGGGGAACTCGACGCCGGTGTCGGTCGCCTCGTCGTAGGCCCGGTAGCGCACAGCCATGCCGATCGGCTCGTGCAGCGCCACCGTGCCGCCCCGCCCGGCGAGCAGCACGGCGCCCGCGTACCACGGGTGCTCGGGGGAGGGGCCGAGGTAGGCCTCGGCGTCGGTGACGAGGCGGCGCAGATGACCGGGGAGCAGACCGGCGCGCTCGGCGGAGCCGCGCCGCAGGGTGGGGCGGCGACCCTGGTCCGCGGCGGCCTCGGCCGGTCCGGCCGCGAACGGGGCGATGGCCAGGGCACCACCGAGTGCCATGGCACCGGCGCCCAGTTGACGCCGCGTGAATCCGTTGGTCGCCTGTCCGGCCATCGAAGAGCCTCCCGCCGCCGAAGCTGAAAGTATCTTTCCTGGATCGCCGTGCGGAGTGAAACTTTCCTGTCAGTGCCGGGTCGTGTCAATGGGGCGGACGGAGCCGACGGGACGCCGGACCCGCCCGGCGCGGCCGGACGGGTCGCAGGACGGCGCGGACTCAGCGTTCGCGCACCCGGACGACGCGCAGGGCGGGCGACGCCCGGATGTCGCGCTCGCAGAAGCGGGACGTCACCCACCGCTCACCCGAGAACAGCCGGGTCTGGTCGGCATGATGGGGCGAGGTGGGGTCGGCGGACTGGGAGTAGGTCAGGAGCGTCCGCGCCACCGGGCACCGGCTCCCGTCCCAGCCGACCGCCTGGATGTAGCTGGAGCCGGTGGTCACCTCGGTGTAGCCGCCGCCGGCCGGGTCCCAGACGGGCTCGATCTTGTTCCAGACGCCCAGCGACTCCGTGCCCCCGCCCACGGGGATGCGCTTGCCGCCCCGCACCACGAACTGGTGCTCACCCAGCCGGGCGCCGAGCGGGATACCCGCCGCCCGCAGTTCGCCGACCGCGTCCGCGAGGGCGGTGGCGAAGCCGGGTACGGAGGTGTCGAGGGTGTTCGGGGTGCGGACCGGGTCGTCGGGCGAGAACGGCACCTTCCACAACCGCCCGGCCGGCACCGTCCTCGTGAGGGCCCGCCAGAACCGGTCGAAGAGCAGCGCGCCCCGGCTCCCGGTGTCGACCGTGCGGTCCCAGCGGGCGAGGACACCGCAGGCATCCCGCACGTCCACCGCTGTGCCCGCGCTGTCGGTCGCCGTGCCGCCGGCCAGCGCCGCGCAGGCCCGCGCCGCGTCGGCGGCGACCAGGTCACCGGCGGGCACGCGGTCGGCGAACTGCTGCCGCTGGAGGTCCCGTACGGTCAGCCCGCCGCGCCCGGCCATCGCCGCCACGTCCTCGACCGCACCCCGCGTCCGCATCGAGCGCTGGGTGCCGACGGTGCCGAAGACGCGTTCGTAGCCGGTGAGCGGGCGGTCCGCGTTGGCCAGCCAGGCGCTGTCGTTGGAGTTCTCCGCGTACGGCGCGTCCTCGAGCGTCGGCATCCGGTCCGGACCGAAGATCCCCGGCTGTACGGCGTCCCGGTCCCGGCCCAGGGCGCAGTCGCCGCGCGACCCGTCGAGGACCGCCACTCCCGAGGACGGGTAGGTGACCTTGCCGAGCGGTGTGGAACAGCGGTCGGCCAACTCGTCGGTGATGCGGGGGAGTACCTGTGACTGGGTGAACAGGGTGCGCCCGCGCGAGTCGGCGGCGATCGTGTTCACCCACGGCAGCCCCTGCGTGCGGCGCAGCGAGTCCCGTACGTCGCCCGTGCCGCGGGCCCGGCTGAAGCCGAGCGCGGTGTCGGAGGCGCGCAGGTTGGCGGCGTTCGGGTCGTTGAGCGCGTAGGCGGTCGTCCCGGTCCACGGCAGGGGCAGCGAGGCGCCGAGCGAGGTCACCACCGGGCCGTACCGGGTCCACCACTGGGTCCGGGTCACCGGCGCGCCGTCCTTCACCGGGACGGTCACGGACCGCTCCGTCATCCGCTCGCGCCTGCCGTCCACCAGGTAGACCGTCGGGTCGGCCGGGTCCAGCGTCAGCTGGTGGAGGTTGAGCGGCACGCCCGTGGCGACGGTGTGGCTCCAGGCGACATGCGCGTTGTGGCCTATGGACACCGTGGCGGAGCCGAGCAGGGAGCCGCCCGCCACGTCGAGCCGGCCCGGGATCGTCTGCTGCGACTGCCAGAAGCGGCGCCCGCCGTGCCACGGGTAGTGCGGGTTGCCGAGCAGCAGCCCGCGCCCGTTCGCCGTGGTGCGCCCGCTGAACGCGACCGCGTTGGAACCCATGTCGGCGTCGTCGGCGGCGAACAGCTCCCGGGCGGCGCGCGCGAGAGCCCCGGCGTCGGGCGCGGGGGCCGCCGCCGCGGTGCCCCCGGACGGGGGCCGGGCGGCCGTGATGCCGTCCACGGCCCGTCCCTCACCGCCGAGCACGGCGAGGGCGAAGCCGCGCACGGCCACGTCCAGCGAGGTCACCGGGCGCACCCAGGAGGCGCCCCGGCACGCCGGGTCGGTGATCCGGTTCTGCTCCAGCCAGGCGTTGTAGCCCGCCGCGAAGCCCCGCATCAGTTCCTCGGAGTCGCGGCTGGGGCCGCGCGGCGCCGGCTCGGCGAGCAGCCGCTCCACCGTGCGCGACCGGCGCACTCCCTGGAAGTACAGGTCGCTGGCGAGGTTCGTGGTGGCCGACGAGAGCGAGAGGTCGGTCGCCGCGTCGGCGCCGAAGTGCCGTGAGCGTTCACCGCGCACGGTCACGAAACCGTCGGCCAGCGCACACACCTGGTCCTCGGCCTGGGCCCAGCCCGTGCCGAAGCCGAGGTTCGCGTAGTCCTCGGCGACGATGTGCGGGATGCCGTACTCGGTGTAGCGGATGACGGCGGACAGCCCGCCGTGGGACGGACGCTCGTGCCGGCCGGCGGACCGTTCGTCCGCGGCGGCCCCGGGCAGCGCGGTCGCCGCGGTGAGCAGGGCGACGGCCGTGACGACGAGCCGTCTCAGGCGGGTGCGCATCGTGCCTCCCGACGTCTTTGGGGGAAGGGGCGGCTGAGCGTACCAGTCGGTATGTGCACGTGTCAGTGGCATGACACGAGCTGTTCACGGAGCCGCCGCACGTGTCTTGACCCGCCCCGCCCACCGGTCGAGGATCATGTCATGACGCAGACGCCCGGACACGGCAGCACGGTCGACGGGGTGCTGCGCCGCAGCGCCCGCCGCACGCCGGCCCGCGTCGCGGTCGAGTACCGCGACCGCTCCTGGACGTACGACGAACTCGACACCGCCGTCTCCCGCGCGGCGAGCGTCCTGGTGGCCCAGGGAGCCGCCCCCGGCGACCGGATCGGCGCCTACGGGCACAACTCCGACGCCTACCTGATCGCCTTCCTCGCCTGCGCCCGCGCGGGCCTGGTGCACGTCCCGGTCAACCAGAACCTGACCGGCGACGACCTCGCCTACCTCGTGACCCAGTCCGGCAGCACGCTGGTCCTCGCCGACCCGGACCTCACCGGCCGGCTCCCCGACGGCGTCCGCACGCTCCCGCTGCGCGACACGGACGACTCACTGCTCGCCCGGCTGGCCACGGCACCCGCGTACGACGGACCCGAGCCGGGCGCCGAGGACCTGGTGCAGCTGCTCTACACCTCGGGCACCACCGCGCTGCCCAAGGGCGCGATGATGACCCACCGGGCGCTGGTGCACGAGTACCTGAGCGCCATCACCGCCCTCGACCTCGGCGCGGGCGACCGCCCGGTGCACGCGCTGCCCCTCTACCACTCGGCGCAGATGCACGTCTTCCTGCTGCCCTACCTCGCGATCGGCGCGACGAACATCGTCCTCGACGCGCCCGACGGCGACCGGATCCTCGACCTGGTCGAGAACGGCCGCGTGGACAGCCTGTTCGCGCCGCCCACCGTGTGGATCGGTCTCGCGGGCCGCGCCGACTTCGCCACCCGGGACCTCGGCGGCCTGCGCAAGGCCTACTACGGGGCGTCGATCATGCCCGTGCCCGTCCTGGAACGCCTGCGCGAGCGTCTTCCGGGACTCGCCTTCTACAACTGCTTCGGGCAGAGCGAGATCGGCCCCCTCGCCACCGTCCTCGGCCCGGACGAGCACGAGGGCCGCATGGACTCCTGCGGGCGCCCCGTCCTGTTCGTCGACGCGCGGGTGGTCGACGAGGACGGCAAGGACGTACCCGACGGCACACCCGGCGAAGTCGTCTACCGCTCCCCGCAGCTGTGCCAGGGATACTGGGACAAGCCCGAGGAGACCGAAGCCGCCTTCCGCGACGGCTGGTTCCACTCCGGCGACCTCGCGGTCCGGGACGCGGACGGCTACTTCACGATCGTCGACCGCGTGAAGGACGTCATCAACTCCGGTGGCGTGCTGGTCGCCTCCCGCCAGGTCGAGGACGCCCTCTACACCCACGAGGCGGTCGCCGAGGCCGCCGTGATCGGGCTGCCCGACGAGCGGTGGATCGAGGCCGTCACGGCGGTCGTCGTCCCGCGCGGCGAGGTCACCGAGGACGAACTGATCGCCCACGCCCGCGAGAGGCTCACCGCCTTCAAGGCACCCAAACGGGTGAGGTTCGTGGACGCGCTGCCGCGCAACGCCAGCGGGAAGATCCTCAAGCGGGAGCTGCGGGACCGGTTCACCGGCCCCTGACCACACGGCCTGTCGGCGGTCGGACCCGATCGCTAGGCTGACCGCGGACGACGAGACCGGGAGGAGCACGGACGTGGCCGAGAGCACCACCCAACAGCGCCCGCTCATGGGCTGGGACAAGCCGGAGCTGGACCTCAGCAAAGCGCAGTGGCAGTCCAGCAGCCGAGGCCTGGGGGATGTCCAGATCGCCTTCGTCGAGGGGTTCATCGCCATGCGGAACAGCGGCAGCCCGGAGAGCCCCTCCCTGATCTTCACCCCCGCGGAATGGGGCGCGTTCGTGTCGGGAGCGCGGGAGGGCGAGTTCGACCTCACCTGAGACGCCTCCCCGGACGCCGGGCCGATGCCCGTCCGCCCGATCCGGGGGTGTTCCCCGCCTTTTTCCGGACACGCGAGCGCGAGCGCCCCCGCGGGGCCGAGGCCTGAGCGAGGCTGACGCCACGAGGGGGACGGTCGTACCCGGAGGTGAGGAACCCATGAGCACCACCCTGCCGGTCATCGCGGCGGTCGACGGCTCGGACGACAGCCTGCGCGCCCTGGACTGGGCCTTGGACGCCGCCCACCGGCGCGAGGCACCCCTGCGGGTGGTGCACGTGCGTCAGTACGCCGCCTGGGCGCAGGCCGAGGTCCTGGTCGCGGGCCCACCGGACACCGGCGACGACCCGCTGCTCGACCAGGCCCGCGAGCACCTGCGGGGGCGGGCCTACGCGGTGGCGACGGAGTACGTCGGCATGGAGGGCGTGCCGGGTGCCGTGCTGCCGGAGCTGGGCGCGGACGCCCAACTGCTGGTGCTCGGCTCCCGGGGCCGCGGCGGCTTCGCCAGTCTGCTGCTCGGCTCCAACGGCATGGCCGCCGCCCGCGACGCCGAGTGCCCCGCCGTGGTCGTGCCCCGCCCCGGGCGCGAGGTGCACGGGGAGCCGCCCGCCGAACCCGGGCCCCGGGTGGTCGTCGGACTGCACGTGGACAGTCCCGACGACGCCACGCTCTCCTTCGCCTTCACCGAGGCGGCGCTGCGCGGGGCCCGCCTCCAGGTGGTCGCCGCCTACCCGTGGCCGGTACAGACCTGGGCCGCCGCCGGCCAGATGATGCCGCTGGTGATCGACGAGGTCTCCATCGAGAGCGAGACCCGGGTCCTGGCCGACGGCTTCCTCGCCCCCTACCGCGGACGCCACCCCGACGTCCGGGCCGAGACGCACGTCGTGCCCGGCGACGCCGCCGGGCACCTCGTCGCCGCCTCCCGCGACGCCGACCTGGTCGTCGTCGGCCGGCACCGCCGGCGCCTGCTGGCCCCCGCCCGCATGATGGGCTCGGTCACCCACGCCGTCCTGCTGCACGCGGCCGCCCCGGTCGCGGTGGTGCCGCCGGCTCCCCCGGAGGAGTGAGGCGAGGCGGACACGCACGACGGCGGGGCCGCACGGCCGGGTCGGGCGGCGCCCGCACTCCGTGCGGAGGGCGCGGCCACGTACCATGGCGGCATGTCGTTCCTCCGCCGCCGCAGCGCCACGCCCGCCGGGCCCGACTTCGACGTACTGGCCATGGACCCGGGCGACTGGCCCGGGAACCTGGGCGCCGGCCTCCTGCCCGCACCGGACGGCAGCTGCCAGGGCGTCTTCCTGCGCTACGACCTGTTCGGCGGACGCGGCCCCGCGATGATCATCGGCAACCTGCCGGCCGGCTCCCCGGCCCGCGAGGTCCCCGAGGGCGAGATCCCGTTCGAGGTCGCCCAGCTGCTGCTGGCCCTGGAGAACGAGGAGGAGGTGACGGTCGTCGGCGCCGAGGACGTCCCCGTGATGCAGGGCGACAACCTGCTCATCGTGCGCCGCCTCAAGCTCTCCGAGGGCCGGATCTCCTGCGTGCAGTTCGACCGCAGCGACGGCGTCCTGGTGACCATCGCCGCCTGGGACCGCCCCATCACCGACGACCTGTACGCCCTGCTGAAGCCGCTCCCGGCGGAGCTCTTCCAGCAGGGCTGACCCGGCGGCTACCGCACGGTCGCGAGCGTGACGTCGGCGGCGCGCACGTACGCGACCCGGTGGCCGTACTGGATCTCGTAGTACAGGTCCTCACCCACGACCACCCGGTGCGAGGCCTCGTCGAAGGTCACCGCGTAGTAGTACTCGCCGGGCACCTTCCCACCGGTCACGTACCTCTGCCCCGCGAGCAGCCGGTACGGCAGCGGCGACACGGCCTGGGCGGGCACGTCCGCCGGGTAGGCGGCCTTCTCCGGGTACGCGCGCCCGTACACCGGTACGCTCTCCAGACCCTCCCTCGGAGTGATCACCCGGCCCGAGGCGGGCACCGCCGCCGGGTTCTTCCGGGGGTCGTGGAACCAGGCCTTCTGGCCCAGGTACCAGATGGCGGTCCAGTCCCCCCACCGGTCGGCGACCGCGTACTGCTGACCCGTCGAGACCCGCGACGACAGGTCGTTCACCCCGGTCGTGGGGGTGGTGCCGAGGCCGACGTCCCTGATCAGCGGCGCGTTCACGTCGTGGTCGGAGTAGAGCCGCACCGCGCTGGAGCCGTGTGCCGCGCAGGGCTCGCCCCGCGTCTCGCAGCCGGTGTACCCGGGCCGGTTGGCGGCGTAGTCGGGGCGGATCGTCACCATGCCGGACTTCCTGCCGGCCGTCGGCTCGAAGGGGCGGCCCAGCAGCTCGAAGTAGTGCCGCCAGTCCCAGTACGGGCCGGGGTCGGTGTGCATGCCCGGGATCGTCGCCGTCGTGGTGCCCGGGACGTTGTCGTGGCCGAGGATGTGCTGCCGGTCCAGCGGGATGTCGTACTTCTTGGCCAGGTACTTCACCAGCCGCGCCGACGAGCGGTACATCGCCTCCGTGTACCAGGCGTCCGGCTCCGCCAGGAAGCCCTCGTGCTCCAGGCCGATCGACTTCGCGTTGACGTACCAGTTGCCCGCGTGCCAGGCCACGTCCTTCGCCTTCACGTGCTGGGCGATGTGGCCGTCGGTGGAGCGCAGGCTGTAGTTCCAGGACACGTAGGTCGGGTCCTGGACCATGTCGAGGACACCGTCCCAGGCGCCCTCGGTGTCGTGCACGACGATGTACCGGATGCGCTGGGCGGCGGGCCGGTTCCCCAGGTCGTGGTTGCCGTAGTCGCCGTCGCCGAACTCCTCGTACGGGGCCGGGAGCCATGCGCAGGACACCGTCTTCGGGCACTCGGTGCCCGCGGCCGAGGCGGTGCGCAGTCCCACGCGTCCCAGCTGCGAGACATCGGGCGCCACGTCGGGCCGGGCCGCCAGGGCGACCCGCTGCCCGGCGTCCGTGGTCCGCCGCCCACCCTCGCGGATCACCTCGAACACGTCGTTCGCGTACGCGGCCGCCGTCGCGGAGTCCTCGGCCCCCGAGAAGCGGGCCACCGCCCCGTACCAGTCCGCCGGGTCCGCGCTGAGCGGCTCGCCCAGGTCCCGCTGGGCGGCGGCGAGCAGTGCGGCGCCGCCGGACACGTTCGCGGCCGCGTCGGTGCGCAGCGCCTCGGGACTCAGACCGGTCAGCTCGGCCGCCCGCGGCAGCGTGGACAGCCGGGCCGGCAGATCGGCGGGTGCCCGGGCCGGCCCCGGGCGCAGCGGCGCCCGGGCGTCGTCGCCACGGGGATCCTCGGTGCCCTCGCTGTGGTGCGAGGCCCCGGCCAGGGCCGCACGCGCGTCGGTGAGGTGCAGCGGGCCGTAGCCGCCGGTCACACTCGGCGCGCCCGCGTGCGCGTCCCAGCGGGACTGGAGGTAGGAGACGCCGAGCAGGACGCTCTGCGGCACGCGGTACTCCGCGGCCGCCACGGCGAAGGCCCGCTGCAGGCGGTCCTCCTGGGCGGGCGGCGCCACGGAGGGCCGGGCGGCGGACGGTGCCGCCCCGAGCAACGGCAGCAGCACTGCCGCCGCGGCCAGGACGGGCACGACGGGGGATCTGCGCAAAGCGGCCTCCTGTGACGGGCGTGACGGGACGGACGGTGCGGGGCCGGGCGTGGGTCAGTGGTACCCGGCGGTCCGACGATCCGTCAATCATGCGTCCATCACGGCGATTGCCCACGTCAGCAGGGGGGCGGGCGAGTTTCGCGGCGGCGGGCCACGGGCCTGGGCGGCGTCAGTGGCGTACACCAATGGCCGACGCGCACCGCGGCACACAAAAATCCGCGGTGCGCTCCCGTCCCGGGCGCACCGCGGTTCGTCGTCCTTCCGTCAGCGCGTGCCGACCGCCGCGCGCACCGCCCGCCGGGCCATCTGGCAGTCGTCGTGCAGCCGGCGCAGCAGCAGCCGCTGCTCCTCGCCGGAGGGCGCGGCACCGGGCGGGACCGGCGCCGCCGGCGCGGTGTCCTGCAGGGAACGCTGCACGGCCGTCTCGTACGTACGGATCTCCCGGGTCAGCACCAGCATCAGGTTGACCAGGAACGCGTCGCGCGCGGCCGTCCCGCCCGACTGGGCGATCTGGCTGATCTGGCGGCGGACCACCGGGGCGTCGCCTAGGACGGCCCACAGCGTCGCCAGGTCGTAACCGGGCAGGTACCAGCCGGCGTGCTCCCAGTCCACCAGCACCGGACCGGCCGGTGACATCAGGACGTTGGAGAGCAGTGCGTCACCGTGGCAGAACTGGCCCATGCCCTGGCGGCCACCCGCGTGGGCGATGCCGTGCAGCAGCTTCTGCAGGTCACCCAGGTCCCGGTCGGTGAGCAGTCCCAGCTCGTGGTAGCGGGAGATCCGGTCGGCGTAGTCCAGCGGCGCGTCGAAGGTGCCGGCCGGTGGACGCCAGGCGTTGAGCCGGCAGATCGCGCCGAGCGCCGCCCTGATGTCCGCCCGCGGCGGAGCCTCCAGCGGATGCCGGTGCAGAGCCGCCACCCGCCCGGGCATCCTCTCGATCACCAGTGTGCAGTTGTCCGGATCCGCTGCGATCAGCCTCGGCACCCGCACCGGGGGGCGGTGCCGGACGAACGAGCGGTATGCCCCTATCTCGTGCCGGATGCGCTCCGCCCACGCGGGGGAGTGGTCCAGTAAACACTTGGCGACCGCGGTGCTGCGCCCGGTCGTACCGACCAGGAGCACGGAGCGCCCGCTGCGGCGCAGCACCTGCACCGGCGAGAACTCCGGACAGATCCGGTGCACGGAGGCGATCGCCGTGCGCAGTTGGGCCCCTTGGGGGCCGGACAGGTCGATTCTCCCGCTGAGCGGCTGGGCGCCGGGGCCCGCGCCGCGCCGCGCCCTGCCCGCCCCGAGCACCGGGGCCGCCGGACGAGCGGGGGCGAGATAGGGGCCGCCGCCCGCCGTCGGACGGGGGTGCAGCGAGCGCTGCGGGGCGGACACGGAGGACGATGCTGCGTACATGATCGAGACAGATCCCTTCGTGTGCCTGCTGTGCCTGTCTGAAGAGCGGTGCCCGACCGATCGTGCGGAAGGGCCGCCTTCTGGAAGCCGTCGCGCCGTCCGACCGGCCGCCGGGGACCACCCTGGGGAGTAACCCCACGGCAACCGGGTCGGGGTGGCGCATTCCTACCTGACACCCGTCCGCCCCTGGCACACCATCTGGCGCACCCTGGCGAACGGTGGCGAATCATCGCCCGGCAACCTGCACGGGGCTACTGTCAACTCAGCCGAGAACCTGGGGGCTTGACGTGAACAAGGAACCCAACACCCGTCTGTCGGACCTGTTCGGCCTGGCCGGCTGGTCCAAGGGGGAACTCGCGAGGCTGGTCAACCGGCAGGCGGCGGCCATGGGCCACCCCCAGCTGGCGACCGACACCTCGCGGGTGCGGCGGTGGATCGACATGGGAGAGATCCCGCGCGATCCGGTGCCGCGGGTGCTGGCGGTCCTGTTCACCGAGCGTCTCGGCCGTGTCGTGACCATCGAGGACCTCGGTCTGGTTCGGCACGGGCGCGCGGGGAAACGGCAGGACGGCGGGAACGAGGAACATCCCGACGGAGTGCCGTGGGCGCCCGAGCGGACCGCGGCGGTCCTCACCGAATTCACGGGAATGGACCTCATGCTCAACCGACGCGGCTTGGTGGGCGCGGGCGCCGCGCTCGCCGCGGGCTCCGCACTCAGCAGCGCCATGCACGACTGGCTGCACACCGACCCGGCCCTGGCTGCCGACGCTCCCCACCCCCGCCGACCTCCGCACGCCGACCCCGCCGGGTTCGACCGGTACGAGGCCGCCCCCATCGGGTCCCAGGAAGTCGAGGAACTGGAGCGCTCGGTCGAGGTGTTCCGCGCCTGGGACGCCGCCCGGGGCGGCGGACTCCAGCGCAAGGCCGTGGTGGGCCAGCTCAACGAGGTGGGGGGCATGCTCTCCTACCACCACCCACCCCATCTCCAGCGCCGCCTGTGGGGCGTCGCCGCCAACCTCGCGGTCCTCGCGGGCTGGATGTCGCACGACGTCGGCCTGGAACCCACGGCGCAGAAGTACTTCGTCATCGCCGCCCATGCCGCGCGCGAGGGCGGCGACCGGCCCCGGGCCGGCGAGGCGCTCTCCCGGGCCGCCCGTCAGATGGTGCACCTGGGCCGGCCCGACGACGCGCTCGACCTGATGAAGCTGGCCGAGTCGGGCTCCGGCGAGGAGGTGCTGCCGCGTACCCGGGCCATGCTCTACACCATCGAGGCCTGGGCGCAGGCCTCCATGGGCAAGGGCCAGGCGATGCGCCGCACCCTGGGCCGGGCCGAGGACCTCTTCGTCTCCGACAAGGCGGACGTGCCGCCGCCGGACTGGATGCAGACGTTCAAGGAGGAGGATCTGTACGGCATGCAGGCCCTGGCCTACCGGACGCTCGCCGAGTTCGAACCGGGCGCCGCCGCGCATGCCCAGCACTACGCCGAGAAGGCGCTGGCCCTCAGGATCGACGGCCGGCAGCGGTCGAAGATCTTCGACTACCTCTCCATGGCCTCCGCCTGCTTCATCGCCGACGACCCCGAACAGGCGGACCGGTACGCGCGACTGGCCCTGGTGTCCATGGGCACCAACTCCTCCCAGCGGACCTGGGACCGGCTGCGTCAGATGTACCGGCTGACCGCGGAGTACGCCGGCTTCCCGAAGATCCAGGAGCTGCGCGAGGAGATCGAACTGGCGTTGCCCAAGGGGAAGTCGTCGAGGGCCAGGGGGAGGAGCGGCGACATCGCGCGGGCGTAGCGCCCACCGCGTGGTGACCGCGCCGCTCAGCCGTGCTCCCTAGACCGTCACCCGGGCGACCAGCACGCAGGTGTCACCCCGGCTGCCGGACGCGGCGGTCGCGGCGAGCACCTCCGTCACGATCCGTACGCCGTCCTGGGCGGAACACACCCCTGCCAGACGGAGGGTCAGCGCGAGGAGGCGATGCTCGTCCTCCTCGGCGAGCCCACCGGTGTGCAGGAGGACCAGGTCGCCGGCGCGGAGGGGCACCGCCTGCCGCTCGGCTGTCGCCCGCACCGTCCCGTCACGGACCAGCAGGGGGGTGGCTCGGCCGGTGTGCGCCCAGGTCAGGGTGCGGGTCCCGGGCCGGTATCCGCAGAACAGGGCCTCGCGCACGGGGGGCAGGGCGCCGCGGTCGAGTAACCGGTCGAGGAGGTCCGGCAGGTGGGCGGGCGGCGAGCCGGCCATCGACAGGCCGCGCAGCGCGCTGATGACCATCGCCGGGGTCTGGGCCCCGGCGATGTCCGGCCCGGCGAGTGCGCCGACGCTGAGCAGGGTGTCGTCGCCGGTGAGCGCGCACGCGTCGTACCAGGCGCCGCTCCGGGGCGCGTGGGCACGGGACGGCAGGTACCCGGCGGCCAGGTCCAGGCCGGGCCGGCCCTCGCGCGGGAACCGCAGGATGCCGTGCCAGGGTGGCAGCACGGCGTCCCGCGGTTCGACCGCGGCCCGTGGCTCGCCGGCCGCCGGCAGGGGACGGTGCCGGAGCGAGTCACGGGTCTCGCTCACCGCCCGCTGACTGCGGCGCAGCTCGCTGACGTCGCGCAGCACCGCCCACATCGAGGCGGTGCTGCCGTCGGCGTCGAGCACGGGCTCGCCCATCATGTGCACGGTGCGTACGGTGCCGTCGGGCCGCACCACGCGGAACTCGCCGTCGATGGGCCGGCCGTCGACGAGGCAACCGGTGACCATGGCGGTCAGTTTCGGCCGGTCGTCGGCGACCACCAGGGAAGGGAGTTCGTCGAGACTGAGCGGAGCGGTCGCCGGATCGCGGCCGAAGATCTGGAAGAGTTCCCCGGACCACTCGGCCTCGTCGGTCAGCAGGTTCCACTCCGCGCTGCCGACCCGGCTGAGCAGGGAACCGGGCCGGAGGGCGGGCGCCGGGCCGTCCCGCAGTTGCGCCAGGTGCTCGTCCAGATCGCTGAGCTGGTGCAGCGCCAGGTCGTAGAGGGCACGCTGCCAGCGTCCGCGCGGGTCCGTCCCGTCGCCCCGGCTGTCCCGCCGTACCGCGTCCACGTCGCCCCGGAGCCGCCGTGTCAGCGATATCAGGGCTTCCACCGAGCCGTGTCCTGATGGCTGGGCGGCTGGATGGTCCGCGGAGAGAGGGGACGACATGACGCACTCCGATGTGCAGACGGTACGACCAAGGCGGGACCGAGGCTGGCGGAAGGACCGTTACGACTGTTGCACAGCCCGCGACGCCCCGTAAGGGATTCGGCAACACACGATACGGTGGTGCTTCAGGCATATGCCACGGTCTTCCCGGAGCGACTTCGGCACGTCGGCGGGGTAGGCGGGCGGAGGCTCAAGTCGTAGAAGTCCTACGGAACTTGACGGGCCTCGGCAGGTGGCGGAGTCGTCGCCCTGATGTTCGGTGAACCCTTGTTCTATGACCGGTCGTACAGGGCCGGGCGGGGCGCCAGGACGACCGGGGTGCGCGTGCCCGTCTCCAGGGAGCGTGCACCGGCCTCGGCGGCCACGGAGGCGGCGTACCCGTCCCAGGCGTCCGGGCCGGTGACCCGTCCCCGCCGGGTGGCGTCGACCCAGGCCTGCACCTGGCGGTCATAGGCGTCCGCGAACCGTACGAGGTAGTCCTGCGGCACCTCTTCACGAGCGGCGCCCGCGGCCGTCACCAGCATGCCGTGCGCCTCCCCGATCCGGGCGCTGCCCGACTCGCAGACGGCCTCGCAGCGCACCTCGTAGCCGAAGCCGCAGTTGACGAAGATCTCCACGTCGACCAGGGCGCCCCGCTCGGTCTCGAAGAGCACGAACTGCGGGTCGAGCAGTCCCGTGGGCGCGCCCGCCGAGGGGCGCGGCCGGAGCACGGACACCGCGGTCAGTTCCTGACCGAGCAGCCAGCGGGCCGCGTCGATCTCGTGCGAGACGGAGCTGGTGACCAGCATCGCGGACGTGAAGTGCGGCGGGGAGGACACGTTGCGGTGGACGCAGTGCAGCATCAGGGGCCGGCCCAGCCGCCCGCCGTCCAGCAGCGACTTCAGCTGCCGGTACTCGGTGTCGTAGCGCCGCATGAAGCCGATCTGCG
This sequence comes from Streptomyces sp. NPDC047853, assembly GCF_043204535.1. Taxonomy (NCBI): domain Bacteria; kingdom Bacillati; phylum Actinomycetota; class Actinomycetes; order Kitasatosporales; family Streptomycetaceae; genus Streptomyces; species Streptomyces sp. NPDC047853. The sequence goes on along the minus strand of NZ_JBIDCI010000019.1, from coordinate 94,894 downwards.
CCAGCCGCCGGCCCCCTCGCGCCTCCGCCTCCACCACCCTCAGCGCGCCCGCGGAGTCCGGCACCATCGGCTTCTCGCACAGCACCGGCAGCCCGCGGGCGAAGGCGGCCAGCAGAGCCTCCTCGTGCGCCTCGCCGGGCGAGGCGATCAGGACGGCCTCGACACCCGGTGCGTCCAGCGCGGCCTGCGCGGTGGTGCGCACGGCCACGCCGTCCATCCCGGCGACGGCCTCCTTCGCCCGGTCGGCGTCGGGGTCGGCCACCGCGGCGACCCGGGCGCCGCTCACCACCCGGTCGAGGCGTCGTACGTGGTCGGCGCCCATGTGCCCGGCGCCCAGGACCGCCACACCCAGAAGTTCGCTCACGCTCCGTCGACTCCTTCCCCGTCCGCCGCGTACCCGCGAGGGCGGACACGTGTCCGGCGGACAGGGTTTCATGGTGGTCGAGAGGAGCGGGCCCCCGGGGTACGGCGGGTCAGTACCGCAGCACCCCCGCGATGCCCTCCGCCTCCCCGAGCGCGCCGTCCGGTACGAAGCGGACCTCGGCGCCGGTCTCCAGACATTGCTCGACGATCTCGTCCACGATGTCCTCGCGGGCGTCGAGGTCGCCGTCGTCCGCGGGGAGCAGGTGCTCCCCGTCGTCGCGCATCGTCACCTTGAAGTTCTCCTCGACGGCCAGCAGCCGGACCCGGCCGGTGTGCGCGCTCTCCCACAGCTCGTCCACGCCGGCGGCGAAGTCCTTGCGCCCGCGGGCCGCCTCCAGTTCCCTGGCCACCGCCTCGACGTGACCGTGCGCCTCGTCCTCCAGGACTGGCTGCACCGCCTGCCGCACGGCCTCGGCCGTGCCGTGCGCGAGACCTCCGTGCGGCACCAGCACCGCCTCCCGCACGGTGCTCCCGGTCTCCTCCAGCAGGGACAGCGCGGGCTGCGGACCGGTGATGTACAGCGGCCGGGGATGCGCGCGCAGGACCCTGCCCATCGCGGCGTCGGCGTCGCGCAGGAACCGGCGGGTGGTCTCGTCGCGGAAGGTGCTCGGCGAGTCGCCGATCCGCTCCTGGCGTTCGGGGTCGAAGTCCAGCGGCGGCCGGTCCATCGGGAAGCCGCCGGTGCGGTCCTCGACGACCCGGTCCGCGCCGCCGCTCCACAGCGTGACGCGGTCGGCCGCGACCGACAGCACCCAGAACGGCCGTTCGGCGGCCTGCGCGGCCACCAGGTTGCGGGTCAGGAACGTGTCCGCGAGGACCACGCGCTCCGGGACGGAACGGGCGAGCGTCCAGACCTGGTGCTCGCCCGGAGCGGCGAAGATCGCCAGGCCGTCCTCGGCATGGGTCAGATCGACTTCGGCGAGGGCCCGGTCCAGTTCCCGGGACACCTCCATGCGCCGTTCGCGGGTGACCGCCGGATCGTCCTCCAGCTGTTTCTTGGCCTCGGCGACCACGTTGCGCAGCCGGACGGAATCCTGGGCGTTGTCCGGTTCACGGCGGTGGGTCGGCGTCAGCACGGACACGGCCGGGTAGGGGCGGGGGCGCCGAAGCTCGGCGAGGGTGGCGGGACTCAGATCGTGCTCCATGACAGCACGATAGGACCGATGGACGTATCGGGCATTCGGGGGCGATCCACGCCGGCCCGTGCCGGCCTCGCGGCCCGTGGCGCCACCGACCGCGGCCGGCTCAGTCGTCCTCGCTCCGGGGGGTCTCGGAGCCGCAGGAGCTGCCGTCGGCCGGCAGGGAGCCGTACAGCAGGAAGTCGTCGACCTTGCGGTGCACGCACTCGGAGGAGGCGTAACCGGTGTGTCCCTCGCCCTTGTTGTCGAGGACCACGGCCGGCGCCCCGAGCCGCTCGGCGGTCTCCACGGTCCAGCGGTACGGCGTGGCCGGGTCGCCCCGGGTGCCCACGAGCAGCATCCTGGCCGTGTCGAGGTCCTTCACGTCGTCCCGGATGTAGTCGGTGCCCTTGGGGCGGCCGTGGCACATCAGCACCTGGGTGAGCCGGTAGCGGCCGAAGACGGGCGAGGCCTCCTCGTACCGTGCGCGCAGCCGGCCCAGGGACCCGGCGACCTGCTCGGCGGTGGGGCGGTCGGGATCGTCCGCGCAGTTGATCGCCATGAGGGCGGCCGGCAGGTTGTCCAGGGGGACGTCCTCCTGGTCGGTGAGGCCGCCGCCGGCCCGCTCCCGGCCCCGCGCCGGTTCCGGAGCCCGGACCGGGAAGGTGACACCACCGGACACGAAACCCTCCAGGCCGCGGGTGTCGCCGTCCTCCATGAGCTGGGCGAGCGCCCGCTGCAAGGAGGGCCACAACTCCTCGCTGTACAGCGCCTGACCGACGGCACCGACCATGTCCTGTCCGGAGAAGGGCTCGCCGAAGCCCGTCGGGACGGGGTCCGCGTCGAGCGAGGCGATGACCTGTTCGACCTGGCGGCGGGCGCTCCGGGCGTCCTGCCCGAACGGGCACGCGATGTCCTGCACGCACCAGTCGAGGAAGTTCTCCAGCGCCGTCTGCTGTCCCCGCGCGCCGGCCAGTCCCTGCTCGGTCAGCGGTTCCGTCAGGGTGTCGACGCCGTCGAGCACCACCCGGCCGACCTTGTCCGGGAACTGGGCGGCGTAGACCGCGCCCAGCCGGGTCCCGTAGGAGAAGCCCAGGTAGTTGAGCCGGTCGTCGCCGAGTGCCCGGCGCATGACGTCCAGGTCCCGCGCCGCGTCGACCGTGCCTATGTGCCGCAGTACGGGACCGGAGTGCTGCGCGCACTCGGCGGCCGCGTCCCGCAGGCGTCCGAGCACGTCCTCGGGGTCGGTGAGCGTCTTGTTCCCGTCCGTCGCCTCGATGATGTCCACCGTGGCCGGCCCGCAGGTCACCGGGGAGGAGCGGCCGACGCCGCGGGGGTCGAAGGTCACGACGTCGTAGTCGTTGGTGAGGTGCATGAACTCCTTGCCGCCGCCGCTGGCGAACTCACTGACGCCCGAGCCGCCCGGCCCGCCGAAGTTGATCAGGACCGAACCGCGCGGGTGGTCGGTCGTCGCCGGGTAGCGGGCGAGGGCCAGATCGAGCGTCTCCGCCTCGGGCCGGTCGTGGTCCAGGGGGACGGTGACCTTTCCGCATTGCAGGTCCTTCGGGACGTCCATGCCCTCGCACGCCGACCAGGTGACCTTCTGGTCGTGGAACCGGGCCGGGCCGGGTGCGGCGTCGTCCGCGGTCGCCGTCGCGGCGGGCAGCCCGGCACCCAGCAGGGCCAGCCCGAGCGCTCCGGTGACCGCGCGGCGCCGGGCCGTGGGCCGATTCGACAGCTTGGCCTGCATCGATGCCTCCCGGGCGCCCCGTCGCGGACCGGTGGTCGACGCCCTCGCTCACCATAAGCGGGGCCCCGGCGCGGCGCCTCCGGGCGATGCCGCCGGGGAGCCGGGCGCCGCGGCGGGCGTGCGGACGCTTTGCCGCTCGTTCGATGAAACGGCCACTCGATGGGGTGAAAGGCCTATAAGCCATAACTCGGATGGTGCGGTCGCGTTTTAACCGGTGCGGGTCAACCGGTGCGGGCGAGTGCCCGTGACCATGTCTGAAAGGCAGGGAACCTCATGAGAAGGGTCACCCGAAACGGTGTGTTCGCCCTCGCCGCCTCCGGTGCGCTGGCGGTGACGCTGCCGACGCACGCCGCGTTCGCGTCCGGCGGTGCCGCCGCGGACGGTACCGCGGTCGGCTCGCCCGGGCTGATCTCGGGCAACACCGTCCAGCTCCCGGTGGACGTGCCGGTCAACGTGTGCGGCAACACCGTGAACGTGGTCGGGCTCCTGAATCCGGCCGCGGGCAACACCTGCGCCAACGGAGGCGGGGGCGGCACGGCCCGCCAGGGGGCCTCCGCGGGCGGCGGGGCGTCCGGCACGGGCGGCGGCGCGGTCGCCGAGGGCGCCGGGAAGGACTCCCCGGGCGTGCTCTCCGGCAACGGCGTGCAGCTCCCGGTCGACCTCCCGGTGAACGTGAGCGGCAACAGCGTCAACGTGGTCGGCATCGGCAACCCGGCCGTCGGCAACGAGTCGCGGAACACCCCCGGCGACCGCCCCGAGACCGACCGTCCCGAGACCGAGCGGCCTCCCGCGGAATCCGAGCCCGAGCCGTCCGTACCGGAGGAGGAGCGGGTCCCGCCGCAGCCGTCCCCACACTCCGTCCCGCCGCGGTCGTCGGCGTCCCTCGCCCACACCGGCACGGACCAGACCCTGCCCGCACTCGCGGGTGGCGCCGCGCTGCTCCTGGGCGGAACCGTCCTCTACCGGCGTTTCCGACCGCAGGCCGGGGGCTGACCCTCGCGGACGGTCGTCCCGGGGTGCCACCGGGCAGGGTGCAGCCGGGACATGCCGCTCCGCCGGGCGGACACGTGCCGCCGGGCGGACGCGTCGTCGCGCGTCTCCGCCCGGCCCGGTGACCTCGCTTCGGCCGCCGCCCTCAGGCCGGCCCTGAAGGCCCTTCGTGGAAGCGGCGGTGCAGTGCGTGGATCTCCGCGGACAGTTCGCGCACCGGTCCCTCCACGGTCACGCCGGGCGCCACCTCGTGCACCGGCAGCGCCCGCACCGGCGCGGCCGCGGCCCCCAGCTCGGCCAGCCAGCCCCGGAGCTGCTCCGACGAGGCGACGTACACGATGCGGCCGAGTCCCACCCAGGCGTGGGCGGCGGCGCACATCGGACAGTGCTCCCCGGACGTGTACACCGTGGCGGCGGCCCGCTCTTCGGGCGTGAGGTGCGCGGCGGCCCAGCGGGCGAGTGCGAACTCCGGGTGCTGGGTGCGGTCGCCCGAGGCCACGCGGTTGCGGTCCTCGGCCAGCACCGTGCCGTCCGCGCCGACCAGGACCGACCCGAACGGCTCGTCACCGGCTTCCAGTGCCTCGGCCGCCAGCTCCACGCAACGGCGCAGATGCGGCAGTTCGGCGTCCTCCACGGCCATGGCTCGGTTCCTCTCGACGATGTGATCCTCACCCGAAGCCCGCCCGGGTTCACCCGGCGCCACGTCGTCCTGACGTCCCGTTGCGAGCGGGTGCCGGAGGCTTGGGCCCCTGCCTCCGCGGAGTCGAACCTCAGCGTCGGGTACGGCTGCGCGAGCGGTCCAGCGCGGCCACGCCGACCGCGGCCAGTCCGATCTGGATGAGCCACTCGACCCAGTCGACCCCGTCCGTGTCGGCCACGTCGAAGGCCGACGCGATGCCCGAGCCGATGAGCGCGGCCGCGATGCCGACGAGGATCGTCCACAGGATCCCGATGCGCTGGCGGCCCGGGACGACGAGTCGACCCAGGATGCCGACGACGATCCCGATGACGATGGCACTGATGATTCCGTCTATCTCCATGTCCGCCCCTTCTTGTCAAGGCCCCCGCAGGAGTGCGTATGCCCTCTGTGGGCGGTCGCAGTCCGTCTCGGGGCCCGGGGCGCGCGCGGGCCGGTCCGCGGGGGCGGGCCGGCCCGTGCTGTTCCCTTCCGGTGCCGTCTAGGGCTTGCGCATGCTCTTCGCCGCCGTAGCGGCGCACACCGTCCCCAGGGCCAGGGTCAGGGCGCCGATGATGAGGTTGTTCCAGATGACGCCGGCATCCGGGTTCGTACCCACGATCCACGGCGAGATGATCATCCAGATCCCCATCGCGCACATCGCCCCGCTGAGGCCGTACATGCGTTCCGGAGCGCGGGTGAATCCGAGGGCCAGCAGGCCGATGGCGATACCTATGATCAGGTTGTGGGCCACCAGTGCGGGCTGGCTCGTGGTGAAGTGGACTATCCACGGGGACACGGCACAGTACAGGCCGAGCAGGAACACCGGCCCGTCCACGAGTGCCACGTCGCGGCCGCCCAGCATGCGGTCGTAGCGTTGCTGCATCTCCGGTGCGTCGGGATGGCTGGTGATGTCACCTCGGGTGTGCGAGACGTTGGCCATGAGTCGTCTCCTTTGCCTTACCGGGCTCACCGCGTCCTGTGCGGCGAGCGGTAGCGCCTCATATGTTCAGTGTGCTCTTATTTCGCCCTTATGTGTAGTCGTGGGGGGCGTGGGCGGCGTGGGGCGAGGGGCGGACCGGACATGTCCACGCGGATCGCGGGCAGGCGCTGTGGTGAGGGAGCACGAACGGACAGAGGGACAGCGGAGGTGGCCGCGGCTATGGGTGCGAAGGTGTTGGAGCGTTTTCCGGCGGGGTCGCCGCGCGGATCGTGGCCGGCGGAAGAGTACGCCGCGCGACGTCGGGACCAGGGTGAGGCCGCGACCGTCGTGATGGATCTGAAGTCGGACGCCTTCCTGGTGGTCGTTCCGGGGCGCGACGAGGACTGAACCAGGGCCGGAGACGGTGCGGTGCGGGCGTGGTGGCGCCCGCACCGCACGCATGTGGGGCCGCATTGTCGGTCCGCGCGAGGAGAGGCCCTTGTGTCACGCCCGTGTGAAATCCGGTCCGCGATCCGAGACCGGGCCGTTTCCCGTTGACCCTCGTCGACGACGGCTGCCACGATCACCGCTATGACCACGCGACCGGACCTCACGCGGCGACGCCACGTCGACCTCGCGCGCGTCTCGAGCGCCGTCTGTCGCACCGCGGTCTGACCTCTCGCCGAGCCGCCGCTCGGACCCGGCGTACGTGACCGCGGGCCCGTCCCGCGCCTGAGAACGCGGTGCCGATCCCGGTGCCTCGGGGGCTCGTTCACGCCCTGTTCCGCCACCGTCCGTCGCGCGTGCGGCTGTTCGGAGTGCCACGGTGCCGTGCGCCGGGCGGTCCTCCGGTGCCGCTGTCCCGCCCGCGGCCGTCCCGTGTGCCGCTCCGCTTCCCCCCACCCCCTCGTCGTACTCCCCACCGGTGGTCGCGCACCGCCGGATTCCTCGTGTCCGCGCGGCAGGGGAGATCCGGCCGGGAGCGCCGCGCGTCCGCCCACCCGAAAAGAGGAACCATGGCCACCGTCCTGTCCGTCTCCGGCAGCCCCTCCGCCTCCTCGCGCACCAGCGGGCTGCTGCGCCACCTCGACGACCGGCTGGCCGCGCAGGGCCACGAGGTCCTTCCGCTCGACGTGCGCACCGTTCCCGCCGAGGCCCTGCTCGGCGCGGACTTCGCGCACCCGGCGATCATCGAGGCCACCGCGCTGTTCGCCCGCGCCGAGGGTGTCGTCATCGGCACGCCCGTCTACAAGGCGTCCTACTCCGGGGTGTTGAAGGCCCTCCTGGATCTCCTCCCGCAGTACGCCCTCACCGGCAAGACGGTGCTGCCGCTCGCCACCGGGGGCACCACCGCCCACGTCCTGGCGATCGACTACGCGCTCCGCCCGGTGCTGAACTCCATGGGCGCGGCGCACATCGTGCAGGGCTGGTTCACCCTCGACCGGGACATCACGCGCCGGGAGGACGGGACGGTCGCGCTGGCCGAGGGCGCGGAAGAGGCCCTCGCCCACGTGGTCGACCAGTTCTCGACGGCCCTCGGCACCCGCTTCGACCGCCCCGTGCTGGCCGCGACCGGGTGAGCAGCGGGCCGCCCACCGCCGCCCGTACACCGCCGTCCGCTCGGACGCCGTTCGCCGTGCGCTGCCCGTCCGTCGTGCACCCACCCCACCGCAGTGCAGCGACCCTCCGTCGTGCACCGCGTCCTCGAAGGAGATCCCCGTGTCCCTCACCTTCCACTGGTTCCTGCCCACCAGCGGCGACAGCCGCGACGTCGTCGGCGGTGGCCACGGCGCCCCCGCCACCGACTCGGGGCGCAACCGGCCGCCGACGGTGGCCTATCTGAGCCAGATCGCCCGTGCCGCCGAGGATCTCGGCTTCGTCGGCGCGCTCACGCCCACCGGCGCCTGGTGCGAGGACGCGTGGCTGACCACCGCCATGGTCTCCCAGGCGACCGAGCGCCTGAAGTTCCTCGTCGCCTTCCGGCCTGGCCTGCTCTCGCCCACGCTCGCGGCGCAGATGGCGTCCACCTTCCAGCGGCAGACCGGCGGACGGCTCCTGCTGAACGTCGTCACGGGCGGTGAGAGCCGCGAACAGCGGGCCTACGGCGACTTCCTGGACAAGGACGCCCGCTACCGCCGCACCGGCGAGTTCCTGCAGGTCGTCAGGGAGTTGTGGGAAGGCGGCACGGTGAACCTCCGCGGCCGGCACCTCCAGGTCGAGGAGGCGCAGCTGGTCCGGACGCCCGACCCCGTGCCCGAGGTGTACTTCGGCGGCTCCTCGCCCGCCGCCGGACAGGTCGCCGCCCGGCACGTGGACGTGTACCTGACCTGGGGCGAACCGCCCGCGCAGGTCGCCGCCAAGATCGCCTGGATGCGCGGGCTCGCCGCGGAGCAGGGCCGTACCCTGCGCTTCGGCATCCGGCTGCACGTGATCACGCGGGACACCGCGGAGGCGGCCTGGACGGAGGCGCACCGGCTCCTCGACGGCTTCGACCCCGAGACCGTACGGGCCGTGCAGGCCGGCCTCGCCCGCAGCGAGTCGGAGGGGCAGCGGCGGATGCTCGCCCTGCACCACGGGGTTCGCGACGACCTGGAGATCCACCCCAACCTGTGGGCGGGCATCGGCCTGGTGCGCGGCGGCGCGGGCACCGCCCTGGTCGGCAGCCACGAGGAGGTCGCCGACCGGATCGCGGAGTACCACACGCTCGGCATCGACGAGTTCGTCCTCTCCGGGTACCCGCACCTGGAGGAGGCCTACTGGTTCGGCGAGGGCGTCCTGCCCCGCCTCGCCGCACGGGGCCTGTGGCGTCATCCCGCGCGGGCGGAGGCGGAGGCCCCGGTGCCGGTCGCCGTCTAGAGGCCGGCCAGCGCGGCCAGATGGGCCGCGCGCACCGGCGCCGTCTGGCCCTGCACCAGCAGGAACATCCCCTCCCGGGCGAGCCGCTGGGCGGGGCTGTCCAGGCTCGTGGCGCGTCCGCCGCCGCTGACGACCGCCGCCGTGGTGGCCGCCCGCAGGAGGTCGTACGCCCGGGTGCGCAGGGCCAGCCGTTCCTCGACGTGCTCGTGGGGGTCGGGACGGTCCGCGAGGGCGTACGCCCGCGTGCGCAGCTCGTCGAGCCGGGCACGCAGTACGTCGGCGGTCCTCCGCTCGTCCGGGGAGTCGCCGAGCAGGTCCAGCGCGGCACGGGCGACGCCGAAGACGGCGGGCGAGGTGTTGGCGCTGCGGGGCAGGTCGACCCGGGCGAACGCCTCCCGGGGCGTGCGCAGCACCACGGCCTCCCGCGGCACCCACAGGGCGTCCAGCTCCACGGAGACCGTGCGGGAGGCCGTCAGCGCCGCGAGCCGCAGGGGCGGCGACGGACGCAGTCCCGGCTGCTCACGGGCGTCGACGAAGGCGAAGACGACCTCGTCCGCCTCGGTCACGCCCGCGAGCAGCATCACGTCGTTCAGGCCCCAGCCGGTGTACCAGGGCACGGTGCCGTCGAAGCGCACGCCGCCCCGCTCGGCGGCGGCCCGCACCGGGGTGCGGGCGACGGAGCGGACGTGGGCGTAGGCGATGCCGGCCAGAAGTCCGCCGGTCGCCAGCGGCCGCAGCAGGCGTTCCCGGGCGGGGAGCCCGGGCTCCGCCTTCGCCAGCAACCGGACCGGTGTGTGGTGCTGGGTCTGCACGAACCAGGTGGAACAGCACGCCCCGGCCAGGATCTCCGCGACCTCCCGGGCCACCGGGTCCGGGGCGCCCGCCCCGCCGTACTCCTCGGGAGCGCTCACGCCCAGCAGCCCCGAGCGCCGTACCGCGTCGATGTGGCTCGCGGGCACGACGTCCTGGTCCACGTGCTGTGCGGAGGGGGCGAGCAGGCCGTCCGCGAGCCGACGGGCCTCGGCGACGAGCGGATGGGGTGTGGTGGTGGTCATGCGGCGATTCTCGCGATCAGGGCGTCCCGTGACGAGGGCGCCACGGGGGAGAGGCTTCGCGGGGGGAGGCTCAGTGGCGGGTCGCCGGGGTGGGAATTATTTCTCGATGTGAAAGGTTGGTTATTGCATCTACTGTCCGGCGACCGTCTTCCCCCCACCTGCGAGGCACATCGTGAACCACTCCGCCCCCGAGCGGCCCGCCGAGGTCGCGTCCCGGCTGCGCGCCACCTTCCGCACCGGCCGCACCAAGCCCGTCGAGTGGCGCACCGCCCAGCTGCGCCGGTTGCGCGCCCTGCTGACGGAGCAGGGCCCGGAGCTGGAGGCCGCGCTCCACGCGGACCTCGGCAAGAGCGCGGCCGAGGCCCAGCGGACGGAGATCGGCTTCACCGTGCGCGAGATCGACCACACCCTCGACCACCTCACCGACTGGTTGCGCCCCGAGCCCGCCCCCGTCCCGGCCCACCTCGGTGCCGACGCCACCGCCTGGACGCAGTACGACCCGCTGGGCGTCGTCCTCGTCATCGCGCCCTGGAACTACCCGGTGCAGCTTCTGCTCGCCCCGGTCGCCGGCGCCCTGGCCGCGGGCAACGCCGTGGTGGCCAAGCCCAGCGAGCTGGCGCCGGCCACCTCCGCCGTACTGGCCCGGCTGCTGCCGGAGTACCTGGACGACGAGGCCGTGGCCGTGGTGGAGGGCGGGGTCCCGGAGACGACGGCGCTGCTCGCCGAGCGCTTCGACCACATCTTCTACACCGGCAACGGCACGGTCGGCCGGATCGTCATGCGCGCCGCCGCCGAGCACCTCACGCCGGTCACCCTCGAACTGGGCGGCAAGTCCCCGGCGTTCGTCGACCGCGACGCCGACCTCGACGTCGTCGCCGCCCGGCTGGCCGGCGGCAAGTTCCTGAACGCGGGCCAGACCTGCGTGGCCCCCGACTACGTCCTGACCGACCCGGAGACCGCCGCCGCGCTGGAGCCCGCGCTGGTACGCGCCGTCGAGGCACTGTACGGAACCGACCCCGCCGGGTCGGCGGAGTACGCGCGCATCGTGAACGAGCGCCACTTCGACCGGCTGGCCGGTCTGCTGGACTCCGGCCGGGTGGTCGTCGGCGGCGACAGCGAGCGGGCGCGGAAGTACATCGCGCCGACCGTCCTCGCCGACGTCGCCCCCGACGCGCCGGTGATGCGCGAGGAGATCTTCGGGCCGATCCTGCCGATCGTCACCGTGTCCGGCCTGGACGAGGCGATCGCGTTCGTCAACGACCGGGACAAGCCGCTGGCCCTCTACGTCTTCAGCGCGTCCGACGGGACCCGGGAGCGGTTCGCCGCCGAGACCTCCTCCGGCGGCCTCGGCCACGGGCTGCCGCTCGCCCATCTCACCGTCTCCGACCTGCCCTTCGGCGGGGTGGGGGAGAGCGGCATGGGCAGCTACCACGGGCGCTGGTCCCTCGAGACCTTCAGCCACCGCAAGGCCGTGCTGAAGAAGCCGCTGGCCTGACCGCGTCAGGCCGCCCACGCCAACCCGGCCGCCCCTCGGCCGGGTTGAACTGGTCTACACCCTTGACTGGTACAGACCAACGCGGTTGAGTGTGCCTCCACACCCCCCACCACGGCCGCCCCCACGCCGTGGCCGGTCCGACCGGCACGCGCGCACAAGGCTCCGCTCCTCCCTGTCCTCGTACGGGAGCGGCCGTGCCCCGCCGAAGGAGGCAGACCCGTGTCGAGGCGCCGTATATCCGCACTGGTGACCGCACTCGCCCTCGCCGGAGCCGTGCCCGTGCTCCTGCCCGCCGCCGAGGCGTCGGCCGCCGCCTGCTCGAGCTACCCGAGCTGGACGGCCGGCAGGTCGTACAACGCGGGCGACATCGTCCGCTACACCGACGGCAAGGCGTACATCGCCGAGCACGCCAACCCGGGCTACGACCCGATCATCAGCACCTGGTACTGGGAGCCGTACGCCTGTGACAACGGCCCCGGGACGCCGGTCGGCACCTTCGTCGTGAGCGAGGCCCAGTTCAACCAGATGTTCCCGGGCCGGAACTCCTTCTACACCTACCGCGGCCTCACCGCCGCGCTCAGCGCCTACCCCGGGTTCGCCAACACCGGCGGCGACGCCACCAAGAAGCAGGAGGCGGCGGCCTTCCTCGCCAACGTCAGCCACGAGACCGGCGGACTCGTCCACGTCGTCGAGCAGAACACCGCGAACTACCCGCACTACTGCGACTGGGGCCAGCCCTACGGCTGCCCCGCCGGACAGGCCGCCTACTACGGGCGCGGGCCGATCCAGCTCAGCTGGAACTTCAACTACAAGGCCGCGGGCGACGCGTTGGGCATCGACCTGCTGGGCAACCCCTGGCTGGTGCAGAACGACGCGGCCGTCGCCTGGAAGACGGCCCTGTGGTACTGGAACACCCAGTCCGGGCCCGGGAGCATGACCCCGCACAACGCGATGGTGAACGGCGCCGGCTTCGGCCAGACCATCCGCTCCATCAACGGCTCCCTGGAGTGCGACGGCAAGAACCCCGCGCAGGTCCAGAGCCGCGTCACCAAGTACCAGCAGTTCAGCCAGATCCTCGGTGTCTCACCGGGCGGCAACCTCTACTGCTGAGCCGGCCGGCGGGCGGCCCGCCGTGACGCCCGCCGAGCCCGCCTACCGGGCCGTCAGGTACGCGACCGCGACGACCGTGCCCGCGGCCGCCACTGTCGCGGAGGCCGCGGCGGCGTGCCGTCTGAGCAGGGTGCGGCGCAGAGCGAGGTAGCGTGCCTCGTACTCGGCGCGCAGCTGGTCGGCGCGCCGGGCCGTGGACCGCAGCATCCGCCGGGTCAGGTCGAGGCGCTGCGCGGTGTAGTGCCGCGTGAGGTCCTCCGCCTGACCACCGGTGAGCCACGGGAGGCGGGCGCACAGGGCGGCGGCCTCGCTCCGAGCCCGCTCCTGTTCGGCCCGGAGCAGCAGGTAGCCCTCGGCCTGCGTGGCGACCGGAGCGACCCGCGCCCGCGTACCGTCCCCGGTCACGAGCGGTCGCCCTTGTGCCCGGCGGTGTCCAGGGCGTCCCGCTGCCCCGTGTTCTCCGCCTGGTCGAGGCCGGCGAGTTCAGGGTGGTGGAGGTCGAAGGCCGGCGACTCGGAACGGACGCGGGGGAGCGTGACGAAGTTGTGCCGCGGCGGCGGGCAGGAGGTCGCCCACTCCAGGGAGCGCCCGTAGCCCCACGGGTCGTCGACCTCGATCTTCCTGCCCAGGTGGGCCGTCTTCCAGACGTTGTACAGGAAGGGCAGCGTGGACAGCCCGAGCAGGAAGGCGCCGATGGAGGACACGGTGTTCAGGGCGGTGAACCCGTCGGCGGCCAGGTAGTCGGCGTACCGCCGCGGCATGCCTTCCGCGCCGAGCCAGTGCTGCACCAGGAACGTGGTGTGGAAGCCGACGAACAGGGTCCAGAAGTGGACCTTCTCCAGCCGGGTGTCGAGCATGGTGCCGGTCATCTTCGGCCACCAGAAGCTGAAGCCGGCGAACATCGCGAAGACGATCGTGCCGAAGAGCACGTAGTGGAAGTGGGCCACCACGAAGTAGCTGTCGGTGACGTGGAAGTCGATCGGGGGCGAGGCCAGCAGGACACCGGTCAGGCCGCCGAAGAGGAAGGTGACGAGGAAGCCGGCCGCCCACAGCATCGGCGGTTCGAAGGACAGCGAGCCCTTCCACATGGTGCCGATCCAGTTGAAGAACTTCACGCCGGTCGGCACCGCGATCAGGAAGCTCATGAAGGAGAAGAACGGCAGCAGCACGGCACCGGTGGCGAACATGTGGTGCGCCCACACCGTCGCGGACAGGCCGGTGATGGCGATGGTGGCGCCGACCAGCCCCATGTAGCCGAAGATCGGCTTGCGGGCGAAGACCGGGATGATCTCGGTGACCACTCCGAAGAACGGCAGGGCGAGGATGTAGACCTCGGGATGGCCGAAGAACCAGAACAGGTGCTGCCACAGCACGGCGCCGCCGACCTCCGCGTCGAAGACGTGCGCGCCGAACTGGCGGTCCGCCTCCAGCACCAGCAGGGCCGCCGCCAGGACCGGGAAGGCCAGCAGGACCAGCACCGACGTGAGCAGCACGTTCCACGTGAAGATCGGCATCCGGAACATGGTCATGCCCGGCGCGCGCATGCAGATGATCGTCGTGATGAAGTTGACCGACCCGAGGATGGTGCCGAACCCGGACAGTGCCAGCCCCATGACCCACAGGTCGGCCCCGATGTAGCCGCTGCGCATCGGTCCGCTCAGCGGTGTGTAGGCGGTCCAGCCGTAGTCCGCGGCGCCCTGGGGCGTGAGAAAGCTGCTCATGACGATGAGCCCGCCGAAGAGGAACAGCCAGTACGACAGCATGTTCAGCCGGGGGAAGGCGACGTCGGGTGAGCCGATCTGCAGCGGCATGATCGCGTTGGCGAAGCCGGCGAAGGTCGGGGTGGCGAACAGCAGCAGCATGATGGTGCCGTGCATCGTGAACGACTGGTTGTACTGCTCGTTCGACAGGAACTGCAGTCCCGGTCGGGCGAGTTCCGCCCTGATCGCCATGGCCAGCAGTCCCGCGATCAGGAAGAACGCGAACGACGTGATCAGGTAGAGGTGCCCGATCTTCTTGTGGTCGGTGGTCGTCAGCCAGGAGACGACCACCCGTCCTTTGCCGCGCCGCCCCTCCACCGGCACCAGCGTGGTCGGTTCCGCCTGTGCAGTCATCGGCTTCCTTGCATCCGGTCCAACGGGACATTCGGCAATAAAACTCCCGTAAGAGCGCACAGGATGCACTCCGGCGCGCTGGATGAAGGCGTATCGGTTCACGCGATGGTGTCAGCCGCCCCGGTGCGGCACCCGGCCCTAGGAGTCCGCCGCCTCCCGGTTCCGGCGGATGCGGACGCGTCGCAGCATGCCGAGCGACACCAGGGACAGCAGGACGTAGAGACAGCCGACGAGGGTGTCGGTGATCTCCGCGCCGTCGAACACCGCCGTCTTCTGCGCGGACAGTGCCCAGGGGGAGACGGCCAGCCACACCCCCAGCAGCAGCACGAAGAGGTCGGAGCGCGGGCCGGGACGGCGGAAGAAGCGGGCCAGGGCCACCAGGAAGACGGCGATGGCGACGGCTATCTCGTTGCGGTGCGCGTCCTTCGCGCTGTCCGGGTAGCCCACGATCCACGGGGAGACCATCAGGGTCAGGGAGACCAGGAGAAGGAGGAGGCCGACGATCTGCCGACGCGCAGCCTCCAGAAGGGTCGTCGAGTCGGTGTCCGCCCGGGGGGCGGCGGAGGATGAGAGAGCGTGAGGCATCGTGGGGTCCCTACGGAGATCGGTGGTGGAGGCGGTGCCGGACCACGCGCCGTACGAGGAGGCCGGCGACCGCGGCCGCGGTCGTACCCGCGGTCGCCGACGGGGCCCGGCGGGCGTGGGAGCGGTGTGGGATGCGAGGTCGCGCAGCCGGTCGAAGACGTACACCGCGCGCTCGGGCAGCGGACCCGGCGGGAGGGCACCCGCGAAGGCCGGCTGCGAGGCCCCGTTGACCAGGGTGCCGGGACGCGCGCCGGCATGGCCGGTACCGCGGCCCGCGCCGGCACCGTGACGGCGAGGACGTTGAGGTCGAGGACCTTGCGCAGCAGCTCCGGGGCGAGGGCGGCGAACGGGCCGTACCCGTTGATCCCCGCGTTGTTGAGCACGAAGCCGATGTCGCCGCCAGCCGCCCGCTCCGCGACCCGGGCGAGGTCGCCCGGATCCGACAGGTCGGCCGGTCCCGGGCGAGGTCGTCGAGACGCTGCGCCCGCCTGGCCACGAGGACGGTGTCCCAGCCCCGTGCCGCCGGCCGCCGTGCGTACGCCGCGCCGATCCCGGAGGACGCGCTCGTGACCAGGGCCGTTCCGCTCGCTCCACCCACCGTCTCGTCATCCCTCTTCGTCCGCGTGATCCCCGAGGTGCGCCCGGGCGGGCGCGCCTCGGGCGGGTACCCGGGCCGACGGGACCACGCACCGGCCGTCCGGGACGTGGGTTTCCGGCATGGATGGTTACCCGGGCCGGTACAGGTGAAAGGTGCCGGACGTGACCAAGGACAGCGCGTGCGCGTCGCTCATGCGGCTGATGCAGGAGAGCCACACCGTCACGCTGGAGGAGCTGCCTGCCCTGATCGCCCGGCACGCGGCCCCGGCGGGCATCCACGACCCGGCCGTGTTCCTGGTGGACCTGCGCGAGACGGTCCTGCGCCGGCTCACCGGAGCCGGGCCGGACGCCGGGGCGGGCGGGGAACGGTTCACCGTCGACGGGACCCTGCCGGGCCAGGCCTACCAGCGTGTGGAGCTGCTCCCCGAGCAGCAGCTCGACGCGGACCGCGGCGCCGGCGGCCGGCGCCGCTGGTGGGTCGCGATCACCGACGGCGTCGAGCGCCTCGGTGTGCTGCGGGCGGACACCGGGTGGGAGGACGAGGCCGCCGTCCTCTCTCTGCGCGATCTCGCCTCGCTGACCGCCCTGCTGCTGCTCAGCAAGCGCTCCTTCAGCGACTCCTACGCCCGTCTCCTGCGCACCGAGCCGATGAACGTCGCCGCCGAGCTCCAGTGGAACCTGACCCCGCCGCCCGCCTTCGCCGGGCACGACGTGACGGTGGGCGCCGTGATGGAGCCCGCCTACCAGGTGGGCGGCGACGCCTACGACTACGCCGTGACCGGCGAGACCCTCCACCTGGCTGTGTTCGACGCCATGGGGCACGACACCACGGCCGGGATCACCGCCAACGTCGCGGTGGCCGCCTGCCGCAACGCCCGGCGGCAGGGCGCGTCGCTCACCGAGACCGGCCGGCACGTCGAGAGGACGCTGCTCGAACAGTTCGGCGGCAGCCGGTTCGTCACCGGTGTCCTGGCCGAGCTGAACATGCGAACCGGCCTGCTGACCTGGATCAATCGGGGGCATCACCTGCCGATCCTGTTGCGGGGCAACCGGTGGACCGCGGCGCTGCGGTGCCGGCCCGCCGGTCCGATGGGCGTGGACCTGCGCCTGCCCGTCACCGAGTGCACCGACCAGCTGGAGCCCGGCGACCGGCTGCTGCTGTACACGGACGGGATCGTCGAGGCCCGCGATGCCGGGGGCAGGGAGTTCGGCCGGGACCGGTTCATCGACTTCGTCCTGCGCCATCACTCCGGCCGGCACACCCTGCACGAGACGCTGCGCCGGCTCATGGCCGCGGTGCTGGCCCACCACGACGGCAGGCTCGACGACGACGCCACCGTGCTCCTCGCCGAGTGGCGCAGCGGCCGTCAGGACGAGCTGGTCCCGTAGGGCGCGGTCCACCGGGGTGTCCACCGGGACCGGACGGGCGGGCCGTAGCCGCTCGCGCCGGGCGTGCGGAGGGACACGAGCGGATAATCGGGACTTATGAGCCTGTGGGGCAAGCGGGACGACATGATCGTGCACGAGCGTGACCCGTTCAACGCCGAATCGCCCCGGTCCGCGCTGGAGTTCCACGTCACGCCCGTGGACGCCTTCTACGGCCGCAACCACGGCCCGGTCCCCACGGCGGATGCGGCGCTGTGGAGGCTGGAGGTGGACGGACTGGTCGGCAGACCCCTGAGCCTGTCGCTGGACGACCTGCGCGCGCGGTGGCAGCCCGTCGAGGCCGAGGTCACCCTCCAGTGCGCGGGCAACCGGCGGGCCGGCCTGATCGAGGTGCGGGACATCCAGGGCGAGACGCCGTGGGGGGCGGGCGCCGTCTCCACCGCCCGCTTCCGCGGCATCCGGCTCGCCGACGTCCTGGCCGAGGCCCGTCCCCGGGCCGGGGCCGCGCACGTCGCTCTCGCCGGGGCCGACGTCTCCCCGCTCGCCGATCCGCCGCAGCCCTACGGCGGCTCCGTCCCGCTGGCGAAGGCACTGAGCCCGGAGGTCCTGCTCGCCTGGTCCATGAACGACGCTCCGCTGCCCCCGGTGCACGGAGCCCCCCTGCGCGCGGTCGTCCCGGGCTGGATCGGCGCCCGCAGCGTCAAGTGGCTGACCCGCGTCACCGTCCGGAGCACCCCCTCGGACAACCACTTCCAGGCCGTCGCCTACCGGCTGCTGCCGGGCGACCCGGACCCGGGCACCGCCGCCCCCGACGGGGACGGCATCCCGCTCGGCCCCCTCACCCTGAACTGCGCCATCCTGCACCCCGCCGACCACGCCCACCTGCCCAACGGCCCCGCGCGGGTCGCCGGGTACGCCCTGGCCGGCGAGGGGCGCACCGTCGCCCGCGTCGACGTCTCGCGCGACGGCGGACTCTCCTGGCAGCGGGCCGACGTCGGCGAGGCGGCGAGCCCGTGGGTGTGGCAGCACTGGCACACCACCCTGGACCTGCCCCGCGGTGACGTGGACATCGTCGCCCGCGCATGGGACTCGGCCGGCGCCGCGATGCCCGAGTCGCCCCGGCAGCTGTGGAACCCGAAGGGCTACGCCAACACCGCGTGGCCCCGCGCTCGCGTGCGCTGCGGGTGACGCCCCGCTCACATGACGACGGGCGGTCCGCCCCCCGGCGGCAGGACGGCGCTCTGCCCGTGGCGGCAGTGCACGACGCGGTCCGCCAGCCCCGCCCGGTCGGCCTCGGCGAGGAAGTCGTCGATCGGCGAGCGGAAGACGGTGTAGTCGCCGTAGTGCACGGGCAGGACCAGCCGCGCGCGCACGAGCCGGGCGACCTCCGCGCCCTGGCGCCCGTCCATGGTGACGACGAAGCCGCCCGGCAGCGTCGTGCCGCCCAGGTGCAGCACCGCCAGGTCCGGCCCGGGGAAGCGGCGCGCGATCTCTTCGAGGCCGTCGAAGGGCATCGTGTCCCCGGAGATGTACAGGCGGTGCCGCGGCGGCCCGTCGGCCGGCCCGAACTCCAGCAGACTTCCCATGACGGGCGGCAGCAGGCGGCGCAGGACGGGGTGGCCCGCGTGCCGCCCCGGCAGGGCCGTGACCCGGACCTGGGTGCCGCCGCGCCGCACCGTCTCCTCCTGCCAGGTACGCAGTCCCACGGCCCGGTGGAAACCGTGGACTCCCTGCAGACGCCGGGAGGCGTGGGGAGTGGTGACGATCGGGAGCGACCGGGACAGACTCCGGCGTGCGCGTCTGTCCCAGTGGTCGCCGTGCAGATGGGACAGGACCACCGCGTCGAGTTCCGGCAGGTCCGCGGGGTCCAGGGCGGGCTCGGTCAGGCGCCGGCTCGTCAGCCCGTACCCGAGATGGGCGCGCTCGCCCCGGTGCAGGAAGTTCGGGTCGGTGAGCAGACTGAGATCGCGGTACTGCAGGAGCAGGGTCGCGTTGCCGACGAAGTGGAGTCGCAGGCTGTCGTCGTCGAGGGACGGGTCCATGGAGGTTTCCTGTCCGGAGGCGGTCGCTCGGGCCCGGCGGACCGGAGTCGCGGATGCGGGTCGGAGTACCCGTCACACGGCCGCCCACCCACCGCCACGGAGCCGCGGACCGGGAACCGCCCATGGGCGGGCGCGGCACGGTGCGGGCGGAATCGTGCCGGCTCGCGTCACGACCGCGTCACCCCCGGGCCCTCAGCCCAGGCTCCGGGCGCAGGACGGCGGATACGTCCGGGGCGGCGTCGTCCCCGGCACGGTCACGGGCCGGCCCCGCCGCCCGGCGGGTCGCGATCCGCGCGTCCACCTGCACGTGCCTGGCCAGGTGGGACGGGCGCTGTCGAGAACGATCACCGGTCCCGCACCGGTCCCGCACCGGCCCTGTTCAGGGCGCCGCCTCCCCGCACCCACGCCACGGCGCACGCCGCCCTCGTGCGCACGGCGCGCGCCGCCGTCGCCGCGTGCACGCCGCGCCCCGCTACACGGTCCAGACGCCGTCCCGCATGAGGTGACGGCCCTTCAGCTCGGACTCCCCGTGCCAGGCCCGTACGGCGTGCGGGCGCACTCGGAAGCAGGCGTACGGCGGGCCCTCCTCGCGCGGGTCCCAGCCGGTCTTGCCGAGGAACGCCCGGACCGCCGCCGCGGGAGCCTCCGCCGCGCCGAAGACCTCCGCCCGGCCGTCGATCAGGACGACGTCGAGGGTGTCACCGAACGCGAGTCGGGCCCGGCCGCCGTCCCGCAGGTTGCGGCCGGTCGGGTTGGTGAGCCGGGTCCACAGCCAGACCGACTCCTCGTGCCACACGAACCAGAGCGGGACCAGGCACGGCAGCCCGTCGGCATCCGCTGTGGCCACCCAGATGTCCGTCTCGCGGCCCAGGCGGTCCAGTACGTCCTGCTTGCGCCGGGCGGGATCGCGCGGCGGCGGGGTCATCACCATGATCGCGACGTTAGCGGGCGGGCCGCACGCGCACCTCGGCCCGGAGACGTAGGACCGGAGACCGGCGGGGGACCGGCGCGGACCGGGCCGGGACTGGCGCGGGGGTTGGTTTTACGTATAACCTCTCCCGTCAATCGCCCGTCCCGCCGTCCAGAAGGGCTCCGATGAGACGCATCGCCCTGGTCACCCTCGTCGTCGACGACTACGACGAGGCGATCCGCTTCTACACCGAGGCCCTCGGCTTCCGCCTCGCCGAGGACGCGCCCCGGCCCGACGGCTCCCGGTGGGTCGTCGTCGAGCCCGGCACGGAGGGCGCCGGCGCCGCGCTGCTGCTGGCCCGGGCCAAGGGCGAGGCTCAGCGGGCCAGGGTCGGCGACCAGGCGGGCGGTCGTGTCGGCTTCTTCCTGTACACCGACGACTTCGCCCGCGACCACGCCCGCATGACCGCCGCGGGCGTGACCTTCCTGGAGGCTCCCCGGCACGAGCCCTACGGCTCGGTCGCCGTCTTCCAGGACCTGTACGGCAACCGCTGGGACCTGCTCCAGCCGTCCGCCTCCTGACCCGTCCCGCATCCCGCACCGAACCGCCGAGGAACCGCCGCACATGTCATCTACGCGCATAGACACCGAGACTCTCCGCCGCCTCCCCAAGGCGGTGCTGCACGACCACCTCGACGGGGGCCTGCGCCCCGCGACGGTCGTGGAACTGGCGCGCAGCGTCGGACACACCCTGCCCACGACCGACCCCGACGAGCTGGCCGCCTGGTACGTCGAGGCCGCCGACTCCGGTGACCTGGTGCGCTACATCGCCACCTTCGAGCACACCCTCGCCGTGATGCAGACCCGCGAGGGGCTGCTGCGCACCGCCGAGGAGTACGTCCTCGACCTCGCCGCCGACGGCGTCGTCTACGGCGAGGTCCGTTACGCCCCCGAGCTGATGCTGAAGGGCGGCCTCACCCTCGCGGAGGTCGTCGAGACCGTCCAGGAGGGGCTGGCCGGCGGCATGGCCAAGGCGGCCGCCGCCGGTACACCGGTCCGCGTCGGCACCCTGCTGTGCGGCATGCGCATGTTCGACCGCACCCGCGAGACGGCCGACCTCGCGGTCGCCTACCGGGACGCGGGTGTCGTCGGCTTCGACATCGCGGGCGCCGAGGACGGTTTCCCGCCCGCCGACCACCTGGACGCCTTCGCGCACCTGCGCCGCGAGAACGTGCCCTTCACCATCCACGCCGGCGAGGCGCACGGGCTGCCCAGCATCCACCAGGCGATCCAGGTGTGCGGCGCCCAGCGCATCGGGCACGGGGTGCGCATCACCGAGGACATCCCCGACCTCGCGGCCGGCAAGCTGGGCCGCCTCGCGGGCTGGATCCGCGACCGCCGGATCGCCCTGGAGATGTGCCCGACCTCCAACCTCCAGACCGGCGCCGCCACCTCGATCGCCGAGCACCCCGTCACGGCGCTCAAGGACCTCGGCTTCCGCGTCACCGTCAACACCGACAACCGCCTCGTGTCGGGCACCACGATGACCCGCGAGATGTCCCTGCTGGTGGAGCAGGCGGGCTGGACGGTCGAGGACCTGCGCACGGTCACCGTGAACGCGGTGAAGAGCGCCTTCATCCCGTTCGACGAGCGCAGGGCCCTGATCGAGGACGTCGTCCTGCCGGGTTACGCCGCGGCGCTCTGAACCAGTCCGCGCGCATAGGCGGCCTGTCCGACGTGCTGGAGATCGTCGGACAGGACGCTGACCAGGCGCGCGCCCAGCGTGACCGGCGGATCCCAGTTCTCGTCGACGCTGCGCTCCAGGTCCTTCGCGGCCAGGGAGCGCAGGGCCGTGAGCGTCTGTTCGTGCACGGCGTCGTAGTAGCCGGTCAGCAGCTCCGCCGAGTCGACCCGCACCCGTGCGACCTGAGCCGCGCTGTGCCCGTACCCGGTGTCCTCGGGGGGCAGCCCGAGGCCGAAGCGCTTCTCCCACTCCGCGGTGAGCCACACCTGGTCGAGCCCGAAGGCGTCCGCCACATGGTCGTCCTGGACGCGGGTGAGGTGCCAGACGAGCCAGGCGACGGAGTTGGCGCCGTCGCCGGGGCGGGCGTTCAGGCCGTCGGGGTCCAGGCCCTCGACGGCGGAGTGGACTTCTTCCCGGATGCGGCCGTAGCCCTCGATGAGGATGTCCTTCGCATGCATGCGTCCACCATCGCGCAGTCCGCCGTCACACGCTCCCCGTTTCGAGCAGCCCCATGAGCGCCCGCGCCGCCGGGCTGGTGGCCTGCGCGGGCGGCAGCAGGGCGATGGTCTCGTACGCCGTCTCGTCGCTGTCCTCCAACGGGAGCGAGGTCAGCGAGGCCCGTTTGTGCCGGAAGTGCCGCGGCACGACCGCGATGCCGAGATCCTCGTCGAGCAGGTCCAGCAGACCGTGCACGTCGTTCACCTCCAGCGCGACGGTCCGCCGCACGCCGGCCGCGGCGAAGGCCGCGTCCGTGACGCGGCGCGGACCCCAGTCGGGGTGGAAGTCGACGAAGACCTCGTCGGCCAGGTCGTGCGGGGACCGCACCGCGCCGGCCGTCGCGAGGCGGTGGCCGGGGTGGCACAGCACGGTCATCGGCTCGCCGGCCAGCGACACCGACCGCAACTGGTCGGTGTCGTCCTGCGTCCGGTAGGCGAAGGCCAGGTCGAGCCGCCCGGCCCCGACCTCCTCCGCCAGCTCGCCCGAGCCCGCCTGCCGCAGCCTGATCTCCACGTCCGGGTGCCGGCGGCGGAACGCCGCGAGCAGTCCCGCCACCGGCACCCCGGCGATGCACTGCTCGGCCCCCAGGGACAGCGTGCCGCGCAGGACGCCCTGCACCGCGGCGACCGCCTCGTGCGCCGAGCGGACCTGCGCCAGGATGCGCTCCGCCTCGCCCAGCAGCGCCCGGCCGGCCTCCGTCAGCGTCACACTGCGCGTCGTGCGTACGAACAGCGGCGCCCGCAGCTCGCGCTCCAGGGCCCGGATGGACGCCGAGAGGCCGGACTGGGAGACCAGCAGCCGTTCCGCCGCCCGGGTGAAGTGCTGGTCCTCGGCGACCGCCACGAAGTGCTGGAGATGACGCAGTTCCATGACTCAGAAGCGTAACCGCACAATCCCATCGGATTCTTCTGTTGGACCACTGCCCGCAGGTCACGACAGAGTGGGGGACGGTTCCGCCCAAGCCCCGTACCCCGGGTGCCAACCCCTCTGGAGTCGCGTTGTACACCGCACACCCCGACCGCTACGCGGACATGCCCTACCGGCGCACCGGACGCAGCGGTCTGAAGCTCCCCGCGCTCTCGCTCGGCCTGTGGCACAACTTCGGCCCGGACCGTCCCGTGGAGACCCAGCGCGCCATCCTGCGCCGCGCCTTCGACCTCGGTGTCACCCACTTCGACCTCGCCAACAACTACGGCCCCCCGCCCGGCTCCGCCGAGTCCGCCCTCGGTGAGGCGCTCAAGGCCGACTTCGCGCCGTACCGCGACGAGCTGGTCATCTCCACCAAGGCCGGCTACCTGATGTGGCCGGGCCCGTACGGCGAGTGGGGCTCGCGCAAGTACGTGCTGTCCTCCCTCGACCAGAGCCTGAACCGGATGGGCCTGGACTACGTCGACATCTTCTACTCGCACCGCCCCGACCCGGAGACTCCCCTGGAGGAGACGATGGGCGCCCTGCACACCGCGGTGCAGCAGGGCAAGGCGCTGTACGTCGGCGTCTCCAACTACTCGCCCGAGCAGACCCGCGAGGCCGCGCGCATCCTCGCCGAGCTGGGCACCCCGCTGCTGATCCACCAGCCGCGCTACTCCATGCTGGACCGCCGTCCCGAGACCAGCGGCCTCCTGGACACCCTCGACGAGCTCCAGGTCGGCTCCATCGCCTACTCCCCGCTGGAGCAGGGCCTGCTGACCGGCCGCTACCTCGACGGCATCCCCGAGGACTCGCGCGCCGCGAGCGACAGCCCCTTCCTGAACTCCGACGCGCTCACCGGGGAACTGGTCGGCAAGCTGCGCGAGCTGAACGAGATCGCGCAGTCCCGCGGCCAGTCGCTCGCCCAGATGGCCCTCGCCTGGGTCCTGCGCGAGGGCCGGGTGACGTCCGCGCTGGTGGGCGCGAGCAGCCCGCGGCAGCTGGAGGACAGCGTGTCGGCGATCGGGAACCTCTCCTTCGGCGCCGACGAGCTGGCCCGGATCGACAGGATCGTCGCGCGCTAGGGCGCTCAGCCGAGCCGTTCCTCCAGCCGGACCGTGACCGTGTCGCCCTCCGCCTTGCCGATGGCCCGGCGGAGGGCGGCCTTCACCGGCAGCTTGTGCGTGCCGTCGCCCAGCGCCATGAAGGAGCTGCGGAACGCGTGCCCGTCGATGGTGCCGCGGACCTTGACCAGTCCGCGCGTGCCGAAGAACTCGGCGGACCTCGGCCAGACCAGATAGGTCCAGCCACCCTCGTTCGGGCTCTTGCGCAGCGTGGCGCTGAATACCTCGTCGAGGTTTCGGTTCGTTGTCATGACGGCTTCGCTCCCAGGGGTTTTCGGTGGTCCGTGTCCCGGTGGACCCCCGGGGGCGGCGGAACTCATCGCTCCCGCCGTGGACGGTCACGCCCCGGTGGGCACCCGGTCCAGGAAGCCGAACACGGCTCGGATCCGTCCCTCGCCGTCCAGCGTGACCACGTCGGACCCGGCCACCGGCGCCGAGCCGTCGGCCTCGCTCACCAGCTCCCAGGAGAAGCGCGCCGTGTCGTGGTGCCCGTCGACGGCGCCCGACGGACGGAAGACGAAGCCGGGGAACTGCTCGTGCACCGCCGCGATCACGGCCGCGATCTGCTCGTGGCCGCGGACGTCGGCCAGCGGATCGGTGTAGCTGCCGTCATTGGTCCAGGCCGCGGCGACCGCCCGGGCCACGGCGTCCGGCCCGGCGTTCCAGGCCTCGAAGTAGCGGGTGACGGCGACCTCGAAACGGGTGGTGGGAGCGGACACGGCGATCGACCTCCATCGAGACGGTGTGTGCTGGTCAGCAACCGGGTGCCGGTAGCGGCGACCCGATGACGCAACCCTGCCCGCGGCCGTCGCCGCCGTCGATTACCCCGGGGGTCATGCCCGTCCCCCTCGGGGGTCGCGGGAGACGTGGGTGCCGGGCACGTGGAGGCGGGGTCCTCCGTCGTAGGGTTTCGGCCACCAATGACCGTGAATATGCCAGGAGACTGGCCGGAAATTCATGGTGACAGTGGTTCAGCACTGAACATACTCACCTCTAGGGCGTCTCACACCATGCGACAACGTCCTCACGCACCGCACACGAGTCACGCGGGCGCCGGCCCGACCGGCCGGCGGGCCGGGCGACGGGGAGGGGAGCAGTGCACGACGAGTTCCTGTGCCATGTCACCGCCTACGGCGTCTGTGACGGCCGGCGCATCGGCGTCCCTCTCGGCACCTACCGTGCCCCCACCCTCGCCCTCGCCCTGTGGTGGCTGCGCGACCGTGCGTCCTGGATCGCCGAACGGCTCGACCCGCAGCCCGACAGCCCCCACTTACCCCGCGGCGCCCTGACTCCGGTCGCCGACGACGCGCCCGACGTTTCGCGCGTACTGCGCACCTGGTGTGCCGACGACGTACAACAGGAGCTGGTCGCCGACGAGTTGGCGGCAGGACGCCTGGTACGCGTCGCCACCAGTGACGACACCACCGAGTACGAGCTCATGGCCGAGTCCGTGGACGCGCTGCGCATGCAGCGGGCCTCTCCGCCCCTGGTCGTCCCCGTCGCCTGAGCCGGGACCGAGACCTCGCGGCCTCACCCCCGGGGCGGTGCCTCCCGGCCGGCCCGCCGGGCCGCCCACCGCGCGAGCGACGCGCCGAGGAACCCCGTGACCAGCCCCCACAGCAGGGCGAGACCGACCGCGCTCCGCAGCCGCGGCCGCAGGAACAGCTCCCCGGCGAGCCCGCCGGCCAGGTCGCCGATACCGAGCACCGACAGACCGTAGTGCGCGGAGATCCGCCCCACCAGCGTGATCATGAGGACCGTGAGCGCCAGCGCCACCGCCATGTGCAGGGAGTGCACCCAGGCCGGTGTCCCGGCCGGAGCGCGGGACGCCAGCAGGAACCCGGCCGCCAGGAGCAGGACCGCCGCGGCCACCAGGAGCCACCACCACCGCCCGTCGCGCTCGGCCAGCGTCCCGAGGTTCAGCGTCGACAAGTCCGGCGTGCGCAGCACCTCGTCGAGGACGTGCGGCATGGGCAGGCCGAACGGCCCCTCCACCCGCCCCTCCCAGGTGGCGCCCAGACCGATCGTCAGCGCCGGCCACGCCAGGTTCGGCAGGCCGAGCAGCAGCACCGCGAAGGTGTCCGCCGGGTGCCCCCGCGTCCCGGCGACGACCAGCCCGACGACACCGCCGACGACGACGTACGCGAGCAGCAGGGCGGTCACCGCGTACGCCGTCGGACGCACCGAGGGCAGATGGCGCAGCAACCGTCCGGGCAGCGGCGCCCCGCGCGAGACCAGCAGGGCCAGCAGGAGCACCCCCGCCAGCCACAGCAGTCCGAAGAGGACGGTCAGCGGCACGTCCGTGGTGAACCCGACCGTCGGCCTGACGCCGAAGAGGTCGCCGAGGTCGCTCAGCACCCCTTCCCCGAGGGACACCTCGAAGGTCTGCCGCGCCGCGAAGGCCAGTCCGAGCAGGGCGAGCAGCCACAGGACGGCGATCCGGCCGGCCCAGCCGGCCAGTTCGGCCGCGGAGGCGACGGCCCGGCGACGCAGCGGCCGCAGGAAGCCCAGCGCGATCACCAGCGCCCCGGACAGGGTGACGGACAGCGGCATGACGGTCAGTCCGGCATCGGTGTCCGCGAACCCGCCTGCGTCCCCGGACAGCTCCAGGGCCCCGCCCACGGCGGTGACGACGGTCGCCGTGACGACCCGGGGGAAGGCGTTGTCGGGCAGGTCCGCGGCGCCGGCCGCCCACAGTCCGAGCGCGGCCGCGACCCCCATGGCGATCAGCCCGGCCAGCACCACCCCCAGAGCCTGGAGCCAGCCGTGCGCGGCGACTGCCGAACCGGGGGGACCGGAGGGGGTTCGCGAACTCACGCTGCCACGCTAAGCAGCGGCCGCCGGTCCCGCCCGCCCGACACGGCCGTCCGCGCCGGGCCCCTACCCGCGACGGTGACGCGGCGGAGCCGGACGGCGCGGAGCGCCGATAATCGGTTGCCCCACGGCGACGGCGGTGGATGCAATGACCGCCGAGCGGTCGGGCCACCGGCGACCGGCGCGTCACAGGGGAGACATCGGCACATGCGTACACCACCCTCGGCATCCCCGGACCGGACCGGCGGACCCCGTGTGCGGGTCGGCGCCCTCGTGCCGCTGAGCCGGCCCGGCTGGACCGAGGCGGGCCACCACCTGCTCGCCGGGCTGCGACTGGGCGTGCGGGAGGTCAACGACTCCGGGGGGATCGCCGGCCGGCCGCTCGAACTGGTGGTCAGGGACACCGCGGCCGACCCGGACAGGGCCGCGGCGGCCGTGGACGAACTGGCGGGTCTGGGCGTGGCGGCCCTCGCGGGGGAGTACCACAGCGTCGTCGCCCGCACCGCGGCCGCGCGGGCCGACGCCCTCGGCCTGCCGTTCCTCTGCTCCTCCGCGGTGCTGGACGCGCTCACCGAACGCCCGACACCCTGGGTGGCGCGCCTCGCCCCGGCGCAGTCCCACGGCTGGCGCACCTACGCGGACTTCCTCCTCGGCGCCGGCCACCGCCGGATCGCCGTGGCAGCCGAACCGAGCGTCTACTGGGCGTCCGGCGCACGCCTGCTGCGGGACCACCTCGCGCCCCGCGGCGGCACCGTCATCGACCTCGACGCGCGTACGCTCGCCCCCGCCGCCGTGTGCGACGGACTCGTCGCGGGCCGGGCCACGGCGCTCCTGCTGCTGGTCGGCCACCCGGAGCCGGCGGTGTCCCTCGTCAGGGCCGTCCGCCACGACCCGCGTCTCGGCGAGGTCCTGATCGGTGCTCCGGCCGGGCAGCCGGAGTTCGCGCAGTGGGTCACCGCGCTGGGCGGCGAGGGCGCCGCGGTCCCGTTCCTGCGCTACCTGCCCGAGCGGCTCGGTCCCCTCGGCACCAGGGTGGAGACCGCCCTGCGCGAGCGACTGGCCGAGGCGCCCTCCTTCGTCGCCTTCGAGGGGTACGACACCGTGGCGGTCCTCGCGGAGGTGCTGCGTACCCGCGGCGCGGACCGGTCGGGCACGGCCGGAGCCTGGCCGGACGTCGCGGTCGAGGGCACCCGGGGACCGATCCGGTTCTCCCGTGCGCCGGGCATCAGCGTGTGGCAATGGTCCTGGGCCCCGGTCCAGGTCGTGGACCGGGACCCGGCGGCCCCCGGCCGCTTCCGGGTCCTGCACACCGGCTGAGAGCGCGCTGCCGGAGAGCGAGGAGGCCGCGGGGCGGTGGGTAACGGCGGGCCGGAGAGCGCGGAGGCCGCGGGGCGGCGGTGATGAACCGGCGGGCCGGAGAGCGGGGCGGTGGTGGGCCGCGTCTCACCGTGCCCTTCCGTGCGGTGTCAGCCCTGCCGGACGACGAGGGCGTGGTCGCCCAGCCCCAGCAGGCGGCCGGCGGCCACCTCGCCCCGCGTGGTGAAGACCGCGAGGATCCGGCCCGTCTCCGGCACGAACGCCACGTCGAGCACCGTGCCGTGCCCGGCGCCCGCCTCGGTCAGGACCTGGCGGCCCAGCAGCTCGTGGCGGTGCGGGACCGATGCGGGCGCCGCGGCGGAACGGACCCGGACGGCGCCCGGGCCGATCGTCCGCACCGCGTCCCACGGCAGCACCACCCCCTTGCGGAAGAGACCGCCCCGCAGACGGACATGGCTCACCGCGCCGGAGGCGATGTCGACGGTCAGGGACGCCACCGTGCCGAGGGGCCCCGCCCCGGCCGCCGGCACCACGGGCAGCCCCCGCACCTCGGTGAAGAGCATCACGGCAGCGCACCCCTTTGTCGGCCGGTGGCCTCGGCGACCACGGCGGAGAGCCCCGGGAGGTCGTCGGCGACGTGCCGGACCGCGGCCCGGGGCAGGACCAGGGCCCGGCCGGCCACCGTGAGCGTCTCGCCGCGCGGCACGTACACCCGGCGCCGGTGCCGGGTGGGGCCCGGGGCGAAGCCCTTGCTCGCCGCCACCCGGAAGCCCACGACCCGCCCGCCGGTGCCGCCCTCCACCACGACGTCCAGCACCGTGCCGATCTCGGCACCCGTGTCCGTCACCACGGGCGCCCCCACCACCCGGGCCCGCAGGGTCGGCCGGTGCGCTAGCGCGGCGGCGCCCACCAGCGCCCGCCGATCGCGGATCATCACCGCGTCATGGCCCAGCGAGTGCACGAAGGACCAGGGCAGCCCCTGCTTCAGGGGCCCGGACAGCAGACCGCGGCCGGTCAGGGTGAAACCGGTGATCCGGCTCGCGGCGTCGTCGCATACGGTGTCCTTGACATGGGCGACGGCGTCGCCGCCGAGGGTGACCACCGGCCGGGTGGTGAGGCTTCGTGCGGTCATCAGTTCGTTCATCGCACACCCTTCCCGTACCTCCGGGTGCCCCGCGACACTGTGACAATGCCCGCAGTGTGAAGACGTGAGGACTGCGAGGCCGGGCTCGGGGTACGAGGGCAGGTGCAGCAGCGTCCGGCCAGTCCGGCTTCGAGAGAGAAACGCATGACCGAGTTCCTGGACGGGGCAGTGATACCGACTGGTTTCGACGTACCCGTTGACCCGCTGAGGCAGGCGGCGCACTACTCCGGCGAGCCGGGATGCATCGCGCAGGCACGTGCCTTCGCCTCGCTGTTCCTGGAGCAGTTGAGGACCGAGTGGTGCGCCACGATCGGCCCCCGTGCCGACGGCGCGGTCCTGCTCGTGGTGAGCGAGCTGATCACCAATGCGGACCGCCACAGCAAGGGTCCGTACATCCTGGAACTGGAGGGCACGGACGCCACCGTGGCGGTGACCGTCTACGACAGCAGCGGCGCCGTACCCGAACGCTTCCCGCGCGACCCCGAACGCGTCGGCCGCCACGGACTGGAGATCGTCCACGCCCTGGCGGAGGCGGTCGTCGTCGAGCACGTGCCGGTCGGCAAGCGGGTGCGAGCGACGATTCCCCTCACCGAGGCCTGAGCGTGCCGCCCCACCTCCGAGTGTGGGGCGACCTCCGCGCCCTCTGGTCCGTCGTCTCCGGCGTCAGGCGCAGCCCAGCTCGCCCAGCATTCCCTCGCGCAGCCGGGTGATGATCCGCTTGATCAGCCGCGACACGTGCATCTGCGAGCAGCCGAGCCGCTCACCGATCTCCGCCTGCGTGGCCTCCTCGACGAACCGCATGTGGATGATCTGACGGTCGCGCTCACCGAGCTCGGCCATCAGCGGCGCGAGCGAGTGGAAGTCCTCGACGAGTCGCAGCCCGTCCTCCTCGACGCCGATGAAGTCGGCCAGGACCGACTCGCCGCCCTCGGGGCCGTCCCCGGTCAGCGCCGCGTCCAGCGAGGACGAGTTGTAGCCGTTGGAGGCGATCTGGCCCTCGACGACCTCGCTCTCGCTGATGTTCATCAGCGTGGCGAGCTCGGCGACGGTGGGTTCCCGGTCCAGCCGGGAGGAGAGCTCCTCGCGGGCCTTGGCCAGTTCCACCCGCAGTTCCTGCAGGCGCCGCGGCACGTGCACGGCCCAGGTGGTGTCACGGAAGAAGCGCTTGATCTCGCCGACGATGTACGGCAGCGCGAAGGAGGTGAACTCGACCTCGCGCGACAGCTCGAACCGGTCGATGGCCTTGATCAGGCCGATCATGCCGGTCTGGACGATGTCGTCCATGTCGTCCCCGCGCCCGCGGAAGCGGCCGGCGGCGAACCGCACGAGCGACATGTTCATCTCGATCAGGGTGTTGCGCGCGTACTGGTAGTCGTGGGTGCCCTCTTCGAGCTCCGTCAGACGCTGGAAGAACTGGCGGGACAGCTGCCGTGCGTCGCGCGGAGCCACGGCGCGCGGGTCCACCCCGCCCAGCAGTGCTCCGTCCCCCGTCCTGCTCCCGGTTGTCTCCCCGACGACCTGTGCTTTCGGCCGGATCACGGCGGTCTCCATTACCTCTCCCACGAAAGTCACGGTTCGACGTCTCTCCCTAGGCGCTTCCCGCTTGCGGGTACCCGGGGCGCGGCGGCACATGCCCCCGTGTTTCACGGGTGGCCGAAAAACGGTGCCACGGCGTCTCGACGTGATCTGTCACTCTCCAGGGTAGTCCCGTCCACAGCGCGTGGCACCCGCGGATTTCCCTCTGGGCGGAATACCGACCCCTTCCTTCGCGCGGCCCTGCTCCTAGGCTGAGGAGGTGACCAGCCATGTGCCGAACGAAGCCCGTGTCATCGCCCTGCGCCCGCAGCCCGCGCGCCCAGGAGCCCGCCCCGCCGCCAGGGAGCCCCTGTGGCGCGACCTGGTCGGGGACGTCCTGCGCCGTGAGCGCCTCGCCCAGGAACGCACCCTGAAGGAGGTCGCGGAGACCGCCCGGATCTCGATGCCGTACCTCTCGGAGGTGGAACGCGGACGCAAGGAGGCGTCGTCCGAGGTGCTGGCCGCCGCGGCGGGCGCCCTCGGACTGGGGCTCGGTGATCTGCTGGCGCGGGCCCAGGGGGAGCTGGTCCGCCTCACCTCGCGGCACACCGGCGCGAGCCGGGCTCGCGGTACGTCCGCCGCCCGGCGCGACGGGATGTGCCTGGCGGCCTGACCGCCGTACCGGGCCGGCGTCCCGCGGACGCCGGCCCGGCCCCTCACACCCGCGCCAGGCGCCGGCCGAGCACCTCGTCGGCCAGCCCGTAGGCCACGGCCTCCTCGGCGGTGAAGACCTTGTCGCGGTCCATGTCGGCGCGCAGCGTCGTCACGTCGTGGTGCGTGTGGCGGGCCAGCACCTCCTCGACCTGGGCGCGGATGCGCACCATCTCCTTGGCCTGCAGCGCCAGATCGGAGACCGTGCCCTGCCGTCCGCCGCTGGCCGGCTGTCCGAGCAGGACCCGCGCGTGCTCCAGCACGAACCGCCGCCCCGGGTCCCCGCCGGCCAGCAGCACCGCCGCCGTGGAGGCCGCCTGCCCGACACAGAACGTGGAGATCGGCGCCTGCACGAACGTCATCGTGTCGTAGATCGCCATCAGCGACGTGAACGAGCCGCCGGGGGAGTTGATGTAGATCGCGATCTCGCTCTCCGGGGCCGACGACTCCAGGTGGAGGAGTTGCGCGATCACGACGTTGGCCACACCGTCGTCGATCTCGGTCCCCAGGAAGATGATCCGCTCCGACAGCAGCCGGCTGAACACGTCGTAGGAGCGCTCACCCTGCGGGGTCCGCTCGACGACGTTCGGAATCGTGTAGCTCCCCATGTCACAGCCCCATCCGTCGCCTGGTGGCGGCCGGGCGCACGTCCGCGAGGGACTGGACGACCTGGTCCACCATTCCGTACTCCTTGGCCTCCTCGGCCGTGAACCAGCGGTCGCGGTCTCCGTCCCGGGAGATGGTCTCCGGGCTCTGACCGGTGTGTTCCGCGGTGATCCGCTCGATGGTGCGCTTGGTGAACTCCAGGTTGTCGGCCTGGATCTCGATGTCGGCGGTGGTCCCGCCGATGCCCGCCGACGGCTGGTGCATCATGATCCGCGCGTTGGGCAGGGCGTGCCGCTTGCCCGCCGCGCCGACGCTCAGCAGGAACTGCCCCATGCTGGCGGCGAACCCCATGGCGAGCGTCGAGACGTCGTTCGGGATCAGCCGCATCGTGTCGTAGATGGCGAGCCCCGCGTGCACGGAGCCGCCGGGGCTGTTGATGTAGAGGCTGATGTCGGTGCGGGGGTCCTCCGCCGAAAGGATCAGCAGCTGGGCGCAGACCCGGTTCGCGGAGACCTCGTCGACCTGGGTACCCAGCAGCACGATCCGCTGCGTCAGCAGCTGTGCGGCCAGGTGGTCGTCGAAGCGGGTCGCGGGGGTGTCGCCCTCCTCCGCCCGGGGCAGGGCGGCCGGGGCCGGGCCGGTGGTGAGTGGAGACATCGGCGCTCCTTGTCGAGTCGTCGAGTGAGCCGTACGCGGCCGGGATGCCGCTGTCCCTCCACTCTTGGCCCGCCACGGCCCCGCGCGCGGTCTTCTCTGCCCGCGGCAGATTCGCCACGAGCAGACCACTCCCGCCGTCAGGAGCAGACCGGTCCCGCCGTCACGAGCGCATCGCTCCCGCCGTCCGGATCGGCGGCGCCCGACCGATGAGTTCTCCGGCCCGCGCCGGTCGACAGTGGTGACCGTGCTCGCACGCCCAGGAGGTTCGCATGGACACCGACGGATTCACCACGTGTCTCTGGTTCGACGGCCGGGCGGAGGAGGCCGCCCGCTTCTACGTCTCCCTCTTCGAGAACTCCCGCCTCGGGCCCGTCACCCCTTACCCCGAGGGGGCGCACCAGCCCGCCGGCAACGTGCTCACCGTCGACTTCACGGCCAACGGCCAGAAGTTCGTCGCGCTCAACGGTGGCCCGATGTTCACGTT
This sequence comes from Streptomyces sp. NPDC047853, assembly GCF_043204535.1. Lineage (NCBI taxonomy): Bacteria > Bacillati > Actinomycetota > Actinomycetes > Kitasatosporales > Streptomycetaceae > Streptomyces > Streptomyces sp. NPDC047853. The sequence continues at coordinate 61,346 of NZ_JBIDCI010000019.1, read as the reverse complement.
CAACGAGGCCGTCTCCTTCCAGATCACCTGCCACGACCAGAAGGAGGTCGACCACTACTGGACCGCGCTCACCGAGGACGGCGGCGAGGAGGGGCCCTGCGGCTGGGTCAAGGACAGGTTCGGCGTGTCCTGGCAGGTCGTCCCGGCACGGCTGGAGGAGATGTTCCGCGACCCGGACGCCGCGAAGGCAGCGCGCGCCAACCGGGCCATGATGTCGATGCGCAAGCTCGACATCGCCGCGCTGGAGAAGGCGTACGCCGGGGAGTGAGTCCGCCGCCGCGCGGGGGCGGGCGGGGATGACTAGCGTGAGGGGACGAGCGCCCCACCATCCGGACCGTTTCACTCAACCGCACGGGAGGCGGCGGTCATGGCCGTCCAACCTGAAGGAACCCCCTGCTGGGCCGACGCGATGTTCGGCGACCTCGAAGGAGCCAAGCGCTTCTACGGCGAGGTCCTCGGCTGGACCTTCGGCGAGTCCTCGTCGGAGTACGGCAACTACACGCAGTGCTACGCCGACGGCAAGGCGGTCGCGGCCGTGGTGCCGCCCATGCCCGGCCAGGAGGAGCAGGCGCAGTGGTGCCTCTACTTCGCGTCCCCCGACGCCGCGGCGACCGCCGGACGCATCCGCGAGGCGGGCGGCGAGATCGTCATGGAGCCGATGCGGGTCGACGACTTCGGCACCATGTGCCTGGCGCGTGATCCGTCGGGCGTCGTCTTCGGGATCTGGCAGGGTGGCACCCACGAGGGCTTCGAGGCGACGGCGGAGCCCGGCGCGTACTGCTGGGCCGAGGTGTTCACCCGTGAGCCCGGGAAGTCGGACGCCTTCTTCCCCGCCGTCTTCTCCTACACGGCGAAGCAGATGGAGGACGACGGGGTGGACTTCCGCCTCTTCGACCTGGGCGAGGACACCGTCCTCGGTCGGATGGCCATGACGGACGACTTCCCGCCCGAGGTGCCGCCCCACATCAACGTCTACTTCACCGTCGCCGACTGCGACGCCGCCGTGGCCCGCGCCACCGCGCTCGGCGGGGTCCTGCGATTCGGGCCGATGGACTCCCCCTTCGGCCGGTACGCCACGCTCGGCGACCCGCAGGGCGCCACCTTCTCGGTGCTCGACCTCACGACGACGGAAGGGGAGATGCCGAAGGTCACGGACGTCTCCTGAACCCCGTCCGGGCGACCCCCCGCGCCATGGCATGATCGGACGCATGCGTGAACGTGTGGTGGCCGCGTGCGACGGGGCTTCGAAGGGGAACCCGGGTCCGGCCGGCTGGGCCTGGGTGGTCGCCGACGCGGGCGAGGTCCCGGTCCGCTGGGAGGCGGGCCCGCTCGGCCGGGCCACCAACAACGTCGCCGAACTCACGGCGCTGGAGCGCCTGCTGGCGTCGACCGAACCGGACGTGCCGCTCGAGGTCCGCATGGACTCGCAGTACGCGATGAAGGCCGTCACCACCTGGCTGCCCGGCTGGAAGCGCAACGGCTGGAAGACGTCCGCCGGCAAGCCGGTCGCCAACCAGGAACTGGTCGTGCGCATCGACGAGCTGCTCGACGGCCGCTCGGTCGACTTCCGCTACGTGCCCGCCCACCAGGTGGACGGCGACCGCCTCAACGACTTCGCCGACCGCGCCGCCAGCCAGGCCGCCGTCGTCCAGGAGCCGGCGGGCAGCGGCCTCGGCTCCCCGGAGCCGCCGCCCGCCCCCGACGCGCCCGCCGCCAAGAAGGCACCGCGCCGGGGTGCGTCCACGGCCCGCAAGAGCGGCGGCGCCTCCGCGCGCACCATCAAGGCCAAGTTCCCCGGGCGGTGCCTCTGCGGCCGTTCCTACGCCGCAGGGGAACCCATCGCCAAGAACGACCAGGGCTGGGGCCACCCCGAGTGCCGTACGGCGGCGGCCGGCTAGCACCGGGCCGCCCGCATCCCATCGCGCACACCCTGAGACGTCCCCGGTGGGGCCACCGCGCGGGGCCACCGCGGTGCATCAGCGCCGCCCGCCGTCGCGTCCTCCCCGGCGGTGCGTCCGCCTGCTAACCTGCGACGCCATATGACCGTTTTGATGGCATTCCAGGGGTGAGTGTGAAGGTCGCATGCGTCGGTGGGGGACCCGCCGGCCTGTATCTGTCGATCCTGCTGAAGCTGCAGGACCCCTCCCACGACATCACCGTGTACGAACGCAACCCGGAGGGATCCACCTACGGCTGGGGCGTGACCTACTGGCGGGGCCTGCTCGACCGGCTCCACGCACACGACCCCGAGTCCGCGCGCGCCGTCGAGGAGCACTCCGTGCGCTGGCGGGACGGCGTCGCCCACGTGGACGGCGAGCAGGCCCGCCACCGCGGCGACGAGGGCTTCGGCATCGGCCGCCACCGGCTCCTGGAGATCCTCGCCTCCCGAGCCCGGTCCCTCGGCGTGCGCCTGGAGTTCGACCTGGAGGTCGACGCCGCCGACCTGCCCCGCGCCGACCTCGTCGTGGCCGCCGACGGCGTGGGCAGCGCCCTGCGCACCCGGCACGCCGGTCACTTCGGCACCGAGGTCCGGGCCGGGCGCAACCACTACGCCTGGCTCGGTACCACCAAGGTCTTCGACGCCTTCACCTTCGCGTTCACCGAGACCGACCACGGCTGGATCTGGGCGTACGGCTACGGCTACGGCCCCGAGGGCAGCACCTGCGTGGTCGAGTGCGCGCCCGGCACCTGGACCGGCCTGGGGCTGGACCGCGCCGACGAGGCCGAAGCCCTGACCGTGCTGGAGAAGCTCTTCGCCGACGTCCTGGACGGCCACCCGCTCACCGGGCGGTCCGCGGCCGGCGCCGGCGGCGCGTGGCTGACCTTCCGCACCCTCACCAACCGCACCTGGTACCGCGACAACCTCGTCCTGCTCGGAGACGCCGCGCACAGCACGCACTACTCCATCGGCGCCGGCACCACGCTCGCCCTGGAGGACGCCATGGCCCTGTCCGCCGCCTTGCGCGAACGGGCGACCCTCCCGCAGGCCCTCGCCCACTACGAGCGGGAACGCAAGGAAGCCCTGCTCCCGGTGCAGAGCGCGGCCCGGCACAGCGCGCAGTGGTACGAGAACCTGCCCCGCTACATCCGCCTCCCCCCGGAGCACATGTTCGCCCTGCTCGGCCAGCGCCACTCGCCCCTGCTGCCGTACGTCCCGCCCCGGCTCTACCACCGGCTCGACCGGGCGGCCGGCCGGCTGGAGGCACTGCGCCGGCTCAAGCGCTGGCTGGGACCCAGGATCGCGCGCACGGTCCAGGCCCGGAGACTCGCCGCGCGCGACTAGGCGAACCCCGACGGCAGGTCCCGGCGCGGTGCGGGAGCGCTCCGGGTGACAGACTGTCGCCATGGACGAGCGCACTTTCGACAGGTCGGATCAGCACGCCTCGGTGGTCGGACTCGGCACCTGGCAACTGGGCGCCGACTGGGGGGACGTCGACGACAAGGAAGCCCTCGCGGTGCTGGAGGCGGCCGCCGAGTCCGGGGTGACGTTCTTCGACACCGCGGACGTCTACGGCGACGGGCGCAGCGAGGAGACGATCGCCGGGTTCCTGCGCGGGCGGCCCGACCTGCACGTGCTGATCGCCACCAAGATGGGCCGCCGGGTCGAGCAGATCCCGCAGAACTACGTACTCGACAACTTCCGGGAGTGGAACGACCGCTCCCGGCGCAACCTCGGCGTGGACGTCCTCGACCTGGTGCAACTGCACTGCCCGCCGACCCCCGTCTACTCCAGCGACGAGGTGTTCGACGCCCTGGACACCCTCGTCGAGGAGGAGCGCATCGCCGCGTACGGCGTCAGCGTGGAGACCTGCGCCGAGGCGCTGACCGCGATCGCCCGGCCGAACGTGGCGAGCGTGCAGATCATCCTGAACCCGTTCCGGATGAAGCCCCTGCGCGAGGTGCTGCTGGCCGCCCGTGAGGCGGGCGTCGGCATCATCGCCCGGGTGCCGCTGGCCTCCGGACTGCTGTCCGGCAAGTACACCAGGGACACCGTCTTCGCGGCCAACGACCACCGCAACTTCAACCGGCACGGCGAGGCCTTCGACCAGGGCGAGACCTTCTCCGGTGTCGACTTCGCCACCGGCGTGGAGGCCGCCGCGGAGTTCGCCGCGCTCGCCCCCGAGGGGTACACCCCGGCCCAGCTGGCGCTGCGCTGGATCATCCAGCAGCCCGGCGTCACCACGGTGATCCCGGGTGCGCGTTCGCCCGAACAGGCCCGCGCCAACACGGACGCCGCCCGGCTGCCGGAGCTGTCCGAGGAGACGCTCACGGCGATCCGCGACCTGTACGACCGGCGGGTCAGGGACCAGGTCGAGAGCCGCTGGTAGGCGTACCCGCCGGCCTCACGGCACCAGGAGCAGCTGCCGTTCCCGCTCCTGGTCGCCGGAGGCAGCTCCCTCGTTCCGCGTGCTGAAGGCGTGGGCGAGCGTCTCGCTCGCCGCCTCGACGGCCTGCGGCGAGCCCTGGACGGTGACCGAGACCGGCTCCGACAGCGTGGCGCCGGCCGACCGGTCGGCCGTGGCCGCACGCGGCGCGTCCGGGGAGTCGAAGGTCGCGGTGCGCACCGTCGCCCGCTCGTCGCCGGGGAGGCCGTCGGGCGCGCCGAAGACCTCCTCCAGCGCGCGGACGATCGCCCGCGCGTCGTCGATGCCGCCACCGCTGAGCGTGACGGTGAGCTGTGTGTCGGACATGCTTCGCCCTTCCCCAGGAATCGTGTCGGTCCGGGCCCGTGTATCCGTGCGCTGATCACTCAAACCGGGCGCCGTCGTCCCGACCCGGCGCCTGAGGGTGGAGAAGCCGGGAAGAGGGAAGGGAACGCAGGCCGCGGCAACCGGGAGGAACCGTGACGGACCAGGGCGCGACAGCGAACTCGGGTCGGCGCAGAGGGCGCGACGAGACCGAGGAGGAGCGGGCGGACCGCATGTGGACCGAGCTGATCCAGGAGGTCCGCGTCGCGCAGATGGGCGTGCAGATCCTGTTCGGTTTCCTGCTCACCGTCGTGTTCACCCCGAAGTACGACGACCTCTCGGACACCAACCAGATGATCTACCTGGTGACGGTCGTCCTCGGGGCCGTCACCACCGGCGCCCTGATCGGTCCCGTGTCCCTGCACCGCATCGTCGCCGGGCGGCGGGTGAAGCCCCAGGCCGTGCGGTGGGCCTCTCGGCTCACCCTGCTCGGCCTGGTCCTGCTGCTCGCCACGACGACCGCCTCGCTCCTGCTGATCCTGCGCGTGGCGGCCCACGACGGCTTCGTGCCCTACCTCGTGGCCGGGGTGGTGTTCTGGTACCTGGTGTGCTGGTTCGGCATCCCGTTGTGGACCCGGTACCGCCACACGACGCGCTGAGTCCGCGTCAGCCCTCGGCCATGACCTCCGCGAGGAAGTCGTCGACGCACACCTCTTCCTCCCCCGGCCGCACCACGGCGTGGGTCTCGCGCAGGAAGGCCTCGACGGCCGCCGCCCACAGGAACACCACGGCGTGGTGGCGGCCTCCGTCGGGCCGGGAGTCGCCGAGCAGTTCGATCCGCAGCTCGTCCCACAGGCCCCGCGACTCGGGCCGCAGCCGCACGTCGCCCACGCCGACCGGGCGGGTCAGCCCGTCGCCCACCATCTCCCGGTCCAGCGACCAGCGGGCGAGGACGCGTCCGTCGTGGCTGAAGACCACGGTGACGGCGAACGGGTCCGCGGAGTCGTAGCCGAGATGGGCGAGCACGGGGAAACGGTCTGCGTCGCCCGCCTGGAGCTGCACGACCAGGGTCTTGTGCACGAGGGAATTCACGACTGGGGCCTCCGGAGGACGGACGTGGAGCCCTCTAGTACCCCGCTCACCGGCAAGATGCTCAGGCAGACGGGTGAATCCCCTGCCGGGGCTCAGGACCGGCCCAGGGCTTCGCGCAGCGCGGGCAGCAGGGTCTTCTCCGACCAGTCGAGGAAGGCGGGTTGCGTCTCGCCGCCGATCTGCACCAGGGCGACCTCGGTGAACCCGGCCTCGGCGTAGGGGCGCACGGCCTCCACGAACGCTTCCGGGTCGTCGCCGCAGGGGATCGACTCGGCGACGTCGTCGGGGGTGACGAACTGGGTGGCCGCGTCGAAGGAATCCGGGTGGGGCAGTTCGGAGTTGACCTTCCAGCCGTTGCCGAACCAGCGGAACTGCGCGTGGGCGCGCTTGATCGCCGCGTCCCGGTCGGGGTCGTAGGACACCGGGAGCTGGCCCACGCGCGGTTTGCCCGCACCGCCGTGCCGGTCGAAGGCCTCCAGCAGTCCGGGCTTCGGCTCGGTGGCGATGACCAGGTCGGCGTGCTCACCCGCGAGCGCGCAGGAACGCTCGCCGGAGACGGCGATGCCGATGGGCGGCGCGGTGTCCGGCAGGTCCCACAGCCGCGCCGACTCCACGTCGAAGTGCGTGCCGCGGTGGTTCACGTGGCCGCCCTCGAAGAGCGCCCGGATGATCTCCACCGCCTCTTCGAGCATCTCGTGCCGTACGTCGACGGACGGCCAGCCGCCTCCCACGACGTGCTCGTTGAGGTTCTCGCCCGAGCCGAGACCGAGCCGGAACCGGCCCTCGGACAGCAACTGCAGCGTCGCGGCCTTCTGCGCCACCACCGCGGGGTGGTAGCGGAAGGTCGGACACGTCACGTAGGTCATCAGCGGGATGCGCGAGGTCGCCTGGGCGGCCGCGCCCAGCACGGCCCACGCGTAGGGCGAGTGCCCCTGCGAGCGCAGCCACGGGAAGTAGTGGTCCGAGGTCACCGAGAAGTCGAAGCCCGCCTCCTCGGCCCGCACCAGATGGCCGACGAGATCACGGGGGCCGGCCTGCTCGGTCATCATCGTGTATCCGATTTGCACCATGAGGCGCGAGTCCCCGTCCGGGCGCAGCGAAAACGGGGCGAAATGCCGCGCACGCCCGGTGCCCACCGTGAGCCCGCGCCCGCACCGGGCGACGAGGTCTAGGACGGGGAGGGACGCCGCGCGTCCTCCCGGAACGTCTCCAGGAAGGTGGCGAGCGCCCGCCTGTTGCCGGCGTCGTCCCAGTCCTCGGCCGGGGTCGTCCAGCGCAGCGAGAAGCTCCGTCCGCCGCCGAGGAGGAAACCGCGGCCGAAGGTGCGGACCCGGGTGCCGTCGTCCTCGGCGGTCCACTCCATGTCGGCCGCCTCGCGCCCCCGGTACCTCGTCGCGCGGATCTCGCCGATCCTTCGGTAGTCGCCGGACCGCTCCAGACCGGGCTCGACGTCCTCGCGCCACACCGCCACGGGATCGGCGCCCGCCCGCTCGCTGTAGGTGACCGCGAGGGTGCGCGGGTCGCCGGCGGCGCCCAGGACCGCCCGGTAGGCCACGTCCGACACCCGGGAGGTGCTCAGCCGCCGCCAGTCCTCGGGCAGCGCGACGGAGAACCCCTCGGGCGCGTCGTAGCGCCGGAACCCGGCCGGCACGGCGCCGCCCGGTCGCGAGGGAGTGGGGGTCGCGCTCGGCCGGGGAGCGGGGGAGGAGTAGGAGGGGGCCGTGTCGTCCCCGGGCGGCGACACGGGGGCCGAGGGGCGCTGCCGGGGGCCGGTGCCGGTGGCGGAGCCGTCACCCGAGCCGGGCAGGCCGTGGGTGACGGCGAGGACGGCCGCCGTGACCGCGACGACGGCCAGGGCGGTCCCCGCGAGCATCGTCCGCCGGCCCCGCCCGCGTCCCGCGTACCGGGCGGCGGCGCACGCGCCCCGGAGCCGGGGGCGGGACCCCCCGCGCACGACCGCCTCGGGCTCCTCGGCCAGCGCCCGGGTGAGGGCCTCGCGCACCACGGGGCGGGTCAGCCGCTCCCGCGGGTCCTTCCGGAGCAGCCCCTGCACGGCCTGCGTGAGCGGTCCGGCGCGCACGGGCGTGCGCAGCGGCAGCCGGTCCACGCCCCTCAGCGTCGCCTCGGGCCGCTCGCGGTCGCGGAACGGAGGGCGCCCCTCGACCATCGTGTAGAGGATCGCGCCCAGCGCCCAGAGATCGGCCGCCGGCCCGATCCGCTCGTCGCGCGCCTGCTCGGGCGAGGCGTACGAGGGTGCCGTGAGCCGGGGGGCGAGGGTGGCGCCGGCCAGGCCGAAGCCGGTGACGACGACGGAGCCCTCCTCGCGCACGAACACCTGTCCCGGGCTCAGCTCGCCGTGGGTGACCCCCAGGTCGTGGGCCGCCTCCAGCACGTCCAGCAGGGCCAGGCCGATACGTGCCGTCCGCGCGTAGTTGAACGCGCCCTGAGCGGCGAGGAGTTCACCGAGCGGCACGCCGGTGACCCGTTCGGTCACCGTCCACAGGACGCCGTCCGTCACGACGGCGTCGGACACCGCGGCGATCCGCCCGGGGCACAGCGACCGCATGGTCTCGCAGGTGCGCACCACACGGCCGGTGGCCCGGCGGGCGGTCTGCGCCGCATGGCCCTCCGGGAGCGCGATCTGCGTGACCAGGCACGGGCGGCCCGTCTCCGCGTCCACCCCGGACCAGCAGAGCCGGTTCGTCTCACGGTGGACGACCTCCAGGAGGCGGTACCGTCCGGCGACCGATCCGTGTGTGGAGACGTGCGCCCTGCCCATGGCCACCCCTCGTTCGCACCGCCGGCTCTCGGCTTGTGCAGAAGTACGGTGAGGAGGCCGGGGTGCGTTCAACGTGTACGGGTTCCGGGGTCATTTCTGACCGTTCTTCAAAAACCGCGGACAGAGAAACGAAGGGGAATGCGGGAAAGGCGGCCGCGTGGAGGCGCACCGCCCCTGAACTGGACGATCTCGCGCATCTGTTCGGCACGGGAATTCCCGGTCGAGTGCCGGGCCCGCGCATCCGGGGCCGACCTGGTGGTAACCCGCGGTACACGGGGTTGCGGCCCGGATTCGGGCGTCAGCGCAGGCCGAAGCGGTCCGCCCAGGCCGCCATGTCGGCAATGGTCGCGTTGCCGCCGCAGACCACCAGCCCGATCCGGGCGGTGTCGCCCACCCGCTCCACCACCCGCCGGGCCGCGGGCAGCAGACAGCCGGCGGCCGGCTCGGTCCACACCTTCGCGTGCTCGGCGAGGGCCAGCGAGCCCTCGACGGCTTCCCGGTCCGGGACCACCAGCACCTCGGTGACCAGCGCCGCCACATGCTCGTAGGTCACCTGCGAGACGGCCGGAGCGCTGAGCGTGGTGACGATCGACGACAGGGCCACCGGGAGCGGCCCGCCCGCGGCCAGCGCCCGGGACATGGCCTCGGCCCCCTCGGTCTCCACGCCCCAGATCCGCACGTCCGGCCGCACCGCCCGCAACCCCGCCGCCACACCGGCGATCAGCCCACCGCCCCCGATGCTCACGAGCACGTCGGTCAGCTCCCCGGCGTCCGCGGCGAACTCCAGCCCCACCGTGCCCTGGCCGGCGATCACCACGGGGTCGTCGAAGGGGTGGACCAGGGTCAGGCCCTCCTCGCGGAGCCGGCTCACCAACGCGAAGGCGCTGTCCATCCCGTCCGTCAGCCGCACCAGCGCGCCCGCCTCCTCGGCGATCTCCACCGAACGGGCCGGTGCCGTGCGCGGCATGACCACCGTGGCCTTGACGTCGAGGGCGGCGGCCATCACCGCCACCGCGATGCCGTGGTTGCCGCCGCTGACCGCGACGACACCGGCGGCCCGCTCGGCCTCGGTCAGTGACAGCAGTTTCGCCGTCGCGCCGCGAGCCTTGAACGAGCCGGTGCGCTGGAGCAGCTCCAGTTTCGCGGTGACCGGGACCCCGAGCAGCGCGGACAGCCCGGGGCTGGGCACGGTCGGGGTGCGTACGACATGTCCGGCGATCCGCTCCGCCGCGGCTTCGATCTCCGTGATCCCGATCAAGGCACTCATCCTTCCGGCGCGGGCGGTGATCCGCGCCCGTGCGCACCCTTTCGCGTGCCGCGTCCGAGGTCAACACGGTTCCGAGGCGTGGTCGGGCAGGACGTCGGCGAACGGTCCGGTCGCCTCAGTGCGCCTGCGTCTTCTGCGGCGTCACCTCGCTCGGCCGCACGACGACGAAGCCCTCCCCCTGCAGCACCAGTTGCACGGCCTCGCCCGAACCGCCGCGCAGCATCGAGCCGATGGACTGCGAGCGGTGCAGGGAGGTGGCGAGTCCGGCGGACCAGCCCACGATCGCGTCCGTGTCGACGTACACCGGGTACTGCGGCGAGACCGGGATGACGAGCGGGCTGCCCTCGCACACCAGCCCCAGCCTGCCCTGCCCGGTGAAGACGCTGTTGAACAGCCCGCCGCCGGCGATGCCCGAGCCCTTCACCGTGGAGATGCGGTACGACAACGAGGTGTCGAAGCACAGGACGTTGCGGCCGTTGACCGTGAACTCGTCGCCGGGCTCGACCTCCACGATGAAGCAGCTCTGCGCCTCGTGTGCGAACCAGGCCTCGCCCTGCCCGCTCACCGCCATCAGGGGCAGCCCCTCCCCGGTGACCGCGCGTTTGAGCATGCCGCCCACGCCCTGGCCCTTGCGCTCGAACTGGAGGTTGCCGCGGTAGGCGACCATCGCGCCCTGCCGGGCCAGCATGTCGCCGTTCACCGCGTAGCGGATGCACTTGGAGTTCTCGACGGTCATGCCCGGCGCGGTGGCGGGCTGCACCATGTGCTCGCTGGAAAAGAGGTCACCCTTCATACGGGCATCCTGGCCCGGAGGGGGCCCTTCCGCCAAGATCGGTCACCGGACGCCGGGCCTCAGCCGCCGAAGAGCTGCGTCCAGTAGGTGCCCGCCCGGCCGCCGCCGGCGAAACCGATCCCGATGTGGGTGAAGTCGGCCTTCAGGATGTTGGCGCGGTGCCCGGGGCTGTTCATCCAGCCTTCCACGACATCGGCGGGGGAGCGCTGGCCGCAGGCTATGTTCTCGCCGACGGTGCGCCGCGCGGCGCCCGCGGCGGCGGCCCGGTCCCAGGGTCTGCCGCCGTCCGGGTCGGTGTGGGAGTAGAAGTCGCGGGCCACCATGTCGGCGCTGTGCGCCTGCGCGGCCGCGGTGAGCCGCGGGTCGGCCGCCAGCACGGGCAGCCCAGCCGCCGAACGCTCCCGGTTGGTGAGGTCGACGACCTCGGCCGCGGTGCGGGCCAGGCCGTCCGGCGTGAACGGCACGGCCCACAGCGCCGTCCAGTACGTGTCGCCCGAGCCGCCGTTCGCGGCGTACGCCCACCCGGTGTGGGTGAAGGCGGCGTGCAGGGTGCGCCGGGTGCGCTCGGCGCCCAGGCAGTACGCGACGAACTCGGTGGGCGAGCGCGGGCCCGAGACCAGGTGCTCGCCGACGGTGAGGTACGCGTATCCGGCCGAGACGACGCGCTGGTGGACGCTGACGCCGTCGCGGGTCTCCACGCTCAGGGTGCCGGCGGCGGCCATGGCGGTGGCGTGCGCACGCGCCGCGCGGACGAGGCGCGCGTCGGTGGCGACCGGGCCCGAACCGGCGGCCGCACGGGCGGAGTTCACCAGGGCGAGGAAGCCGTCGGGGTCGGCGGCGGGAGCCGGGGGAGCGGCCGTCGGACGGACGCCGGGTGCCGCGGACTCCTCGACGACGTCCACCCCGAAGTCCCGGGCGAGTCCGGCGAGTCCGTCGGCGTACCCCTGGCCGAGCGCGCGCAGCTTCCAGCCCTCGCCGCGCCGGTAGAACTCCGCGAGCAGTAGTACGGTCTCCTGCCGGGGCCGCGCGGGGGTGAACCGGGTCAGCATCCGGCCGCGGGCGTCGGTGACCTGGAGCGTGGGGGAGGGCAGCGCGCTCAGGGCGGTCGCCGGGTCCGAGGGGCTGACCGCCACCGTCACCCGGGTGGCACCGGGGCGCAGCCGCCCGGGATCGACGGTGAGCGTGTCGCCCCGCAGCCGGGCGCCGGGTGCCTCCGGCTGGTTGTAGAAGACGAAGTCGTCGTCGCCGCGCACCTTCCCGCCGTCGTCCGTGACCAGCGCCGACACGTCGAAGCCGCCGGGCACCCGCACGCTCACGGGGCCGTCCGGCAGAGGGATGTTTCCCCCGGGGACCAACTCGCTCATCGTGCCGTCCTTCGTCGTGGTCCGCGCTCCGGTCGGGTCTCTCGGTGACGGCTCAACGACCGCCGCCCGCCGGGGGTTCCCGGGACCGGGCGGCGGCCGGTGCGGGTCCGGCGTCCGGCCGAGGGCTCGTAGCAACGAGCAGATACGGCCGGTGCGGGCCGGTGCGGGCCGCGTCAGGACGGTGGGGTCGGCTCCGGGACGACGAGCCCCTGGCGGTAGGCGACCGCCACCGCCTCCGTACGGCTCGCGGCGTCCAGCTTGGCGAGGATGTTGGAGACGTGGACGCTCGCCGTCTTGGCGCTGATGAACAGCTCCTCGCCGATCTGACGGTTGCTGCGGCCGAGGGCGAGGAGCCGCAGCACGTCCTGTTCGCGGGCCGTCAGCACGGCGGAACCCTCCCGGGCGCCCGTGAGCCTCCCTCGGCGGGCCAGCCCGTCCAGGCGCTCGCGCAGCGGCGTGGCGCCCAGCCGGTCGGCCTCCCGGCGTACGCCGTCGACCTCGACGGCCGCCTCCTCGCGGCGGTCGGCCGCCAGCAGCGCCTCGGCCAGCCTGAACCGGCACCGGGCGCGTTCGTAGACGTCGCCGTGCGCGAATCCCTCCACCGCCCGACGCCAGGCCGCCGGGTCCGGTCCGGCCCCCTCGATCCGGGTCCACTCCGCCTCGGCGCGTGCCAGCCACGCCTGCCCCTCCGGCCCCTGCGGTACGCCGTCCTCCCCGTGCCCGGCGGCCCGGCGGGCCTGCGCCAGGAGCTCCTTCGCGGTGGCCGTCCAGCGGCCCGCCTCCGTCCCGTCGCCGGCCCCGCGCAGCTCGACGACCCGGTCGGCGACCGCGGACAGGGCGAGGGCGGCCAGTCGCACGGTGGCGGCGGGCAGCACGCCCGCGTCGTCGGTGAGCACCTCCACGGTGGACCGCATCCACCGCACGGCCTCCTCCGCGTCACCCCGCGAAGCGGCGGCGTCGGTCAGCACGATGCCCGCCACCAGCGTGCCCATCCAGTCGAACGGGCCCTTCAGCAGCGCGCGGGCCCGGTCGGCGGCGGAGAGGTCCCCGCGCGCCAGCGCCACGTAGAGCCCGGGGCCCGCGCCATGACCCCCCGCGGCGGGCAGCGCACCGGCGTCGTCCGCCGCCGCGCGCACGCACTCGTCCCAGTGGCCCAGCGTGTACTGCACCAGCAGCCGCAGGTACCGCATCTCACGGGGGTACGGCGAGGACAGCAGCCCGGAACGCCGGGCCCGGTCCAGTCCCTCCGACGCCCAGTGCTGGCACTCCTCCAGGTCACCGGACTCGAAGCTCCCGATGGCGAGGTTGAACAGGGCGCGCATCTCCACCGGCGCGTTCCCCGCCCGCCGTGCCAGCTCCCGCGCCTCCAGCAGCCGTTCCCGGCCCCGCGGGGTGCTCCGGTTGCCGCCTTCGAGGCTGGTCAGGGAGATCAGCAGGTCGGCGCGGGCGTCGACGACGCCCAGCTGGTCGGCGACGCGCAGCGCCCGGCGGGCGACCCGCAGCGCCGTCTCGTACTCCCCGACCTGGCGGGCCGCCATGACGTGCGTCGCCGCGGCCCACATCCACGTCGCCGACGGCGGCTCGGCGGGGATCAGTTCGAGCGCCTCGCTGCTGTGCGTGAACGCGGCCGACAGGTTGTCGACGTTCAGCAGGTTCCCGGCGAGCGTGTACCGGACGCGGGCGGCGAGCTCCAGGTCGGCGTCCTGGCCGAGGCCGGCCAGCGCGGAGCGGGTGAGGGAGACCGCGCGGTGCAGCTCCCCGGCGTGCGCGGCGGCGGCCGAGGCGCGCAGCGTGAGCGTCACGACGTCGGAACCGGCCGGCCGCGCCGCCGCGTCGACCGCCGACCACAGGTCGAGGGCCGCCTCCACGTGGCGCAGTTCCTCGGCGGGCGCCCCGACGCGCTGGGCGTGGTCCGCGGCCGCCAGGGACGCGGCGAGCGCCTCGGGCAGGTCGTGACTCTCCCGGTAGTGGTGCGCGCGCTCGGCGGCACTGTCGGAACGGCTCCCCGGCCCGGAGAGCAGCCGGGCGAACGCGCCGTGCAGCCGGGCCCGTTCGCCGGGCAGCAGGTCGGCGTAGACCGCCTCCCGGGCGAGGGCGTGGCGGAAGGAGTAGGCGCCGTCGTCGCCGGCGACGAGCAACTGCCGCCCCACCGCCTCCCGCAGGGCCGTCTCCAACTCCTCCTCGGGCAGCCCGACCGCCTCCCGCAGCAGCTCGTGCCCCACGCGCCGCCCGGCGACGGCGGCGGTGCGCAGGACCTGCTGGGCGGTCTCGGAGAGCTGCTCGAACCGGATGAGCAGGACGTCGGCCAGACCGCTGGGCACACCTCCGGCGGGCGCGTCCGCGGCCGCGACCAGTTCCTCGGCGTAGAAGGCGTTGCCCTCGGCGCGTTCCACGATCCGGTGCACGGTGGTGTCGGGCAGCGGCCGGTCCCCCAGGAGGCGCACCAGCCGGGCCACGTCGGCGTCGGGCAGGGGGCGCAGTTCCAGGCGTTCCACGGCGGGCAGCCGTACCAGTCGGCCAGCAGGGGCCGCAGCGGGTGGCGCCGGTGCAGGTCGTCCGCCCGGTACGAGGCGAGCACCGCGAGCCGGTGGCCGGGCGCCCCGCCCGCGGGCCGCTGCAGGACCCCCCGGCTGAGCAGGAACCGCAGCAGGTCCCGGGAGGACTGGTCGGCCCAGTGCAGGTCCTCCAGGACGAGCAGCAGCGGGGTGATGTCCGCCAGCTCGGTCAGCAGGGCCGCCACCCCCTCGAACAGCCGCAGCCGCGACCGCGTAGTGGCGTCCCCGCCGTCGCCACCGTCGTCCGAACCGCCGCCGAGCAGCCGGTCGGCGGCCGGATGGGCGGCCAGGACGGCGGCGAAGCGCTCGTCGGCCGCCAGCGCGCCGAGTATCTCGGTGAACGGCAGGTACGGCAGGCCCACGTCCCCCAGGTCGACGCAGTGCCCGGTGAGCACGGTCGTCCCGGCCGCGGCGGCCCGCCCGGCGACCTCGTCGAGCGTCCGGGTCTTGCCGACCCCGGCGTCCCCGGCGATCAGTACCGCACGAGCCTCTCCCGAGCGGGCCCGTTCCAGGACGTCGTCCAGGCGCGCGAGTTCGTCCTCGCGGCCGACGAGCGGGCTGCTGAACATGGTCTGCGACACGCCGCCCATCCTGGCACGAGGGCCCGACGGTCCGGCCGGGGCAGGGGCGGCCGGGGCCCGGCCCCGGCCGCGCCTCCCTCAATGCCGCAGAGTCCGGGCCCAGTCCGCGGGCACCCGTCCCGCCGGTCCGGGGCTCGGCTGGTCCTCGGGGTGGCTGCGCGGAGCGGCCAGTTCGGGGCCGGACTCGCGCACCTCCTCGGTCGCGTAGTCCCAGTACCAGTCCTCGCCCGGTTCGAAGCTCTGCACCACCGGATGCCCGGTCGCGCGGAAGTGCCCGGTCGCGTGCTGTCCGGGCGAGCTGTCGCAGCAGCCGATGTGACCGCAGCCGGCGCAGCGCCGCAGGTGGAACCACCAGCCGTCCACCGCGTCGCAGTCGGCGCAGCCGGGGCCGCTCGGCGGGACGGTGGGGTCGATTCCGGTGTCGTCGGTCATGCGGGCTCCTCGGGCGGTTCGGGTACGGCGGCGGTCAGCGGGAGCAGCACCTGGAACCGGGTGTCGCCGGGCGCGGAGTCCACCCGCAGCGTCCCGTGGTGCTTGTTGACCACGATCCGCCAGGAGATGTCCAGACCGAGCCCGGTGCCCTCGCCCACCGGCTTGGTGGTGAAGAACGGATCGAAGATGCGGTCGCGGATCTCCGGCGCGATCCCCGTTCCGGTGTCGCGGAACTCCACCAGCAGTCGGTCGTGGTGGAGCGTGGTCCGCACGGTCAGCGTGCCGTCGCCGCCCGCGCCGTTCACCGCGGAGACCGCGTTGTCGATGAGATTGGTCCACACCTGGTTCAGTTCCGCCGGGTACGCCGGGATCTCCGGCACGGTGCGGTCGTACTCCTTGACGACGTCGATCCGGGGGCCGATCTTGCCGGACAGCATCAGCAGGGTGCTGTCCAGGAGTTCGTGGACGTCGACGGTCCGGTAGGGCGCCCGGTCGAGCTGCGCGTACTGCTTGGCCGCGTCGACGAGGTGCGAGACGCGAGCGGTGGAGTCCGCGATCTCGTCCATCAGCAGTTCGGTCTCCACCGTGTAGTTGAGCCAGCCGATCGCCCCCGGCAGCAGCTGCTCGTCCACCGCCGCCGCCACCTGGTCCAGCCACTCGGTGTCCAGCCCGGCCTGTACGAAGGTCGGCGCGATCCGCCAGCCCTGGTCGACGCCGTGGTCGTCCAGCCAGTCGGCGAGGGCGTCCTCCCGGTCGCTGGCCTCCAGCGGGGAGAGGGAGGGGGCCTTGGCGACCCGTTCCGCCGTGCGCTCCTGTATCTCGACGAGCCCGGCGAGCGCGTCGCGGGTGAACGGGCCCTCGGCGATGACGGCCAGCTTGTGGCGCATCTTCGCCACCCGCTCCCGCAGCGCCGAGGTGGCCCGTACGGCCGCCGCCGCCGGGTTGTTCAGCTCGTGCGTGAGGCCGGCGGACAGCGAGCCGAGCGCCAGCAGCCGCTCACGCTGACCGATGGCCCGCTGGGTGTTCTTCGAACCGAAGAACAGCCCCTCCAGCAGGTGCACCGCCATCGGGAACCACTCCCGCATGACGCTCGCGAAGGTCTGCGCCGGCAGCACGAAGAACCGGGTCGGCTCGGTGACCCGCATCGAGTTCGTGTAGACCTGCGGCACCCGGTCGCCGACGTACGCCTGCATCGCCCCGGCGTACACCCCGCGCTGCGAGGTGCGGTGGGTCTCCACGTCGTCCCCGCCGACCCGCCGCGAGAGCACGACCGTCCCGTCCAGCAACACGTAGAAGCAGGTCGCGTCCTCGCCCTCGGCGTACACCGGCCCGGGTTCGAACCGCTCCACCCGGCCCTCGGCGCACAGCCGTCCCAGCTGCTCGGGCGTCAGCTTCTCGAACAGGAACAGCTCCCCGATCTCCCGGGGGCTGCACGGCATCGGCCGGCCGCTCACGACTGCTCCAGGTACCGGTGGACGAGCATCACGGCCATGGCTCCCTCTCCGACGGCGGACGCGACCCGCTTCGCGGACTCCGCGCGGGCGTCGCCCGCCACGAACACGCCCGGCACGCTGGTCTCCAGGTGGTACGGCGGCCGGTCCAGCTCCCAGTCGGCCGGGGGCCGTCCGTCGGGGCTGAGGTCCGGCCCGGCCAGGATGAACCCCCGCTCGTCCCGCAGCACCGTCCCGTCCAGCCAGTCGGTCCGCGGGGCCGCTCCGATGAACACGAACAGCCACTGCGCGTCGACCTGTTCGGTCTCACCGCTCGCCGCGTCGCGCAGCGTCAGCCGTTCCAGGTGCCCGTCGCCGTGCGCGCCCTCCACGGCCGTGCCGCAGCGCACCCGGATGTTGGGCGTCTCCTCGATCTGCTGGATCAGGTAGTGCGACATCGACGCCGCCAGCGAGTCGCCGCGCACCAGCAGCGTCACCGACTTGGCGCCCCGGGCCAGGTACATCGCCGCCTGCCCGGCCGAGTTGGCGCCGCCGACGACGTACACGTCGTGGCCGTGGCAGGAGGCCGCCTCGGTCAGCGCCGAGCCGTAGAAGACGCCGCAGCCGGTCAGGTCGTCGGCGCCGGGAGCGGCCAGCTGCCGGTAGGAGACACCGGTCGCGAGGATCACGCTGTGCGCGGCGATCGCCGAGCCGTCCGAGAACCGCACGGTCCGCGCCGCGCCGTTGGCCTCCAGGCCGGTCACCTCGCGTGCCGTGAGGATCTCCGCGCCGAACTTCGCCGCCTGCCGCCGGGCCCGGTCGGTGAGCTGCCCGCCGGACACGCCGTCGGGGAAGCCGAGGTAGTTCTCGATGCGGGAGCTCTGCCCGGCCTGTCCGCCGGTCGCCGACCGCTCCACCAGCACCGTGCGCAGCCCCTCGGAGGCCCCGTACACGGCCGCCCCCAGCCCCGCCGGACCGCCGCCGATCACCACCAGGTCGTAGAAGTCGGCCGCCGGCGTCGTCGCCAGCCCCACCCGCGCGGCCAGTTCGGGTGCCTCCGGCTCCACCAGCGGGGCGCCCTCCGGCGTGATCACCACCGGCAGCCGCCGCCCGTCCTGCCCGGCCGCCGTCAGCAGCCGCCGCCCCTCCGGCTCGTCGGACGAGTACCAGCGGTACGGCACCTGGTTGCGGGCCAGGAACTCCCGGACCTCGGAGGAGCGCGCCGACCAGCGGTGCCCGACCACCTTCGTGCTGGGCACCGGCCGGTGGTCGCCGGTGCGCCAGGCCTGGAGCAGGTCGTCCAGCACCGGGTAGAGCTTCTCCTCGGGCGGGTCCCACGGCTTGAGCAGGTAGTGGTCCAGGTCCACGACGTTGATCGCGTCGATCGCCGCGTCGGTGTCCGCGTACGCGGTCAGCAGCACCCGACGGGCGCCCGGATACACGTCCAGGGCCCGCTCCAGGAACTCGATGCCGTTCATCCGCGGCATCCGGTAGTCGGCGAGGAGCACCGCCACCAGGTCGCCGCGGAGCTTCAGTTCCCGCAGCGCCTCCAGGGCCGACTCGCCGGACTCCGCGCGCACGATGCGGTACGAGGCGCCGTACCGCCGCCGCAGATCACGGGCGACGGCGCGGGAGACCCCCGGATCGTCGTCCACGGTCATGATGACGGTCCGCGTCGCCCCGTCGGCCTGTGCCATACGTCCCCCACGTCGAACGGCCGGGTTCACGGCACGGCGTCCCCGTCACCGCACCGGCCTGCCGTCCATCGTATGTTCGATCAGCGCGGCCCGCTCAGTCGGCCGGACGGCCGCCGCGGGGGCCGAGCACGCAGAACTCGTTGCCCTCCGGGTCCGCCAGCACCACCCAGGGCTGCTCGCCCTGGCCCACGTCGGCATGGCGCGCGCCCAGCTCCAGCAGGCGGGCCACCTCGGCCGCCTGGTCCTCCGGCCGGAAGTCGAGGTGCAGCCGGTTCTTGACGGTCTTGTCCTCCGGCACCGGGACGAACAGCAGCCCGGGCAGCCGGTCGGGCGCCGGGCGGATCTCGTACTCGTCGGGCGCGTCGTTCACCACGACCCATCCCAGCGCCTCGGCCCACCAGCGTCCGAGCGCCGCCGGATCGGCCGCGTCGACGTTCACCTGCTCCCACTCCAAGGTCATGCGGACAGCGTAGGGAAGACTGGGCTCCATGAACGACACCGCGACACAGGGAGGGACCCGCATGACGCGCCCGATCACGGCAGGTGTGGACGGTTCGGAGGAGAGCCTGGCCGCGCTGGCCTGGGCCGCCAGGGAGGCGGTCCGCCGGGAGGCGCCGCTGCGTGTCGTGCACGCCTGGCGGTTCGCCTCGCGGGACACGGACGGCCCCACGGACCGGGAGGCGCAGGAGCGCGGGATCCGGGACTCGGTGGCCGAGTCGGTCCGGACCGTCACCGAGCGCCACCCGGACCTCACGGTCTCCACGGAGATCCGCGAGGCCGACGACGCCGTCGCCGCGCTGCTCGCCGCCACGGCCGACACCGAGACGCTCGTGCTCGGGTCGCGCGGGCACGGGGCGGTCGTCGGCTTCCTGCTCGGCTCCGTCGGCCAGCAGGTGATCGCCGAGTCGCCCCGGCCCGTCGTGCTCGTGCGCGCCGGGGACGAGGCCGCGACCGAGGCCGCGGGGCGCGAGGTCGTCGTGGGTCAGCAGGGGGAGCCCGAGGACAGCGCCGACGTGATCGGTTTCGCCTTCGAGGCCGCCGCCGCGCGCGGCGCCACCGTGCGCGCCGTGCGCGCCTGGGCCCTGCCGACGGTGTTCACCTACAGCCCGGGCTCGATGCGCCTCGCCGACGAGGCCGGGGGCCTGGAGCAGTACGAGCGCAAGGCGCTCGGCGAGGCGCTGGCGCCGTGGCGCGAGCGCTTCCCCGACGTCCCGGTGATCGAGCACGTCGAGATGGGCAGCGCGGGTCAGGTGCTGCTGTCGGTGGCCGGTGGCGCCCAGCTCATGGTCGTCGGCCGCCGGGCCCGCCGTACGGCCGTCGGCGCCCGGATCGGCTCCGTGGCGCACGGGGTGCTGCACCACGCCGACTGCCCGGTGGCGGTGGTCCCGCACACGTGACGGGCCGCTGCGCCGCTCAGTCCGCCGTGGGCTCCAGGGTCTCCCGGGCCCGCGGCAGGATGGTCGTGATGTAGTCCTCGACGGCGGTGTCCAGGCCGATGTCGTGCTGGGCGCGCTCGGACAGGAACCAGCGGTGCTCCAGCAGCTCGTGGTAGATCTCGGCGGCGTCCATCGCGCCGCGCAGCTCCACCGGCACGGCGCGCACGGTGGGCCGGAAGACCTCGCGCACCCAGCGGTGGGCGAGGACCTCGGGGCGGGCCCCCAGGGGGTCGCCCGGGGCGTAGTCGTCCTGGGTGGCCATCCAGCTCTCCAGGTCGTTCAGCAGCCGCCGGGCCTGGTTCTCCTCGGCGTCCAGGCCGGTCAGGCGCAGCAACTGGCGCTGGTGGTGGCCGGCGTCGACGACCTTGGGCACGAAGGTGACCGTGTCGCCGTTGGAGGCGTGCTCGATCTGCATCTCGGCCACGTCGAAGCCGAGGTCGTTGAGCCGCCGGATCCGGCGCTCGATGTAGTGGTACTTGCCCGCCGGGTAGACGGAGGTGCGGGTCAGCTCCTCCCACAGGCGCCGGTAGCGGGCGCAGATCTCGGTGCCGAAGTCGATCGGGTCGACGGAGGGGTGCAGGGCGCCGGAGGCCTCCAGGTCGAGCAGCTCACCGCTGATGTTGACCCGGGCGAGGTCGAGGTCGTAGTCGCGCTGCCCGTCGCTCAGCCGGGGGTGCAGGTCACCGGTCTCGGCGTCCACCAGGTAGGCGGCGTAGGCGCCCGCGTCGCGCCGGAAGAGGGTGTTGGAGAGCGAGCAGTCGCCCCACGCGAAGCCGGCTAGGTGCAGCCGGACCAGCAGCACCGCCAGGGCGTCCATCAGGCGGTGCATGGTCGCCGGGCGGAGCGTCGTCTCGAACATCGACCGGTACGGCATGGAGCCGCCGAGGTGGCGGGTGATCAGCACCGGTTCCAGCGGCTCGCCGGCGGCGTCCGTCCGGCCGGTGACCACGGCGAGCGCGTCCACCGCGGGGATGGCGAGCCGGTCCAGGTCGCGCAGCAGCTGGTACTCGCGGAGCGCCGGGCGTTCGGCCAGCTCCTTGACGGCGATCACCTCGTCCCCGGCGCGTGCGTAGCGGACGACGTGCCGTGAGATGCCGCGCGGCAGCGGGACGAGGTACTCCTCGGGCCACTGCTCCAGGGGCGTCTGCCACGGCAGTTCGAGCAGGAGCGCGGGGTGCTCCGGATTGGTGGCGCTGATCTGCAAGGCCATGCCCCGACTCTAGAACGCCCGTTCCCGGGCCCGTCGGGCGGCTTCCTTCACCGGCCCGCGGTGGACGGGACCGTGCCCGGGGAGCAGGACGTCGCCGTCCAACCCGGCCAGGACGTCGAGGGAGGCCGCGGTGCGTGCCCGGTCGTGGTGGAACATGCCGGGCAGCAACTGCGGCCCCGTGGTCCGGGACGTGGCGTGCCCGCTCACCAGCGCGTCGCCGGAGATCACCACTCCGGCGTCCGGGAGGTGGTAGGCGCAGTGCCCGTCGGTGTGCCCGGGGGTGTGGACGGGGACGGGCCGGCCGGGCAGGTCGAGCGGGCCGTCGGCGGGGAGGGGTTCCGGCGAGGTCACCGGGTGCTGCTCGGTACCGCCGGAGCGCAGCACGTGCACCGCCCAGGGCAGCACGCCCGGACGCCAGGCGTTGCGCAGCACCGTGCCGACCGGTACCTGCTGGAGGAAGTCCCGGCGGGCGTGCGGGACTTCGGCCTCGTGCAGGAGGACCGGGGTGCCGTGGGCGGCCCGCAGGTACTCGGCCGAGCCCAGGTGGTCGTTGTGGGCGTGGGTGATCAGCACCGCCACGACCGCCTCCGGCGCGCTCCCGACCTCGGCGAGCGAGGCGAGGAGCTGTGCGCGGTCGCCGGGATACCCGGTGTCGACCAGTGTGACGGCGTCCCCGTCCGTCAGGATCACCCAGTTGGTGTGGGAGCCGTGCACCAGGTAGGTGCCCTCCCCGACGTGCCGCACCCGTGCCCGCATGATCGTCCCGCCACTCCGCTCGTTCCGGTTCGCCGGTACCAGGGAAGCAGGCCGGGGGAGCGGCGGCGGTGCGGGCCCCCACAGGCGGCTCAGCGCACGCCGTGCGGGCGGAACTGGACGCTGATGCGGGGCCCGGCGGCCCGGGTGCTCTTGGGGACGCAGTGCTCCCAGGTGCGCTGGCAGGAGCCGCCCATCACGATCAGGTCGCCGTGGCCGAGCGGCCGGCGCACCGTGGGGCCGCCCCCGCCCGCCGGGCGCAGGAGCAGGTCACGGGGCGCGCCGACCGAGAGGATGGCGACCATCGTGTCCTGCCGCGCTCCCCGCCCGATCCGGTCACCGTGCCAGGCGACGCTGTCCCGGCCGTCGCGGTAGTGGCACAGCCCGGCGGTGGTGAACGGTTCGCCCAGCTCGGCGGCGTAGTGCGCGGACAGCGCGTCACGCGCCTCGGTGAGCAGCGGATGCGGCAGCGCGTCGCCCGCGCCGTAGAACGCGAGCAGCCGGGGGACGTCCACCACCTGGTCGTACATGGCGCGCCGCTCCGCACGCCACGGGACCTCGGCGGCCAGCCGCTCGAAGAGCGCGTCGGCGCCGCTCAGCCAGCCGGGGAGGAGGTCGATCCAGGCCCCGGAGCCGAGGGGGGTGCGGCGCACTCCGGCGAGCGGGCCGAGCCGGACCTCGTCGGTCTGGTCGAAGAGCGAGCCTTGGAGGTGCGTGGTCATGCCACCAGCGTACCCCGTGTTCGAAAGTGTGTTCTATAGCTGACCGGGCCCCTTTCGATACACCGGTGTATCCGATACATTCGCGCATCCGAGCCGGGAGAAAGGGGCCGGACATGACGGCGAAGGCGACCACAGGGCGGGTGACCAGGCGGCGCGTGCGCACCCGCGCGAACCTCCTGGACGCCGCGTTCGCGGTGTTCGCCGCCAAGGGCTTCGGACGGGTGTCGATCGAGGAGGTCTGCGAGGCGGCCGGGTACAGCCGGGGCGCCTTCTACTCCAACTTCGACAGCCTCGACGAGCTCTTCTTCGCCCTCTACCGGCAGCGGGCCGGCCTGATCGCCGAGCAGGTGTCCGCCGCCCTCGCCTCCGACGGCCCCGATCTGGACGTGCCCGCCGCCGTGGAGCGCGTCACCGAGGTGCTGCTCCTCGACCGGGACTGGCTCCTGGTGAAGACGGACTTCCTGGTGCACGCCGCCCGCGACCCGGAGGTCGCCCGGACCCTGCTGGAGCACCGGGCCCGCCTCAGGGGGGCGATCGCCGACCGGTTGGCCCGGGCCCGCGGACACACCGCCCTGCCGGTCGTGCTCGGCGATGCCGAGGGGGCCGCGCACGCCGTGGTCGCCGCTTACGACGGAGTCACCACCCAACTGCTCCTGGACCGGGACGTCGAGCACGCCCGGGCCTGGCTGGGGCGGCTGCTCACCGCGCTGCTCGTCGAGGGCAGCACGAGTCACTGACAACCACACGAGTCACTGACGACAACAGGAAGGACGGTCGCCATGGATGCCGACGTCATCGTGGTCGGAGCGGGTCTGGCGGGCCTGGTCGCGGCCCACGAACTGACCAGCCGGGGCCGGAGGGTCGCCCTCGTCGACCAGGAGAACGCCGCCAACCTGGGCGGGCAGGCCTTCTGGTCCTTCGGCGGCCTCTTCCTCGTGGACTCCCCGGAGCAGCGCCGTCTCGGCGTGAAGGACTCCTTCGACCTGGCCTGGAACGACTGGCAGGGCAGCGCGGGCTTCGACCGGACCGAGGACGAGGACTCCTGGGCGGTGCGCTGGGCGCGGGCGTACGTCGAGTGGGCGGCGGGGGAGAAGCGGTCCTGGCTGGCCGGGCACGGCATCACCTTCCTGCCCACCGTCGGCTGGGCCGAGCGCGGCGACCTGAGGGCCGGCGGGCACGGCAACTCCGTGCCCCGCTTCCACATCGCCTGGGGCACCGGTACGGGCGTCGTCGAGCCGTTCGTGAAGTACGCCCGCCGAGCCGCCCGCGACGGGCTGCTCACCTTCCACCACCGCCACCGCGTGGACCAGGTGATCGTCGAGGACGGCACCGCGCGCGGCGTGCGCGGCACGGTCCTCGCCGAGGACACCTCGCCCCGGGGCGTCGCCTCCAGCCGCGAGGCGACCGGTGAGTTCGCACTCACCGCCCAGGCCGTGATCGTCACCTCCGGAGGCATCGGCGCCGACCACGACACCGTCCGCCGCCACTGGCCCGAGCGTCTCGGCACCCCGCCCGCCGAGATGGTCACCGGGGTCCCCGCCTACGTCGACGGCCGGATGCTCGACATCAGCGCGGAGGCGGGCGCCCGCCTGGTCAACCGCGACCGGATGTGGCACTACACCGAGGGGGTGCGCAACTGGGACCCCATCTGGCCCGGCCACGGCATCCGCATCCTGCCCGGGCCGTCCTCCCTGTGGTTCGACGCCCTGGGCCGCCGCCTGCCCGAGCCCTGCCTGCCCGGCTACGACACCCTCGGCACCCTGCGGCACCTGCGCACGGCCGACGGTCTCGCGGGGCACGACCACTCGTGGTTCATCCTCACCCGGAAGATCATCGAGAAGGAGTTCGCGCTCTCCGGCTCCGAGCAGAACCCCGACATCACCGCCAAGGACCGGGCCGGGTTCCTGCGCGAGCGCGTCCTGGGCAAGGGTGCCCCGGGCCCCGTGGCCGCCTTCCTGCGCGAGGGCGCCGACTTCGTGACCGCGCCGAACCTGGAGCAACTGGTCGACGCGATGAACCGGTTGACCGACAAGCCGCTCCTGGACGCCGCCTCGATCCGGCGGCAGATAGAGGCCCGGGACCTGCAGCTGGCCAACCCGTACGCCAAGGACGCCCAGGTCCAGGGCATCCGCAACGCCCGCCGCTACATCGGCGACCGCCTCGGCCGGGTGGCCACCCCGCACCGCATCCTCGACCCGTCGGCGGGTCCGCTGATCGGCGTCAAGCTGCACATCCTCACCCGCAAGACCCTCGGCGGCATCCAGACGGACCTGGACTCCCGCGCCCTGGGCGCCGACGGCACCCCGGTGGGCGGCCTGTACGCGGCCGGTGAGGTGGCCGGGTTCGGCGGCGGCGGGGTGCACGGCTACAACGCGCTCGAGGGCACCTTCCTCGGCGGCTGCCTCTTCTCCGGGCGGGCGGCGGGCCGGGCCGCGGCACGGCAGACCGCCTGAGCGGCGGACGCGTCCGGCCGGCGGCTCACGCCGCTCACGCCCGGCACGCCGCTCACGCCCCTGGCGCCTCGTCGAGAAGGCGGCGCAGCACGGACGCGTGGCTCCGCCCGGGGGACTTGGACGCGGTCAGCAGCGTCACGTCCCCCCGGCGGGCCAGCTCCCGCAGCTGGTCGAGGAGCTCGGCCGCCTCCGGGGCGGCCAACTCCGCCTCGTAGCGCGCGGCGAACTCCTCGTAGGGGCCTTCGCCCGCGTGGTACCAGCGGCGCAGTTCGGTCGACGGGGTCAGACCCTTGGGCCACGCGTCGACCTGGGACGCGTCCTTCGCCACCCCCCGCGGCCACAGCCGGTCCACCAGCACCCGTACGCCGTCGTCCGGCGCGGGCGGGTCGTAGACGCGGTGCACACGCACGGTCATGGCCGGTCCTTCCGCGGGTGGTTGTGCCGGGGTTCGGCGTCCGGCCGCCGGGGGCGACCGCGCCGCGCCGTGGTCAGGCGGACCGCCGGCGCACGGCCTCGCGCCGCTTGAGCGCACGGCGTTCCAGTTCACTGGTCCCGCCCCAGACGCCGATGGTCTGCCCCGTGTCGAGGGCCCAGCGCAGACACTGCTCCTGCACGGGGCAGCCCCGGCAGACCGTCTTGGCCTGCTCGGTCTGCAACGCGGCCGGTCCGGTGGTGCCGATCGGGAAGAACAGGTCGGGGTCCTCCGCGCGGCACGCGGCGTGCTCTCGCCAGTTGTCCATCAAAGTCACCTGCGATCGGTATCGTTCGCGCTTTCGGGAATGGTTTGCTCCGTTGCGGGTGACCGTTCGCCACCGGTGTGAAACCGGCTGTGTCGTTTTCGCCCCGGGGCGCGCCTAGGTCCGCAGGGCCCGCGCCGCCGCCGAGACCACCGCGTCGGCCACGGTGGCCAGCGCCGGGGAATCGAGCTTCCACTGCTGCCAGTACAGCGGGATCTCCACCGCCAGATCCGGGGCGAAGTCGACGAGCCGGCCCGTGCGCAGCAGCGGTTCCGCCTGCGGTTCGGGCACCATGCCCCAGCCCAGGCCGGCGGCGACCGCCTCGACGAACCCCTCCGAGGTCGGTACGTAGTGCCGCGCGGGACCCGCGTCGCCGTGGCCGAGCCGGCGCGCGAAGCCGTCCTGGAAGTCGTCCCGCCGGTCGAAGACCACCACCGGCGCCGCCACGATCGACCGGCGCAGCGGCTCGGCCAAGTGCCGGGCCGCGAAGGCGGGTTCGGCACAGGGGAGGTACCGCATCCGGCCCAGGTGCCGGACGGTGCAGCCCGGGACGGGATCGGGCGACGAGGTCACCGCGGCCATCACCACGCCCTCCCGCAGCAGGGTCGCCGTGTGGTCCTCGTCCTCGCGGCGCAGCTCGAAACAGAGCCGCGGGTCCCGGGGCATCCGCGTGAGCGCGCCCAGGAACCAGGTGGCGAGCGAGTCCGCGTTGACCGCCACCGAGACCCGCGTCGGCTCCCCGGCCCCGCTGAGCCCCAGCTCGGCGTACGCGTCCCGCTCCAGCCTGGCCACCTGACGGGCCAGCCGTACCAGCACGGTGCCGGAGTCCGTCGGACGCACCGGCTTGGTGCGCAGCAGCAGCACCCGGCCGGTGCGCTGCTCCAGCGCCTTCACCCGCTGACTGACCGCCGACGGTGTCACGTGCAGGGCCGCGGCCGCCGCGTCGAAGGTGCCCTCGTCCACCACCGCCAGCAGGGTGCGCACCTGATCGAGGGGAAGGTCCGCGAACGCAACCGGACCCGTCGTCGCCGCTGCCTCCGGTGTCATCACAAGGCCTAATGTTACGTAAGAATCTTTAGCTGTACCTCCTGTGATCGCTCGCTTAGCGTCGGGAACATGACCAACGCCCTCACCGCCGCGGCCGCCGGCTTCGGCACCGGCCTCTCGCTCATCGTCGCCATCGGAGCCCAGAACGCCTTCGTCCTGCGCCAGGGGATCCGCCGCGACGCGGTCCTCGCGGTGGTCGGCATCTGCGCCCTGTCCGACGCCCTGCTGATCACGCTCGGGGTCGGCGGGGTCGGCGCGGTGGTGGTGGCCTGGCCCGGCGCGCTGACCGCGATCGGCTGGGTCGGGGGCGCGTTCCTGCTCTGCTACGGCGCCCTGGCCGCCCGGCGGGTGTTCCGGCCGGCCGGCGCGCTGCGGGCGGACGGCGAGGTCGCGGGCTCGCGCCGCCGGGCCGTCCTCACCTGCCTGGCGCTCACCTGGCTCAACCCGCACGTCTACCTCGACACGGTCTTCCTGCTGGGCTCGGTCGCCGCCGACCAGGGACCGCTGCGCTGGACCTTCGGCGTGGGTGCCGCGGTCGCCAGCCTGTGCTGGTTCGCCGCGCTCGGCTTCGGCGCGCGCTACCTCGGCCGCTTCCTGGCCCGGCCCGCGGCCTGGCGGGTCCTGGACGGACTGGTCGCCACGACCATGATCGTCCTCGGGGTCACGCTCATCACCGGGGCCTGAGCGGGGACGCGAACCGGCCACGCGGACGCAGGGTGTCCGGGCGGGACTGGGATAGTGGGCGCGCAACCGAAAGATGTAACAAGCACGTAGGAAGCGCGTGGACACGAGTGAGAGCAGTGAGAGCGGTACCGGAGCAGGGGCGAAGGACCCCGACCCGCGGCAGGGAGGCCGGAGGCGCGGATGGCGCCGCTGGGCCATGGACACCCGCCCGCTGCGCCGCCCGGCCTACCGCAGGCTGTGGTCCTCCACCATCGTCACGGCGGTCGGCAGCCAGCTCACCGCCGTGGCCGTGCCCAAGCAGATCTACGACATCACCGGCTCCTCGGCCTGGGTCGGCGCCGCGAGCCTCGCCGGCCTGCTGCCGCTGATCGTGTTCGCGCTGTGGGGCGGGGCGGTCGCCGACACCATGGACCGCCGCAAGCTGCTGCTGATCACCAACGTCGGCATCGCCGTGACCTCGCTGCTCTTCTGGGTGCAGGCCGTCACCGGCATGGAGTCGGTCGCCGCCCTGATGCTGCTGCTCGCGCTCCAGCAGGCCTTCTGGGGCCTGAACGCCCCGGCGCGCAACGCCTCGATCGCCCGGCTCGTCCCCGACGACGAACTCGCCGCCGCGAACGCCCTCGGCTCGACCGTCATGCAGACCGGACAGGTGGTCGGCCCGCTGCTGGCCGGCGCCCTGATCCCGGTCGTCGGACTGGCCGAGCTGTACCTGATCGACGCACTGGCCCTGTGCGTCACCGTCTGGGCGGTCCACCGGCTCCCGGCGCTGCCGCCGCTGTCGGGTGCCGCGGTCCGGCGCGCGGGCGTGCGCGAGGTCGTGGCCGGCTTCCGCTACATCGCGCGCCACAAGGTGCTGCTGCTGTCCTTCCTGGCCGACATCGTCGCCATGGTCCTCGGCATGCCCCGCGCCCTGTTCCCGCAGCTCGCCGCCGAGGGCTACGCCGGCCACGGCGAAGGACTCGCCCTCGGTCTGCTGTTCGCGGCGATACCCGTCGGCGCGGTGGCCGGCGGGGTGTTCTCCGGCACCTTCTCCCGGGCGCGCCGCCACGGGTGGATGGTGATCGGCGCGGTGGTGGTCTGGGGCGCCGCGATCGCCGGCTTCGGGCTGAGCTCCAGCCTGTGGGTCGCGGTGGCCTTCCTCGTCGTGGCGGGCGTCGCGGACATGGTGTCCATGGTGTTCCGTGGCGCGATCCTGCTGTCCGCCGCGACCGACGAGATGCGCGGGCGGATGCAGGGCGTCTTCACCGTCGTCGTGGCGGGCGGCCCCCGCCTGGCCGACGTCCTGCACGGCGGGGCGGGCTCCGCCGTCGGTGCACGGGAGGCGGTGGCCGGTGGCGGGCTGCTCGTCGTGGTGGTGATGCTGGCCCTGGCGGCCGCCGTCCCGGCGCTGCGGCGCTACCGGGTCTAGCCGCCCCCGCGGCGGGGGCCTCTCACAGGGACCCGCGTCCGTGCAGGGCGTAGTGCTCCATCAGCCGGCCCCTGGTGGTCTCCAGCCGGTGCGCGAGGATCTCGGCGACGGAGCGCACCAGCACGATGCCGAGCTGCGGGTCCTCCTCGCACAGGGCGAGTACCGAGGCCGCGTCGAACTCGTAGGCGCGCACCGGGCTGAAGGCCTCGGCGCCGAAGTCCCACTCGTAGGGCGGGAAGAGCCAGGACCAGCCGAGCAGGTCACCCGCGCCGAGGCTGGCGACCGTGACCTGCTGGAGGGACGTGACCTGCTGGGTCAGGGAGACCGCGCCGGAGCGGACGACCCAGAACCGGTCGGCCCGGCCGCCGGCCTCGAAGATCCGGGTGTCCTCGGGGAAGGAGACCTCCCGGGCGAGTGCCGTAAGCCGTCCGCGCTGGGGCTGGGGGAGGGCGGTCAGCAGTTTGATCGCTTTGGTCATGGCACGGGGCTCCTCGCCGGCGATTCGGTTCCGGGGCTTTCCCTATGCCCATTTCAGTCGCTGTCGGCGCCCTGAGCACCTCGGCGGACGGCGGATCCCGGACGGATTTCGTGCCGGAACCGGGGGCGGGGGCGCGAGGGCGTGAAAAAGCCCTGGCTGGACGGGGGAAGCCAGCCAGGGCCGTAAGCGGTGACGTACGAAGGACATTCGGTCGACTCCGTCGCCACGTATGGATGAACGCTAAACCATCTTCGGCGGATCCGGGAAACCGGGACCCGGTCACGTGACCTGTTTCACGCGCCACCCCAGGGCCACATGCCGCCCCAGGGCCACATGCCGCTCCCGGACAAGCTGCCGCCCCCGGGCCGCCGGGTGGGCCCGGCCTCAGCCGCCGTTCTCCGCGACCACCCGCACCGTCTCCAGCGCGGGATCGCTCGGGTCCGGGAGGAACATCCCCGCCTCCAGGCCGCTGCGCAGATACCGCAGGACCGGCTCGGCCAGCCGCTCGCCGGGCAGGACGGCCGGGATGCCGGGCGGGTACGGCGTGATCATCTCCGCCGCGATCCGACCGGCGGCCCGGTCGAGCGGCACGTCCTCGGTGGGTCCGAAGAACGCGTCCCTGGGCAGCATCACCTGCGGCATCCGCAGCCCGGTCGGCGACGGCACCTCCACGCGCGGGGCGGGAGCGAGATCCGGGGCGGCGTTCGCGAGGTCCTTGAGCGCGGTCAGCAGTTCCCCCGCGGTCTGGCGGTCGTCCCCGTGCGTGATCTGCACGCCGATGCGGCGGTGGTCCGTCAGGTGGGCGACGACAGACCGGTGCTCGCGCAACCAGTCCGCCGCCTGGTACCCCGAGACGCCCAGCCCGTCGAGGTCGATGACGACGGGCAGCGGGTCGAAGTCGTGGGCCATCCCGGGCGCGCAGAAGTCGTCCCGGTCGTTGACGTGCATGCCGTCGATCTCCTCGACCGCCGAACGCACCTCCGCCGCCAGCTTCAGCGCCTCGCCCATCAGCTCCTCACCGTGCAGCACCATCTGCCGGCGCCAGCCGTCCAACCCGGCGAAGATCAACGTCGAGGGGCTGGTGGTGTTCAGCAGGTCCGCCCGCATGCCCAGCACTTTTGGCGTGACCAGGTCGCCGCGGAGATGGAACACGGACCCCTGCTCCAGGCCGCTGCCCATCTTGTGGATGCTGGTCACGCAGATGTCGGCCCCCGCGTCCATCGCCCAGGAGGGCAGGTCGGGGTGGAAGGGCAGATGCGCGCCCCAGGCCTCGTCCACGATCAGCGGCGTCGAACGCCGGTGGCAGACCTCGGCGACGGCCCCCAGGTCGGCGCCGGCGCCGTAGGGGGTCGGGCTGGTGATCAGCGCGCCCTTGGCGTCGGGGTGGGCGGCGAAGGCCTTCTCGAACTCCTCGGCGGACGGCGGATGGGCCAGGTGCCGCTCGGCGTCCCAGCGCGGCTCCACCCACACCGGCTCGATGCCGGACAGGATCAGCCCCGAGACGACGGCCTTGTGCGCGTCCCGGCCGATGAGCAGCTTCTCGTGCGGCCCCGCGACCGCCAGCATCGCCGCCTTCACCGAGAGGGAACTCCCGCACGTCGTGAAGAACGTGTGGTCCGCGTGCACGGCGTCCGCCATCAGATCCTGGGCGCGCTGCAGCACCCGCCCCCGGGTGAGCCGGTCGTCCAGTCCGCCGATCGCCAGGACGTCCCCGTAGAAGACGGCGTCTCCCAGCACCTCGCGCACCGCGGGGTCGGCCCCCCGCGCCTGCTTGTGCCCCGGCGGCGTGAACGACAGCCGTCCCTCGCGGCGGTAGTCGACGAGGGCTTCGAGAACGGGTGCTCGGGTGTGGTCGGCTGTCATGCCGGTCCGGTTTCCCGGCGCCCACCCGGTCAATCAGCCCCGTGGCCCGTCACGCTGCGTTCCTGCCCGGCGTCAGCACCTCGTCCAGCACCCGCAGGACGGCCTCGTAGGCCAGCGACCGCACCGCGGCCTCATGGGAGCCCTCCGGATCGGTCGTCCGCAGCTCGTCCCTCCGCCCCCGCCAAGTCCGCTCCTGCTCCAGCGCGCAGGCCCGCGCACGGTGCATCCGGCGCAGCAGTTCATCCGCGTCCACAACATCCGTCATGCCTTCCGTTTACCCCCGTGCGGCGCCGGGATGGCTGTTGCGCCGTACGGAGGCGGGGAGGTTTGGCACCACCGGCAGAGGTGAGCCGACAGTGACGGGGCCGCACGGCGCGCTCATCGCGCGGAGCCGGCCCGACCCGGTACGTCTCACCCCCCAAGGGAGCTGACGGATGTGTGACAGCCACACCACCGAAACCGTCGTCGACCCGTACGACGCGGACCGGCACCGGCGGTTCCGGCCGTGCAAACCCGCCGAGGCGCGCAGGACCGTCGAACGCGTCGTCACCGCCCGCGGCGCCGCCGACGGCCGGGCCGTGTGCGACGCCGCCGCCCTGTCGGACGCCGTGCTCGTCGCCTCGGAACTGACCACCAACGCGATCCTGCACGGCGGCGGCATCACCGACTTCCAGGTCGACGTCGTCGGCCCCGGCGTGCGCCTGTCGGTGAGCGACCGCAGCCACGACCTGCCGGTGGCGGTGCCACGCACCGACCCCCAGGGCCGGCGCCGCGTCGGCGGCCGGGGCTGGCCGATCGTCTGCCGGCTCGCCTCCGACGTGCGCGTGGCAGACCTTCCCGCGGGAGGCAAGTGCATCACCGTGGTCGTTCCGCTGTCCTGAGTACTTTTCGAAAAGCGGAGTTTGTTCCCCCGGGGTGGGGGCAGTCGCAAGTTCGTGCTTCGGACCGGAGGCGCAGCAGCGGGAGCGGTATGGCTGCGCGGGCCCTCCGGGTGAGGTCACCCGGACAGCACCGTTCCCGCGGAATGTTCCCCTGAGACCACCGTTCAGGAGCGATCCGCATGCTCATCGAAACACCCACCGTCCCCGGAACCCCCGCCGAGCCCGCCCACACGTCCGACACCACCGCCCGTCGCCGGCACGACGACGCCCCCGACACCATGGCCCTCTTCGGACGGCTGGCGGGTCTGGAGGACGGGCCGGAACGCGACGCGGTCCGCGACGAGCTCGTCACCGCCTGGCTGCCCATGGCCCACCGGATCGCGGGCCGCTTCAGGGACCGCGGCGAGTCCATCGAAGACCTGCGCCAGGTCGCGGCGCTCGGCCTGGTGAAGGCCATCGACCGCTTCGACCCGGAGCGCGGGGCCTTCGAGAGCTATGCCGTGCCCACCATCACCGGTGAGGTCAAGCGTCACTTCCGCGACCGGATGTGGGCCCTGCGGGTGCCCCGCCGGGTCCAGGAACTGCGCAACAAGGTGCGGGTGGCCCGGCGCGAGCTGACCCAGAACCCGGGCAGCCCCGAACCCTCGGTGGCCGCCCTCGCCGCGCACACCGGACTGACCGAGGACGAGGTCAGCGCGGGCATGGAGGCGCTGGAGAGCTTCAGCACCCTGTCGCTGGACGCGGAACTCTCGGCCGGCGACGACGGCTACAGCCTCGCGGACACCCTCGGTGCCGCGGACGGCTCGTACGACACCGTGATCGACCGCGAGTCCGCCAAGGAAGGGCTGCGCAGGCTGCCCGAGCGCGAGCGGGCCATCCTCTACATGCGCTTCTTCGAAGACATGACACAGAGCCGTATAGCCGATCGTCTCGGCATCTCGCAGATGCACGTCTCGCGGCTCATCAGCCGCAGCTGCGCCCGAGTGCGCGACGAGGCACTGGGACAGCGCCCGGGCCACCGGGGCACCGGCCGCACGACCCGCGGCTGACGCGCCGCCGATGACCGCAGGAGGAACGAGACGGATGCTGACGCCCCACCCTGCCGTGCTGCGCAGACTCGTCGAGGCCTACGAGGCCTCGGCGGCGTGCGAGCCCGCCGACGACGCGGGCGGACCGGGCCCCCGGACCCGGGACCTGGCGTACACGCTGTGCGTGTCGACCGGCACGCGGGACGTGCGGCACGCCCTGGAGGCCGCGCGGCGCCAGCTAGGGGCCGCTCCGGTCCCGGCGTCCGGGTCCGCCGAACCCGCCCTGGCGGTGGACTGACCCGGGGGACGGGTCGGGGAAGGTGTGGTGACCCGGCTGCCCGCACACCGCTCGTCGGTGTGCGGGCAGCCGGGGTGTGTGCCCGGTACGACGGGGCATGCGGAATCTCGGGAGGGGATGCTTCACATGAACGCGAATGTTCTGGCACGTTCCGGCCGCGGCCGGGCCCGTAGGGCGGCAGGCGGATCGACCGCCGAGGGAGCCGCGCGAGCGGGACTCACCGCACGCGGCGTCATCTACCTGCTGGTCGGCATCCTGGCCCTGCAGATCGCCTTCGGCACCGGAGATCACGAGGCGGACCGGGGCGGTGCCCTGGCCGAGCTGTCGGACAAGCCCTTCGGCGCGGTCCTGCTGTGGGCGCTCGGCGCCGGACTGGTCGGCATGGCGCTCTGGCGGCTGTCGGAGGCGCTCTTCGGCGTCACGGGCAAGGACGGCCACACCGCGAAGAAGCGGCTCCCGGCCGCCGCCCGCTGCGTCTTCTACTCGTTCGTCGCCTACTCGGTCCTCGCCTTCGCGGCCGGCTCCGGCGGTGGCGGCTCCAGTGACCGGCAGTCCCGGGACGTCACCTCCAGGGTGATGGAGATGCCCGCCGGGCAGTGGATCGTGGGCCTGGTCGGCGCCGGGATCGTCGTCGCCGGTGTCGTGATCGCCGTGCAGGCGCTGCGCCGCAGCTACCACAAGAAGCTGAAGCTGGGCGAGCTGAGCCCCCGGGCCCGGCGGCTGGTCGACATCACCGGCGTCGGGGGAGGAACGGCCCGTGGTGTCGTCTTCGCGGCCGCCGGAGCCTTCGCCGTGCGAGCCGCCGTCGACTACGAACCCGACCGGGCCAAGGGCCTGGACGACACCCTGCGCTCCTTCGCCGGCACCCCGCTCGGACCCTGGCTGCTGGTGTGCGTCGCCGCGGGTCTGGTGCTGTTCGGGGTGTTCTCCTTCGCCCTCGCGCGCTGGCGCAGGGTCTGAGCCGCGCGGCACGGGGAACACGGGTCGAATGAACGAACACGAGATTCCTCCGCCGGACGGACGTCCCGTGGACGTCTACCTCGACCTCCTGCGCGTGCGCATGGAGACCGACGACTACCAGTTGCTGCTCAGCGTGGTGGAACCCGTCCTCCAGGCGATCGACGAGCAGCAGATGCCCACCATCGACTTCTCCCTGGACGGGGACAACGCCGAGGCGCTGCCCCAGGAGATCAGGGACGAGGCCGCGCTGGTCATCGCCACCGCGGTCACCGGGCGGCTGGACAACGAGGTCGTCGAGATCAGCACCGACGAGACCGGCCCGGTGCGGGTCGTCACCGACGCCGCCACCGCCTCCGACCCCGCACGCCTCGAGGAGATAGCCGACTACCTCAAGGAACGCCACGTGCAGAACGAGGAACTGCGCGGCATCGCCGAGGCCAGCGGTCTGCCCAGCGACTTCTGACCCTCACCCCCGCGGTGTCCTGACGGGGACACCCAGGGGCCGGGCGAGACCCACCACCGCTTCGTCCAGGCGCTCCAGGTGCCGCAGTACCCGGCCGGTGATCCGGCCGTACCGCGGCACCCCGGCGGCGTCCGGTTCCAGCAGCGACGCGATGCTCGGCCCGGTCTCCACCTCGGTCCGCGCGCCGTCGTCGGCGACCCGCGCGGCGATCGCCTCGATGTTGCGCACCGTGCGCCGCACGGCCCCGCGCAGCCGGGGGTCGGCGGCGATCGAGGGGTGCGTCGGCAGCAGCTCGGCGGTCGCCGCCAGCGACCGCGCGTGATACGCGCAGGTCTCCAGCAGGGCCACCACGTACTGGGCCGTGTCCCGCCGGGCCCGCAACGGCGTGATCGGGTGCGTGAGCGGCTGGGTGGCGGCCCGCAGATCGCCCAGGGCCTGGTCCAGCTCCCGTGCCGTGTCCAGCAGATCGGCCGCCGGCCCGCCACTGAGCTGGTCCACGGCGCCCTCGGTGACGTCCGTGAGCCGCTCCAGGACCGTCTCCAGCAGCTCGTTCGTCCGGCGGTCGGTGCGTATCGGCAGCACCAGCGCCGCCGCGACGATCCCGCAGGCCGCCCCGAGCG
The DNA here is from genome assembly GCF_043204535.1 of Streptomyces sp. NPDC047853. Lineage (NCBI taxonomy): Bacteria > Bacillati > Actinomycetota > Actinomycetes > Kitasatosporales > Streptomycetaceae > Streptomyces > Streptomyces sp. NPDC047853. The sequence continues at coordinate 25,627 of NZ_JBIDCI010000019.1, read as the reverse complement.
CCGTCTCCTCGATGCGCAGCAGCAGCACCGACAGACTGTAGGTGTGCAGCAGGGTGTAGAGCAGTCCCAGCATCGCGGTGACGAAGAACGACATCAGCGTGTAGGACAGCGGCGCCGTGTAGAACATCGCGAAGATCAGCAGCAGTACCAGGCCGAACGCGATCCAGGTGTGGTTGCCGACCAGGCCGGCCAGCACGATGCCCGCCACGACCCCCAGGACGGTGCCCAGCAGGCGACGGTAGCCCTTGACCAGGATCTCGCCCGTGGAAGCGGTGTTGATGAAGACGATCCAGCAGGTCAGGACCGCCCAGTACCAGCGCTGCGAGGACAGCAGCTCCCCGCCGACGATGGCGAGCGAGGACCCCACCGCGACCTGTACCGCGGCGCGGGTGGTGGGCCGCCGCAGCCCGGTGGGTTCCTCCTTGGGGGCGGCCTCCTCACCGGCCTCGATGGCCGCGTCCTCGGCGTCCAGTTCCTCCCGGGAGCGGGTCGTCGCCGGGGTGTCGTCCGACTCGTCCTGCGGCCCGTCCAGGGCGATCCGCAGGCCCATGACCGCGCGCGCGGTCTCACCGATGCCGCGGAACACGTCCTGCACCGCAGGGGTCGCCTCGGGCAGGTTCTCCTCGTCGCGGTAGCCGAGGAGGCGGTTGCGCAGATGGGACAGCGCGGTGCCGCGTGCCTCGGCGGGCGGCCGCAGCACCAGCGTGCGCAGCGCCCCGAGATCGCGGCGCAGGATCTCCGTGGCCTCACCGGGCGCCGGCGAGCGGCCCACCGCGGGCGCAGGCGCGCCCGGCAGGTGCAGGGTCAGGGTGTCCGCCCGCTCGGCGCTGCGCGCGGTCAGCAGCAGCAGGCCGAGGCGCTCGGAGGCGATCTCGGCGTCCGCGACGCGCCGCTGCACCAGCCGCGCCGTGGACTCGTCGGGGGTGCCCTCCGCCAGCCGGGACTGGATCATCAGAGCCGTCTCGTGCAGCCGCGCGGTGCCGTCCCGCAGGTGCTCCAGCGTCTTCTCGATCTCGTCCGGCCCCGCGTCCAGCAACTCGGCCTGAGTGGCGATCAGCTGGGCCAGCCGGGCCCGGAACGCCTGCCGCAAGCGCTGCAGGATGCCCGCGGGCGTCGCCGGCACCACCGCGAACCGCACCACCGCGCTGCACGCGAAGGCCACCGCGATGGCCCCCAGCAGCTCGGGCAGCACCGACACCTGGGCGCCGACGAACAGCGAGAGGAAGTAGACCTGGAAACCGATCAGCCCGAGGGCCGTGCCCCGGTCGCCGAACCTGCGCACGAAGACGGCGCAGAAGATCAGGACGACGAAGAAGGCGTCGCCGATGACGACCCGCGAGGCGAGCAGTGAACTGATCGACACCGAGGCCAGGGCCACGGGCAGCCCCAGCGCCAGCGTGACGGCCTGCGGGCCGGGCTCCTTCTCCCGGATGGCGAAGGTGGCGACCATCGCCGCGATGGCCCCCGCCACCAGGTGGGTGACGTCGGCGCCGAACACGGCGAGCACGGCGAGGGTGAGCGCGATGGCGCCCACCGTCCGCAGCCCCGCCGTCAGTCGCAACAGCCCGGGGTCGGACGCGGCGAGGCGGTCCCGCAGCCGTGTCCGCACCGAGCGCCCCGCTGCCTTCACGCCGCCGTACACCTACCCGTTCCACGACCGAACCCGGCCGGTTCGCGCCTAGATCCACTTCTCAGCATGCCATGCCGCGAGCCGACCCGGGCCGCGGGGTCACTCCGCCCGGACCGCCCCGGCGACGCGCTCCCGCACCTGTTCAGGTGTCAGGTACGCGTCGGTGTACTCGAAGTCCTTCAGCTTGGCCGGCTTGCGGGCCTGGAAGCCGGTGCGGACGAAGTCGTCGCCGGCCAGCGCGTTGAGCGCCCAGTTCGTCGCCACCCGGGCCTTGGCCACGCCGGTGCGCAGCGCCGACCAGTGGTAGCCGCGGGCCACGGCCTGGGCGGGCAGCCCCTTCAGCTCGACGCCGAGCGGCTTGGAGACTGCGTCCGTGCCGCCGAGGTCGACGACGAGACCCAGGTCCTTGTGGACGTAGGGCCGCATCGGCTGGTTGCGCAGCATGGCGATGAGGTTCTCGGCCACGTGCCGGCCCTGCCGCATGGCGTGCTGGGCGGTGGGCGGGCAGACCGAGCCCTCCTGGCCCTTGGCGAGGTCGGGCACCGCCGCCGAGTCGCCCAGCGCGAACACCCCGTCGTGGTTCGGCAGGCACATCTCCGCGGTGACCGCGAGCCGCCCCTTCACGGTCTCCGCGCCCAGCGTGGCGATGAGCGGGCTCGCCACTACCCCGGCGGTCCAGATCAGCGTGCGGGTGGGCACGACCCGGCCGTCCGTGAAGGTGACCTCCTCGGGTCCGGCCTTCTCGATGGACACGCCGAGGGAGATCTCGATGCCGCGCCGCGTGAGGATCCGCTGCGCGTCCCGCCCGAGCTTCTCGCCCAGCTCGGGCATCAGCTTCGGCGCGATGTCGATCAGATGCCACTTGATCAGGCTCGGGTCGAGCCGGTTGTAGCGCTTGACCGCCGCGTGCGTCAGCCGCTGCAGACAGGCCGCGGTCTCGGTGCCGGCGTATCCGCCGCCGACGACCACGAACTGCAGCCGGGAGGCGCGTTCCACCGGGTCCTGGCTGGCGTCGGCGAGGTCGAGCTGGGAGATGACGTGGTCGCGGACGTACGCGGCCTCCGCCAGGGTCTTCATGCCGAAGGCGTTGTCGGTGAGCCCCGGGATGTCGAACGTGCGGGTGATGCTGCCGGGGGCCAGCACGATGTAGTCGTACGGCTCGTTGACGATCTGGTCGGTGATGGTGCGCACCACGCAGACCTTCGCCTTCAGGTCCACCCCGATGGCACCGCCCGGGATGATCCGGGTCCGGTACTTGCTGCTGCGGCGCAGGGAGAGCGCGATCGACTGGGGGGTGAGCACCCCGGAGGCGACCTGGGGCAGCAAGGGCAGATAGAGCTGGTAGGAGAACGGCGCCACCAGGGTGACGTCGGCCTCGTTCGGGGCGAGCCTGCGCTCCAGACGACGGACGCACTCGACGCCGGCGAAACCTGCGCCGACCACCAGGATCCTGGGTCGTGTCACGGTGTTCATCCCTTTCTGCGGCTCCAGGCGGTCTGCCGCGAACGCCATTCGCCTGCCCCTGGATCGCTGCTTCGCACCTCGTCGATCCCATCGCGCCCACGCCGATCCGGCCAGCCGGACGCGGCAGGCAGGCGACACGCCCCGGTCACCACGATGCCGCGCCCGGCCCCGGAGCGCGCCGGGCGGGAGCGGCGGAGCCCGGACCGACCCGCGGGGGAGGGACGCGTCCGGCTCAGCCGGAGCCGCGGAGGTGGCAGAGCAGCAGGCACACGTCGTCGTCGCGTTGCGAGTCGCTGAGCAGGGGACGCAGAAGGCCGTCCGCCGAACCGTCGAGGTCCGCCTCCAACTGGGCCGAGCCGAACCCGCCGAGCGCCTCGGAGAGCCGCGCGATGCCCGGGTCTATGCCCAGCGCGCGCCGCTCCACCAGACCGTCCGTGTACAGCGCGAGCGTCGAGCCCGGAGGCAGCGGGACGGTGTGGTCGGCGATCTCCTGCCGCAGCGGGATGCCGAGCATCGCGCCCGGTTTGGCGTCCAGGGTTCGGACCCGCCCGTCCGGGGTACGCAGCACCGGCGGCGGATGCCCGGCGGCCGCCCACGTCATCGTGGGGTCGTCGGGGTGGAAACGCGCGATGACGGCCGTGGCGAACAGGTCGGGCTGGAGGTGGTGCAGGAACGTGTGCAGCCGGGTCAGCAGCCGGCCGGGGCTGCCGCCGTCGACGGCATAGGCACGCAGCGCGGTACGCAGCTGGCTCATCATCACGGCGGCACGCAGCCCGTGCCCGGTCACGTCGCCGACCACGGCGATGGTGCCCCCGTCGGGCTGGCGGAAGGCGTCGTACCAGTCGCCCCCGATGTTCAGCCCGTGCGTGGCGGGCAGGTAGCGCGCGGCCAGGGCCAGTCCCGGCGGGGAGGGCAGCTCCGTGAGCAGGGCCCGCTGCAGCGTCTCGGCGATGTCCCGGTTGTGCTGGTAGCGCTGGGCGTGGTCGATGGCGATGCTCGCCCGCCGGGTCAGCTCGATCAGCATCACGGCGTCGTCGGGGTCCCAGCGCTCCCCGGGCGGCGACAGGGTCACCACGCCCAGGGGAGCCCGCCGCGTCGGCAGCGGGATGGACAGCAGGGGCCGCTCCGGCTCCAGCGCCGAGGGCGGCTGGTGCTCGACCCCGGGCAGACCGCCCGGGTCCACGGCGGCGTACTGCGGCCGGCCCGTGCGGGCCGCGACCACGGCGACGGCCGGATGCGCCGGGCCAGGCCGTTCGCCCTCCTGCTCGAACAGCCAGACGTCGACGCTCGCGGCGTACTCGGGCACCAGCAGCTCCGGCAGCCGGCGCACGATCTCGTGGTGGTCCAGCGAGGCCGTGAGCACCGCGCTCGCGTTCGCGAGGAAGGTCAGTCTGCGGCGGGCGTTCTCCGCCTCCGTGCGGGCCTTGCGTTCGGCGGCGAACGCCTCCCGCTGGGCCCGCCCGGCAGCGTCCAGCTCGGCGTGCAGGGCCACGACGCCCTGGTTGGTCTGCTGCAGCTCCTCCCGGTGGAAGTCCACCAGGTGCTCCTGCTCGCTCAGCCTCTCCAGCACCAGCGCCGTGTCCTCGTCCGCGCCCAGCAGCGCCTCCGCCAGCACGGCCGGGTCGTCCACCGCGGCCTCGGCCTCGGCGGCGGGCACGCTCTCGGGGCAGGGCACCGTGACCCGCCACGGGGGCTGGCCGGCGGCAGCGGTGTCGCCGGCCGGCGCCACCACCGCGTGCAGCACCTGCCCCGCGGCCTCCGGCGTGACGCGGGAGGCCGCCCCCGTCTCCAGGGTGAGCCGCCAGGCGCCGCCCTTGGTCAGGCACAGCCGCAGCTGCGCGCCGAGCGAGGACACCAGACGGGCGCGCTCCAGGGGAGGCACGCCGTAGGCCGTGGCCAGGCGCGCGGCGGCGATGCGCGCCCGCGCGGCCTCGGCGACGTCGGTGATCTGCCAGGTACGGGTCATGTGCGGTCCGGCGGGGTCGGGGCCAGTACGGCGACGGCGGTGTCGTCCCGCACCGGGCGGGCCGAGCTGCCGGCGTCCCGGACGATCACGGCGGCCGTCACCGCCGGGTCGGTCGCCGTGCGGCAGGTGTCGTAGGTGGGTGTCCAGCGGCTCGGCAGACCGTCGCTGTGCAGGACCAGGACACGGTCGTCCGCCCAGGCCGTCTCCTCCTCGCGGAGGGTCGTGGGCCGGTGGGTGCCGACGATGCCGGGCTGCGACACGAGGTGCCGCCAGGCGCCGCCCTCGCACAGCCGCGCCCCGATGTTGCCGACCCCGGCGAACCTGAGCACCGCGGCACGGGTGTCGACCTGGGCCACCGCCACGGCCGCGCCGCGGGTGCCCCTCAGCGCCTGGTCGAGCCGCCGCAGCGCCTCTGCGGGGCCGAGGTGGGCCGCGCCGCGCAGCGCCTCCACGGCCGCGGTCGAGGCGCGGGCCGCCTCCGGGCCGTGCCCCAGGCCGTCGGTCAGCATGAGCGTGACCCGGTCCGCGTCCCGGACCCAGCCCCAGGCATCGCCGGAGTACTCCGCGCCGCCGAACGGCACGTTCACGGCACCGGCCCGCACCCGGGACGCCGGGTCCGGCCCGGTGGCGGGACGGTCGGGCACGGCACCGATCCGGGCGACGACCACCGTGCCCCGGCCCGGGACGCTGTGCAGGTCGAAGTCGTCGGCGAGGCGCGCGCAGGTGCCGAGACCGGCACCGAGCGACCCCGTCGTGGTGAAGCCGTCGCTCAGCGCGGCGGACACGTCGGCCATCCCCGGCCCGTGGTCGACGGTGGCGACCTGCACCAGCCTCGTGTGCTCACCGCCGGTCACCAGGACCGGCGGGGCGACGACGTCGACGAGGACCTGGCCGCCCCCGGCGTGCTTCAGCAGGTTGGTGGCCAGCTCGGTCGCCACCAGCGCGGCGGTGGCGGCCCGCTGCTCGTCCAGCCCGGCCAGGGCCGCCGCGTGCTCGGCGGCCACCCGGGCGTCGCGCACCCGCGTCGAGTCGTGCACGGGTACGTCCCACACGCGTGGCATCAGCTCTCCCCACGGGGGCGAGGAGGCCGACCCACCCAGGAGGTCACCCGCACGGTGGTCCCTGCTCCGGGGCCGCTCTCGATCGTGAAGTCGTGCACGAGGCGCCGGGCGCCGCCCAGGCCCATGCCCAGCCCGCCGCCCGAGGTGAAACCGTCGCTGAGCGCCTGCTCCAGGTCCTCGATGCCCGGTCCCTCGTCATGGAAGGTCAGCCGCAGCCCTCGTACACCTCCCTCGGTGAGGGGCTCCGTCTCCATCGTCCCGCCGCCCCCGTACACCAGGGTGTTGCGGGCCAGTTCGCTGGCCGCCGTGACCAGTTTCGTCTGGTCCACCAGACCGAAGCCGATCTGGGCGGCCGTCTGCCGCACGTGCTGGCGGACCCACACCAGATCCATGTCCGACCGGATCGGCAGGCGGGCCTGGGCGCCCGCGGCAGTGTGCATCACGGACTCTCCTGGCGCAGCCCGCCGTAGCGGGACGACGGGGCGTGCTGCGTGAGCAGCTCCATGGCCACCTCGGTGCTGAGCGCGGTGTGCATCCCCGGCAGGGTCAGACCCAGCTCCACCAGCGTGATGGCGACCGCCGGGCGCATGCCGACGACGACGGTGCGGGCGGCCAGCAGCTCGGTCTGCCCGGCGATCTCGGCCAGCACCCGGCCGAGGAAGGAGTCGACGATCTCCACACCGGAGATGTCGATGATCACCCCCGCCGCGCCGCTGCGGGAGATGGTCTCGGCGAGGTCCTGCTGGAGCTGCTGCGCCATGCTGTCGTGCAGGTCGCCCTGCAGGGTGACCAGCAGCACCTCTCCCAGCCGGAGAACCGGGACATGACCCGTCACGGGAGCCCCGTACGGACCACCCGGGAACGCCTCGCTCACCGGGCGACCACGCCGTTCGGGCCGGGGCCCACGATGCCGGCCCCGAGCTGGTGCAGGACGTGCCCGAGGGCGTCGGCGAGGCTCGCCCGGGTGACCACGGTGCCCAGGTCCAGACCCAGGTGGACCATGGTCTGGGCGATGGCGGGGCGGATGCCGGAGACGATGCACTCGGCACCCATGAGCCTGGCCGCCGCCACCGTCTTCATCAGGTGCTGGGCGACCAGCGAGTCGACGGTGGGCACGCCGGTGATGTCCAGGATCGCGTAGCGCGCCTGCTGCTCCACGATGGACTCCAGCAGGGTCTCCATGACGACCTGGCTGCGGGCACTGTCCAGCGTTCCGATCAGCGGCACGGCCACGATGCCGTCCCACAGCTTGATGACGGGAGTGGCCACCTCCAGCAACTGCAGCCGCTGGCGGTCGATGAGGGCCTGCCCCTCGCTGAGCGCCGTCTGCATGACCACGACCCGCAGGGTGCCCATCAGCACGCTCAGCGTGGTGACACAGGCCCGGGCCTCCTCGGGCGAGGCGTCCGGCAGGTCGGCCAGCAGCAGGTTCTCGACCGGCTGGCGCAGGGCGGCCAGCTCGCTGGACACCTGAGCGGTGCTCAGGCCGGCGCGGGAACGGGCCGCGCCCATCCTCGCCAACTGCTCGCGCACGGTCGTGAACCCCGCGGCGTCCGGGTCCTCCACCCGCTGCGCGTCCGCGACTTGGGCCAGCCCGTCCACCACCGCCTTGCCCGCCTCGACCGCCTCGTCACGGGAGACGGTGAACACGGCCCGGAACAGGGCTTCGTCGGCCCACCGCTGGGCGATCTCTTCACGGCGGCGCCGCAGGAAGTCCCTGACCTCGTGGGTCGGCGATCCCGCTGCTCCCTCGGCCTGTTCCGGCACCTGTTCCACTCCTCATCCGCGTTGCGCCGCACCGAACCCGCAGGCAACGTGACGGCGATGTGATCCTGCCGGGCGACCACTGTAACCACCCGCCGACCTCGTACGACACCTGCTCCCGAGGAGCGGCGGCGGACCGGGTTCAGGCGTCGGGCACCTGGGGTCCCCCCGGCAGCGCGTCGACGCGCGAGAGCGCCTCGTCGACGCTGTCGGAGACCGGCACGGTGATGCTGACCCCCGTCAGATCCAGGACCCGCCGCACCGCAGGGGTCGGCGAGATGATGTGCACACTGCCCGGCAGCTCGCGCGCCTCCTGGTAGACCCGCAGGATGATGTTCATGCCGGAGGAGTCCATGAACGGGACCTCCGACAGATCCAGCAGGAAGTGCCGCCGCCCGTGGTGCAGTTGGTTGGCCAGATGGTGCTGGAACTCGGTCGCCGTGTCGACGTCCAGGTAGCCCTCCACCTTGAGCAGCGCGACATCCTCCCGCGGCAGCGACACCTCTACGGACAGCGGGTTCTGGGCTATGGGCACGTGTACCTCCAACAAAGCGGCCGGCGCGGCGGGACGTCATGTCCCACCGCGCCCCGCGGTTACCCCCGAATCGGATCTCCACACCTGTCCGGTCGGAAGCGGGACCGCGTGCCGTTGGTCACCCGACCCGGATGCCCACGAGACACGTGTCGTCGTCCGTGTCGGACCGGCTGTAGGTGAGCAGCCGGTCCAGGTGCTGGTCCAGGGTGATCGGCGCCCTACGGGCCGTGCTCAGCAGCTGGGCCAGCGACTCCTCCACCGAGCGGTCACGGCGTTCGATCAGGCCGTCGGTGTACATCAGCAGCGTGTCCTCGCCGGCCAGCTGCACCTCGTCCTCCTCGTACGCCGCCTCCGCCACCGCGCCCAGCAACATGCCCCGCACCAGCGGCAGCGGCTTGGCCGCCGCGCCCCGGACCAGGACCGGCGGCAGATGGCCCGCCCGGGCCCAGCGCAGCGTCCGCAGGGACGGGTCGTACAGGCCGCACACCGCCGTGGCGGTCACCCCGCCCGTCAGGTGGTGCGCCACGATGTTCAGCCAGGACAGCAGCTGCCCCGGCCCGGCACCGGTGACCGCGAGGCCGCGCAACGCGTTGCGCAGCACCACCATGCTGGTCGCGGCCTCTATGCCGTGCCCGGCCACGTCCCCCACGCACAGCAGCACCAGCCCGTTCGGCAGCATCACGGCGTCGTACCAGTCACCGCCCACCAGCTGCTCCGTCTCCGCGGGCCGGTACCGGACGGCCACCTGGAGGTCCGGCACCTTCAGCGGACTCTGGGTCGGCGGCATGATGGCGTGCTGGAGCTGGAGCGTCAGCCGGTTGCGCTCGATGGCCTGCTGCTCGGTGTGGGCCAGCTGGTCGCGGGTCGCGGCGAGCGCCACCTCGGTCCAGTGCTGGGCCGAGATGTCCTGGTAGGCGCCGCGGACGACCAGCAGGCGGTCGTCGGTGTCCAGGACCGGTTCGGCCACCACCCGCACGTGCCGGGTGACGCCGTCGGGCCGCTGGAGCCGGAACGCTGCCGACGCCGGCCGCCGGTGGTGCAGCAGCGTCCGCAGGAACCGGCCGATGGCGACGGCGTCGTCCGGGTGGGCGTGCGCGGCCAGCTCCTCCAGCGGTACCGGCATGCTCGTCTGCGGGCGGCCGTACAGGTCGAAGAGCTGGCCGTTCCAGGTGATCTCACCGGTCAGCAGGTTCTCCTCGAAGCCGCCGATGCGCCCGAGGCGCTGGGCGTGCTGGAGGAGGCTCGCCAGCCGGGCCGTCTCGTCCTCGATGCGCCAGATGAGCAGCACGGCGTTGCCGTGCCGGCTCACGCTGATGTCCGCGACGGCCGACAACGGCACCTGGTCCACCAGGGCGGTCAGATTCATGCGCCGGGCCCGGAACGGCTCGCCGGTGGCGTACACCCGCTCCACGCTGCGGAACAGCTCGCTGTCCCCGGCGGCCATCGGGTAGGCCTCCAGCAGCAGCGCGCCGCCCACCACGGCCCGGGGCCGCCCGGCGGGATCCAGGAACCGCTTGTTCACGTGCTGGATGCGGAAGTCCGCCAGGTGACCGTCCGCGTCCAGGTGCGGCACCAGGACCAGCGCCGGGTCGTACAGGCCGTCGGCCAGGTCCATCAGCTCCACCGCGTCCGGCATGACCCGCGGCTCCTGTCCGGCGCCGGGCGCCGGCGTGTACGACTCCAGGGTGTGCGCGCACAGCTCCGCCAGCGCCTCCACCTGCCGGACCACCTGGGGCGGCTGCGGGTCCAGCGGCGCCGGCCAGGCGATCTCCAGGACGCCGTGGATGCGCCCCCCGGTACCGGCGGGCACCGCGACCCTGCCGCCGTCCGGGTACTGGTGCCGGCCCATGCTGGGCAGGCTCGTCCCGGTCAGGGAGGTGAACCACTGACCCGCGCGCTCGGTCAGTCCCGACCGGGCCACCGTCGCCACGTCCGGTGGCACGTAGCGCCAGCGGGCGGCCTCGGCCGCGGAGAAGCCCGCGCTTCCGGCCAGCGTGAGCGAGCCGTCGTACCCGGCCGCCCAGATGGCCACGGCGGCCGCGCCGAGCGGGCGCAGCGCCTGCTCCAGCAGGGCGTCGGCGACGGCCTGGGTGTCGTCCGCGGCGAGCGCGCCGCTCTCGGCCGCCCGCAGACGCACCGCGGCCGACTCCGCCGCCGCGTCGCCGTCGGCGGTGGCGTCCTCGGCGTCCACGCTCTGCACGGCGGCGGTGGCGGTGAGGAAGGCTTCCGTCACCTCCGACATGCGGTCGCGGGCGGCCTGGTTGATGACGTCGACCGCGAACTCCAGCGGGGTCACCTGCGACTGCTCGGCCAGCTCGGCGAGCTGGCGGGCGGCCTCGGCCGGACCGCACCCGAGCCGGGCCACCAGGATGCCCTTGGCCAGCTCTATCAGAGCCCGCCCCTCGGCCTCCGCCTGGGCGGCGCGGACCTCGCGGCTGAGCCGGTCCACCGTGGCGGCCAGCCGGCCCACGGGGGACACCGGGGTCATGCCGCGCAGGGCGGCGGCCGGTCCGTCGACCGCGCGGGACGGTGACGGCCCGGAGACCGCGGGCGGCGCGGTCGAGAGGTCCGGCGGCGTCCCGCCGACCGGTTCGCTGGGCTGCTCGGACTTGCTCACGATGGGGACGCTCCTCGACTGGAGACCGCCACGGTGCGCGACGCGACGCGCCGCGCACCGCCCGGCCCACCGGTGTACGGGACGGGGGCCGGCGCGCTCATGCGGGCAGCCACCGTCGGACGCAGGCGATGAGGTCCTGCGTGTCGACCGGCTTCGTGACGTAGTCGCTGGCCCCCGAGGCGAGGCTCTTCTCCCGGTCGCCCGGCATCGCCTTCGCGGTGACGGCGATGATCGGCAGCTCGGCGTACCGGGGGATCCGGCGGATCTCGGCGGTCGCCGTGTAACCGTCCATCTCCGGCATCATCACGTCCATGAGGACGAGCGCGATCTCCGGGTGGTCCACCAGCGTCTCGATGCCCCGCCGCCCGTTCTCCGCGTGCAGCACCCGGAAACCGTGCAGCTCCAGGATGCCGCTCAGCGCGAACAGGTTGCGCGCGTCGTCGTCGACGACGAGGACGGTGCGCCCGGCCGACGGGTCGTCCACCGTCTGCGGGGCCAGGTGCTGCGGTTCCTCCGGCCGGACCAGGGAAAGCACGTCCCCGGGCTCCTCGGCGGCCAGGTGCAGCGCGATGCGCTCCCGCAGCTCGTCGAGGCTGGACAGGAACTCCAGCGCCCCGTCCTGCGCGCCCGAGAGCAGGCTCTCCTCCAGGGCCGCGTCCGCACGGTGACCGCTGTGCACCAGCACCGGCACGCTCGCCAGCGCCGAGTCGCCCCGCAGGGCCCGCAGGAAGCGTGACGCCTCGCCGTCCCGCATGCCCAGCTCCAGGACGACGCAGTGGCACGGCTCGTCCGCCAGCGCGCCCGCGGCCTCCTGCGCCCCCACGGCCGTGATGACGTCGAGCGGCGGCCGGTCGCCCGCGTCGTCCCGTCCGTGGGCCAGGTCGGTGATCACGCTCTCCGCCACGAGGGTCAGCAGACCGCGCGGACGCTCCTCCACGACGAGCAGCCGCCGAGGGCGCTGCCGCGGGCCGCTGGTGAGCTCGGGCACCGGCGCCGGACGGGTGAGCACGTCGGCCGGCGACTCGGCCGGGACGTGGTCCGGGCCCCGCGCCAGCAGGTCCTCGAAGTCGGGCCGGGCCGCGGGCAGGAACAGGGTGAAGGTGCTGCCCCGGTCGGGCGTGCTGTCCACGGTGACGGCGCCACCGAGCAGCTGGGCGATCTCCCGGGTGATGGAGAGGCCGAGTCCGGTGCCGCCGTACTTGCGGCTGGTCGTGCCGTCCGCCTGCTGGAAGGCGCCGAAGATCGACTCCAGGTTCTGTTCCGGGATGCCGATGCCGGTGTCCTTCACCCGGAAGGCCACGACGGCACCGCCCCGCACCACGCCCGGGGGCACCTCGTCGTCGTGGGCCGGCTCGACGGCCAGCTCCACCCCGCCCCGCTCGGTGAACTTCACCGCGTTGGACAGCAGGTTGCGCAGCACCTGACGCAGCCGGGAGTCGTCCGTCAGCAGGTCCGCCGGCGCCCCGGTGGCCGTCGACACCGTGAACTCCAGGCCCTTCTGCGTCGTCATGGGCCGGAAGGTGGCCTCGACGTACTCGATGAGCTGCCGCAGGGTCACCCGCTCGGGGGAGACGTCCATCTTCCCCGCCTCGACCTTCGACAGGTCCAGGATGTCGTTGATCAGCTGGAGCAGGTCCGAGCCCGCGGAATGGATGATGCCCGCGTACTCGACCTGCTTCGGGGTGAGGTTGCGCGAGGGGTTCTGCGCGAGGAGCTGGGCGAGGATCAGCAGACTGTTCAGCGGGGTGCGCAGCTCGTGGCTCATGTTCGCCAGGAACTCCGACTTGTACTTCGAGGCCAGCGACAGCTGCTGGGCACGGGCCTCCAGCTCCTGGCGCGCCTGCTCGATCTGCAGGTTCTTCGCCTCGATGTCCCGGTTCTGCGTCGCCAGCAGGGACGCCTTGTCCTCCAGCTCGGCGTTGGAGCGCTGCAACTCCTCCTGCTGCACCTGGAGTTCCGCCGAGCGCGCCTGCAGTTCGGCGGTCAGGCGCTGGGACTCGGCGAGCAGCTCGTCGGTGCGCGCGTTGGCCACGATCGTGTTGACGTTCACGCCGATGGTCTCCATCAGCAGTTCCAGGAAGTCCCGGTTGATCTGCGTGAACGGAGCGACCGACGCCAGCTCGATGACACCGAGGACCTGCCCCTCGACCACGATGGGCACCAGCACCAGGGCGGTGGGCACCACCTCGCCGAGCCCGGAGGAGATGGTCACGTAGCCCGGCGGCAGCTCGTCCACCACGATGGTGCGGCGGCTGCGCGCGGCCTGGCCGACCAGGGTGCGGCCGAAGGCGATGCGGGTGGGCTTGGCGGAGTCCTCCGGGTAGCCGTACGAGCCGACCAGGCGCAGCTCGGGGCCCTTCTCGCCCTCCTCCGCCAGGTAGAAGGCGCCGTACTGGGCGGCGACCAGCGGCACCAGCTCGTCCATGATCAGCTCGGCGACCACGGGCAGGTCGCGGTGTCCCTGCATCAGGCCGGAGATCCGGGCGAGGTTGGTCTTGAGCCAGTCCTGCTCCTGGTTGGCCCGGGTGGTCTCGCGCAGGGACTGCACCATCGCGTTGATGTTGTCCTTGAGCTCGGCGACCTCGCCGGAGGCCTCCACGTTGATCGAGCGGGTCAGGTCGCCCTCGGCGACGGCCGACGTGACCTCCGCGATCGCGCGGACCTGCCGGGTGAGGTTGCCCGCCAGCTCGTTGACGTTCTCCGTGAGGCGCTTCCAGGTGCCGGAGACACCCTCGACCTCCGCCTGGCCGCCGAGCCGTCCCTCGGTGCCGACCTCACGGGCGACGCGGGTCACCTCGTCGGCGAAGGCGGAGAGCTGGTCGACCATCGTGTTGATGGTCGTCTTCAGCTCCAGGATCTCGCCGCGCGCGTCGACGTCGATCTTCTTCGACAGGTCACCCCGGGCCACCGCCGTCGTCACCAGCGCGATGTTGCGCACCTGGCCGGTGAGGTTGTTGGCCATGGAGTTGACGTTGTCGGTGAGGTCCTTCCAGGTGCCGGCGACGTTCGGCACGTGCGCCTGGCCGCCGAGCCGTCCCTCGGTGCCGACCTCGCGGGCGACGCGGGTGACCTCGTCGGCGAAGGCGGAGAGCGTGTCGACCATCGTGTTGATGACGTCGGCCAGCGCGGCGACCTCGCCCTTGGCCTCGACCGTGATCCGCTGCGAGAGGTCGCCGCGCGCCACGGCGGTGGCGACCTGCGTGATCGAGCGCACCTGGCCGGTGAGGTTGTTGGCCATGGAGTTGACGTTGTCGGTCAGGTCCTTCCAGGTGCCCGACACGCCGCGCACCTGCGCGCGCCCCCCGAGGTTGCCCTCGGTGCCGACCTCGCGGGCGACGCGGGTGACCTCGTCGGCGAAGGCGGAGAGCTGGTCGACCATCGTGTTGATGGTGTTCTTCAGCTCCAGGATCTCGCCGCGGGCGTCCACGGTGATCTTCTGCGACAGGTCGCCCTTGGCCACGGCGGTGGCGACCTGGGCGACGTTGCGGACCTGGTTGGTCAGGTTGCCCGCCATGAAGTTCACCGAGTCGGTGAGGTCGCGCCACGTGCCCCTGACGCCCTGCACGTCGGCCTGGCCGCCGAGCCGTCCGTCGGTGCCGACCTCGCGGGCGACGCGGGTGACCTCGTCGGCGAAGGCGGAGAGCTGGTCGACCATCGTGTTGATGGTGTTCTTCAGCTCCAGGAT
>NZ_JBIDCI010000019.1:0-10806 GCF_043204535.1 Streptomyces sp. NPDC047853 | reverse complement strand
TCTCGCCGCGGGCGTCCACGTCGATCTTCTGCGACAGGTCGCCCTTGGCCACGGCGGTGGCGACCTGGGCGATGTCACGGACCTGGGTGGTCAGGTTGCCCGCCATGGCGTTGACCGAGTCCGTCAGGTCGGCCCAGGTGCCCGACACCCCCGGCACCCTGGCCTGCCCGCCGAGGGTCCCCTCGGTGCCGACCTCGCGGGCCACCCGGGTGACCTCCGAGGTGAACACGGACAACTGGTCCACCATGCCGTTGAAGACCTTGGCGATGTCACCCATCAGACCGTCCGCCTCGTCCGGCAGACGGGTGCCGAAGTCGCCGTCCCGTACGGCCGTCAGGCCCGCCAGCAGACGGCGCAACTCCTGATCGCCCGGAACCGCTTCCACGGTCCCGGTGCTGTCGCTGGTCATTCGCACCCTCGTTCCGCTCCCCAGGAGCCCTCGGAGCGAGGACTCGGAACCCCCTCCGGACCGTTGTGCGGTCCGGCCTGTCGCGCGCGCATTTCCGCAGTTCACGGATCTGCCCTAGGAGAAAAAATACGCCAGAGGCTAACCCAGGTGCGGGGTGTGCACCAAAGCGGGGTGCCGGGAGGTGGAGAACGGAGCCCGGACGGGGCACGACGCGCATGGACGGCCGGCTCCTGGGTACCCGGCCGCATTTTGCCGCGGCCGATCCGCGACCGGCCGAATGCGGCGGCCCGGGCCGGGTATCCGCTGCTGTGGAGCCGGTCCGGCCCGTGGCGTCCGCCCGGCCCCGCAGTCGTCACCGAAACGGGAGGAAAGGGAAAGCGTGCCGATGGAGAGCATCTGGTCGTACGCGGTGGGCAGCGGTCACTTGGAAGGGCAGGACCTGACGGGCTGCACCGTCGTCGCCGGCGACGGCACCATCGGTCACGTGGACCGTGAGGCCGAGCACTACGGCATGCGGCACCTGGTCGTCGACACCGGCGTCTGGGTCTTCGGCCGGAGCGTGCTCGTGCCGGTCGGCGTGGTCAGGGGCATCGACACCGAGGCCCGCACGGTCACGGTGGCCTGCACCCGGGCGGAGGTCAAGGCCGCGCCCCGGTTCCGGACCGACAGCGAGACGATGGACCGGGAGTACCTGGCGTCCGTCGGCGACTACTACCATCGGCTGCCGCCGCGGGAGACCACCGCGGACTGACCCGGTGCCGAACGACAGTACGGCGAACCCCAGGGACACCACTGACATGGAACCGATCGACGGGATCAGCACGGCCTCGGCCGACGTGAGCCCGCCCCCCGCCCAGGCACCGGGGGCGGGCTCCGTGACCAGCGCGGCCACCGCACGCGCCTACGCGGAGTCGGTGGCCCGCACGCAGTGGGGGGCGGGCCGCGGGGTGCGGGAGCAGGACGTCGTCGACCTGCTCCTGGTGGTCTCGGAACTGGTCACCAACGCCATCCGGCACGGCGAGGGACTGGCCGGCTTCGAGGTCCGGCCGACGGGCGAGGGCCTGTGGATCGCCGTTCACGACTACAGCGCGGTGGTGCCCCCGCCCGTGCGGGCCTTCCCCACCACGCACCGCGGCAGCGGCTACGGCTGGCCGCTCGTGGCCCGCCTGGCCCGGGACGTCGCGGTCGACCACCGCCCGGAGGGCGGCAAGACCATCAGCGCGCTGGTGCCGCTGCGGGACGCGGGCGCCCGCTGACCGCGACGGCCCCGGCCACGGCCCCGGTCACCAGGGCAGGAAGACGTGGATGTCCTTGCCCCGCTCGCCCGTGACCACGCTCACCTGGTCGGACAGGGTGTGGATCAGATGCCAGCCGATGCCGCCGCCACCACTGTTCGGGTGGAAGGCGCGCGGCGCGGGCTCCGTGGTGCTGGTGTCGTGCATGACCACGTGCACCCCGTCGAAGGTGCGGCGCAGCCGCAGCTGGAAGGGCCCGGGGGCGTACTGCACCGCGTTCGCCGCCAGCTCCGTGACGACGAGAAGGATGTCGTCCCAGTGTTCGGGCGCCGAGGGCGGCGCCGCCCGGGCCAGATCGAAGAGGAACTCCTCCGCGACCAGGCGCGCACCGGTCACATTGTGCAGTTCCCCGGTGAAGCTGGCGGTGCGGTTCGTGATCTCCTCGGAAGCCAGTGTCCTGTCCCAACGCGACTCGGCTGCCATCTCGCCTTCCCGGCCCGGCCTCGGCCGGGCGTTGTCCCCTCTGCGTACTCCTTTCGTCTCTTAGTTCCCGAGCGGGCCGACCCTACGCGCCTCCTCCTGCCGGAGCCCGCGCCCGGTGGCCGCCGGTGACCGGGGCGTCACCCACCGCGTACCGTCAGCGCAGGAACACGTTGTCCGTGTCCTCCCAACCGGCCTGCTCCGCGAGCGGCACCTGGGGCGGGCGGCGGGAGCGGGCCTCGTACATGGCGTCGATCTCGAAGGCGTAGGTGCGCACGATCTCGTCCCGCCGGAGCTTCATCGACGGTGTGAGCAGCCCGTTGGCGACGTCGAACGGCTCGGGCAGGACACGGAAGACCCGGATGGACTCCGAACGCGACACGGCGCTGTTGGCCGCGGCTACGGCCCGCGCGACCTCCTCGCGCAGCGCGTTCTCCTCCCGTGCCTCGCGGGCCGGGGCGTCCGCCTGCAGGGCCAGCCCCGCCCGCCAGTGCGTCAGGAACGCCGGGTCGAGCGTGATCAGCGCGCCGACGCAGGGCCGGTTGTCGCCCACGACCACGGCCTGGTGGACGAGGGGGTGCATGCGCAGCCGTTCCTCCAGGGCTGCCGGGGCCACGCTCTTGCCGCCGCTGGTGATGATGACGTCCTTCTTGCGGCCCGTGATCGCCAGGTAGTTCTCCTCGTCCAGGTGCCCGATGTCCCCGGTGGCCAGCCAGCCGTCGCGCAGCACCCGACGGGTGGCGGCCGCGTCGCCCACGTATCCCTGGAACATCGAGGGACCGCGCACCAGGATCTCCCCGTCGTCGGCCACCCGGATCTCCATGCCGGGCAGCGGCTGCCCGACGGTGCCGGACTTCTCCCGGCCGAGCGGCTGCATCGTCAGCCCGCCGCTGGTCTCCGTCAGCCCGTAGCCGTCGTGGACGTACACGCCGATGCCCTCGTAGAAGAGGGACAGTTCGCGGCTGAGCGGCGAACCGCCGGACGTCGCCCGGCGCACCCGGCCGCCCAGCGCGGTCCGCAGCCGGCGGTACACCGTCCGCTCGTACAGGGCGTGCTGGAGACGGAGGTCGAGGCCGGGGCCCGTCCCCCGGCCGAGCCGCTGGCGCTCCAGCGCGGCGGCGAAGTCGCGCGCCGTGCCGGCGGCCCGCTCGAACAACGCCCCCCGGCCCGCCTGCTGGGCCGTGCGCAGGAAGGTCTTGTAGAGCTTCTCCAGGACCGACGGGACGGCGTAGAGGTACGTGGGGCGGAAGGTGCGCAGGGCCGAGGACAGCGCCTCGTCGGTCATCGCGGGCTCGTGCGCCATGAGCAGCCCGCCCCGGACGCACAGGCTCTGGATCATCAGCCCGTACACGTGCGAGAAGGGCAGGAAGGCGAGGACCGCGCCCTGCTCACCCGGCGGCGCCACCGTGTGGCCCCAGCCGGCGAGGAGCGTGTCGCACGGGCTGGCCAGGCCGCGGTGACTCAGCGCGCACCCCATGGCGCGGCCGGACGTGCCCGAGGTGTAGGCCACGACCGCGGTGGAGTCCGGCAGCACGATGCGGCGCATGGAGTCGACCGTGGTGTACGACAGGAACTCGCCGCGCGCCACGATCGTGTCGAGCGCGCCGGCGTCCAGTTGCCAGACGTGGCGCAGCGACGGCAGCGACGCGCACACCGAACCGACGGTCATCACGCTCTGCTCGTCCTCTACCACCACGGCCACACAGCCCGCGTCCCGCAGGATCCACTCGACCTGGTCGCGCGAGGACGTCGGATAGATCGGCACGACCTCGGCACCCACCGCCCACAGCGCGTAGCTGAAGACCGTCCACTCGTACCGGGTGCGGGCCAGGATCGCCACCCGGTCGCCCGGCGCGATCCCGCACGCGATCAGTCCCTTGGCGAGGTCGACGACCTCGTCGCGGAACTCCACGGCCGTCACCTCCTGCCAGTCGGCCGAGCCCGGGTGGGTGCGGCGGGCGAGCATCGGCAGGGTCGGCTCGCGGACGGCCGTCTCGAAGAGGCTGTCGGCGAGCCCGCCGGTCAGGGGCGGGACGGCCGGGGGAGCGAGAGCGAGGTCGCGCATGCGCTGGCTCCTGACGTGTGCGGACGGTGGACCGGGCGAGCACCGACGGGCACCGACGAGCACCGTCGTCGGCGGTGCTCGGAATCTAGCCGAGCCGCAGGCGACGGGGGGCCGGGACAGCAGAAGTGTTCCCGCCCGGTGATCTCGGCGGATCGGGGGACCCGGTCGTCATGAGATACACGAATCCCGATCCGGAACCCGATCGCACCACCGGCCTGACGCCCGGCGGGGGCGTGCCGCCCGGCGAGACCCCGCCGGGGGAGAGCAGCATGTCCGAGGCCGGGCCGTGGGAGGGGAACAACCCGCCCAAAGGCTGGGCCAAGGCGCCGCTGGCGGTGATCCTCGTCCTCGTGGCCGTCGTCGCCGCGGGCTTCCTCGGCTACGCCCTGGTCCTGATGCTCTGAGCGCGGACCGGCCGCGGCCTGACCGCGGGACGCCTCACGCCGCTTGCGTACGGCGCACGCACTCGGTGACGACGTCCCGCAGGCTGCCCGTGCGCTCCAGCAGTTCCCGCTGCACCCGGGCACCGTTGCCGTCCCGCAGCAGTTTCTCGACGCCGTCCCGCACCCGCTCCAGGTCGCCGTCGGCCGCCAGCGCCTCCTCGACGTGCTCCAGCAGCGCCCGCAGGACCGCCTCGGCCGGCATCCGCCGCATCGTCTCCGGGTGCAGCAGTTCCTCCGTCAGCCCGGAGCGGGCGGCCCGCCAGGCCGCGAGGCGGAGCAGGCTCACGCTGTGCCCGGCAGGCTCGGCGCCCTCCCGCCACTCCCGCGCGGCCGTCTCGACCAGGGCGCGGGCCAGCGCGGCGATGAGCGCGGCGGTGCTCGCGTCCAGACAGACGTCCATGACCCGGAACTCCACCGTCGGGTACCGCTGGGAGAGCCGGACGTCGAAGTAGATCATCCCCTCGTCGAGGATCGTGCCGGTGGCGACCATGTCCGCGACCCGCCGGTGATAGGTCTCCGCCGAGCCGAACAGCTCCGTCGGACCGGCCGACGGCCAGCGCTGCCAGACCCGGCTGCGGTAGCTGCTGTACGAGGAGTCCCGGCCCTGCCAGAACGGGGAGTTCGCGCTCAGCGCGGTGAGCACCGACAGCCAGGGCCGCACCCGGTCGATCACCGCGACGCCCTCCTCGTCGGACTCCACGGACACGTGCACGTGGCAGCCCAGGACCAGCTGCTCGTGGACCACCACGCCGTACTGGTCGGCCATCCAGTCGTACCGGCGGTTCATGCCGATGGACGGGGTGACCGGCAGCGGCGACGTGGCGAGCGCGGCGACGGCACAGCCGATCCCCCCGGCGTGCCGCCCGGCCTCCTTGCGGCAGCGCACGATCTCCGCGTGCAGCTGGTCCATGTCCGCCTGCGGGTGCGTGGCGAACTCGAGCATCTGCTCGTGCAGCTCCTTCTCGAAGACGTCCTGCTCCGCGTCGTCGAGCGAGGCCCGGGCGAGGACGGCGGCGGACAGTGCCCGCGGCTCGCCGTTATCGGGGTCGACCAGGAGGAGTTCCTCCTCCACTCCGACGGTGCGCACGTGATGTCGCCTCTCTGTGGGCCCGGCTGCGACGACTGGGTCGTCCCCTTCGTAGGACCACCGAATGCCCCGGCGGGGCGGCCGGACACCTCGACGCGCCGCCCTGTCTCACAGGGCGTATGGCCTCAGCCACACCGTGGCCAGCGGAGGCAGCGTGATCGTGATGCTGCCGTCCTCGGGTTTGACCGGGTCGGCGTTGGCCACCCCGCTGCCGCCGTACTCCACGGCGTCGGTGTTGAGGACCTCCTGCCAGGCGACGGCCTCGTCGCCGACGGCGAGCGCGTACCCGTGCCGCACGACCGGGGAGAAGTTCGTCACCGCCAGCAGGGGAGCGCCGGCCGCGTCGAAACGCAGGAACGCGAAGACGTTGTCCTCCGCCGCGTCCACGGCGACCCACCGGAAACCGGCCGGGTCGGTGTCCCGCTGCCACAGGGCCGGCGTCTGCGCGTAGCGGGTGTTGAGCTCGCGGACCAGGTCCTGCACCCCGCGGTGGTCGGCCGCCGAGTGGTAGCCCTCGTCCAGCAGCCACCACTCCGGGCCCTGCTCCTCGGACCACTCGGCGCCCTGGGCGAACTCCTGGCCCATGAAGAGCAGCTGCTTGCCGGGGTGGGCCCACATGAAACCGAGGTAGGCGCGGACGTTCGCCCGCCGCTGCCACCAGTCGCCCGGCATCTTCGACACCAGCGCCTGCTTGCCGTGCACGACCTCGTCGTGGGAGATCGGCAGGCAGTAGTTCTCGCTGTAGGCGTACACCATCGAGAAGGTCATCTCGTGGTGGTGGTACTTGCGGTGCACCGGCTCGTGGGCGACGTACTCCAGCGAGTCGTGCATCCAGCCCATGTTCCACTTCAGGCCGAAGCCGAGTCCGCCGGTGTCGGTCGGCCGGGTCACCCCGCCCCACGCGGTCGACTCCTCGGCGATGGTCACCACGCCCGGGCAGCGCCGGTAGACGGTCGCGTTCATCTCCTGGAGGAAGGCCATGGCCGCCAGGTCCTCCCGGCCGCCGTACTGGTTGGGCTCCCACTGGCCCGAGTCGCGCGAGTAGTCCAGGTAGAGCATCGAGGCGACCGCGTCGACCCGCAGCCCGTCGATGTGGAACTCCTCGCACCAGTACACCGCGTTGGCCACGAGGAAGTTGCGCACCTCGGTCCGCGCGAAGTCGAAGGTGTACGTCCCCCAGTCCGGGTGGGTCGCGCGCCGCTCGTCCCCGGGCTCGTACAGCGGGTCCCCGTCGAAGCGGGCCAGCGCCCAGTCGTCCTTCGGGAAGTGCGCCGGCACCCAGTCCATGATCACGCCGATGCCCGCCCGGTGCAGGGCGTCGACCAGGTACTTGAAGTCGTCGGGCGAGCCGAGCCGCGCGGTCGGCGCGTAGAAGCCGGTGACCTGGTACCCCCAGGAGGGGCCGTAGGGGTGCTCGGCGACCGGCATCAGCTCGACGTGGGTGAAGCCCAGGTCGCTGACATAGGCGGGCAGCACGTCGGCCAGCTCGCGGTAGGTCAGCCCCGGCCGCCAGGACGGCAGGTGCACCTCGTACACGGAGAACGGCGCCTCGTGCACCGGCCGGTCGGCGCGGGTGCGCATCCACGCGGCGTCGTCCCACGCGTAGTGCGAGGCGGTGACGACGGACGCGGTGTTCGGGGGCTCCTCGGTACGGCGCGCCATGGGGTCGGCCTTCAGGAACCGGTGCCCGTAGCGGGAGTGGATCTCGAACTTGTACCGGGTGCCCTCGCCGACGCCCGGCAGGAACAGCTCCCACACCCCCGAGGCACCGAGCGAGCGCATCGGGAACGCCGTGCCGTCCCAGTGGGTGAAGTCCGTGGCGACCCGCACCCCCTGCGCGTTCGGCGCCCACACCGTGAACCGGGTGCCGGTGACGCCCTCGTGGGTCATCGGCTCAGCGCCCAGCGCCCGCCACAGCTGCTCGTGCCGCCCCTCACCGACCAGGTGCAGGTCCAGCTCGCCGAGGGCGGGCAGGAAGCGGTACGGGTCGTGCGTCTCCTGCTCGCCCTCCGCGTACGTCACCACGAGGGTGTACGCCGGGATGCCCGGCAGGGGCAGCACCGCGGAGAAGAGCCCGTCCTCCTCCGACACCAGGGCGTGGCGCTCCCCGTCGACCACCACGTCGACCTCGCGGGCGAACGGGCGCAGCGCCCGGAAGGCGATGCCGCCGGGCACCGGATGGGCACCGAGCAGGGCGTGCGGGTCGTGGTGGGCGCCCGCCAGGAGGCGCCCCCGGTCGACGGGGTCCAGGGGCGGTGCGGTGCCGTACGCGCGGGGTGCGGACGGGACGGGACCGGACGGCTCGGGGAGCGAGGTGTCGCGGAGGGCCACGGGTCAGTCTCCTCTCACGGCGAGTCGTTCGATCGCCGCCATGGGTACGGGAAGCCAGTCGGGGCGGTGCCGCGCCTCGTACAGCACCTCATACACGGCGCGGTCCGTCTCGTAGGCGCGCAGCAGGCCGTGCTTCTTACGGGGGTCCCACCCGGCGCGGGCGGCGTAGCCCGCGCAGAAGGCCTCCCGGCACCGGCGCGCCCACTCGGGGCGCCACGGGCGGCGCTGTCGGGCGGCGTAGTCGAAGGAGCGCAGCATGCCCGCGATGTCCCGCACGGGGGAGTGGGCGCTGCGCCGTTCGGACAGCGGACGGGACGGTTCGCCCTCGAAGTCGATGACGAACCAGTCCCGGCCGGCCCGCAGCACCTGCCCCAGGTGCAGGTCGCCGTGGATGCGCTGGGCGGGCGGTCCGGAGTCGCAGGTGGACAGCGCCGCGAAGGCCGCCCGCAACCCGGGGACGAAGGGCTGCAGGGCCGGTACGCAGTGCGCGGCGGCGGTGAGCCGCTCGGTCATCGCCGCGGCGGTCCGGTCGTTCTCCCCGGCCGGGCCGGCCGGGAAGGCCGAGGCCAGCGCGAGGTGCACGTCGGCCATGGCCCGGCCCAGCTCGTGGGCCTGCGCGGTGAAGTCGTCCCCCGCGGCCAGCGCGTCCAGGGCGAGGGTCCAGCCGTCGGAGGCGTCGTGCAGGAAGGGCTGGAGCACACCGAGCGTCGCCTCGTACGGGCGGGTCGTCCGCATCCACGCCACCGGCGCCGGGACCCGGCCGCAGCCCTGGCGGGCCAGCGCGTCGGGCACCTCGAGGTCGGGGTTGACGCCCGGCTGGATGCGCCGGAACAGTTTCAGGATGAACTCGTCGCCGTAGACGAGCGACGAGTTGGACTGCTCGGCGTCCAGCAGCCGCGGCACGAGTCCGCCGGGCACCGGGCGCGAGGGGTCGGACTCGAAGCGCAGCGGGCCCGCCTTGCCGGGCTGCCTGAGCCGCTCCAGGAGCAGTTGGGCCGACCGGGGGTCGTGCAGCGCGTCGTAGACCGTCCGGCCTGCCAGCGGGCCGTCCTGCACCTGCCCGATCAGCGCCCGGCCCAGCCGCGGCGAGGGCTGCTCGCGCACGCCCAGCAGCAGTTGGTAGCAGTCCCCGGCCTGGGGAGCACCGCCCGGAGCGGGCACCGGGCCGGGCCCGGTGTGCACCAGCAGGTGCAGACAGCCCGGGAAGAGCTCGGTCATCGACAGCAGACCCAGCTCGGCCACGGGACGGTCCTTGCCCGCGAACCAGCGCTGGCGCGGCAGCCACTCCCGCAGCAGCTCGCCGAGTGACGCCATGGGCTCGGCGAGTTGCCCGCGTCCACGGCGCAGGGATGCGGTCTTCGGCATGGTGACGCGTCCTTTCCTCGGCCCGGACTCAAACGCGGCGGCCGATGCGGGATGCGACTCGGGTGAGCCGGAACCAGTAGAAGCCGTGGCCCCCGAGGGTCAGCAGGTACGGCAGCTCGCCGATGGCCGGGAAGCGGACCCCGCCGAACAGCTCGACCGGATGACGTCCGGCGAACTCGCGCAGGTCCAGCTCGGTGGGCTGTGCGAACCGCGCGAAGTTGTTCACGCACAGCACCAGGTCGTCCTCGTACTCCCGCAGGAAGGCCAGCACCGCGGGGTTGGAGGAGGGCAGCTCGGTGTAGGTGCCGAGGCCGAAGGCCGGGTTCTGCTTGCGGATCTCGATCATGCGGCGGGTCCAGTGCAGCAGGGAGGACGGCGAGGCCATGGAGGCCTCGACGTTCGTCACCTGGTAGCCGTGGACCGGGTCCATGATCGTGGGGAGGTACAGGCGCCCCGGATCGCAGGTCGAGAAGCCGGCGTTGCGGTCGGGGGTCCACTGCATCGGGGTGCGGACCGCGTCGCGGTCACCGAGCCAGATGTTGTCGCCCATGCCGATCTCGTCGCCGTAGTAGAGGATCGGTGATCCCGGGAGGGCGAGCAGCAGCGCGGTGAACAGCTCGATCTGGTCGCGGTCGTTGTCCAGGAGCGGGGCGAGCCGCCGGCGGATGCCGATGTTGGCGCGCATGCGCGGGTCCTTGGCGTACTCCGCGTACATGTAGTCGCGCTCCTCGTCGGTGACCATCTCCAGGGTCAGCTCGTCGTGGTTGCGCAGGAAGATGCCCCACTGGCAGTTGGAGGGGATGGCCGGGGTCTTGGCGAGGATCTCGGAGACCGGGTAGCGGGACTCGCGGCGCACGGCCATGAAGATGCGGGGCATGACCGGGAAGTGGAAGGCCATGTGGCACTCGTCGCCGCCGGCCGCGTAGTCGCCGAAGTAGTCGACCACGTCCTCCGGCCACTGGTTGGCCTCCGCCAGCAGCACGGTGTCGGGGTAGTGCGCGTCGATCTCGCTGCGGACGCGCTTCAGGAAGGCGTGGCTGGCGGGCAGGTTCTCGCAGTTGGTGCCCTCTTCGGCGTACAGGTAGGGGACGGCGTCGAGCCGGTAGCCGTCGATGCCGAGGTCCAGCCAGAACTTCAGGGCGGCCAGGATCTCCTCCTGGACGGCCGGGTTCTCGTAGTTGAGGTCCGGCTGGTGGGAGAAGAAGCGGTGCCAGTAGTACTGTCCGCGGACCGGGTCGTAGGTCCAGTTGGACGCCTCGGTGTCGACGAAGATGATGCGGGCGTCGGAGTAGCGGGTGTCGTCGTCGGCCCAGACGTAGTAGTCGCCGTAGGGGCCGTCGGGGTCCTTGCGGGACTCCTGGAACCACGGGTGCTGGTCGCTGGTGTGGTTC
>NZ_JBIDCI010000018.1:0-144687 GCF_043204535.1 Streptomyces sp. NPDC047853 | reverse complement strand
TGACACTGCTCAACAACATCTGGTGGGTGTGGGTTGAGGGGGTGCTGGGGGCCCCCCCGCCCGGCCTCCACAATGTCGCGGGGGGGCCCCGCCGGGGGGGGGGGGGGGGCCCCCGCCCCCCCCCCCCCGCCCGTCGCCGATCGATCTACCCGTCGGTAGCATCCTGGTCATGGCAGACACGCAGCAGGTTGACGCGAAGGCCGAGCGCGAGGCGGCCCGACTCGCCCGGCGGATCGACTCCTTCTCCAAGGCGCACGGCGGTGCCGAGGGCCAGGTGGCCTACCTCGGTGAGCGCGGCGCCCGGATCGTGCTCGTCGGCGCGGACGGCGCCTGGGGCGACGTCGTCGCGCGCTCCCACGAGACGGCCCGCAAGGCCGTGGAGAAGTCGGGCATCACCGTCCACGAGGACTTCGACGGCGAGTTCGCGGCCAAGGTGGAGACCGGCCCCTACGAGTGGTCGCGCATGGCGGGCATCCAGGTGGGCGGGCCGAGCAACACCTGAGACCGGGTTCACCCGTTAGGACCGTGAGAGCCGCAGGGCGTACGCGCCGCGCGGCGCACGGTCCCATCACGGGGAGCCCGGATGATCGAAACGCCGTCCCTGGTGGACCAGTACTGCCACGGCGTCCTGAGAACGGAGCTGGGCCTCGGCACCTTCGAGGCCCAGCTGGCCCGCACCGAGGGACCGCCCGCACCGGGCACCACCCTCTTCGACACCCAGACCGGCTTCGCGGTACGCCGCTGGTGCCCGCCCCTGCTCGGCCTGGAACCGCACTGCCCGCCCGCCCGCTATCTGGCCCGGCGCCGCGAGCTGGGCGTCCTGGAGGCGGACCGCCGCCTGCTGCGCGGCAGCGGCATCACGACCTACCTCGTCGACGCGGGGCTGCCCGGTGACCTCACGGGCCCCGCGGAGATGGCCTGTGCCGCGGACGCCGACACGCACGAGATCGTGCGCCTGGAGCTGCTGGCGGAGCAGGTCGCCGACACCTCGGGCACCGTCGACTCCTTCCTCGCCAACCTCGCCGAGTCGGTGCACGGCGCCGCCGCCGACGCGGTCGCCTTCACCTCGGTCGCCGGCGTACGGCACGGCCTGGCGCTCGCGCCCGAACCCCCGGGGCCGGGCGAGGTGCGCGGCGCCGCCGCCCGCTGGCTGACCGGACGCGAGGTCGGCGGCGAACTGAGCGACCCCGTCCTGCTGCGCCACCTGCTGTGGATCGCCGTCGCCTCGGGGCTGCCGCTCCAGCTGCACGCCGGCCTCGGCGAGCCGGGCCTGCGCATCGACCGCACCGACCCGGTGCTGCTCACCGACTTCGTGCGGGCCACCGCGGGCCTCGGCACCGACCTGGTCCTGCTGCACGGCTACCCGTACCACCGTCAGGCCGCCCACCTGGCCGGCGTCTTCCCGCACGTCTACGCCGACTCCGGCGCCGCCCTGGTGCGCACCGGCGCCCGCGCGGCGACGGTGCTCGCGGAGATCCTGGAACTGGCGCCCTTCGGCAAGATCCTGTTCTCCAGCGGAGCCCAGGGCCTGCCCGAGCTGCACGTGGTCGCCGCCCGTCTGTTCCGCGACGCCCTGGGCCGGGTGCTGGGCACCTGGGTGGCCGAGGGGGCGTGGTCGCTCGGGGACGCGCAGCGGGTGGCGGGCATGATCGCCTCGGGGAACGCCGAGCGGGTGTACGGACTGGGGTGACCCGGGGCCGGGCGGGGGACAGGCCCTAGCGGAGGCCGGCCGGTGACGCGTGCGCCGCCCCGACCTCCTGGGCCGACACTCCGAGCCCCTCCTCCGGCGTCCGCTCGCGCAGCGCCAGCAGCACCCGCAGCGTCGCGATCCACACCAGGCAGGAGCCGAACATGTGCAGTCCGACCAGGACCTCGGGGAGGTCGGTGAAGTACTGCACGTACCCGATGACGCCCTGGGCGAGCAGCACCAGGAACAGGTCGCGGGTGCGGGCCAGGGGGCCCTTGGGCGCGTCGACCGCCTTCAGCACGAACCACAGGGCGAAGGTCAGCGTCACCACGATCCAGGCCAGCACGGCGTGCGCCTTGCTCACCGTCTCCCAGTCGATCGGCATCCGCTCGACCTCGCTGGAGTCACCCGCGTGCGGGCCCGCGCCGGTGACCACCGTGCCCACCGCGATCAGCAGGGCGGAGACGACGACCATCACCCACACCAGCTGGCGCACGGAGCCGCCGACCAGCGGGCGCGGCGCCCCGTCACCCTCCCGGGTGCGCTGCCACATCACGGTCGCGACCGCGATCAGCGCGCTCGACAGCAGGAAGTGCGCCGCGACGGTGTACGGGTTCAGGCCGACGAGGACCACGATGCCGCCGAGGATCGCGTTGCCCATCACGATCCAGAACTGCGCCCAGCCCAGCCGCGTCAGGCTGCGCCGGTACGGCTTCTGCGACCGCGCGGCGATGATCGCCCAGCCGACCGCGGCGCACAGCACGTAGGCCAGCAGGCGGTTGCCGAACTCGATGACACCGTGGAAGCCCATCTCGCTGGTGGTGGTCAGCGAGTCGTCGGTGCACTTGGGCCAGGTCGGGCAGCCGAGGCCCGAGCCGGTCAGGCGCACCGCGCCGCCGGTGATCACGATGACCACCGACATGGCGAGCGCGACGAGGGCCGCCCGTTGAACCGTCCGGGGGTCCGGGGTCCAGCGCGCGGCGATGAAGGCGAGCGGGTTGCGCACGGCGGCTGCGGCGTCGGCACGGGTCACGTTTGGCACGCGGTCCATCGTAGGCGCCCGCTTGTGCATGCTTTCACGAGGGGGTCGTCCACCGGGCGCCCGCCTACTCCCAGCGGAAGAACCTCCCGGCCGCCGCGAGGCCCGCGACCGCCCACCCGGCGAGGATCCCGACGTCGCCCCACGGCATCCCGGCCCCGTGCTGGAGCACGTTCCGCAGCCCGTCCGACAGGGCGGAGATCGGCAGCAGCCCCAGCACGCTGCGCGCAGCGTCCGGGAACTCGTCCAGCGGCACGATCACGCCGCCGCCCACGAGCAGCAGCAGGAAGACCAGGTTGGCCGCGGCCAGCGTCGCCTCGGCCTTCAGCGTGCCCGCCATGAGCAGCCCGAGCCCCGAGAAGGCGGCCGTGCCGAGGACCAGGAGCAGCAGCACGGCGAACGGGTTGCCGTGCGGCGACCAGCCCAGCGCGAAGGCGATCACGGTGAGCAGGACGATCTGGAGCACCTCGGTGACCAGGACGGACACCGTCTTGGCGGTCATCAGGCCCCAGCGCGGCAGCGGCGACGCGGCCAGCCGCTTCAGCACCCCGTACCGGCGTTCGAAGCCGGTGGCGATGGCCTGCCCGGTGAACGCCGTCGACAGCACGGCGAGCGCCAGGACGCCGGGGGCGAGGAAGTCGACGGCCTCGCCGGCGCCGGTGTCGATGATGTCGACCGTGCTGAACAGGACGAGCAGCAGCGTCGGGATGACCACCGTCAGCAGCAGCTGCTCGCCGTTGCGCAGCAGCATCTTCGTCTCCAGCACGGCCTGCGCGGCGATCATGCGGCCGAGCGGAGCGGCACCGGGCCTCGGCGTGTAGGTGCCGGTGGTCGTCGTCATGAGCGCAGTTCCTTGCCGGTCAGTTCCAGGAAGACGTCCTCCAGGGTGTGCCGCTCCACCGAGATCCGGTCCGGCATCACCCCGTGCTGGGCGCACCAGGAGGTCACCGTCGCCAGCAGCTGGGGGTCGATCTTGCCGTTGACACGGTAGGAGCCCGGGGTCAGCTCGGCCGCCGTGGAGTCCGCGGGCAGCGCCTTGAGCAGCGACGCGACGTCCAGTCCGGGCCGGCCGGAGAACCGCAGGGTGTTCTCGGCGCCGCCGCGGCACAGCTCCTCCGGGGAGCCCTGGGCCACGACCCGGCCGGCGTCGATGATGGCGACGTCGTCGGCGAGCTGCTCGGCCTCGTCCATGTGGTGGGTGGTGAGGATCACCGCGACGCCGTCGCCGCGCAGGTCCCGCACGAGGTCCCAGGTGGCGCGGCGGGCCTGCGGGTCCAGGCCGGCCGTCGGCTCGTCCAGGAAGACCAGCTCCGGGCGGCCGACCACGGCCATCGCGAGGGCGAGCCGCTGCTGCTGGCCACCGGAGAGCCTGCGGTACGTGGTCCGGCCGCACGAGCCGAGCCCGAGCCGCTCGATCAGCGCGTCCACGTCCAGCGGGTGCGCGTGCAGCTTCGCCACGTGGCGGAGCATCTCGTCGGCGCGGGCGCCGGAGTAGACACCGCCGGACTGGAGCATCACGCCGATGCGGGGACGCAGCTCGGCGCGCTGCCGCACCGGGTCCAGGCCGAGGACGCGCACGGTGCCGGAGTCCGGCTTCCGGTATCCCTCGCAGGTCTCCACCGTGGTCGTCTTGCCCGCCCCGTTGGGGCCGAGCACGGCGGTGACACCCGCCCGGGCCACCAGGTCGAGGCCGTCCACCGCGGTCTTCGTGCCGTACCGCTTCACCAGGGCCTGGACCTGGACCACGGGCTCGCTTCGCATGGGACACGAGTCTAGGTACGCGGCCGGGGGCCCGGGCGCGGGGGTGCGGGATCTCCTCCGCAGGGGGCGGCGCACCGCCCGCCGGGGGCGCACGCGGGGGCGTCCGGCGGCGCGGAACGGAAGGGGGCGGCCGGGGTGTCGTACCCGAGCGTCTTCGTACGCGGCCCGAGCGCAGGGCGGCGGCCGGCGCACGCGGCCGGGGCGGACACCGCACCGCCGCCCGCCAAACCGCGCCCCTGCACCCGCGCCCCTACGTCCGCGGCCGGTGCACCGGCAGCCAGCGCTCCGCGTAGGCGACCGCGTCGGCCAGCGGGAACAGCCGGGCGACGGCGGCGCCGACCCGTCCGCGCCCCACCGGCCGGTCCCGTTCGAAGTCGTGCCCCAGTTCGTCGAACCGCTCCGAGGTGATCGACACCTCGGTCACCCGCTCCCAGCCCACCGGGCCCGGCCGCCCCACCTCCACCACCGGCGAGGCGATCCGGTACTCGGCGAGATGGAAGGCGGTGCACGCCTCGTAGCCGGCGCCCATGAGCAGTACCCGGGCGCCCAGCCGCTCCAGGGTCGCCAGCGGACTGCGCTCGCCGAGCCGGCAGTCGGTCGCGTGCCCGGCGACCACCTCGGCGGCGCGCGGGCCGAGGGCCGCGAAGGACGTCTGCGGATGCGCGCTGCGCAGGGCGCCCGGCCAGGTGCGCACGGTCTCGGGGACCACCCCGACCCCGCGGGAGGGCGTGATCAGGGGATCGTAGGGCGGCATCGCCCGGCGGACGGTGTCCCACCACTCCTCGGGCACCGGTGGACTCTTCCACAGGGCCGGGTCCGAGAGGTCGCCGGTCTGCGTGGGGACCACCAGCGTGCCGTCCGGTCCGAGCGCGTCGAGCAGCCCCTGGACGACCGCGACGGGCCCGCCGCAGACCCATCCGAGGGAGCTGAGGGAGGAGTGCACGAGGAGCGTGTCGTCGCTGCGCACACCCATCTCGCGCAGTCCGGCGGCGATCGTGCCCCGGGTGACGAGTGGGCCGGTGGGAGGGGGTGCGGGCATGTCGCGGAGTGTCCCGCAGACCCGTCCGGGGCGCCACCGGATTGATCGATCAAAGATCGTTTCCGCAGGTCAGATTAGGTATACCTAAGTGACGCAGGGCACCGTCCGATGATCGCGACGCGGGTTGCCCGTCCCGGAGGAATTACGCAACAATGGCGTTGTGAAAAACGTTGGCGAGGCTCCGCAGGAGGAACTCGCGACCGGTGAGCGGTCCACCCGCAACCGCGTCGCGCGCTCCATCCTGGACCACGGGCCGTCGACCGTCGCCGCGCTCGCCGGGCGTCTGGGCCTGACCCAGGCGGCCGTCCGGCGCCATCTCGACGCGCTGGTCGCCGACGACGTGGTCGAACCCCGCGAACAGCGGGTCTACGGCACGCGCACGCGCGGGCGACCCGCCAAGGTCTTCGCGCTCACCGACTGCGGCCGGGACGCCTTCGACCAGTCGTACGACAAGCTGGCCGCGGACGCCCTGCGCTGGATCGCCGAGCAGGAGGGCGGGGAGCAGGCGATCGCTGCCTTCGCCCGGGCCCGGATCGCCGGACAGGCGGGTGCGTACCGCAAGGCGGTCGAGGCGGCCGCCCCCGACCGGCGCACGGAAGCGCTGGCCAAGGCCCTGAGCGCGGACGGGTACGCTGCTGTCGCGCGGAGCGCGCCCCACCCCCAGCAGGGCGAGCAGCTGTGCCAGCACCACTGCCCGGTCGCGCACGTCGCCGAGCAGTTCCCGCAGCTGTGCGAGGCGGAGACGGAATTCTTCGCCGAGCTGCTCGGTACGCATGTACAGCGGCTCGCGACCATCGCGCACGGCGACGGGGTCTGCACCACGTTCATTCCGAAGACTTCGCACGCGCCGCCCCCCGCGGCGCAGGCGCCCACGAACACCGCTCACGCATCTGCAAGCACGGCCGGGAGGAACCCCGCATGACTCTCCCCACGGAGACTGCTCACCCTGAGCTCGAGGGCCTGGGCAAGTACGAATACGGCTGGGCCGACTCCGACACGGCCGGCGCCTCTGCCAAGCGCGGCATCAACGAGGACGTCGTCCGCGACATCTCCGCCAAGAAGAACGAGCCGGAGTGGATGACCAAGCTCCGCCTCAAGGGCCTGCGCCTCTTCGAGAAGAAGCCCATGCCGAACTGGGGCTCGGACCTGTCGGGCATCGACTTCGACAACATCAAGTACTTCGTGCGCTCCACGGAGAAGCAGGCGGAGTCCTGGGAGGACCTGCCCGAGGACATCAAGAACACGTACGACAAGCTCGGCATCCCCGAGGCGGAGAAGCAGCGCCTCGTCGCCGGTGTCGCCGCCCAGTACGAGTCCGAGGTCGTCTACCACCAGATCCGCGAGGACCTGGAGGAGCAGGGCGTCATCTTCCTCGACACCGACACGGCGCTGAAGGAGCACCCGGAGCTCTTCAAGGAGTACTTCGGGACCGTCATCCCCGTCGGTGACAACAAGTTCGCCTCGCTGAACAGCGCGGTGTGGTCCGGCGGCTCCTTCATCTACGTGCCGAAGGGCGTGCACGTCGAGATCCCGCTCCAGGCCTACTTCCGAATCAACACGGAGAACATGGGCCAGTTCGAGCGGACCCTGATCATCGTCGACGAGGGTGCCTACGTGCACTACGTCGAGGGCTGCACGGCTCCGATCTACAAGTCGGACTCCCTGCACTCCGCCGTGGTCGAGATCATCGTCAAGAAGAACGCCCGCTGCCGCTACACGACCATCCAGAACTGGTCGAACAACGTCTACAACCTGGTCACCAAGCGCGCCGTGGCGTACGAGGGCGCGACCATGGAGTGGATCGACGGCAACATCGGCTCCAAGGTGACGATGAAGTACCCGGCCGTCTACCTGATGGGCGAGCACGCCAAGGGCGAGACCCTCTCCATCGCCTTCGCGGGCGAGGGCCAGCACCAGGACGCCGGCTCCAAGATGGTCCACATGGCGCCGAACACCTCGTCCAACATCGTCTCGAAGTCCGTGGCGCGCGGCGGCGGCCGCACCTCCTACCGCGGTCTCGTCGAGATCGGCGAGGGCGCCCACGGCTCCAAGTCGAACGTGCTGTGCGACGCGCTCCTCGTCGACACGATCTCGCGCTCCGACACCTACCCGTACGTCGACGTCCGCGAGGACGACGTGTCCATGGGCCACGAGGCGACGGTCTCCAAGGTCTCCGAGGACCAGCTCTTCTACCTGATGAGCCGTGGTCTGAGCGAGTTCGAGGCGATGGCGATGATCGTGCGCGGCTTCGTCGAGCCGATCGCCAAGGAGCTGCCCATGGAGTACGCCCTGGAGCTCAACCGGCTGATCGAGCTGCAGATGGAAGGCGCGGTCGGTTAAGACCCGCCCCGAAGCAGTCGCCAGATTTCTGACGTAGGAAGAGAGCAGACCGACAGCCATGGCTGAGGCTCAGAACATCCCCGTGGGGTCCACCACCGCGGGCACGATCGCGGTGGCCGCCGAGTCGACCGTCGCCACGCGCATGAGCGCGCCCGCGTCCTTCGACGTGGCGGACTTCCCGGTCCCGCACGGCCGCGAGGAGGAGTGGCGGTTCACCCCGCTGGAGCGGCTGCGCGGGCTGCACGACGGCACCGCGGTCGCCACCGGCGACGGCGTGAAGGTCGACGTCGACGCGCCCGAGGCCGTCGTCGTCGAGACTGTCGGCCGCGACGACGCGCGCATCGGGCGGGCCGGCACCCCGGTGGACCGGGTCGCCGCCCAGGCCTACTCGGCGTTCGAGAAGGCCGGCGTGATCACCGTCCCCAAGGAGACGGTCCTCACCGAGCCGATCCGCATCAGGGTGCACGGCGAGGGCGGCACCGCCTACGCCCACCAGGTCGTCGAGCTGGGTGCCTTCGCCGAGGCCGTCGTCGTCATCGACCACACCGGTGACGCGGTCCTCGCGGCCAACGTCGACTACGTCCTCGGCGACGGCGCCAAGCTGACCGTCGTCTCCGTCCAGGACTGGGACGACAAGGCCGTGCACGTCGGCCAGCACAACGCGCTGATCGGCCGGGACGCCACCTTCAAGTCCTTCGTGGTCACCTTCGGCGGCGACCTGGTCCGGCTGCACCCCCGGGTCGCGTACGCCGGTCCGGGCGGCGAGGCCGAGCTGTTCGGCCTGTACTTCACCGACCGGGGCCAGCACCAGGAGCACCGCCTCCTGGTCGACCACAACGTCCCGCACTGCAAGTCCAACGTCGTCTACAAGGGCGCGCTCCAGGGCGACGACGCGCACGCCGTCTGGATCGGCGACGTGCTCATCGAGGCCGCGGCCGAGGGCACCGACACCTACGAGATGAACCGCAACCTCGTCCTCACGGACGGCGCGCGGGTCGACTCGGTGCCGAACCTGGAGATCGAGACCGGCGAGATCGTCGGCGCCGGCCACGCCTCCGCGACCGGCCGCTTCGATGACGAGCAGCTCTTCTACCTGATGGCGCGCGGCATCCCCGAGATCGACGCCCGCCGCCTGGTGGTCCGCGGCTTCTTCGCCGAACTGGTCCAGCAGATCGGTGTCCCGGACATCGAGGAGCGTCTGCTCGTCAAGATCGAAGAGGAGCTGGAGGCGTCGGTCGCATGACCTTCGTACGCGTCTGCGGAGCGGACGAGCTGGAGGAGGACACCCCGAAGCGGGTGGAACTCGACGGCACGCCGATCTCCGTCGTGCGGACCGAGGGCGAGATCTTCGCGATCAACGACATCTGCTCGCACGCGAACGTCTCGCTCGCCGAGGGCGAGGTCGACGACTGCCACATCGAGTGCTGGCTGCACGGCTCGCGCTTCGACCTCCGGTCCGGCAAGCCCGACAGTCTTCCGGCGACGCGCCCCGTCCCCGTTTACCCCGTAAAGATCGAAGGGGACGACGTGCTCGTCTCCCTCACCCAGGAGTCCTGAGGCACCCATGGCAACGCTTGAAATCCGAGACCTGCACGTCACCGTCGAGGCCGACAACGCCACGAAGGAGATCCTCAAGGGCGTCGACCTCACCGTGAAGCAGGGCGAGACGCACGCCATCATGGGCCCGAACGGCTCCGGCAAGTCGACCCTCGCCTACTCCCTCGCGGGTCACCCCAAGTACACGATCACCGCGGGCACCGTCACCCTCGACGGCGAGGACGTCCTGGAGATGTCCGTCGACGAGCGCGCCCGCGCCGGCCTCTTCCTCGCCATGCAGTACCCGGTGGAGGTCCCCGGCGTCTCGGTCTCCAACTTCCTGCGCACCTCCGCCACCGCCGTCCGCGGCGAGGCCCCCAAGCTGCGCACCTGGGTGAAGGAGGTCAAGGAGGCCATGGAGCGCCTCAACATGGACCCCGCCTTCGCCGAGCGCAACGTCAACGAGGGCTTCTCCGGCGGTGAGAAGAAGCGGCACGAGATCCTCCAGCTCGAGCTGCTCAAGCCGAAGGTCGCGATCCTCGACGAGACCGACTCCGGCCTCGACGTCGACGCCCTGCGCGTCGTCTCCGAGGGCGTCAACCGCATCCGCGAGACCGGTGAGGTCGGCACCCTGCTGATCACGCACTACACGCGGATCCTGCGCTACATCAAGCCCGACCACGTCCACGTCTTCGCCAACGGCCGCATCGCCGAGTCGGGCGGCCCCGAGCTGGCCGACAAGCTGGAGGCCGAGGGCTACGAGGCATACACGAAGGGTGGCGTATCCGCGTGACACAGCTGCCGGGCCTCCTCGACACCGAGGCGATCCGCAAGGACTTTCCCATCCTGGACCGCCAGATCCACGACGGGCGCAAGCTCGTGTACCTGGACAACGCGGCGACCAGCCAGAAGCCGCGGCAGGTGCTGGACGCGCTCAGTGAGTACTACGAGCGCTACAACGCCAACGTCCACCGGGGCGTGCACGTCCTCGCCGAAGAGGCCACGGCGCTGTACGAGGGCGCACGCGACAAGGTCGCGGAGTTCATCAACGCGCCCTCCCGCGACGAGGTGATCTTCACCAAGAACGCCTCGGAGTCCCTCAACCTCGTGGCCAACATGCTGGGCTGGGCCGACGAGCCCTACCGCGTGGACCACGAGACCGAGATCGTCATCACGGAGATGGAGCACCACTCCAACATCGTGCCGTGGCAGCTGCTCGCGCAGCGCACCGGCGCGAAGCTCCGCTGGTTCGGTCTGACCGACGACGGCCGCCTCGACCTCTCGAACATAGAGGAGGTCATCACCGAGAAGACGAAGATCGTCTCCTTCGTGCTGGTCTCCAACATCCTGGGCACCCAGAACCCGGTCGAGGCGATCGTGCGCCGCGCCCAGGAGGTCGGCGCGCTCGTCTGCGTCGACGCCTCCCAGGCCGCGCCGCACATGCCGCTGGACGTCCAGGCCCTCCAGGCCGACTTCGTGGCGTTCACCGGCCACAAGATGTGCGGCCCGACCGGCATCGGCGTGCTGTGGGGCCGCCAGGAGCTGCTGGAGGACCTCCCGCCGTTCCTGGGCGGCGGCGAGATGATCGAGACGGTCTCGATGCACTCCTCGACGTACGCCCCGGCGCCCCACAAGTTCGAGGCGGGCACGCCGCCGATCGCGCAGGCGGTCGGGCTGGGCGCGGCCATCGACTACCTGCAGTCGATCGGCATGGACAAGATCTTCGCCCACGAGCACGCACTCACCGAGTACGCGGTGAAGCGGTTCGCGGACGTCCCCGACCTGCGCATCATCGGCCCCACCACGGCCGAGGAGCGCGGCGCGGCGATCAGCTTCACGCTCGGCGACATCCACCCGCACGACGTGGGCCAGGTCCTCGACGAGCAGGGCATCGCGGTCCGGGTCGGCCACCACTGCGCCCGCCCCGTCTGCCTGCGCTACGGAATTCCTGCGACCACGCGAGCGTCGTTCTATCTGTACTCCACGCCGGCCGAGATCGACGCACTGGTCGACGGCCTGGAGCACGTACGGAACTTCTTCGGCTGACGGGACGAGCGAAGAGCATGAAGCTGGACTCCATGTACCAGGAAGTGATCCTGGACCACTACAAGAACCCGCACGGGCGGGGCTTGCGGGAGGGCGACGCCGAGGTCCACCACGTCAACCCGACGTGCGGCGACGAGATCACGCTGCGCGTGAAGTACGACGGCACGACGATCAGCGACGTGTCGTACGAGGGCCAGGGCTGCTCCATCAGCCAGGCGAGCGCCTCCGTGCTGAACGAGCTGCTGGTCGGCAAGGACCTCGCTGAGGCGCGGCGGATCCAGGAGACCTTCCTGGAGCTGATGCAGTCCAAGGGCAGGATCGAGCCCGACGACGCGATGGAGGAGGTCCTGGAGGACGCGGTCGCGTTCGCCGGGGTCTCGAAGTACCCGGCCCGGGTCAAGTGCGCCCTGCTGAGCTGGATGGCCTGGAAGGACGCGACGGCCCAGGCACTGGACGGCGCCGACGCCGAGAAGGAGACGACGGCATGACTGAGACCGTGGAAATGAAGCCGGCCTCCGAGGAGGAGGTCCGCGAGGCCCTGCTGGACGTCGTGGACCCCGAGCTGGGCATCGACGTCGTCAACCTGGGGCTGATCTACGGCGTCCACATCGACGACGCCAACATCGCGACCATCGACATGACCCTGACGTCGGCGGCCTGTCCGCTCACCGACGTGATCGAGGACCAGGCCAAGTCCGCCACGGACGGCCTCGTCAGCGAGCTGCGCATCAACTGGGTCTGGATGCCGCCGTGGGGCCCGGACAAGATCACGGACGACGGCCGCGAGCAGCTGCGCGCGCTCGGCTTCAACGTCTGATCCAGCGTTCGAGGCGCACCTCGCGACGACGGCGGCACCCTTTCGGGTGCCGCCGTTCTCGCGTCCGCGGTCGGTGTCGTTATGTACGCTCGTACACATGGGATACCTGCTCCTGGCCGGAGCCATCGCCGCCGAGGTCGCCGGCACCACCGCCATGAAGTACAGCCAGGGCTTCACCAGGCTCGTCCCGTCCCTCCTGACGGCCCTCGCCTACGTCCTCTCCTTCACGCTGCTCGCCCAGACCCTGAAGACCCTCGCCGTCGGCACCGCGTACGCCATCTGGGCGGGCGTCGGCACGGCGGCCATCGCCGCCATCGGCGTGGTGTTTTTGGGGGAGGGGATGACCGCGGTCAAGGCCACCGGCATCGCGCTGATCATCGTCGGCGTGGTCGTGCTGAACCTGGGCGGCGCGCACTGATGACCCGGCGCCACGACCCGGAGCGGCGCCGGCGGATCATCGACGCGGCGATCCGGGTGGTGGGGCGCAAGGGCATCGCCGGCCTGAGCCACCGTTCCGTGGCCGCCGAGGCGGACGTCCCGCTGGGCTCCACGACGTATCACTTCGCCACGCTGGACGAACTCCTCGTCGCCGCCCTCCGCCAGGCGGGCGAGGGCTTCGCCAAGGTGGTCGCCGCACACCCGGCCCTGTCCGACCCGGACGCCGACCTGCCCGGGGAGCTGGCCCGGGTCCTCGGCGCGTGGCTGGCGGGCGACCGCACGGGCGTGGAGCTGGAGTACGAGCTGTACCTGGCGGCCCTGCGCCGTCCCGCGCTGCGCCCGGTCGCGGCCGAGTGGGCGCAGGGCGTCGGCGCCCTCCTCGCCGACCGCACGGACCCCGTCACCGCGCGGGCCCTGGTCGCCGTGCTGGACGGCATCTGTCTCCAGGTGCTGCTGACGGACACGCCGTACGACGAGGCGTACGCGAGGGAGGTCCTGGCGCGGGTCGTCCGCGCCGGCCGGTGACCCGCCGGCCGGCGCCCGCACGCCCCGCGCCGCCCGGCACGCGAGACGGCCACGGGGTCGGCTCGCTTCCGCGGGCGGCGGCCGGTTAGGTTGCCCTCATGACCGACACGACTGCTCCCCGCACCACCGGCGCCGTGGCCGCCGGCCTCGCCACGATCGCCGCCGACGGCACCGTTCTCGACACCTGGTTCCCGGCCCCCGAACTGTCCGCGCAGCCCGGACCGTCCGGCACCGAGCGCCTCACCGCCGAACAGGCCGCGGAGCTGCTCGGCGGCGGCGCCACCGCCGCGGTCGGTCCGGACGCCCGCCGGGGCGTCGAGGTGGTCGCGGTCCGCACGGTCATCTCCTCGCTGGACGAGAAGCCGGTCGACACGCACGACGTCTACCTGCGTCTGCACCTGCTCTCCCACCGCCTGGTACAGCCGCACGGCCAGAACCTGGACGGCGTCTTCGCCCACCTCGCCAACGTCGCCTGGACCTCGCTCGGCCCGGTCGCCGTCGACGACGTCGAGAAGGTCCGCCTCAACGCCCGCGCCGAGGGCCTGCACCTCCAGGTGACCTCGATCGACAAGTTCCCCCGCATGACGGACTACGTGGCCCCCAAGGGCGTCCGCATCGCCGACGCCGACCGCGTCCGCCTCGGTGCGCACCTCTCCGAGGGCACCACGGTCATGCACGAGGGCTTCGTCAACTTCAACGCCGGCACGCTCGGCACCTCGATGGTCGAGGGCCGCATCTCCGCGGGCGTCGTCGTGGGCGACGGCTCCGACATCGGCGGCGGCGCCTCCACGATGGGCACCCTCTCCGGCGGCGGCAACGTGCGCATCACCATCGGCGAGCGCTGCCTGGTCGGCGCCGAGGCGGGCGTCGGCATCGCGCTGGGCGACGAGTGCGTGGTCGAGGCCGGCCTCTACGTCACCGCGGGCACCCGCGTGACCATGCCCGACGGCCAGGTCGTCAAGGCCCGCGAACTGTCCGGCGCCTCCCACATCCTCTTCCGCCGCAACTCGGTCACCGGCACGGTCGAGGCCCGCCCGAACAACGCGGTGTGGGGCGGCCTGAACGAGATCCTGCACAGCCACAACTGACCGGCCGCGGCCGGTTCGTGTGACGGTCGAGTCGCCCCCGTGGCGGTGCCCTGCCGGGCCCGGTGCGGGGGCGCTCAGCGTTTCGGGGCCCGGTGGCGTTTCAGCAGCGCGATGACGCGTGTCTGGTCGGCCGGTCCGTTCTGCCCACCGCGCGACCGCAGGCGGGCGGGGTGGTGTCCCGCCAACGGAATAGCGGCGCGTGCTTCGAGCGCCCCCCGCACGTACGGATGATCTCCCGTGTCCTCGGGGTGGTCCCGGCGGATGAACGGGTGGACGCAGGGTCCGATCAGAAGCCGATCCGACGAAACGAGGGCCTGGTATGACGAACGAACGGTCGAGGACCGTGGCGCGCCTGCTGGCCGGGGCGGGCGCCGCGGTGCTGGTGTGCTGGGGGGCGGCGGGGGCCGCGCACGCCGACGAGACCACCACGGGCTCGCACAACGGACCCCGGGTCGGCCTCCTCAACGTGCACGTGGGCCAGATCGACGACCCGGCGGAGGACGTGCTGGAGCACACGCTGCTGCTCGGGGACGGTTACACCTGGAGCTGACCGGTGGCGCCGACCAGCTCCTCGTAGGTGGCGAGGAGCCGGTCGGTGGTCGGCCGGTCCGCGGGTCGCAGCGGGGCGCGGACCGGCCCCGCGGGCAGGCCGAGCGCGCCGAGGAGGGCCTTGGCGGTGACCGTGCCGGGCAGGCCCGCCGCCATGACGGACTCGACGAGGGGGATCGCCCGCCGCTGGAGCAGGGCGGCCCGCCCGGTGTCCCCCGCGTCGAAGGCGTCGAGGACGGCCCGGAACAGTTCGGGTACGACGTTCGCGACCGTGCTGACGTACCCGATCGCCCCGATCGCGTACAGGGCGAGGACCTGCTCGTCGCACCCCGCGTAGTACGCCAGGTCGGTGCGGGACAGGACGCGCTGGGTGCCGAGGAGGTCGTAGGAGCAGTCCTTGACGGCGACGATCCGGGGGTGCCCGGCCAGGCGCACGAGGGTGTCGGGCTCGATGCGGGTGCCGGTGCGGCCCGGGATGTCGTAGAGCGCGAGCGGCAGCCCGCAGGAGTCCGCGACCTCCCGGAAGTGCTCCTCCAGGGCGTCCTGCGGGGGCCTGCTGTAGTACGGCGCCACCACCAGCAGGCCGTCCGCGCCCGCCTTCTCGGCGGCCCGGGCCAGTTCCACCGTGTGCCGCGTGTCCGCCGTGCCCACCCCGGCGACGAGCGCCGCCCGGTCCCCGACGGCCTCCCGCACCGCCGTGATCAGCGCCGTCTTCTCGGCGTCCGTGGTGGTCGGCGACTCGCCGGTGGTGCCGGACAGCACCAGTCCGTCGCAGCCCCGCGCCACCAGCCGGTCGGCGAGCCGCCGGGCGCCGTCGAGGTCGAGGGCGCCCGCCTCGGTGAAGGGGG
Organism: Streptomyces sp. NPDC047853; assembly: GCF_043204535.1. NCBI lineage: Bacteria > Bacillati > Actinomycetota > Actinomycetes > Kitasatosporales > Streptomycetaceae > Streptomyces > Streptomyces sp. NPDC047853. The sequence goes on along the minus strand of NZ_JBIDCI010000018.1, from coordinate 128,974 downwards.
TGACCATGGCGCACAGGGTGCGGCCGAAGGGGGGTGGGGCGGGGCGGTCGGCTGTCGTCATGGCAGTAGTCTCGGCGCGCGGATCGTTTAGCTCCACTTAATTCCTCTACGAGGTATCTCTAAGGAACGCTGCGCGGTCGGGCGGTCGAGAGGGAGAGGGTAGCGACGGTCGGCGCGGGTACCCGGGTGGCTCCGAACCGAGAGGAGGCGGAACCGTGACCGGGACCATGCACACCAGGCCAGTGCACGACGAACACCACTCCGTGGGCGAGCTCGTCGGTCAGGCCACCGAACAGCTCTCCCGGCTCGTGCGCCAGGAAGTGGCCCTCGCCAAGATGGAGCTGGCCGAGAAGGGCAAACGCGTCGGGCGCGGCGGCGGGATGCTGGGCGCCGCGGGCGCCATCGCGTACGTCGGTCTGATCGCCCTCGCCGGTACGGGTGTCGCCGCGCTCTCGCTGGTGCTGCCCGTCTGGGCCGCGGCGCTCATCGTGACGGCGGTGCTCTTCGTGATCGCGGGCGTGCTGGCCATGACCGGCCGCTCCCAGCTGCGCCGCGCCGCACCGCCCAAGCCCGAGGAGACCCTCGGCAGCGTCAGGACCGACGTGGATGTGATCAGGGAAAGGGCGCATCGATGACCGACGCGACGAGCGGGGACGGCACCAGGGCCGGTTCCACCGCGCAGCCGACCGGCGGGGCCAAGGGGCCCGACGAACTGCGAAGGCAGATCGAGCAGACCCGCAGCGACCTCGGCGACACCGTGGAGGAGCTGGCGGGCAGGGCGGACGTGAAGGGCCGTGCCAAGGCCCGGGCCGCCGACCTCCGGGACAAGGCCGGCGCCATGACCGTGCAGCTGCGCAGTTCCGCCGCGCAGGCCGGGCACACCGTGCAGCACAAGGCGGGCCGCGCCGGTCACCGGGCGCAGCACAAGGCGAGCCGGGCCGGACACACGGCGCAGGAGAAGGCCGGGCAGGCCGGGCACGCCGTGCAGGAGAAGGCAGGCCAGGCCGGGCACGCCGCGCAGCAGCGGGTGCCGGAACGGGCGCGCGGTGCCGTCCGGGCCGGGCTCGGACATCCCCGTGCGGTGCTGGTCGCCGGGGCAGCGGCCGGCGCGGTGGTCGTGGCGGGCGTCGTACTGCGGCGCCGGCGTCAGGGTCCCTGCTGACGGGCGTCACGGGGCACCGCTGCCGGCGTCACGACGAGGGGCCTCCCGGCCGGAGGCCCCTCGCGCACGTCCGCACCGGAAGGCGCTTGACCTCAACCTTGGTCGAGGTCGGAGGGTGGTGCACGCACCCGGTGCGCACGCATCCGGGGATCACCGACCACCGGAGGCCGGCATGACCCGCCGTACCGACGCCCACCCCGAACTCCTCCGTACCGACGTCCGGGCGCCCTTCTTCAGCACCTGGCGCGTGCGCACCCCCGAACGGCAGCGGCAGACCGTGGAGGCCATCGCCCGCACCTGGGAGAACCGCCCCTGGCCCGCCGACGACCTGAAGAGCTACCACGTCTACACCGGTCACGACGGCAGCACCCTGCTGCACCACTCGCAGTGGACGAGCGAGGGGGCCTACGAGTCCTTCGTGAAGACCCACCGGCAGGAACGCGTCGACGAGATCGACACCGCCGTCCCGGGCATCGAGCGGCTGGGGCTCGGCCGGTACCGGCGGTACCGCAGCCTCACCCGGGACGGGGGCGCGGCGGCCGTCCCGGGCTGCGTCGTCATCGTCGACGTCGCGTTCGAGGGTCCCGACCCGAAGCGGCAGCGCGCCTGGGTCGACGCGGTCCTCGACGCCCTGGCGAGCGAGCCGGAGCCGCACCCCGGGGGCATCTCCGCCCACTTCCACCTCAGCACCGACGGCACCCGCATCCTCAACTACGCGGAGTGGGAGAGCGCCGGGGCCCACATCGACGCCCTCGCCGCTCCCGGCGACGGCGTCGGCTCGGCGACCGCGCGGTGGGAGCGGGTGCAGCGCTGGCCGGGCCTCAGGAGCAGCACGGTCAACCGCTACGACCACGCCCTCGGCCTCGTGCCCCGCTGAACCCGCCCCCACCGCACGCCGGTCACGGACGGAAGCGCAGCACCTGCGGGTCGTGGTCGCTCACCTGGTCGTGGAACTCGGCGTTGACGTGCACGCTGTCGTACGACAGCCGCCCGGCCCACCGGACGGACGGGCTGACCAGGATCTGGTCCAGGACCTGGCTGTTGCCCTGGTAGACGTACGAGTAACGCTCGCTCGGCGGCAGCGACTTGACCGCCGACCACAGGGCGCCGCCGTCCTCCAGGATGCGGGTGGTCCGCGAGAACTCGAAGTCGTTGATGTCGCCGAGGGCGATGACGTCCGCGTTCTTCTGGACGGCGAGGACCTCCTTGACGAAGGTGTTCACGACCGCCGCCTGGAGGTGGCGCTGGGTCTCCGAACCGCGGGACGGCGGCTGGTACTGGGCGGTCAGCCCCTGGTCGCCGCCCTTGGAGTTGAAGTGGTTGGCGACGACCACGACCGTCCGGCCGCGGAAGACGAACTCGCCGGCCAGCGGCTTGCGGCTGTTCGCCCACGCCGGGTTCGCCGGGTCGACGCGGCCGGGGGAGTGGGTGAGCGCCGCCCTGCCGCGCACCTTCGTCACCGCGGTCGGAGTGGTCGCGTCGCCGGCCCCACGGTCGGTGAAGGAGACCCGCTCCGGGTCGAACAGGAACGCCTGGCGGATGTTGCCGCCGGGCTCGCCGCCGTCCGCCTTGTCGACCGGGTCGATCCCGCGCCAGTCGTAGCGCGGGCCACCGGCCGCGGCGATGGCGTCGATCAGCTTGCCGACCGTCGCGCCGGCGGTCACCGTGCCGTCGTCCGTGGCGCCGTTGTCGTCCTGGATCTCCTCCAGGGACACGATGTCCGGCGACTTCAAGTGCCGCACGATCGCTTCGGCGTGCGCGGCGAAGGTGTCGTCGGACGGGTCCAGGTTCTCGACGTTGTACGTCGCCACCGCCAGTTCGCGGCTGCTCTGCGCACGGGTCGACTCGCGCTCCAGGCCCCCGCTCTCCAGGGCGCCGAGCTCGCTCGCGACCAGCGTGTAGCCGCCGTACTGGTTGTAGTCCAGCGGGCCCGCGGTGGTGCCGGCCAGGGTGTCGCCCACGTTGGCGTCGGGGAAGTCGGCCGGCCTGCCCAGCGACTGGATCTGGAGCCGGCCGGTGTTCTGGGAGTCGTAGGAGCCGTACACCGTGCCGCCGCGGCGGTTGGCGTTCTCCCGGGGCTTCACCGTGATCCAGAGCTCGGTGTACGGGTCGGTGGCGCCGACGACACGGGCGTCCGAGACCCGCACGTTCATGCCCTCCAGGGACTCGTAGAAGTCCAGGGCGTACTTCGCCGGCCGCAGGGTCAGCCCGCCCACCGAGCCGCCCGCGTCCGCGTCGCCCTCGGGGGCGTACGCGCGCGGTACGGACCGGGCGGACACGGTCGTCGCGGCCGGGACCGGGTTGCCGCTGGAGACGACGGTGAACGTCGGGCGGGTGATCTCGGTCAGCGACTGGTTGCCGGAGGATGTGCCGCCGGGGACGTACTCCGTGACCGTGCCGGAGACGGTGACCGCGTCACCGACGGCGACCTTCGGGACGGAGTTGGTGAAGACGAAGACACCCTCGCTGGTGGCCGGGTCGGCGTCCGGACTCGGATCCTGGATCCAGAAGCCCCGGGAACCGTAGCCGCGTACGCCGGTGACGATTCCGGCCACGTCCGTGACCTGCTTGCCCGCGTACGGCGACTGGCGGGTGGTGCCCTGGATGTCGTGGACGCGGACGGAGTCTGCGTGCGCGGGCGAGGTGAGTACGACGGTGGACGTCACCGAGCAGACGGCGGCGACGGTGAGCGCGGCGAGGCGCGCCGAGGACTTGCTGGCCAACGGAATCCCTCCGGGGACGTGACAGAGCGCCGGGACGAGGGTGGGACGTGGGGCGCGAGGGGTCACAGGGCACACGTGGGCCTGAGTGAACACTTGTCCCCCCGCTTTCTACGCGCGTCAATCTCCTGCCTGGCCAAGCCGGTTGTCAAGGTTTCGGCCATGTACTCCACCCGTCGGAGAGATGAACCGGGCGGCATGGGGTGAAACCCGTCTAGGCTGAGCGGCCGAGCCGTACGGCGCCCGGATGGCCGTACGGCCGTCGAGGCGCGGCCGCACGGCCGTCCAGGCGCGCGAGGAGAAAACAGGCGATGTCAGACAGCTCCACCCTGCCGCCCGCACGGCTGCGTCCCGAAGCCGAGCTGGCGGGCGACGCGCTGTCCACGCCGGTGCTCGCCCGGGCCGCGCGGCTGGCCCGTTGGGCCGGCCCGGACACCCGTGTCGACGCCGGGGGCGGGCTCGTCGAGGAGCAGGTGCCGGCGGCGGCCGAGGAGCTGGGGCTGACCGGGGACGACGCCGCGGCCCACGCGAGCGAGGCCTGGCGGACCGCCGTGGACACCGGGCTCGTCGAGATCACCGACGAGGAGGCGGGCACCGTCACCCAGGGCGAGGACCTCGCCCTGCTCACCTCGGGCTCCCCGCAGGACGTGCTCGGGGTGTGGCTCACCGCCCTGGAGGGGGTGCTCGCCGACGCGAGCGTGCCCGACCTCGACGACCTGGTCGACGCGATGTCCGAGGGCGGCGAGGTCGACCTGTCGTCCCTCGACTGGGACCCGGAGGCCGAGGCCGAGTTCCTCGACGGGGTGCTCGGCAACCTCTACCTGCTCGCCGTCGGCGAGGACGGCCCGGGCGACACGCCGGTGCCGCTGCCCGCGCTGGCCGCCTCCGTCATCGTGCCCAGCGACATGGGCGAGCCCACCAACGACGTGCTGGAGCAGGTGTCCGACGCCATGATGCGGCTGGACGACCGGTTCCGGCTGCTGGAGCCCGTCGGCCTCGTCGCCTACCGGCCGGTCGACGAGGCGCTGATGGCCGACGCGGACGAGGAGCCCGCGGCGCCCGTCGACGACACCGACGTCGCCCGCTACGGCATGGTCCGGCTCACCCCGCTCGGGCTGTACGGACTGCGCACCCGGCTGCTGGAGGCCGGCTTCGACGCGCCCGCCGTCGGCGACCTCTCCGACAAGGGCGCCGACGCGCTGCTGGACGGCACGGCCTCCTTCCCGCCGGCCGCGGCGCACGCCGAGACCGAGCTGTGGCTGGCCGGCCGCGGCCCGCTCACCGCAGCCCGTGAACTCCTCGCGGCGGCCCGGGGCTCCGACCCCGGCGCGCCCCTGCGCCGACTGCGCTGCCAGCAGGCGCTGGCGCTGGTCGGCACCGAGGCGGAGCCCGCGCTGCGGGAGGTCCTCGACGACGCCGAACTGGGCGGCCTGGCCCGGGTCTGGCTGACCGAGCACGGCGCCCGGGACGTCCCGGCCCCGCCGCCGGAGATGGTCTTCTGGCTGACCATCGACACCGTGGCCGCCCAGCTCGCGGCCGAGGGCAACTCCGAGGAACTGCGCGCCCTGGTGGAGGGTCTGGCGCGGCAGCACAGCGGCTTCTTCGACACCGTCTGGCGGGTGGACCACCCGGCCACGCCGGACGTCCTGGAGGCGATGGGGCGGCTGCACCCCGACAAGAAGATCGCCAAGGAGGCCCGCAAGGCCGCCTTCAAGGCACGCTCCCAACACGGCGGCTGACCGCGCGGGGCCCTGACGGAGAACCGCCCGCGCAGGGCGGGCACCTAGGCACCGTGCGCGCCCTCCCGCTCCCGGCGGGTCCTCTCCGGGTGGCCGCCCTGGCGCACTCCGGTGGGGCGGTCGCCGGGCCCCCGCGCGGCCCGGTGGACGGCGCCGGGAGAGGTCGCCCCCAGTTCAACTCCCGTTCAGGCACGCGCGGGCTCACCGTTCAGGCGGGGGCGCGACCGTGACGCCGAACCGAGGTCCGCCACCCTCCACGGCACGTCCACCGTCACAGGAGACACCATGTCGCTCACCCGCAGGGACTTTGCCGGCCGATCCGCGCTCACCGGCGCCGGGGTCGTGCTGGCGGGCAGCGTCGGCGCCCTCGCCACCGCCCCGAACGCCCTCGCGTCCACGGACACCGAGCGCGCGGGGGAGGAGCACGGCGCAGGCCACGGACACGGGCACGACCACGGCGTCGGCTACGGACCGCTGGTCCCCGACCCGGACGGCATCCTCGCCCTGCCCGAGGGCTTCCGCTACGAGATCGTCACCTACTGCGGCCGGACCAGGCTGGAGTCGGGCGAGTTCACCCCCTCCAACCATGACGGCACCGCCGCCTTCGAGGGCCCGCGCGGCACCACCCTCCTCGTCAACAACCACGAACTCGGCGGACACCGCGACGACTGGCCGCACCCCGTCCCGCTCACCGAGGGCCTCGTCTACGACCCGGCCGCCGCCGGCGGCTGCACGGTCGTCGAGGTCCGCCGCGGCGGGCACGTCGCCGAATGGGTCGGCATCGCCGGCACGGCCACCAACTGCGCGGGCGGCAGCACCCCGTGGGGCACCTGGCTGACCTGCGAGGAGACCGAGGACAAGGCCGGCGAGGAGGGGATGACCAAGGACCACGGCTACGTCTTCGAGGTCGACCCCGAGGACCGCCGCGCCAACCGGGACCCGAAGCCGATCAAGGCGCTGGGCCGCTACGCCCACGAGGCCGTCGTCGTCGACCCCAGGCGCGGCCACCTCTACCTCACCGAGGACGCCTCCGGACCCAACGGCCTCCTCTACCGCTGGGCGCCGCCGGAGGGCTTCCGGCACGGCCGCGGCCGGCTGCGCACCCTCGCCGACGACGCCGGGGTCCTCCAGGCCTTCAAGTGCTTCGACTCCGGCGGCAAGTTCGTCGACGACCTCTCCCGCGCGACGCGGACCGGCACGGTCTACGGCGTCGACTGGGTCGACGTCCCCGACCGCGACGCCAGGACCACCTCCGTGCGCAAGCAGTTCACCGCCGGACAGGTCACCCGCGCCCGCAAACTGGAGGGCATGTGGTGGGCGGACGGCGGCGCCTACATCGTCTCCTCCTACGCCCGTGACGAGAGCCCCGGCCGCCCGCACGACGGCCAGGTCTGGTTCTACGACCCCAAGCGCCGCACCCTCACCCTCAAGGTCCTCCTCGGCGTCAACGCCGACCCGTCGGCCGACGGCGCCTTCGACGGGCCGGACAACATCACCGTCTCCCCGTACGGCGGCCTCGTCATCGCCGAGGACGGCGACGGCGTCCAGCACCTGTTCGGCGCCACCGACAGCGGCCGCACGTACCCCATCGCGCGCAACGACCTCAACGTCGGATCGGAGGAGGAGCCCGAGTACAGCGAATTCACCGGCGTCACCTTCTCGCCCGACGGCAGGACCCTTTACGCCAACATCCAGGACCCGGGCATCATGCTGGCCATCACCGGACCGTGGAAGCGGCAGAAGCGCCGCTAGTTAATTCGCTCGCCCGAGCGGTGGCCGCCCTTTTAGAGTGATGCACGTCCAGGTGCGAAGGCAGGACCTACTTCCACTGATAATGGGGCGGCCACGGGTTCGAGTCCCGTCACCGGCACCACGCGCCGGTGTAGCTCAGGGGTTGGAGCACCTTGTCGGTTCCGCCGACCTGAACTCTGGACACCCAGAACTTCCCGCACCTCCCGGTGCGCGGGCCGCGGCTACTTCGTTCTCATCGAAAAAGACGCCGCGGCCGAACAGATCTCGGGAGGCGCGACAGACGGTGGTGCCCGGTGCGCAGGCGGCGGATACTTCAGGATCGGATCCCGAAAGGGGTGCGGGTTCGAATCCCGTCGTCGGCTCCGGGCCGACGTGGTGGAAACGGAAGACACGTCCGACTTTCTCCGCCGCCGACCTCGACCTCGGGCACCCTCCTTCTGTCGCGCCTTCCACCGAAAAGAATTCGGGGGAATTCACGATGGCGCGTTTCAACACCAGGGCGGCGAAGGCGCAGCCCGCCTCGCGGGTGACGTCGACGGGGCGCGTACTGCGCACCTACGAGGGCGGCCGGGGCCGCGAGCGCGACCCGCGCTCGGAACTCTTCCTCCTGGCGGTCACCAACTTCGTGACCCAGCAGACGTTCTACGAGGCCGGTGCCGCCCGCGACGACCGCTTCACCGCGCTCGTGCGCGACCTCGCCGTCACCGACCCGTCCTGGACGGCCGGCCTGCTCGGCTGGCTGCGCGGCGAGGGCAACCTGCGCACCGCCTCGATCGTCGGAGCCGCCGAGTACGTCAAGGCACGCCTCGACGCCGGCGCCACCGACGGCCCCATGGGCCGGCAGGTCGTCGCCTCCGTCCTCCAGCGGCCCGACGAGCCCGGCGAGCTGCTCGCCTACTGGACGTCGAGGTACGGCCGTGCCGTGCCCAAGCCGGTCAAGCGGGGGATCGCCGACGCCGTACGGCGGCTCTACCACGGCAGGTCGCTGCTCAAGTACGACACCGCGTCCAGGGGTTACCGCTTCGGCGACGTCCTCAACCTGGTGCACGCGGCGCCGGACCCGGACAAGCCGTGGCAGGGCGAGCTGTTCCGGTACGCGCTGGACCGCCGGCACCACCCGGAGACCGCGGTGCCGCCCGCCTCGGACCACCTGCTGACCGCGCACCGCGAGCTGATGGCGCTGCCCGTCGGCCGGCGGCGAGCGGTCCTCACGGCGCCGGGCGGTGCCGAGCGGCTCGCGGCGGCGGGCATCACCTGGGAGATGCTGGCGGGCTGGCTCCAGGGGCCGATGGACAAGGCGGCCTGGGAGGCCGTGATCCCGTCCATGGGGGCGATGGCCTTGACCCGTAACCTGCGCAATTTCGACGAGGCCGGGGTCTCGGACGAGGTCGCGGCCCGGGTGGCGGCGCGGATCAGCGACCCGGAGCAGGTGGCGCGCTCGCGGCAGTTCCCGTTCCGCTACCTCGCCGCGTACCGGCACGCGCCCTCGCTGCGCTGGTCCTACCCGCTGGAGCAGGCGCTCGGCCACTCGCTGGCCAACGTGCCCGCGCTGCCCGGCCGGACGCTGGTCCTCGTGGACCGCTCGGGCTCGATGTTCTTCTCGCGGCTGTCGGACCGCTCGGAGCTCAACCGGGCCGACGCGGCGGCGGTCTTCGGTACGGCGCTCGCGCTGCGGGCGGCCGACGCGGACCTCGTCGAGTTCGGTACGTCGAGCAACCGCGTGGGGTACCGCAGGGGCGAGTCGGTGCTGAGGATTCTGGAGCGCTTCGGCGACCTGGGCGGCACCGACACGACCGAGGCGGTCCGGCGGCACTACCGGAAGCACGACCGGGTGCTGATCGTCACCGACGAGCAGTACGCGTACAACCGGCACGGCGACCCGACCGAGCAGGTTCCGGAGCGCGTCCCGGTCTACACCTGGAACCTCGCCGGACACCGGGCGGGCCACGGCCCGTCCGGCAGGGACAACCGGCACACCTTCGGCGGTCTGTCGGACGCCGCCTTCCGGATGGTTCCCCTGCTGGAGGCGGCCCGGGACGCCGACTGGCCCTGGGCGGCCTGAGCCGGCCGCGGACGCCGCGCGGTAGGGTGCGCCAAAGGTTGCCTGGTGGGCGGGGAGTGGCGGTATGGCGCAGGTCAGGCCCATGCGTGCGGACGCCCGGCGCAACCGGGAGCGGCTGCTCGTGGTGGCGGCTCAGGCCTTCGCCGAGCACGGCGAGGGCGCCTCGCTGGACGACATCGCCCGGCGGGCCGGGGTCGGCGTCGGCACGCTGTACCGGCACTTCCCGACCCGGCGGGCGTTGCTGGAGGCCGCCTGCCTGGAGCGGATCGAGGCGATCGCGGCACGCGCCGACGTCATCGCGGGAGAACTCCCGCCGGGCGAGGCGCTGCTCGCGTGGCTCGAGGAACTCGCCGCCGGCATGCTCCAGGTCCGGGGGCTCGGGGCGCTGCTGGGCACGGCCGTCACGCAGGACGGTCCGGCGGCGGACCGGGCGTGCGGCGACTGCCTGCGGGGCGCGGTGGCGCGGCTGGTCCGGGCGGCCCGGGACGAGGGCACGCTGCGCGCGGACGTCGAGCCGATCGAGGTGCTGCGGCTGGTGCACGGGGTGGTGACGGCCGCCGAGTCGGCGGAGGCGGAGGGCGGGTCCGTGCGCCGGTACCTGTCGTTGGTGTGGGGCGGTCTGCGGGCGTAGGGGCTCCCGTGACGGGAGCCTCCTACGCCCGGTGGCTCACAGGGCCTTTGCGGCCGGCTTGACCATGCCCCGGACGGTGCGGGACTTCACGAACTCGCCGATGGCGGTCATCTCCCACTCGCCGGAGTACTGGCGGATCAGCTTCGCCATCATCACGCCGGTCTGCGGCTCGGCGCCGGTGAGGTCGAAGCGGACCAGTTCCTCGCCGCTCGCGGCGTCGATGAGGCGGCAGTACGCCTTGGCGACCTCCGTGAACTTCTGGCCGGAGAACGAGTTGACCGTGAAGACCAGGCCGCTGACCTCCTGCGGCAGCCGGCCGAGGTCGACGACGATGACCTCGTCGTCGCCGCCGCCCTCACCGGTCAGGTTGTCACCGGAGTGCTTGATCGCCCCGTTCACGATCGAGAGCTTGCCGAAGTAGCAGCTGTCGATGTGGTTGCGCTGCGGGCCGTAGGCGATGACCGACGCGTCCAGGTCGATGTCCTTGCCGCGGAACGCGGGCTCCCACCCGAGGCCCATCTTGACCTGGCTGAGCACCGGGCGGCCGCCCTTGACGAGGGAGACGGTCTGGTTCTTCTGGAGGCTGACCCGGCCCTTGTCGAGGTTGATCTTGCCGGTGCCCGGGGCCGGGGCCGGCGGTGCGGCCGGTGCCGCGGGCGGCGCGGCGGGCATCGTGGGCGCGGCGGCGGGCGGGGGCGGGGGAGTGGCCGCCTGCGACCGCGCCGGCTGGGCGGGGGCGGCGGGCTGGGCCGGAGCGGCCGGCTCCTCCACCGTCACACCGAAGTCGGTGGCGATGCCCGCCAGGCCGTTCGCGTAGCCCTGGCCGACCGCGCGGGCCTTCCAGGCGCCGTTGCGCAGGTAGACCTCCACGATCACCAGGGCGGTCTCGGTGCCGAGCTGCGGGGGCGTGAAGGTGGCGAGGACGGAGTTGTCGTCCGCGTTGCGGATGGTGGCGGTGGGCTCGATGCCCTGGAAGGACTGGCCGGCGGCGTCCGGGCTGGCGGTGACGACGATCTTCTCGATGCCCTGCGGGACGGCGGCCGTGTCGACCACGATCGCGTCCGGGGCGGAGCCGCCGCCGGAGCGGTAGGTCACGCCCTGGCCGGTGGGCTGGTTGTAGAAGATGAAGTCGTCGTCGGAGCGCACCTTGCCGTCGGCGGTGAGCAGCAGGCCCGATACGTCGAGCCGCACGGGCGCGGCGACGTCCACCGTCACGCGGGGGGCGGAGAGGGGGATGTTCGAGCCGGGGGTCATAGCTGTCATGCCGGGTGAACGAGCGAGGGCGTTTTACCGTTCCCTTACCCGGGGGCCAATCGGGTGTGAGGGTGGTGGCGGGGTGGCTGTGGTGGGGGATGCGAACGGTGCCGGTTGATGTGGTGGTGCAGGCGAAGCCGTTCGGTCGGGGCGTGCGCGGATCGCTGAGAGGGGCGGGCGGGGTGCCCGGGGGTTTTCGCCCCCGCCGCCCCTTCCCTTCCCGTCCCCGGGGGCTGCCGCCCCCGGACCCCCGCTTCGGCCTGGACGGCCTCGTCCCTCGAACGCCGGACGGGCTGGGAGGGCCGGGCGGGGCCAGAACGTCCTACGGCACCACCACGATCTTCCTGCCCACGCCCGCCGCGAACTGCTCCAGGGCCTCGGGGTAGCGGTCCAGCGGGACGCGGTCGCTGATGAAGACGTCGGGGTCGAGGACGCCGCCCGCGAAGAGCTCGGCGGCCCTTTCGTAGCTGTGCAGGACCGCCATCGAGCCGGTGATGGTGATCTCCTGGTTGTAGATCCGGTACGGGTCGATGTGCACCCGCGTCGCGTAGTCGGCGACGCCGAACTGGAGGAAGGTGCCGGCCTTGGCGACCCGGTCCAGGCCGTCCTGGATGGCCGCCGCGTTGCCGGTCGCGTCGATGACCAGGTCCCAGCCCTGGGGGCGGTCCAGTTCGTCGGGTGTGGCGGCCGACCCCGTGACGCCCAGGCCGCGGGCCGTCTCCAGGCGGGCCGGGTTGAGGTCCACGACGTCCACGCTCGCCGCGCCGGTGCGTTTGGCCAGCTCCAGCATCATCAGGCCCATGGTGCCCGAGCCGTAGATCAGGACGTGGGCGCCGAGGCGGGACCGGAGGACGTCGTAGCCGCGGACCGCGCAGGACAGGGGCTCGATCAGGGCGGCGTCCTGGGTGCGGACGTGCTCGGGGAGCTTCACGCAGTTCGCCACGGGGGCCACGGCGTACTGCGCCGCGCCGCCCGGCGTGGTGACACCGATGGCGGCCCAGCGTTCGCAGAGGTTGTTGTGGCCGGTGCGGCAGTAGCGGCACTCGTGGCAGTAGAGGGAGGGGTCGACCGCCACCCGGTCGCCGACCGCCACCTCCGTGACCTGGGTGCCGACGCCGACCACCTCGCCGGCGAACTCGTGACCCGGCACGATCGGGAGCTTGGGCGCGAACTCGCCCTGGAGGATGTGCAGGTCGGTGCCGCACAGGCCGCAGGCGGCGACCTCCACGACGACCTCGCGCGGCCCGGGCGTCGGGTCGGGGACCTCGGTGACGACGGCGCGGCCCACGGACTCGATGACGGCGGCCTTCATTTCACGGCTCCAAGCGACAGGCCCTGGACCAGTTTGTCCTGGGCGGCGAACCCCGCGGCGAGCACCGGCAGGGAGATGACGAGCGACGCGGCGCACACCTTGGCCAGGAAGAGGCCCTGGCTGGTGATGAAGCCGGTCAGGAAGACGGGGGCGGTCTCGGCGACCACGCCCGTCAGCACCCGGGCGAAGAGCAGCTCGTTCCAGCTGAAGATGAAGCAGATCAGCGAGGTCGCGGCGATGCCGGGCAGGGCGATCGGGGCGACCACCCTGGCCAGGATCGTCGGCAGTCTCGCGCCGTCCACCCGGGCCGCCTCGATGATCGCGACCGGGACCTCGGCCAGGAAGGACTGCATCATCCAGACCGCGATCGGCAGGTTCATGGAGGTGTAGAGGACGACCAGCAGCCAGATGTTGTCCAGCAGGCCGGTGTTCTTGGCGAACAGGTAGATCGGCAGCAGGCCGGCCACCACCGGCAGCATCTTGGTGGAGAGGAAGAAGAACAGGACGTCCGTCCACTTCTTCACCGGACGGATGGAGAGGGCGTACGCGGCGGGCAGGGCCAGGACCAGGACCAGGAGGGTCGAGGCGATCGACGCCACGGCCGAGTTGGCCAGCGCCGGCCAGGGGCTCGCGCCGCCGCCCGCGCCGAAGAACTCGCGGTAGCCGTCCAGAGTCAGGGAGGCGGCGAAGGACGGCGGGTTGGTGGCGGCGTCCTGCTCCGAGTGGAAGGAGGTGAGCGCCATCCAGGCGATGGGCAGGAAGAAGACGATCCCGGCCAGCCAGGCCACGAGGCCCAGCCCGGCACCGGCCTTGCGGCGGGTCCGTCCGCTCCCGGTGCGTACGGCGGCGGGTCGTGCGACGGTGGCGCTCATGAGCGGCCGGCCTCCTCGCGGAACAGGGACGACACCACGCGCAGCGCGAAGGTCGCGATGATGATCGAGCCGATGACGACCAGGACGCCGGCGGCCGACGCGAGGCCGTTCTCGTGTGCCTGGTAGAAGCTCTGGTAGACGGTGTAGGGCAGGTTGGCCGTGCCCAGACCGCCGGAGGTGAGGGTGAAGACCGCGTCGAAGTTCTGGACGATGTAGATCGAGCCGAGCAGGGCGCCCAGTTCCAGGTAGCGCCGCAGGTGGGGGAGGGTGAGGTGGACGAAGATCTGCCAGTCGCTCGCGCCGTCCACCCGGGCGGCCTCGATCTGTTGCTGGTCCCGGCTCTGCAGCCCGGCCAGCAGGATCAGCATCATGAAGGGCGTCCACTGCCACACCAGCGCGGCCTCGACGGCGAGCAGCGGGGTGTTGGAGATCCAGTCCGGCTGCGGGCCGCCGACGTAGTGCAACAGGCCGTTCAGCAGGCCGTACTCGGGGTTGTAGAGGACGTGCTTCCACAGCAGGGCCGCCGCCACCGGGACCACCAGGAACGGGGCGATGAGCAGGGTGCGGACCACGCCGCGGCCCTTGAACCTGCGGTCCAGCAGCAGGGCGAGGGCGAGGCCCAGGACCAGGCTGGCCAGGACCACCGCCACCGTCAGCACGATCGTCGTCCACACCGACCCGCGCAGGTCGGCGTCGCCGAGGACGTCGCCGTAGTTGGCGAGGCCGGTGAAGCGGCGGGCGTCCGGGTAGAGGGAGTTCCAGTCGAAGAAGGAGATCACCAGGGTCGCCACGAAGGGCAACTGGGTGACCGCGATCATGAAGATCAGGGCGGGCAGGAGCGGCGCGCGGGTGGCCCAGGCCCTCAGCCGCGGGGACGGCCGGCGGACGGGGGTGCGGACCTGGTCGGGTGCGGCCGAGGGGGCCGTGGTCGTGGCGGTCATCGTCCCTCGTACTCCTCGGAGATCTTCTCGGCGAGCTGCTGGGACTTCTCCAGGGCCTCCTCGACGGACTGCCGTCCGGCGATGGCCGCGCTGATCTCCTGGGAGACCTTGGTGCCGAGGTCGGTGAACTCGGGGATGCCGACGAACTGGATGCCGGGAGCGGGACGCGGCTGGACCCCGGGGTCCTTGGGCTTCGCGCCCTCGATGGCCTCCCGGGTCATCTCCTGGAAGGCGGCGGCCTCCTTGCGGTAGGCCGGGTTCTCGTACGTCGAGGCGCGTTTGCCGGCCGGTACGTTGGACCAGCCGACCTCGTCGCCGACGAGCTGCTCGTACTCCTTGCTCGACGCCCAGGAGACGAACTTCCAGGCCTTGTCGGTGTTGCGCGAGGCCTTCTGGATGCCCCACGCCCAGGTGTAGAGCCAGCCCGAGCTGTCGGTCTTCTCCACGGGGGCCGGGGCGTAGCCGACCTTGCCCTTGACCGGCGATTCGGCGGCGTCCAGGGAGCCGGCGGCGGAGGTGGCGTCGTACCACATGGCGACCTTGCCCTGGGTCATGTTGTTGAGGCACTCGGCGAAGCCGGACTGGGCGGCGCCCGACTGGCCGTGCTCGCGGACGAGGTCGACGTAGAACTTCGTCGCCTTCTCCCATTCGGGCGAGTCGAGCCGCGCCTGCCAGTCCTGGTCGAACCAGGTGCCGCCGAAGGTGTTCACGACCGTCGTCAGGGGTGCCATCAGCTCGCCCCAGCCGGGCAGGCCGCGCAGGCAGATGCCCTTCATGCCGGGCTCGGAGCCGTCGAGTCGCTCGGCGAAGGAGGCCACCTGGGTCCAGGTGGGGTGTTCGGGCATGGTCAGGCCCGCCTCGGCGAACAGGTCCTTGCGGTACATCAGGAAGGACGACTCGCCGTAGAAGGGCTGGCCGTAGAGCTTGCCGTCGTCGCCGGTGAGGGACTCGCGCATCGGCCCGAGGACGTCCTTCTCGTCGTACGCCGGGTCCTCGGCGACGTAGGAGTCCATCTCGTGCAGCCAGTCGTTGCGGGCGTAGATCGGTATCTCGTAGTTGGAGAGGGTGGCGGCGTCGTACTGGCCGGCCTGGTTGGCGAAGTCCTGGCTGATCTTGTCGCGGACGTCGTTCTCCGGCAGGACGGTGAAGTTCACCTTGATGCCGGTCTCCGCGGTGAAGTGGTCCGCGGTGAGCTTCTGCAACTCGACCATCTGCGGGTTGTTGACCATCAGGACGTTGATGGCGTCGCCGCCCGACCCCGCCCCGCCCGCTCCGACCCAGCAGCCGGAGAGCAGCGGGGCGAGCAGCGTCCCTGCGGCGGCCGTGGCGAGCGTGGCTCGCGGCCTCCGTCGGCTCTGGGTTCGCATGGATCGCTCCTGAACATAGGGGGAGGTATGGGGCAGTAAGGAGTGCGGGAGTGCCCGGTGGGGACGAGGGCGGACGGACCCGGTCGTCAGACGCGGACGACCTGCGGCCCGAGCAGTGAGTAGCGGTGGGCCTCGGCCGTGGGGAGCAGGGTGCTGGTGACGATCGCGTCCAGGGCGCCGACGTCCGCGAAGCGGCAGAAGCTGACCGCCCCGAACTTGGTGTGCGTGCCCGCGAACACGGTGCGGCGGGCGGCGCGGATCGCCTGGGCCTTGACCTCGCTGACCGCCGGGTCGGGGGTGGTGAGGCCGTGTTCGCGGGAGATGCCGTTGGCGCCGATGTACGCCAGGTCGATGACGAAGCCGGCCAGCATCTTCGTCGTCCAGTGGTCGACGGTGGCCAGCGTGCCCGGGCGGACCCGCCCGCCGAGCAGCAGGACGGAGGTGTCGCCGGCCTCGGCGAGGGCGCCGGCGACCGGCAGGGACGCGGTGACCACGGTCAGCGGCCGGTCCCGGGGCAGGGCTTCGGCGATGAGCTGCGGGGTGAAGCCCTCGTCGATGAAGACCGTCTCCGCGTCGCCGAGCAACTCGGCCGCGGCGGCGGCCACCCGGCGCTTCTCGGGCACGTGGCTGGTGGCGCGGAAGGCGAGCGTGGTCTCGAAGCCGGCGCTCTCCACGGGGTAGGCGCCGCCGTGGGTGCGGCGGACCAGGCCGTGGTCCTCCAGGGCGCGCAGGTCCCGTCGTACGGTCTCCTTCGCGACGCCCAGGTCGGCCGCGAGCGCGGTGACGTCGACCGAGCCGGTGGCGCGGGCGATCCGCACGATCTCGCGCTGGCGTTCCTCTGCCGTCCTCGTGCCCATGCCGAACACCTGCCTCACCGCCTCGTCACCGTGTTCCTGCCCGTTCGGGCCCGTCTGACCCATGGGGGAATTTCTACAGCGGCGGTGCGGCACTGACCAGGCCTGTTGCGGGCCCGATGCTGCCCGATCGTGCCCGCTTCGGTCACCGGGTGCCCGCCGCGGACCTGGCACGCGACGGCTCGGGGAGTGGGAACGGGCGGCGTGGGTGCCCGTATGCGGAGGCGGGCGGGCCCGTTCGGTGCCCGCCCGCCTCGTGATCGACCGGTTCCGGTCAGTGCGGCCAGATCGGGGGGTCGGTCACGAAGTGGCCGCCCAGGCGGGCGTGCGCGGGCTCGTCCGGGTCGAGATCCCCCTGCTCGGCGATGAGCCGTGCGGCGAACGGTTCGGAGTCGTCCTGCGGTGCGTAGCCGAGCGCCCGCGCGGAGGTGAGGTCCCACCACAGGCGGGTGTTGGCCGACGAGCCGTACACGACGGTGTGCCCGACGCCCTCGGCGGTGAGGGCGGCGTGGAAGAGGCGGGCGCCGTCGCCGGGGCTCATCCACACCGAGAGCATGCGCACGCTGGTCGGCTCGGGGAAGCAGGAGCCGATGCGGACGGAGACGGTCTCGATCCCGTGCTTGTCCCAGTAGAACTGGGCGAGGTCCTCGCCGAAGGACTTGGACAGGCCGTAGAAGGTGTCCGGGCGGCGCGGGGTCTCGACGGGGATGAGCGGGTCGTCCCCGCGGGGGCGCGGGGTGTAGCCGACGGCGTGGTTGGAGGAGGCGAAGACGATGCGGTCGACGCCCTCCTCGCGGGCGGCCTCGTAGAGGTGGTGGGTGCCCTCGATGTTGGCCTTCAGGATCTTCTCGAAGGGGGCTTCCAGGGAGATGCCCGCGAGGTGGATGATCGCGTCGACGCCCCGGACCGCCTCCCGCAGGGCCGCCCGGTCGGCGAGGTCGGCGACGATCGCGTCCGGCTCGCCCTCGATCGGGCGCAGGTCGAGCAGGCGCAGCTCGTAGCCGAAGGCGGGGAGCAGGTTCCGCATCAGGGTGCCGAGGCCGCCGGCGGCGCCGGTGAGCAGAACGGTGCGGGGAGCGGGCATCCTCGGGGCTCCTAGGTCTCCTGTGGTGCTCCTGGACCGTCGGCCGTACGCATGAGCGGCTGACGTTCATATGCGTGGACACGCTAAGGAACCCGTGGTCAGCCGTCAAGGGCTGGCCTTCTTGACGGTGTTGATGAGGCGGCTTAGCGTGGGCGCGTTCAGAAATATGGACGCAGATCATGAATATGACGCAGATCTTGAATGGGGAGCGCCCGTGACCTCAGCCCCTCTCGCCACCCGGCTCACCGCCCCGGGCGGACCGCTGTTCTTTCCCGTCACGGCGTACGGACCCGGCGGCGAGGTCGACCTCGACGTCTTCCGCACGCACGTGCGCCGCGGGGTCGAGGCCGGGGCGTCGGCCGTCTTCGCCTGCTGCGGCACCGGGGAGTTCCACGCGCTGACGCCCGAGGAGTTCCAGGCCTGCGTCCGGGCGGCCGTCGAGGAGACCGCGGGGCGGGTGCCGGTCCTCGCGGGCGCGGGCTACGGCACCGCCCTCGCCGTGCGCTGGGCCCGCCTCGCCGAGGAGGCCGGCGCCGACGGGCTGCTCGCCATGCCGCCGTACCTGGTGCTCGCCGGGCAGGAAGGGCTGCTGCGGCACTACCGCGAGGTGGCCGCGGCGACCTCCCTGCCGGTGATCGTCTACCAGCGCGACAACGCCGTCTTCACCCCCGGGAGCGTGGTCGAACTGGCCCGCACGGAGGGGATCGTCGGCCTCAAGGACGGCCTCGGCGACCTCGACCTCATGCAGCGGGTGGTCAGCGCCGTGCGCACCGAGGTGCCCGGCGACTTCCTCTACTTCAACGGGTTGCCGACCGCCGAGCAGACCCAGCTCGCCTACCGCGCGCTCGGCGTCACCCTCTACTCGTCCGCCGTGTTCTGCTTCGCCCCCGAGATCGCCCTCGCCTTCCACCGGGCGCTCGGCTCGGGCGACGAGGCCCTCGCGCACCGCCTGCTGGACGGCTTCTACCGGCCGTTCGTCGAACTCCGCGCCCAGGGCCGCGGGTACGCCGTCGCGCTGGTCAAGGCCGGCGTCCGGCTGCGCGGCCTGGACGTGGGGGAGGTCCGGCCGCCCCTCCAGGAACCGGCCGAGGACCACCTGAAGCAGCTCGCCGAGGTGATCGAGCGGGGCTACGCGCTGCTCGACGGCGAGGAGACCCGGTGAAGACCTCGGCCTTCCTCTACCCCTGGGACGTCAACGGAGACCCGGACGCCGCCGCCCGCGTCGCGGGGACCGGCGTGGCACAGGCGACGCTCGCCGCCGCCTACCACTCCACCCGCGCCCTCACCCCCCGCCACCCGCGCCACCGCGTCGTCACCGCCGAGTACGCCGCCGTCCTCTACCCGCCGGACCCCGCCCGCTGGGAGGGCCGCGCACCGCGCCCCTACGAGGCCGGCGACTGGGCGCCCGGCGACGCGTACGGCGAGGCCGCCGCCGCGCTCGCGGACGCGGGTCTGGAGGTGCACACCTGGGTCGTCCTCGCCCACAACTCCCGCCTCGGCGCCGAGCGGCCGCACACCTCGGTCGTCAACGCCTACGGCGACCGCTACCCGTGGGCGCCCTGCATCGCGCAGCCCGCCACGCGCGCGTACCTCACCGACCTGGCCGCCGAGGCCGCGGTACGGCCGGGAGCGCGGGGGACCGAACTGGAGTCCCTCGGCTGGTACGGGCTCGCCCACCTGCACGCCCACGACAAGACCGGCGGGGTCGGCCTCGGGGACGCCGGGCAGTACCTGATGTCGCTGTGCTTCTGCCCGCACTGCCGGGAGGGGTACGGGGACCAGGGCGTCGACGCCGACGCGCTGGCCGCCGGGGTGCGGGCCGCGCTGGAGCCGGTGTGGCGGGGGACGGCGCCGTCGGACGGCGGCTGGGCGGGCGTGGAGAAACTCCTCGGGGAAGCCTCGGCGAACGCCACGCGCGCGTGGCGGGACGGGACCGCCCGCACCCTCCAGGAGGCCGCGGTCGGGGCCGTGCGCGCCGCCGCGCCCGACGACTTCCAGGTCCTGCTGCACGCCGACCCGGTGTCGTACCACTGCGGCGCCAACGCCGGCGTCGACCCCGCGCACATCCTCTCCGTGGCGGACGGGGTCGTCGTGCCCTGCACGGGCGGCGCGGGCCTGCTGGCGCCGTTCGCCGAGCAGGGCCGCGCCGGGGCCGTCCTCGCCGCCAACCTCACCGTCGTCTCCGGCATGGGCGGCCGCCCGGACACCCTCGCCGAGGACGCGGCACACGCGCGCGAACGGGGCGCGACGGAGCTGCGGCTGTACCACGCGGGGCTGGCGTCGGACGCGGATCTGGAGGCGGTGCGGTCGGGACTGGCGGGACTGGCGGGGCGGTGAGCGGGGCGCCGGGCGG
Organism: Streptomyces sp. NPDC047853; assembly: GCF_043204535.1. Classification (NCBI taxonomy): domain Bacteria; kingdom Bacillati; phylum Actinomycetota; class Actinomycetes; order Kitasatosporales; family Streptomycetaceae; genus Streptomyces; species Streptomyces sp. NPDC047853. The sequence goes on along the minus strand of NZ_JBIDCI010000018.1, from coordinate 108,871 downwards.
CGCGGGCCGGCCCCGATGGGGCGACGCGGGCGGAGGCGGCCGTGCCCTTCCGCGGGGCGCGACGGGGCGCACCGGGCGCAGGGTGCGGCGGTGAGTGGACGGCGTCCGTCCGGGTCGAGCCGGGGACCGTGCTCTGCCGCACGGCGTCGTGCGGCTCAGGTGGGCTCGGTGGCCAGGGGTGACCCGGGGGCGTCGGTGAGGGCCGGTCGTCGGGCGAGCGGCAGCGCCGCCGCCGGGAGCGCCGCTCCGAGGACGAGGAGCAGCACGGGGAGGTCGACCAGCTCCACCAGCACCGCCCCCACCGCCAGCCCGAACACGTTGGGCACGAAGATCAGGGAGTTGGCTGTGGCCGTGACCCGGCCCATCAGCTCCCCCGGCGTCGCGCGCTGCACCGCGGTCAGGGCGGCGACGAGCACGGCCGGCATCCCCGCCCCGGCCGCGGCGCCGGACGCCAGGGCCACCGCGTCGTACGGCACCGCCCGCACCGCCAGCGCCACCGCCAGCAGCGCGATCCCGGCCGCCGCGAACCGCCGTTCGCCCAGACGCCGCAGCGCGGGCCCCGCCACCACCCCGATCAGCAGCGAGCCGGCGCCCTGGGCGGCGTACAGCGCACCGGCGTAGGCGGGGGAGTGGCCCAGGGCGTCGACCACGGCGTACACCGTCGGTCCGGCGACGCCCGCGCAGAGCATCATGGCGCCGCCCGCGAGGACGAGCGGGCGCAGCCGCGGGTGGCCCCACAGGTACCGGGCGCCCTCCGCCGTCCGCCGCCGCCAGTCGGTCGCGGGCCGCCGAGGCCTCTCCTCCTCGACCCGCAGGGCCGCGCACACGCCCGCGGCCAGCACGAACGTCACCGCGTCCAGTGCCACCACGCCCGTGCCGCCGAGCGCCGCGTACACGGCCGCCCCCACCGGCGGCGCCACGAGCTTCATCCCCTCGCCCGCGGTCATGCGCAGCCCGTTGAAGTCGCCGAGCAGACGCCGGTCGACGGCCGCGGCGACGAGCGCCGACTCGGCCGCGTCGTGGACGACGCCGACCGCGCCGTAGACGCACAGCACCGCGAACAGCAGCCACACCGCGTCCGGCGAGTCCACGGCGAACAGGGCGGGCAGGAGGGCGGCCATCAGCAGGTTCAGGGTGATCAGCAGGGGCTTGCGGCGGACGCGGTCGGCCAGCGTGCCCAGCGCCGGTCCCGCCAGGGTCGGCGCCCACATCGCGAGCATGCACAGCGCCGCCAGTCCGTCCGAGCCGGTGAGGTCCTTGACCCAGACACCGGACACCAGCCACAGCGCGGAGGTGCCGAAGCCGGACACCACCAGCCCGGTGAGGTACAGGCCCGCGTTGCGGTCGCGCAGGACGCGGACCACGGGCCAGGTCCCGGGTGTCGTCTTCCTCTTGTGTGTCGTCCTTGCCGTCATGCCTGGTCATCGTGGTCCTGAGGGGCGGGCCCGGACATCGGGCACATGACCTGGAACGAGCCCCGGGAGCCGATGAGTTTCGCGGCCGGGATCGGTCTGTCTCCTCAGAGGGCCGTCCGGAGACGGCCCGCGTCCCCGAGGAGCAGCAGATGACCGACGGCACCCCCACCCTCGACCTCACCCCGCAGACCCTGGTGCTCGCCCGCCTCGCCGAGGGCGTGTCCGAGGGGCGGCTCGACGACCCGACCCCGTGCCCGGACCTCGCGGTCCGCCACCTGCTCGGCCACCTGACCGGTCTGGCCACCGCCTTCCGCGACGCCGCGCGCAAGGATCTGGGCGGCACCACCGACACCGACCCCGGAGGGGCCGCGGCGGACATCGGCCCCGGCTGGCGCGAGGAACTGGGCAAGGCGCTCGCCGAACTCGCCGAGGCGTGGCGCGCACCGGACGCCTGGACCGGCATGACCCGGGCCGGCGGTATCGACCTGCCCGGCGAGGTCGCCGGTGCGGTGGCCGCCGACGAGCTGGTGATCCACGGCTGGGACCTGGCCCGCGCGACCGGCCAGGAGTACCGGCCCGACCCGGCCGCCCTCCAGGCGTCGTACGGCCTGCTCGCGGCCGCGGCCGAGGAGGCCGACCGGGACACCGGCATGTTCGGTCCCGTCGTCCCCGTCCCCGCCGACGCCCCGCTCCTGGACCGGGCGGTGGGGCTCAGCGGACGCGACCCGGGCTGGACGCGGCCCGCCTGAGGACGACGTACCGCCCTCGACCTCCGCCGACGTACCGCCCCCAACTTCCTTTGTCAGAAGCATTGACGTGGCTCCGCGCCCCTCTTACCTTCAACGCGTCGTACTCCGTACGTCATATATGAGACGCGATACGCGAGATCAGATACGCGAGGGCTCCCCCGGGACCCGGCACGCGGCATCCGGCCCGCGCATCCGACGCGAGACTCCGAGAGGCGCGCATGACCTCTGTGCCCACGCCGATCCCCTCCCGCACGCAGTACGTGCTGGAGGAGATCAAACGCCGCATCCTCACCGGCCGGCTCACCCCCGGCCAGGCCCTGGTCGAGACCGACCTCGCCGCGCAGTTCGGGGTGTCCAAGACACCGGTGCGCGAGGCGCTCAAGACGCTGGCCGGCACCGGGCTGGTCGTGATGAGCCAGTACAAGGGCGTCACGGTGCGCATGGTGGACGCGGACATGGCGCGCGAGGTCTACGACGTGCGGCTGCTCCTGGAGCCCGAGGCGCTGCGGCGCGCCGTGCGCCGCGGGGCCTCCCTGGAGGCCGCGACGGACGCGCTCACCCGCGCCGACCGGGCCACCGACACGGCCGAACGCTCCCTCGCCAACCGGGAGTTCCACCGCGCCCTGTACGTGCCGTGCGGCAACCCGCTGCTCGGCCGGATGCTCGACGAGGTCCGCGACCAGGCGGCCCTCGTCTCCGCCGTCGCCTGGGCCGCCGACCCCTCCTGGGAGCGGGAGGCCTGCGAGCACCAGGAGATCCTGCGCCTCGCCCTCGCCGGTGACGCGGACGGCGCGGCCCGCGCCCTCCACGCCCACATCGCGTCCTTCGTCGAGCGGGCCTTCCCCTCAGCGGGAGCCCAGGCCCAGGAAGAGGACGGTCAGGCATGACAGCGACGTTCGAGACCCAGCGGGCGGCCCTGGCCGACGTGGTGGCGATCCCGGTGACCCCGTTCGCCGAGGACGGCACCGTCGACCCCGCCACCTACCGGGCCCTGCTGCGTCGTCTCCTCGACGGTGGCATCACGACCCTCACCCCGGGCGGCAACACCGGCGAGTTCTACGCCCTGACCCCGGCCGAGCGGGGCCTGGTGGCCGAGCTGACCGTGCAGGAGGCCGGCGACCGCGCCGCGATCCTGGTCGGCGTCGGCCACGACGTACCCACCGCGGTCGCCTCCGCACGGCACGCCCGGGACCTGGGCGCCACCATGGTGATGGTCCACCAGCCCGTCCACCCCTACGTCGCCCAGAGCGGCTGGGTCGACTACCATCGCGCCATCGCCGAGGCCGTGCCCGCACTGGGCGTCGTGCCCTACATCCGCAACGCCCGGCTCCCCGGCGCCCGGCTCGCCGAACTCGCCGACGCCTGCCCCAACGTCATCGGCGTGAAGTACGCGGTGCCGGACGCCGCCCGGTTCGCCGCCTTCGCCCGCGACGCCGGCCTCGACCGCTTCGTGTGGATCGCGGGGCTGGCCGAGCCGTACGCGCCCTCGTACTTCTCCGCCGGCGCCACCGGCTTCACCTCGGGGCTGGTGAACGTCGCCCCGGCCGTCTCGCTCAACATGATCGAGGCGCTCCGGGCCGGTGACTACGCGGCCGCCATGAAGGTCTGGGAGCAGATCCGCCGCTTCGAGGAACTGCGCGCCGCCGACGGCTCCGCCAACAACGTCACCGTGGTCAAGGAGGCCCTCGCCTCGCTGGGCCTGTGCCGCCGGGAGGTCCGCCCGCCGAGCAGGCCGCTGCCCGAGGACGAGCGCGCCGAGGTCGCCCTCATCGTCGCGGGGTGGTCGGCGTGAGGCCCCCGGAGCAGCTCCGCAGCCACCAGTGGTACGGCACGGACGGCCTGCGCTCCTTCAGCCACCGCGCCCGCACCCGCCAGCTCGGCTACCTGCCCGAGGAGCACCTCGGCAAGCCGGTCATCGCCATCCTCAACACCTGGTCCGACATCAACCCCTGCCACGTCCACCTGCGCGACCGCGCCCAGGCGGTCAAGCGGGGAGTCTGGCAGGCGGGCGGCTTCCCGCTGGAGTTCCCGGTCTCCACGCTCAGCGAGACCTTCCAGAAGCCGACCCCCATGCTCTACCGCAACCTCCTCGCCATGGAGACCGAGGAACTGCTGCGCTCCTACCCGGTCGACGGCGCCGTCCTGATGGGCGGCTGCGACAAGTCCACCCCCGCCCTGCTCATGGGCGCCGCCTCGGTGGACCTGCCCGCGGTCTTCGTGCCCGCCGGGCCCATGCTGCCCGGGCACTGGCGCGGCGAGACCCTCGGCTCCGGCACCGACATGTGGAAGTACTGGGACGACAAGCGGGCCGGCCTGATCGGCGACTGCGAGATGCAGGAACTGGAGAGCGGCCTGGCCCGCTCGCCCGGCCACTGCATGACCATGGGCACGGCGTCCACGCTGACCGCCGCCGCCGAGGCCCTCGGCGTCACGGTCCCGGGCGCCTCCAGCATCCCGGCCGTCGACTCCGGCCACGACCGGATGGCCGCCGCCGCGGGGCTGCGCGTCGTCGAACTCGTCCACAAGGACCGCAGGCTCAGCGACATCCTCACCGCCGACGCCTTCGAGGACGCCGTCACCACCGTCCTCGGCCTCGGCGGCTCCACCAACGCGGTGATCCACCTGATCGCCATGGCGGGCCGCGCGGGCGTCACCCTCACCCTGGACGACTTCGACCGCGTCGCCCGCACGGTCCCGGTCCTCGCCAACGTCCGCCCCGGCGGACAGACGTACCTGATGGAGGACTTCCACTTCGCCGGCGGCCTGCCCGGCTTCCTCTCCCGCATCACCGACCTGCTCCACCTGGACCGGCCCACCGTCTCGCACGACACGATGCGGGAACAGCTGGCAGGCGCCCGCGTCCACGACGACGACGTCATCCGCCTCCGGGACAACCCCGTCGCGGACGAGGGCGGGGTCGCCGTCCTGCGCGGCAACCTCTGCCCCGACGGCGCCGTCATCAAGCACATCTCCGCCGAACCGCACCTGCTCAAGCACACCGGCCCGGCGGTCGTCTTCGACGACTACCGGACGATGCAGCGGACCATCAACGACCCGTCCCTGAACATCACCGCGGACAGCGTGCTCGTCCTGCGCAACGCCGGCCCCAAGGGCGGGCCGGGCATGCCCGAGTACGGGATGCTGCCCCTCCCCGACCACCTGCTCAAGCAGGGCGTGCGCGACATGGTCCGGATCTCCGACGCCCGCATGAGCGGCACGAGTTACGGCGCGTGTGTGCTGCACGTGGCACCCGAGTCGTACGTCGGCGGACCGCTGGCCCTGGTGCGCACCGGCGACCCCATCACCCTCGACGTCGAGGCGCGCACCCTCCACCTGGGCGTGGACGACGCGGAGCTGGAGCGCCGCAGGGCCGAGTGGACACCGCCGCCCGCCCGCTACGAGCGGGGCTACGGCGCCCTCTACAACGAACAGATCACCCAGGCCGACACCGGCTGCGACTTCGAGTTCCTGGCCCGCCCCGGCAAGGTGCGGGACCCGTACGCCGGCTGACCCCCCCCGGTGCGGAGGAAGACCTCCGCACACCCCTGCACCCGCAGAAAGCGCTTCCTGCACGACCCGCGCACGACGTACCAGAACGGAGATCTGTCATGGCCCAAGCCGCAGCCGTGGCGAAAGAGCCCGCGCCACCCCGGCGGCGCCGTGCCTCCGCCACCCCGCGCAGGCTCCCGTACCTGCTGATCGCACCGGCCGCCCTGCTGATGCTGGGCTTCATCGCCTACCCGGTGATCAGCGTCTTCTACTACAGCCTGCAGGAGTACAACCCCACCAAACCGTGGCGCAACGGCTTCGCGGGCCTCGACAACTTCACCAGGATCTTCACCGACGACCCGGTGTTCTGGGACACCCTGGTCTTCAGCGCCAAGTGGGTCTTCGTCGAGGTCGGACTGCAACTGCTCTTCGGCCTGGCCCTGGCGCTCATCGTCAACCAGACCTTCGTCGGCCGGGGCATCGGCCGCGCCCTGGTCTTCTCCCCGTGGGCCGTCTCCGGCGTGCTGACCTCCGCGATCTGGGTGCTGCTCTACAACTCCCAGACCGGCATCACCCGTTACCTCGCCGACATGGGCATCGGCGAGTACGGCACCAGCTGGCTGTCGGACACCTCGACCGTCTTCTCCGCGGCGGTCGTCGCCGACCTCTGGCGAGGCGTCCCCTTCTTCGCGATCCTCATCCTCGCCGACCTCCAGTCCGTCTCGAAGGACCTGTACGAGGCCGCCGAGGTCGACGGGGCGAGCCGGCTCAAGCAGTTCTGGCACATCACGCTGCCGCACCTGAAGGACGCCATCATCCTGTCCACGCTGCTGCGCGCGGTGTGGGAGTTCAACAACGTGGACCTGCTCTACACCCTGACCGGCGGCGGACCCGCGGGAGTGACCACGACACTGCCGCTGTACATCGCCAACACCAGCGTCGACGCCCACGACTTCGGCTACGCGTCGGCCCTCACCACGGTCGCGTTCGTGATCCTGCTCTTCTGCTCGATCGTCTACCTGCGGCTGAGCAAGTTCGGAGGCGACAACAAATGATCACCGAAGCGGCCACCGCGCCCGCCCCCGCGCCCGCACGGGCCGACCACGAACCGCCGCGCCCGGCGAAGAAGCGCCGTCCCGCCTGGGACGAGGTCCCCCGCTGGCAGATCTACCTGCCGCTCGGCGTCTACCTCGTCTTCACCCTGATCCCGTTCTACTGGATCCTGCTCTTCGCGCTGCGCCCGGCGGGGTCGACCTCCCTCGTGCCCTGGCCGGTCACCTTCGAGCACTTCGAGAAGGTGTGGACCGACCGGAGCTTCGGCACCTTCTTCCAGAACAGCGTGTACGTCGGTCTCGCCACCCTCGTGATGACCACGCTGGTCGCGCTGGCCGGCGGCTACGCCCTCGCCCGGTTCGACTTCAGGATCAAGCGGGCCTTCATGCTCGCCCTGCTCTGCTCGCAGTTCGTGCCCGGCGCGCTGCTGCTGGTCCCGCTCTTCGAGATCTTCGCCGGACTGCAGATGATCAACTCGCTCGGCAGCGTCATCATCGCCGAGACGGTCTTCCAGCTGCCGCTGTCGATGATCCTGATCAGCAACTTCATCAAGAACGTGCCGTACTCCCTGGAGGAGGCGGCCTGGGTCGACGGCTGCGGGCGCTTCCGGGCCTTCCGGGTCGTGGTGCTGCCGCTGCTGCGGCCGGGACTGATCGCCGTCGGCTCCTTCGCCTTCGTGCACTCCTGGAACCACTTCCTGTTCGCCCTGATGTTCCTCAACAACCAGGAGAAGCAGACCATCCCGGTCGGCCTCAACACCCTGATGAGCGCGGACAGCGTCGACCTCGGCGCGCTCGCGGCCGGCGGCATCATCGCGGCCGTGCCGGTGGTGCTCGTCTTCGCCTTCATCCAGAAGTGGCTGATCACCGGCTTCAGCGCGGGGGCGGTGAAGGGATGAGCCGGATACCCGTCGTCCTCGCGGGCGCCCGCGGCCACGGCCGCTGGCACCTCGCCAACATCCGCCGCCTGGAGCGGGCGGGGCTCGTCCGGCTGGCCGGCGTCTGCGAGCTGACCCCGCTGACCGAGCAGGAGGCCGGCGGGGAAGTACCCGAGCAGTCCGCCGACTTCGGCGCCCTCCTCGACTCCACGGGCGCCCGGATCGCCGTCGTCTGCACGCCGATCCCCACCCACACCGACCTCGCCCTGACCGCGGCCCGCAAAGGCGTGCACCTGCTGCTGGAGAAGCCCCCGGCACCCTCGTACGCCGAGTTCCGGCGCATGGCCGACGGGGTCGCCGAGGCCGGCGTCGTCTGCCAGATCGGCTTCCAGTCGCTGGGCTCGCACGCCGTGCCGGCGGTCCGCGCGCTGATCGCCGAGGGGGCGATCGGCGAGGTGCGGGGCATCGGCGGGGCCGGGGCGTGGGTGCGCGACGAGGCCTACTTCCGCCGGGCGCCCTGGTCGGGACGGCGGCGCATGGACGGCGCCGACGTGATCGACGGGGCGCTGACCAACCCCCTCGCGCACGCCGTCGCCACCGCCCTCGCGCTCGGCGGCAGCACCCGCGCCGAGGACGTCGACGGCATCGAGACCGAGCTGAGCCACGCCAACGACATCGAGGCCGACGACACCTCCTGCGTACGGATCACCACCGCGCAGGGGCACCCCGTGACCGTCGCCGCCACCCTGTGCGCCGAGCGGGCCGGCGAGCCCTACGTGCTGGTACACGGCAGCCGCGGCCGCGTCACCTTCTGGTACAAGCAGGACCGCGTCCTGCTCCAGCGGGGCGGCCACGGCCCCGAGGAGTTCGAGTACGGCCGCACCGACCTGCTGGAGAACCTGGTCGACCACCTCACCACCGGCGCGGGCCTGCTGGTCCCGCCGGAGGGGACCGGCGCCTTCATGAAGGTCGTCGAGGCGATCCGCCGGGCCCCGGACCCCGAGCCGCTGCCCGACTCCGCCTGGCACCGCGTCCCCGGCGAGTCGCGCCGCGTGGTCCCCGGCATCGACGCGCTGGTGGCCGCCGCCGCCGACACCCTGTCCCTCTACTCCGAACTGGGCGCGCCCTGGGCGCCGCGCACCGAGCGCCCGCTGATCGAGGTGAGCACCCGATGACCGGCAACGACTCCCCGGTACTGCGCGTGGCGGGCCGCCCCGTCGGCCGGTACCTGGTCCGGCCCGAGCTGCCCGCCCGGCTCTCCCCACGCCCCCACCTGCACCCCGTCACCACCCTGGCCGGCACGGCCGTGACCGAGTCCCGCCCCGCCGACCACCTCCATCACCTCGGCGTCGGTGTCGCCGTTCCCGACGTCGAGGGGCACAACTTCTGGGGCGGGCGCACCTACGTCCGGGACCAGGGGCCGACCGAGCTGGACAACCACGGCGCGCAGCGGCACACCGCCTTCCAGCTCCGCGACCCCGACGGGTTCGTCGAGGAGCTGCGGTGGGTCGCCGCCGGCGTCGAGCTGCTGCGCGAGCGGCGCACGGTCGCGGCCACCGGACTCACCCCCACCGCCTGGGCGCTGGACTTCACCTTCTCCCTCACCAACGTCACCCAGGGCGCGCTCACCCTCGGCAGCCCCGCCACCAACGGGCGCCCCGGCGCCGCCTACGGGGGCTTCTTCTGGCGCGCCCGCAAGGAGGACGCCGCCCCCCGGGTCTTCACCGCCGAGCACGAGGGCGAACGGGAGGTGCACGGCCGCCGCGCCGACTGGCTCGCCCTGACCGGCGACACCTGGTCGCTGGTGTTCGCCGGGGCCACCGAGCGGACCCGGCGCGACCCGTGGTTCGTGCGCACCGAGGAGTACCCGGGCGTCGGTTCCTCCCTCGCCCACGACGAGCGCCGGGCGATCGCCCCCGGAGACACCCTCGTCCGCAGGATCGTCACCGTCGTCGCCGACGGCCCGCTCGACCCCGACGGCGCCGCGACCCTCGTACGGAAGGCGGTGGGCCCGTGACCCCCGAGACCGCCCGGACCTACACCAACCCCGTCCTGAACGCCGACTGGTCCGACCCGGACGTCGTCCGCGTCGGCGACGACTTCTACCTGACCGCCTCCAGCTTCGGCCGCGCCCCCGGTCTGCCGCTCCTGCACTCCCGCGACCTGGTCAACTGGACGCTGGTGGGGCACGCGCTGGCCCGGCTGGAGCCGCCGAGGGCCTTCGCGGTGCCGCGGCACGACTGCGGCGTGTGGGCTCCGTCCCTGCGCCACCACGCCGGCCGCTTCTGGATCTTCTGGGGCGACCCCGACACGGGGGTGTTCCAGGTCAACGCCCCCGACATCCGCGGGCCGTGGACCACGCCCCACCTGCTCAAGGCGGGCAAGGGACTGATCGACGCCTGCCCCCTGTGGGACGAGGAGACCGGCGAGGCCTACCTCGTGCATGCCTGGGCCAGATCCCGTTCCGGCATCAAGAACCGCCTCACCGGCCACCGCATGAGCCCCGACGGCACCACCCTCCTCGACGAGGGAGAGGTGATCGTCGACGGTGACCGCCTCCCCGGCTGGTTCACCCTGGAGGGCCCCAAGCTCTACCGGCACGACGGCTGGTTCTGGATCCTGGCGCCCGCCGGGGGAGTGGAGACCGGCTGGCAGGGCGCCTTCCGCTCCCGGGACTTCTTCGGGCCCTACGAGGAGCGGATCGTCCTGGAGCAGAAGGACACCGACGTCAACGGCCCCCACCAGGGCGGCTGGGTGCGCACCGGGTCCGGCGAGGACTGGTTCCTGCACTTCCAGCAGCGCGGGGCGTACGGGCGGGTGGTCCACCTCCAGCCGATGACCTGGGGCCCGGACGGCTGGCCGGTGCTGGGCGACGGCGGTGCCCCGGTCGCCGAACACCCGCGCCCCGCCCTGCCGCCGCAGCCGCCCGCCGCGCCCGCGACCGACGACGACTTCCCCGGCGGACGCTTCGGCCGCCAGTGGTCGTGGACGGCCAACCCCCGCGACGGCTGGGCCACCCAGCACTCCGGGGACGGCCTGCGGCTCGCCTGCGTCCGCTCGGCCGACGCGCACGACCTGCGCCGGTCGGCGAACGTGCTCACGCAGCGGCTGCCCGGCGACCCCTCGGTCGTCGAGGTGGAGCTGCGCCTGGACGACGGCGAGCCGGGGGCCCGGGCCGGGCTCGCGGTGCTCGGCGACGCCTACCGCTGGATCGGGCTCCAGCGGGCCGAGGACGGGACCGTGCACCTCGTGCACCGGTTCGCCGAGTCGGTCGCTCAGGCCGAACGGGACGCCGACCACCCCCGCCCGGTGCCCGAGGGGCGGGTACGGCTCAGGATCGAGGCCGGCCCGGACGCGCGCTGCCGGTTCCTGTACGACCTGGGAGACGGCCCGCACCCCACCGGCCAGGTCTTCGCCGCCACCCCCTGGCGCTGGGTCGGCGCCCTGCTGGGCCTGTTCGCCCTCGCGCCCGACGGCGAGGGACACGCCGGCACGGCCACCTTCACCCGGTTCCGGATCACCCCCCTCTGACCGTCCCCGCGCACCGGCCCGCGACCTCCCCCCACGTGCTCAGCCCGTTCACCGCTTTCGTGCACCGCTTCGTTCATCCCTCCGTTGGATCCAGAAGAAGAGAGCCGACCAATGAAGATCAGCATGCGCAGCAGCAGAAGCACCGCCGGGCGCCGGACGACCGCCGCCGTCGCCCTCGGGGCCGTGCTCGCGCTGACCGCCACCGCCTGCGGTGACGACGGCAGCGGGGGCGGCGGCGACAAGGGAGCCGAGGGCAGCGGCAAGGGGAAGGTCGTCTTCTGGGACAACAACGGCGGTATCCGCACGGAGGTCTGGAAGGAGATCATCGCCGACTTCGAGAAGGCGAACCCGGACATCGACGTGGAGTACGTCGGGATCGCCGCGACCGAGTACCAGTCCAAGGTCGACACCGCCATCCAGGGCGGCGGCCTGCCGGACGTCGGCGGTGTCGGCGCGGCGATGCTCGCCGGGTTCTCGGCCCAGGACGCGCTGGAGCCGCTGGACGACCGCCTGACGGGGTCCTCCCTGAACGGCAAGCTCAACAAGGACATGGTCGAGTCCCTGAAGGCGGCCGGCGGTGGCGACGGCACGCTGTACTCGGTGCCGACCTCCGCGAACAACGGCGTCCTCTACTACCGCACCGACCTCTTCGACAAGGCGGGTCTGGAGGCGCCGACGACCTGGGACGCCTTCTACACGGCCGCCGAGAAGCTCACGAACGCGGGCAAGAACGAGTTCGGCTACACCATCCGCGGCGGCTCCGGCTCCATCGCCCAGGCGCTCGACGCGATGTACGGCCAGTCCGGCATCACCTCGTTCTGGGACGCCGGCAAGAAGAAGACGACCGTCAACGACCCGAAGAACGTCGAGGCGCTGGAGAAGTACGCGGCCCTCTACAAGAAGGCCACGCCGGCCGCCGACGTCAACAACGACTTCGCCAAGATGGTCGCGCAGTGGGACTCCGGCACCATCGGCATGCTCAACCACAACCTGGGCTCCTACCAGGACCACGTGAAGGCGCTCGGCGTCGACAAGTTCCGGGGCATCCCGCAGCCGGTGGGCGCCTCCGGCAAGCGGGTCCAGGTCTCCAACCCGGTCGACGGCCTCGGCATCTTCAAGAGCTCCAAGAACAAGGACGCCGCCTGGAAGTTCATCGAGTTCGCCACCTCCCCGGAGCAGAACTCGAAGTTCAACGAGTCGGCCGGGCAGGTGCCGTCGCACACCGACGCGGCGAAGGACGACTGGATCCAGAAGGCCGAGCCGACGAAGCTCGCGGCGGACGCGCTGAACGACGGGTCCACGACCATCGTCCAGCTGCCGTACTACCTGCCGGACTGGAACACGGTCTCCAAGGCGGACAACGAGCCGAACCTCCAGAAGGTCCTGCTCGGCAAGATGAGCGCGAAGTCGTTCCTCGACACGATGGCGGAGGAGCTGAACGAGGCGCAGGCCGAGTGGACCGAGCAGATGGGCTAGCCGTTCCCGGGTTTCGCCGCGGGGCGGTCCGTGACGCGCGGACCGCCCCCGGCCGGCCGCGCGCCACCCCGCACCGCGCCCCGCGGGGAACCGTCCCCCTCCTCACCCGACTCCTGAAAGGCACTCCGGCGTGTCACTCACCCGAAGACAAGTCGCCGCGGCCGCCGCGGCCTCCCTTCCCCTCGCGTTCGCCGCCGCCGGGACCGCTCGGGCCGGCGGGCACCGCCACCGCACCCTCCACATCGCCGGCGACTCCACCGCCGCGCAGAAGTACGCCGACGCCGCGCCCGAGACCGGGTGGGGCATGGCGTTGCCGTTCTTCCTCCGCGGGGACCGGCCCGTCGCCAACCACGCGGTGAACGGGCGCAGTTCCAAGAGCTTCGTGGACGAGGGCCGGCTCGACGCCGTCCTCGCCCTGATCCGGCCCGGTGATCTCCTGCTCGTCCAGTTCGCCCACAACGACGAGAAGACCGAGGACCCCAGCCGGCACACCGAGCCCTGGACGACGTACCAGGACCACCTGCGGCTGTACGTCGACGGCGCGCGGGCCCGCGGGGCGCGGCCGGTGCTGGCCACGCCCGTGGAGCGGCGGCGGTTCGACGCGGCCGGCACCGCACAGCCGAGCCACGGGGAGTACCCGGCGGCGATGCGGGCCCTCGCGCGGCAGGAGGGCGTGGCGCTCCTCGACGTGCAGGCGCTGTCCCTCGCGCTGTGGCAGCGGCTCGGTGCCGAGACGACCAAGACGTACTTCAACTGGACCGCCACCGAGCAGGACAACACCCACTTCAACCCGCCCGGCGCCATCGAGGTCGCCCGGCTCGTCGTACGGGAGCTGCTGCGCACGCGGGTGCTGGCGCACCGGGACGTGCGCCGGCTGGACGAGGAGATCCCCGCGTCCCGGATCGACTGGCCCCCGCCCGTCACCGCCTGACCCGCTCGCGCCCGTCCCCGGAACCGCACACGAACAGGAGCCGCACCATGAACACGTCCGCATGGCATGGGCATGCCACCCGAAGAGCCGTCGCGCTGGCCGGCTGCACCGCCCTGGTGCTGACCCTGACCGCCGCCACCGCACAGGCGCGCCCCGGCCACCACCACCCGCGCGACACCGCCCGCCAGACCCTGCCGGCCAACGACGGCTGGGCCTCCCACGGCACCGGTACCACCGGTGGGTCCGACGCCGCCCCGGAGCGCGTGTACACCGTCACCACCTGGGCCGCCTTCAAGGCCGCCCTCGCCGTCGAGGGCACCGCGCCGAGGATCATCAAGGTGAAGGGCACGGTCGACGCGGTCTCCGAGGGCTGCGAGGCCTTCGCCGCGCCCGGCTACGACTTCGACGCCTACCTGGAGAAGTACGCCCCCGAGGTGTGGGGCCTGGACACCGACCTCAGCGCCGAGCCCGACGGCAGCCCCGAGGGCCTGCGCCGCGCCTCCGCCGCCCGGCAGGACCAGGCGATCAAGGCGAACGTCCCCGCCAACACCACGATCATCGGCGTCGGCCGCGACGCCGGCATCAAGGGCGCCAGCCTCCAGATCAAGGGCGTGGACAACGTCATCGTCCGCAACCTCACCTTCGAGAGCCCCGTCGACTGCTTCCCGCAGTGGGACCCCACCGACGGCGACCAGGGCAACTGGAACTCCGAGTACGACAGCGCCGTCGTGTACGGCTCCACCCACGTCTGGCTGGACCACAACACCTTCACCGACGGCGAGCACCCCGACAGCGCGGCGCCCACCCACTTCGGCATGCTGTACCAGCAGCACGACGGCCAGCTGGACATCGTGCGCGGCGCCGACCACGTCACCGCCTCCTGGAACGTCTTCACCGAGCACGACAAGACGATCCTGATCGGCAACAGCGACAGCGAGTCCACCGCCGTCGGTGACCGTGGGCACCTGAGGACGACCTTCCACCACAACCTGTTCAAGGACCTGGTGGAGCGCGCGCCGCGGGTCCGCTTCGGTCAGGTCGACGTCTACAACAACCACTTCGTGGCCGGCGAGGACTACGCCTACAGCTTCGGCATCGGCAAGGAGTCCCAGCTCGTCGCCGAGCACAACGCCTTCACCCTGCCGGAGGGCGTCAGCCCGGCGAAGGTGCTGAAGAAGTGGAGCGAGGCGCCGGTCACCGCGGCGCACAATCGCGTCAACGGCCGCGGCGTCGACCTGATCGCCGTGCACAACGCGGAGATCCCCGCCGAGACCCTCCGGTCCGGCGCGGGCTGGACGCCCACCCTGCGCACCCAGGTCCTCCCGGCCTGGGCGGTCCCCCTCGTCGTCGACCACGGAGCGGGTGCGGGCCGCCTGCGCTGACGCGGCCCGCCCGCGCCGACGCCGCCCCGAACCGGGCCGGGGCGCCCGCACCGCCCCGGCCCTCCCACCCCCCCCGCACCGCGAGGAGCACCGCATGCACCGAGCCGCCCCGTCCCGCAGAGGCTTCCTCCTGACCACCGCCGGCGCGGTCGCCGCCCTGGGCGCCACGGCCGCCCCCGCCGCCGCCGGCCCCCGGCCGGGCCCGCGTCCCTTCGGCCGGTACGGCTCCCCGGCCGCCCGCCGCACCCCGCGGACCCTGTACGTCGACCCGCACGGCCGCGGCGACTTCACCTCCGTACAGGCCGCCGTGGACGCGGCCCGGGGCGACGGCTGGACGCTGGTCCTCGCCCCCGGCACCTACCGCGAGACGGTCTCCGTGGACGCCGACCGCACCGGGGCGACCTGGATCGGCGCCTCGCGGGACGCGCGGGACGTCGTCATCGTCTTCGACAACGCCGCCGGCACCCCCAAGCCGGACGGCTCCGGCACCTACGGCACCAGCGGCTCGGCCACCACCACCGTGCGGGCCGACGGCTTCACCGCCCGCTGGATCACCTTCGCCAACGACTGGCTGCGCGCCGACCACCCCGGCTGGACCGGCACCCAGGCCGTCGCCCTCAAGGCCATGGGCGACCGCACGGCCTTCCACCACTGCCGCTTCCTCGGCCACCAGGACACCCTCTACGCCGACAGCCGCGACCTCGGCCACTTCGCCCGCCAGTACTACGCCCACTGCCACGTCGAGGGTGACGTCGACTTCGTCTTCGGGCGGGCCACGGCCGTGTTCGAACACTGCCACTTCCGCACCCTGCTCCGCACCGACCTGCCCGGCGCCCCGCACGGCTTCGTGTTCGCGCCGTCCACGGCGGGCGCCAACCCGCGCGGCTACCTGGTGACGCACGGCAGCGTCGGCAGCGAGGCACCCGACGGCTACTACAAGCTGGCCCGCCCCTGGGTGCCCAGCTCCGACGTCACCGCCCGGCCGATGCTCACCGTGCGCGAGACCCGCCTCGGTGCGGGCATCGACGCGGTCGCGCCCTACGCCGACATGCGGGAGACGTACCCCTGGCAGCAGCAGCGGTTCCGCGAGTACCGCAACACCGGTCCCGGCGCCGCGGTGACCGTCCCGGAGAACCGGCCCCAGCTCACCCGCGCCGAGGCCGCCTCGCACACCCGGGAGGCCTACCTCGGCGACTGGCGGCCGTACACCCGGCACCGCTGACCCGTCCGACGTGTCCCGGAGGCACCCGCGCCCAGAGGAACGCCCCCGCCGGTCGTCACCGGCGGAGGCGTTCGGCGGCCGGCCGAGTAAGGGCTCGGACGGCACGCGACCGGCCCGGGGGGCGGGCCGGCGGACCAGGGGCGCTCGGACGGTCGGTCCGCGCGGGTGAGGTCGTTGCGCTTCCTGGTCGCCACCGGGGAGGGAGAAGGTTGCCGTGCCGCGCGAGGTTTTTTCCGCGAGTCGCCGCCCGCCGTCCTCCGCCCGTAGCCACCCGCCGCTGCCGTCACCCGTCGCCGTCAGGAGCCGCCGTCGCCGGTCGCGAAGTCGCCCTCCACCGAGAGCCCTTCGGAGCCGGCGGCGGCCGTCACGGTGTAGCGGTCGCCGCGCGCGTCCCGGCCGCCGCGCTCGTGGTGGTACTGCCCGGCGAACATCCACTCGCCCGCCGGGACCGTCCGGCCCCGCTCGAGCGTCCACCGGTGGACGAGGAAACCGTCCCGCTCGTCGACCGTGAAGGTGAAGTCCTCCTCCGGCAGCGTCCGCCAGGCGCCGGTGGAGGCGACCCCGCCGGTCTGCGCGACCCGCAGCTCGACGGTGAGCGCGGTCAGGGGCACGTCCGTCCTCAGGGTGAGGTTGCTCTGCGCCCAGAAGTCGTTGCTGTGCGGGTCCACCGAGCCGTCCGACCACAGCGGTCCGTCCACGGCGGCGGACGCGGGCGGGCGGGCCGTCGCCGTCGCGGTGGCGGCCGGCGGCCGCGGGGGCGCGGGGGAGTCCGGGGCCCTCGATCCGGAGGGGCCGCTCGGCGTCGGACCGGTGGGCGGGACGGGCGCGTCGCTCGCGGCGGCGTCCGGCGACGGGCTGGGCGCCGGCGTCGGCGAGGTGGCCACCGAGCGCTGCGCGGGAGCGTCGTCCTTCACCGCCGACGCGACCGCGTACCCGCCGACCGCGAGGACCCCGGCCACCGCGGCCGCCGCACCGGCCACCCGCGCCCAGCCCGGCAGCGGCGCACGCGTCGCCCGGTGGGGACCGGGACGCTCCCCGCCCGCCCTGCCGCGCTCGACCCGGGCCAGGATGCGCGCCCGGTCGGGCCGGTGCGCCCCGGCCGCCTCGCGCAGCCGGGAGCGCAGCTCCTCGTCCACGTCCCGCCGCCCGGTCATCGGTTCCTCCCCGCGGCCCCACCGCTGCGCGCGAACGCCGCCTGCACCTGCCCCGGAGCCGCCCGCGTGTCGAGCAACCGCTGCAACTCGGCCACGCCCTTCGACGTCTGGCTCTTCACCGTACCCACCGAGACCCCCAGGGCCAGCGCCGTCTCCTTCTCGGAGAGGTCGAAGGCGTGCCGCAGCACCACGCACGCCCGCTTGCGGAACGGCAGCCGGCGCAGCGCCTCCTGCACGTCCACCACGCCCGCGACGTCCGGGTTCTCGGTCCGCTCCTCGCGCTGCGCCCAGAAGAGCGCGACGCGTCTGCGCTCGCGCACGGCGGTGCGGATGCGGGTGCGGGCGAGGTTGGCGACGACCCCGCGCGCGTACGCCACCGGGTGGTCGGCCGCGCGGACCCGGTCCCAGCGGTGCCACAGGGCGAGCAGGGCGTCCGCCGCGAGGTCGTCGGCGGCGTCCGGCTCGCCCGTCAGCAGGTGGGCGAGCCGGGAGAGTTCGGCGTAGTGGCGTTCGAAGAAGGCGTGGAACTCCGCGGAGGCGGCGTCGTCGACGACTGTGCCCACGGGCGGACCCTCCTCGCGGCGGCTGCCCCGGCGTCGAACAACCGTGCGCCGGGCCGGAGTCCGGACTGTAGCAGCGTCCGACGCACCGTACGGTCGGTGCGTCGAACGCCGTGTGAGGGACCGAACCCGCCGGGCGGTGCTAGTCCTTGAGCGCCGCCTCCATCATCGCCTTGGCCACCGGGGCCGCCAGACCGTTGCCGCTGACCTCGGAGCGGGCCGCGTCGGACTGCTCGACGACGACCGCCACGGCGACCTCCTCGTCCGAGGAGTCGGACTTGGCGTAGGAGGTGAACCAGGCGTACGGCGTCTTGCTGTTCTTCTCGCCGTGCTGGGCGGTACCCGTCTTGCCGCCGACCGTCGCCCCGGGGATCCGCGCGTTCGATCCCGTGCCCTCCTCGACGACGGTCCGCATGGCCGACTGGAGCTGTTCGGCGGTGTCGGTGTCGACGATCCGCCGGGAGTCCGCGTCGGAGTGGTCCTCCAGGACGTCGCCGCCGCTGTCGGTGACCTGCGACACCATGTGCGGGGAGACCAGCTCGCCGCCGCCTGCGAGGGCCGCGGAGACCATCGCCATCTGGAGCGGGGTCGCCGTCACGTCGAACTGGCCGATGCCCGTCAGGGCGGTCGACGAGCTGTTCATGTCCTTCGGGAACACGCTGGTGTACGCCCGGACCGGCACGTCCTGCGACGTGTCGTTGAACCCGAACTTCTCCGCCATGGCCCGCACCTCGTCCTGGCCGAGGTCGACGGCCATCTTCGCGAAGACGTTGTTGCAGGAGTACTGCAGCGCGGTGCGGATCGTGGCGTTCTCGCAGGGAGCGTCCGGGTTCTCGTTGGACAGGTCCGTCGTGGTGCCCGGCAGCCGGTAGGGGTCCGGGCTGTCGGTCCTCTCGTCCACCGACCCGTACAGCCCGTTCTCCAGCGCGGCGGCCGCCACCACCAGCTTGAACGTGGAGCCAGGCGGCAGCGGCTGGCGCAGCGCGCGGTTGGTCAGCGGCTTGTCCGGGTCCTCGGTGAGCTCCTGCCACGCCTCGCCAGCCGTGTTGGCGTCGGTGAGCGACGTCGGGTCGTACGAGGGGGTCGACACGACCGACAGGATCTCGCCCGTCCTCGGGTCGATCGCGACCGCGGCGCCCTTCGTCTCGCCCAGGGCGTCGAACCCGGCCTTCTGCACGGCCGGGTCGATGGTCGTGACCACGTTCCCCGGCTCGGCGCGCTTGCCGGTGACGGTGTCCATCACGGTCCTCAGCCGCGGGTCGGTGCCGTTGAGCACGTCCTGGTAGATGCCCTCCAACTGCGTCGGCGCGTACGCCTGCGAGGCGTAGCCCGTCACCGCCGCGTAGAGCTTTCCGTCCTCGTACGTGCGCTTGTACGCGAGGTCGCTCCCCTCCGTCGGCGCCGAGCCGGTGACGGACCGGCCGGCCACGATGATGTTCCCCAGCGGCTCCGCGTACGTCTCGATCGCGTTGCGCCGGTTGTCCTTGCTGTCCGCGAGCGCCCGGCCGTCGTAGAACTGCACCCAGGTCGCCCTGACCAGCAGAGCGAACACCAGGAGCAGCGTGAAGACCGAGGCGCGCCTGATCGTCTTGTTCATCCCGCCAGCAGGACGAGCGGGCCGGGGGGAAACGTTCCCGTGCGCCCGATTTCTCATCGTCCGTTCATGAACCCGGCCTCACCGGCGCCGGGTCACTCGGCGAGGTGCAGCACGACCTCGTCGATCACCTCGCCGCGCGCCGGGGCGAACCCGCGGGCCCGGGCGCTCGTCTCGAAGCCGCACTTCTCCAGCACGCGCCGCGACCCGGTGTTGTCGGCCGCCGCCCGCGCGTACAGCGGGCGGTCCCGCACCTCCGCGAGGAGGGCCCGCAGCGCCGCCGTGGCCACCCCCCGCCCCCAGTACGCCCGGTCGATCCAGTAGGTCACCTCGCGCTCGCCCGGCTCGCCGTACACCGCGGCGCTGCCGACGACGTCACCGTCGCCCAGGATGGTCCGCACGATGTCGGACGAGGCCCTGATCTTGCGCCAGTGCTCGTCGAAGGCGTCCCGGTCGGCCGGGTCGGCGGGGGTGAAGGCCGCCATGCGCAGGGCCTCCGGGTCGTTCATCTGCCGGAAGAAGACGGGCAGATCACTGTCGTGGACCGCGCGCAGTGCGATGTGCATGGTTCAGAGCCTACGCGTGGCCAGCGTCAGCCGGTCCCGTGCGTCGAACAGCGCGTCCTTGACCATCTGTTCGTGCGCGGGCGTCAGCCTCGCCACCGGCACCGAGCAGCTGATCGCGTCCCGCGCCGGGGTCCGGTAGGGGACCGCGACGCCGAAGCAGCGCAGCCCCAGCGTGTTCTCCTCGCGGTCCACCGCGAAGCCCTGCTCCCGCACCTGGTGCAGCTCCTCGATGAGCTTCTCCCGGTCGGTGATGGTGTGCTCGGTCAGCGCGGGCAGCGTCTCGGGCAGCATCTTGCGGACCTGCTCGTCGCCGTAGGTGCTCAGCAGGGCCTTGCCGAGGGAGGTCGAGTGCGCGGGCAGCCGGCGGCCGACCCGGGTGAACGGCCGCAGGTAGTGCTGCGACTGACGGGTGGCCAGGTAGACGACGTTCGTGCCGTCGAGGCGCGCGAGGTGGATGGTCTCCGTCGTGTCGTCGGAGAGCCGGTCCAGCGTCGGCCGCGCCGCCGCCACCACCTCGTCGCCGTCGATGTACGAGGTGCCGACCAGCAGCGCCCGCACACCGATGCCGTACCGCGTGCCCGTCGCGTCCGTCTCCACCCAGCCCAGCTCCACGAGCGTGCGCAGCAGCATGTAGAGGCTGGACTTGGGATACCCGACGGCCTCCTGGACCGACGCGAGGGAGTGCATGCCGGGGCGTCCGGCGAAGTACTCGAGCAGTTCAACCGTCCGCACGGCGGACTTGACCTGCGCTCCGCCCCCCGTCTCGCCAGCCGACATCGCCCTTGACCCCTTCGTTCGGCGGGAAATAGTCTCCAACAGCATATTCATCATCAGAGACAGCGTTCAGCATATCGAACGAGTCCGTTGCAGAGCACGTGGAGGGACCCTCGGTGGCAGCAGCACCAGTCTGGAGTGTCGACCCCCGTACCGGGAAGCAGCGTGAACAGGTCGCGGTGGAGGCCACGGCCCAGGAGGTGGACTCCACCGTCCGCGCCGCCCACGCGACGCGCGCGGCCCTCGCCGAGCGCACCGTCCGCGCGGCCTTCCTGCGCACCGCCGCCGACGAGCTGAAGGCGGCCGAGAGCACCCTCGTCGAGGTGGCCGACGCCGAGACCGCGCTCGGCCCGGTCCGGCTGACCGGGGAACTCGCCCGCACCTGCTACCAGCTGCGGGCCTTCGCCGACATCGTCGACGAGGGCGAGTTCCTCGGGGTCGTCGTCAACCACCCCGACGACACGGCCACCCCGCCCATCCCGGACCTGCGCCGCTACAAGGTGCCCCTCGGCGTCGTCGCCGTCTACTCGGCCTCCAACTTCCCCTTCGCCTTCTCCGTCCCCGGCGGCGACACCGCGAGCGCGCTCGCCGCGGGCTGCCCGGTCGTCGTCAAGGCCCACCCGGACCACCCGGCCCTGTCCGAGCTGGTCGCCAGGGTGCTGCGCGGGGCCGCGGCCCGGCACGGCATCCCCGCGGGCGTCGTCGGCCTGGTGCACGGCTTCGAGGCCGGGATCGAGCTGATCAAGCACCCGCTGGTCGCCGGTGCGGGCTTCACCGGGTCCATCCGGGGCGGCCGCGCGCTGTTCGACGCGGCGGCGGCGCGTCCGGTCCCGATCCCCTTCCACGGCGAGCTGGGTTCGCTGAACCCGGTCGTGGTCACGGAGGCGGCGGCGGCCGAGCGGGCGGAGGCGATCGGCGCGGGGCTGGCCGGCTCGATGACGCTGGGCGTCGGCCAGTTCTGCGTGAAGCCCGGCCTGGTCCTGGTACCGGCGGGCGCCGCCGGTGACGGCCTGGTCAAGTCGCTCACGGACGCCGTCAGCGACACCGACGCCGGTGTGCTGCTCGACCACCGCATGCGGGACAACTTCGTCGCCGGGGTCGCCGAGCGCGCCGCGCTGCCCGACGTGGACTCCCCGGTGACGCCGGGCGCGGGCGGCGAGCACACCGTCAGCGCCGGGTTCCTGACCGTGCCGGCCGGGCGGCTGACCGAGGAGGGCGCGCACGACCTGCTGCTGGAGGAGTGCTTCGGGCCGGTCACCGTGGTGGTGCGCTACGAGGACGAGACCGAGGTGCGGGGCGTGCTGTCCCGGCTGCCGGGCAACCTCACGGCGACCGTGCAGCTCTCCGCCGAGGAGGCGGCGGGCGAGGGCCGGGGGGCCGAGCTGCTCGCCGAGGTGACACCGCTCGCGGGGCGGGTGCTGGTGAACGGCTGGCCCACGGGTGTCGCCGTGGCGGCGGCCCAGCACCACGGGGGCCCGTACCCGGCCACGACGTCGACGTCCACGTCGGTGGGCGGGACCGCGATCGAGCGGTGGCTGCGGCCGGTCGCCTACCAGGGGACGCCCGAGGCGCTGCTGCCGCCCGAACTGCGGGACGACAACCCGCTGGGGCTCCCCCGCAGGTTCAACGGCGTCCTGGAGCGGTAGACGCCACCCGGCCGCGCCCCGTGCGGGCGCGGCCGCTCGTCGTCGCAGCCCGCGCCCGGGGCGCGTCCCCGGGCCTGAGAGGATCGCACCATGCTTCTCGAACTCCCCGAACTGCCCTTCCCGCTGCGCCCGTACGGCCCCGACGGCGCCTGGTCCTACGAGGACGGTGTCCTCACCGGGAGGGCCGGGGCGAGGCAGGACCGCTTCGTGCCGCCGACCGGTGAGGGGCTGGAGCCCGCCTCCGACGCACCCCGGCTGCTCGGCGCTCCCGACGGCGACTTCCAGCTGATCGCCCGCGTCACCGTCGGCTTCCAGGGCGCCTTCGACGCCGGGGTGCTCTACGTCCACGTCGGTGAGCGGGCCTGGGCCAAGCTGTGCCTGGAGTACTCCCCGGACGTGCCCACCGTCTGCACGGTGGTCACCCGCGGGCACTCCGACGACTGCAACTCCTTCCCGGTGGACGGGAACACGGTGTGGCTGCGGGTCAGCCGGTCCGGGCGGGCCTTCGCCTTCCACGCCTCCGTCGACGGCGAACGCTGGACGTTCGTCCGGCTGTTCACGCTGGGGGACGAGGAGGAGACGGGCGCGGCCCTGGTCGGCTTCCTCGCCCAGGCGCCGACGGGGGAGGGGTGCGTGGTGACGTACGACCGTCTGGAACTGCGCCCGGGGTGGCCGGCCGACCTGCGCGACGGCAGCTGAGGCAACCGGAGCGCACGGCTCCACGTCCTCCCGTGCATGATCGACGAACACCTGTCCGCCGGCCCGGTGATCCGCACCGTCCTCTCCGCCGAGGCCGAGACCGTGGCCGCCCTGCACGCCCGGGCCCGGGCGACGTACTACCCGGACGGGCTCCCCGACGACGGGACCGACTGGGTCGCCGCCTGGCGCGGGGCCGCCCTGCGGGCCGACGGGCAGGTGCTGGGCGCCGTGGCGGGGGGCGGCCTCGTCGGCATCGCCTCCTTCCGGGTGCCGGCGGACGGACCGGCGGACACGGTGAAGCTGTTCCAGTTCCACGTCGACCCCGGCCGCTGGCGGTCGGGCATCGGCACCGCCCTGCACACCGCCTGCGTGGAGCAGTGGCGCGCCGACGGCAGGCGGACGGCCGTCCTGGACGTGCACGCCGGCAACCGGCGCGCCCGGGCCTTCTACGGCCGCCAGGGCTGGGTCCCCGACCCGGACAGGCCCCCGGGTGACGGCGACCACCACCTGTTCCTGCGCTTCGACGTGGACGGGGAATGAGGTCCGCTGCTTGAACGTTCACGTACACGGCGGAGAGGGCCTCCGTACCCGTACGACCTGGAGAAGAGCCGAGACATGCGCGTCGAGATCTGGAGCGACATCGCCTGCCCGTGGTGCTACGTGGGCAAGGCCCGCTTCGAGAAGGCGCTCGCGGCCTTCCCGCACCGCGACGGGGTCGAGGTGGTGCACCGGTCGTTCGAACTGGACCCCGGGCGGGCCAAGGACGACGTCCAGCCGGTGCTGACGATGCTCACCGCCAAGTACGGCATGAGCGAGGCGCAGGCGCGGGCCGGTGAGGACAACCTCGGCGCGCAGGCCGCCGCCGAGGGCCTGGACTACCGCACCCGGGACCGGGACCACGGCAGCACCTTCGACATGCACCGGCTGCTGCACCTGGCCAAGGAGCACGGGCGCCAGGAGGCGCTGCTGGACGCGTTCTACCGCGCCAACTTCGCCGAGGAGCGGTCCGTCTTCGCCGACGACGAGCGGCTGGTGGAGCTGGCCG
The DNA here is from genome assembly GCF_043204535.1 of Streptomyces sp. NPDC047853. Lineage (NCBI taxonomy): Bacteria > Bacillati > Actinomycetota > Actinomycetes > Kitasatosporales > Streptomycetaceae > Streptomyces > Streptomyces sp. NPDC047853. The sequence continues at coordinate 84,708 of NZ_JBIDCI010000018.1, read as the reverse complement.
TCGCCGTGGGACTGGACGCGGACGCCGCCCGCGCGGTGCTCGCCGACCCCGCCGCCTACGCCGAGGAGGTGCGCGCCGACGAGCGCGAGGCCGCGCGGTTCGGCGCCACCGGCGTGCCGTTCTTCGTGCTCGACCGGGCGTACGGCGTCTCCGGTGCCCAGCCCGCGGAGGTCTTCGCCCGGGCGCTGACGCAGGCGTGGGGCGAGCGCACGTCCCTGGAGCCGATCGGCGACGGCGACGCCGAGGCGTGCGGTCCGGACGGGTGCGCGGTCCCCCGGGACTGAAGAACCCCAGGTGGCGCCCTACCCATAAGCATTGCTTGGAGAAACGGCGTAGAAAGACGCAATGGACGGGGAGGTCCCGTGGCCGCACAGTGGTGCCATGGAGAGCTTCGAGAACCGCTTCGAGAATGTCGTCCGAGCCGAGTTCGACCCGAAGACCACGTATCTGAACACCGCCGGCACCGGTCTGCTCCCCGCCCGGGCCCTCGCCGCGATGGGTGACGCGGCGGTGTCCGCGGCCCAGGGGCAGCCGCTCGACATGTTCGCCGACGTCGAGGCGTCCCGGTCCGTCTTCGCCCGGCTCGTGGGGGTGCCCGCGAGGCGGGTCGCGGCCGGGGCGTCGGTCGCCACGTTCAGTGGGCTCGTCGCCGCCTCGCTGCCCGCGGGCGCCGAAGTCCTCACGGCGGAGGGCGACTTCAGCTCCCTGGTCAACCCCTTCCACATGCGCGGGGACCTGAAGGTGCGCGGTGTGCCGCTGGAGCGGATCGCCGAGTCGGTGGGGCCGGACACCGCGCTCGTGGCGGTCAGCTCCGTCCAGTCGGCCGACGGCCGGATCGCCGACCTGACGGCGCTGCGGGACGCCGCCCGGGCGCACGGGGCGCGGACCCTGATCGACGTCTCGCAGTCCAGCGGGTGGCTGCCGCAGGCCGCGGGGGAGTTCGACTTCGTGACCGGGGTCGCCTTCAAGTGGCTGCTCTGCCCGCGCGGCGTCACCTTCCTCGTCGTACCCGAGGACCTGGGCGAGGCTGCCGGGCTGACGCCGCTGTTCGCCGGGTGGGCGTCCGGGGAGCGTCCCTGGGACAGCTGCTACGGCCCCGTCGCGGAACTCGCGCACTCCGCACGGCGCTTCGACGAGAGTCCCGCCCTGTTCTCGTACGCGGGTGCCCGGCACTCACTGGCCCTGATCGAGGAACTCGGCGTGGACGCCGTGCACGCCCACGACACGGCCCTCGCCGACCGGTTCCGCGCGGGGCTGGCCTCCCTGGGCCACGCGCCGGTGCCCGCGCCCGGTTCCGCGATCGTGTCCGTGCCCGGACTCGGCCGTCGACAGGGCGAGTTGGGCCGGGCGGGGATCCAGGTCTCGGACCGGGCGGGCAACCTGCGGGCCGCCTTCCACGTGTACAACACGCCGGCGGACGTCGACCGGTTGCTCGACGTACTGGCGGACTGAGACGGCGGGACCGCGAGCGCCGGAACGGGAGACCCGGGCCGGGTCTCCCGCGACGGGACAGCCGGCCCGGGACACGCATCGGGCAGGGGCCTCCCGTCCCACACGAAGAGGCCCCTGCCCGGGATCAGATGCGGGTCACCTCACCGGAGTGAAGTCCCGCGCGCCGATGAAGTCCGGGCGCCGGATGGGCGCCGCGAACGGCTCGACGGCCGTGTTCTCCACGCTGTTGAACACGATGAACACGTTGCTGCGCGGGAAGGGCGTGATGTTGTCGCCCGAACCGTGCATGCAGTTGCAGTCGAACCAGGTCGCCGAGCCGGCCTTGCCGGTGAACAGCTTGATGCCGTACTCCGACGCCATCTTGGTCAGCGCCTCGTCGGACGGCGTCCCCGCGTCCTGCATCTGCAGGGACTTCTTGTAGTTGTCCTTCGGCGTGGCCCCCGCGCACCCGAGGAACGTCTTGTGCGACCCCGGCATGATCATGAGACCGCCGTTGGTGTCGTAGTTCTCGGTGAGCGCGATCGAGACCGAGATCGTCCGCATGTTCGGCAGGCCGTCCTCGGCGTGCCAGGTCTCGAAGTCCGAGTGCCAGTAGAAACCGCTGGCCCCGAAGCCCGGCTTGACGTTGATCCGGGACTGGTGGACGTAGACGTCCGAGCCGAGGATCTGCCGGGCCCGCCCGACCACGCGCTCGTCGCGCACCAGCTCGGCGAAGACCTCGCTGATCCTGTGCACCTCGAAGACGGACCGGATCTCCTTGGACTGCGGCTCCACGATGGAGCGCTCGTCCGCGCGGATGGCCGGGTCGGAGGTGAGCCGCTCCAGCTCCCGCGCGTACCTGGCGACCTCGTCCGGCCCGATGAGCTGGTCGACGGCCAGGAAGCCGTCGCGGTCCAGGGACTGGAGCTCACCGGCCGAGACGGGACCGGGCGTGTCCGGGGAGCCCCAGACGACCGGGTCCTTGCGGGGGGTGGCCACCTCGGTGGCGCCGCGGGTGGGGTAGAGATCGGTGATGTTCGTGGTCGTGATGGTCACGATGACTCACACCTCCTCGGTGAGCAGCGGGTAGACGCCGTTCTCGTCGTGGTCCTCCCGTCCGGTCACGGGCGGGTTGAAGACACAGATGCAGTGGAAGTCCTCCTTGACCTTGAGCGTGTGCCGCTCGTGGCCGTCGAGGAGGTACATCGTGCCCGGGGTGATGTGGTACGTCTTCCCCGTCTCGCGGTCGGTCAACTCGGCGTCGCCCTGGGTGCAGACGACGGCCTCGATGTGGTTCGCGTACCACATCGACGTCTCCGTACCCGCGTAGAGGATCGTCTCGTGCACGGAGAAGCCGACCTTCTCCTTGGCGAGGACGATGCGCTTGCTCTCCCAGGTGCCGGACGCCGACTTCACGTGCCGGTCGGTGCCTTCGATCTCCTTGAACGAACGGACGATCACGGTGTTGCGATGCCTCCTAGGTGAAGGGTGTGCAGGGTCCCCGGCGCCTTCGGCCGCGCGGTCGAAGGCGCCGGAAGGTGGGGGTGTCAGGCGGTCTCGCGCACCGCGCGGGCGAGGGTCTTCATGCCCTCGTCCAGCTCGTCGGGCGTGATGGTCAGCGCGGGCAGCAGTTTGACGACCTCGCTCTCGGGGCCGGACGTCTCGATGAGCAGCCCCAGCTCGAAGGCGCGCTTGGCGATCCGGCCCGCGCGGTCCTTGTCGTGGAACTCCAGGCCCCAGACCAGGCCGCGGCCGCGGTACTCCTTGACGTCGGCGAGGTTCTCCTCGGTGATGGCGATCATGTGCTGCTCGACCTGCTCACCGCGGGTACGGGTCTGCTTCTCCATCGCCGACCCGTCGGCCCAGTACGCCTCCAGCGTGGCGGTCGCCGTCACGAAGGCGGGGTTGTTGCCGCGGAAGGTGCCGTTGTGCTCGCCCGGCTCCCAGACGTCCAGTTCCGGCTTGAACAGGCAGAGCGACATGGGCAGGCCGTAGCCGCTGATCGACTTGGAGACGGTGACGATGTCCGGCGTGATGCCCGCCTCCTCGAAGGAGAAGAAGGCGCCGGTACGGCCGCAGCCCATCTGGATGTCGTCCACGATGAGCAGCATGTCCTGGCGCTCGCACAGCTCGGACAGGGCGCGCAGCCACTCGGGCCGGGCGACGTTGATGCCACCCTCGCCCTGCACGGTCTCCACGATCACGGCGGCCGGCTTGTTGAGCCCGGAGCCCTGGTCCTCCAGGAGCCGCTCGAACCACAGGAAGTCCTCGACGGTGCCGTCGAAGTAGTTGTCGAACGGCATCGGCGTGCCGTGCACCAGCGGGATGCCGGCGCCGGCCCGCTTGAAGGCGTTGCCGGTCACGGCGAGCGAGCCGAGCGACATGCCGTGGAAGGCGTTGGTGAAGGACACGATCGACTCGCGCCCCTTCACCTTGCGCGCCAGCTTCAGCGCGGCCTCCACGGCGTTGGTGCCCGTCGGGCCCGGGAACATGACCTTGTACGGCAGGTCGCGCGGGCGCAGGATCGTGTTCTGGAACGTCTCCAGGAAGCGGCGCTTGGCCGTCGTCGACATGTCGAGACCGTGCGTGACGCCGTCCCGCTCCAGGTAGTCGATGAGCGCGCGTTTCAGTACGGCGTTGTTGTGCCCGTAGTTGAGCGAGCCCGCTCCGGCGAAGAAGTCCAGGTACTCGTGGCCGTCCTCGTCGTACATGCGGCTGCCGACCGCACGGTCGAAGATGGTGGGCCAGCCGCGGCAGTAGCTGCGCACCTCGGATTCGACGGTTTCGAAGACACTGAGGTCGGGCTGGGTGATGGTCACGACGAATCGCTCCTCGTGGGGTGAGGGTGGGAGAGGAAGGTCGTACGGATCCGGTGGGACCGGTGCGGTCCGGGCCGGGAAGTCTGGGGGCCGGGCGGCGAGGGCGCCCGCCGGGCGGTCAGCCGCGGGCCGGGCCGCCGAGGGGGCCTATGCGGTACAGGACCTCGGGCTCGTGCGGCCCGTCGGGGAACGCGTCCGTGTCGAAGAGGACTTCGCGCTCCAGCGGGGCGCCGTGGCGCTCGGCGAACGAGGTGAACAGCCGCTGGGAAGCGGTGTTGTCGGGGGAGATGGTGGTCTCCACGGTCGTCGTCCCGCACTCCGCGAGGGTCCGGGCGGCAAGCCCGTCGAGCATCGAAGCCGCCAGCTTCCGACCACGGTACGCCTCGTCCACCGCCACCTGCCACACGAGCAGCGTGTCCGGCTGGTCGGGCCGCACGTAGCCGGTCACGAAGCCGACCGGCACGCCGTGCCCGTCGCGGGCGACCGCCGAGGTCGCCGCGAAGTCACGGCACCAGAGCAGATAGCTGTAGGACGAGTTCACGTCGAGGACCTTCGAGTCCTTGGCTATCCGCCACAGGGCGGCGCCGTCGGCCACTCTCGGACGATCGATTTGCAGGTCTGCTTGCGCGGCAGTCATGCAAATGAAATTACCCAGCGAAAATCGAAATTGCATCGCCGGACGGGGTTACGCATGCACGTGTCGTGTGATATCACGCGGGCGCGTGCCACCGCGCGAAACGGCGACACTTTGGGATGATTTGACCTGGACGAACGGCGCGAATCGGTCAGCATGTGTAACGGGTCACAATCATGTAACCTGTGCGACGCGTGTCCGAAATGCCGGTCTCGAACTTATCGAAATCTTAGAGTTTAGGCTCGGGGAAAGCGGGCAGAAGAACACGGATGGCTGTACTCCGAAGAATTGCCGAATTCGCTTTTGATGACTTCGGCAAATTCCGCGAATTCACGCCCCGAAAAGGCCTGCGCCGCTCCGCGCCTCCCAGGCGGACTCGGCGGCGCGCCGGGCCGCACCCAGGTCCGTCCCGACCCCGCCCTCGGCCAGCGCGGCACCCAGTGCCGCCAGGCAGCCCTGCACGGCCCCGGGCGTCGCGTCCGGGCCGTAGTGGTTGACCCGGACCATCTCCTTCGCCAGCGCGCCCCCGCCCGCGGCCAGCGGCAGCGTGGGGTCGGAGGCCAGGGCACGGGCCACCAGCTCCGACGCGTCGGTGCCCGCCGGCACCCGCAGCGTCGTCGCGACCGGCGCCGCGTCCCTCGCCTCGTGCACGTACGGCTCCAGGCCGCCCCCCAGCGCGAGCGCACCGGCGCGGGTGGCCGCCGCGGCCGAGGCGTGCCGCGCCCTCACCGTCTCCGGGCCCTCCGCCTCGATGCGCTCCACACACGCCTCCAGCGCGAGCATCTCCAACTGCGCCGGAGCGTGCAGCAGCGCCTTGCGCCCGCCGTCGATCCAGCGCTCCTTCCAGTCCAGCAGGGAGAGGTACGACCGGCGCGGGGCGTGCGGGTTCGCCGCCATCCGCGCCCAGGCCCGCTCGCTCACCGACACCGCCGACACGCCGGCCGGACCGCCCATCGCCTTCTGCGCGCCGATGACGCACAGGTCCACGCCCCACGCGTCCGGCAGCACCGGCTCGGCGCCCACCGAGGCCACGGCGTCCAGGTAGAACAGCGCGCCCTGCTCCCGCACCGCCTCGCCGATCTCCGCGACCGGGTTGGTGTTCCCGGTCGCCGCCTCCGCGTGCACCAGGGACACGAAGTCGATCTCCGGGTGCTCGGCGAAGGCCCGGCGGACCTGCTCGGCGGAGACGGCCGTGTGGAACGGCACGGCGAGGTCGTGCACGGTCGCGCCGCAGTCCCGCAGCCAGTTCCCGAAGGTCTGCCCGTACGGCCCCGTGATGATGTTCAGCGCGACGGTGCCCGGCCCGGCGGCGGCGCGGATCGCGCCCTCCAGCGGCAGCAGCGCCTCGCCCTGCATGATCACGACGTCCTGTCCGGTGCCGAGCAGGCGCGCCACCCGGTCCTCGATCGCGGCGAAACGGCCGGCGCTCAGCGGGGCGAGGTCCAGGAAGGGGTGGGTCACGGCGGTGCTCTCTTCGGTAACGGGCAGGTGTACGGCGCGTACGGAGTCGAGAGTAACCATGGCCCGCGTCACCACTCGCGCGGAGGGTTTCCGTTGCGACACCCTCACGCCCGGAATTGTGGCTTCCGCCACAGCCGGAACGATCGTCGGCCTGATGAACTCGGCCTCGTGTCCGTTCTGTTGCTGCTCGTGGCCATCGCCGTGGTGACGGCTGTCGTCCTCGGCCGAAACGCCGACACGTTCGGGCGCCGCCCCTACCCCGCGGCCCGTCCCGCGGCTCCCGGGCGGCCCGGGGCGGGCGCGCCCTGGCGTGCCGTCGCCGGGGTCGCCGGCGCGGGTGCCGTCCTGCTGTACGCCTGGGGCGCGCTGTGTGTGGGCTTCGCGGTGATGGAGGCGGAGGACGGGGGCACGGGCTCCTCGCCGATGCGGCCCTGCCGCACCGGTGTGTCCCAGGAGCTGTCCGAGCGGGTGATCGACTACGACGCCTCCCTGCTGCCCCTGCGCTTCCGTTGCGAGACCACGGACGGCGGCGGCTACGACTCCGCCGACATCCCCGGCTACGCCAACCCCGGGGCCGCCGTGCTCGCCCTGACCGCCGTGGCGGGCGCGGTCGCCGCCCGGCGGGCGGCCGGGCGGCAGGCCCGCGCGGCCGCCCGGTGACCGGCCTTCGAACACCCCGCCGCACCGGTCTAGGGTGCGGGACATGAGCGATCGCACGGTGCTGCACGTGAAGGGTCGGGTGCTGGTCGGGCCGGAGGAGGTCCGCGACGAGGTGTGGGTGGTCGACGGCCGGATCTCCTACGACCGTCCCGCGGGTGCGGCCGACGTCCGCACCGTCACGGGCTGGACGCTGCCCGGCCTGGTCGACGCCCACTGCCACGTCGGCCTCGACCGGCACGGCGCCGTCCCCGAGGACGTCGCCGAGAAGCAGGCGCTGACCGACCGGGAGGCGGGCACCCTCCTCATCCGTGACGCGGGTTCGCCCTCCGACACCCGCTGGATCGACGACCGCGAGGACCTCCCGAAGATCATCCGGGCCGGCCGGCACATCGCCCGCACCCGGCGCTACATCCGCAACTACGCCTGGGAGGTCGAGCCCGAGGACCTGGTGGCGTACGTCGCGCAGGAGGCCCGGCGCGGCGACGGCTGGGTGAAGCTGGTCGGCGACTGGATCGACCGCGACCTCGGCGACCTGTCCGCCTGCTGGCCGCGCGGCGCCGTGGAGGCGGCGATCGCGGAGGCCCACCGCCTGGGCGCCCGCGTCACCGCCCACTGCTTCGCCGAGGACTCGCTGCGCGACCTCGTCGAGGCCGGCATCGACTGCGTCGAGCACGCCACGGGCCTGACCGACGACACGATCCCCCTCTTCGCCGAGCGGGGCGTCGCCATCGTGCCGACCCTGGTCAACATCGCCACCTTCCCGGCGCTCGCGGACGGCGGCGAGTCCCGGTTCCCCCGCTGGTCCTCCCACATGCGCAGGCTCCACGAGCGCCGCTACGACACCGTGCGGAGCGCCTACGACGCCGGTGTCCCGGTCTTCGTCGGCACCGACGCGGGAGGGGCCCTGGCCCACGGTCTGGCCGCCGCGGAGGTCGCCGAGCTGGTGACGGCCGGCATCCCGCCCGTGGAGGCCCTCGCCGCGACGACCTGGGCCGCCCGGCGCTGGCTCGGACGTCCCGGCCTGGAGGAGGGCGCGCCGGCGGACCTGGTGGTGTTCGACGAGGACCCGCGCGCGGACGTGCGCGTGCTCGCCGCTCCGCGCCGGGTGGTGCTGAACGGACGGGTGGTCGGTTAGCCGTCCGGGGTGACGCGGGGAACACCCGTGCCGGAGGATTCGAAAGCGCGGGCGGAAACCCCACGAAGGGGTGAAGTGCCCCGGGATCGCTGACGGTCGGGCGGGCGCGAGGACATTCTGTGCGGGTCCCGAGCATGTCGCTCATGCGTGTCCCGCACGCATGTCTCACTGGGGGTCCCACCACCTTGAACGGCAACACCTTCCGCATGCCCGCACGCCGTCTCGTCACCGTCGCGGCGGCCACGGTCCTGGCCGCCGGTCCCGCGGCCCTGGCCGGCGCGGGCACCGCACAGGCGACCGGCGACCACGGCCGCGCGAGCGCCACCGTCCTGCGTACCGGGCTGGACGTGTCCCTGCTCAACAAGACCGTGAACGTCCCGCTCGCGGTCACCCTCAACGAGGTGCACGCGCCCGAGACGGCCCGGAAGACCGCGCTGACCGCGCGGCTGGACGGCGTCGACGGGGGCAGGGCCTTCAGCGTCCTGCGGGCCGACGTGGCCGAGTCCGCGGCGACGGCGACCGCGGCGAAGAGCGAGGGCCGCGCGAACCTCGCCCGCGCACGGCTCCACGTCCCGGGCCTGCCGCTGCTGTCGGTGGTCGAGGTCGAGCAGGTCACCTCCACCGCGACGTGCGAGGCCGGGAAGAAGCCGGTCGCCGACGCGAACCTGCTGGGCCCGGTCACGGTCCTCGGCAAGAAGGTCACCCTGACCACCGGCGGGACGACGGAGGTCGAGGTCCCCGGTGTCGGCGAGGTGCGGCTCGACCTGTCCCGGACGGAGACCACCTCCCGTACGGCCGCCGCCACCGCGCTCGAACTCAAGGTGTCCGTCGACCCGCTGGACCTGAACGTCGCGGAGGTCGACGGCACCCTGACCCTGGCGAAGGCGACCTGTGAGTCCCCGGCGGCCCCGGAAGCCGAGCAGCCTCCGGCGAAGGCCGACGAGCCCCCCGCCGAGCAGGAGGCCGAACCGGCCGCCGAGGTCCGGCCCCAGGGCGCCCGCGCCGAGGCCGACCTCGCCGAGACGGGGGGCAGTTCGGCGACCCCGTACCTCGCCGCCGGGGCAGCGGCCCTGGTCCTGGCGGGCGGCGGCTCCCTGCTGCTGGCCCGGCGCCGGCGCGGGTGACCGTCCGGGCGGGTGACCGCGGGCGGGGGTGAGGGCGAGGGGGCGGGCCGTACGCCGGGGGGTGCCCCCCTCCGTGCGGTGGAGACCGCCTTGCCGTGGAGACCGCCGTGCCGTGCACGCCGCACCTCCGGGCCGGGCGGCACCGCCGCGCACGTGGGGCGCGGCGGTGCCGTCCTTCGGGGTCGGCGCCCCGCCCGCCGTCCGGGTCAGGCCGGTTCCGCCACCGCCCGCTCCAGCGCCCGCAGGAAGCCGTCCGTCGTCGCCCGGTCCCGTACCGCGAGGCGCAGCCACTCCTCGCCCAGACCCGGGAACGTGTCCCCGCGCCGCACCGCGTACCCGAGATCGCGCAGCCGGTGGCGTACCGCGGCGGCGTGCGGGAGACGGACCAGGACGAAGGGGCCCGCGGCCGGTTCGACGACCCGCACTCCGCCGGCGGCGAACCGGGTGAGTCCGGAGACGAGATGCGCCCGGTCCACGGCGACGCGGTGCGCGGCGTGGGCGGCCTCCGCCAGCGCCCGCGGCGCCACGCACGCCTCGGCGGCCGCCAGCGCCGGCGTCGACACCGGCCACAGCGGCTGGGCGCGTTCCAGCTCCGTGATCGTCTCCGGGGCCGCCAGGACGTACCCGATGCGCAGCCCGGCCAGCCCCCACGTCTTGGTGAGGCTGCGCAGGACGACCAGCCCGGGCACGTCGGTGCGCCCGGCCAGCGCCTCCCGCTCACCCGGCACCGCGTCCATGAACGCCTCGTCCACGACCAGCGTCCGCCCGGGGCGGGCCAGTTCCGCGACGGCGTCCGCCGGATGCAGCACCGACGTCGGGTTCGTCGGGTTGCCGACCACCACCAGGTCGGCCTCCTCGGGCACCGCGGCCGGGTCCAGCCGGAAGCCGTCCGCCTCCCTCAGCAGCACCCGGCCGACCGTGTGTCCCGCGTCCCGCAGCGCCGCCTCCGGCTCCGTGAACTGGGGGTGCACCACGACCGGCCGGCTCACCTTCAGCGCCCGCGCCAGCAGCACGAACGCCTCCGCCGCGCCCGCCGTCAGCAGCACCCGCTCCACCGGCAGCCCGTGCCGTGCCGCCACCGCCGCCCGCGCGGCCCGCCCGTCCGGGTAGGCCGCGAGGGAGCCGAGCGAGGCGGCGACGTGCTCGCGCAGCCACACCGGGGGCGTGTCCGCGCGGACGTTCACCGCGAGGTCCACCAGCGCCGAGCCGTCGTCGCGGACCTCGGCGTCCCCGTGGTGCCGCAGGTCGAGGTCGACGGCCGGGCCCTCAGTGGGCGTGGGAGTGTGCGTGTCCATGCCCGTGATGGTGCCCGTGGTGGTGGTGGCCGTCGTCGTCGGGGTGGAAGTGCGGCTGCTGCGGCAGCCCCACCTTGTCCTCGAACCCCGGCAGCGCGATCCGGTACACGCAGGAGTCGCAGTTCATCCGCAGGTCGCCCCCGACGGCCTCCTCGTACCGCTCCCACACCAGGTCCAGCAGCTCCGGCTCCGGCCCGATGACGTCCGCCGAACGCACGTCGGTCTCCGGGTGCGCCGCGGCCCACTCCTCGGTCTGGTGCCGGACCCGGTCCGGGAGGATGCCGGTGAACAGGAAGTACGGCAGGACCACGACCCGCCGCGCCCCCAGCCGCACGCACCGCTCCAGGCCGCCCGGCACGTCCGGCTTCGCCAGCGACACGAACGCCGTCTCCACCGCCCCGTACCCGCGTCCCTCCCACAGCAGCCGCGCCGCCTTGAACACCTCCGCGTTGGCGTCCGGGTCCGTCGAACCGCGCCCCACCAGCAGCACGGTCACCTCGGACCGGTCCCAGGAGGGGTCGACGGCCTCCTCCAGGCGCCGCTCCAGCACCCGCAGCAGCGCGGGGTGCGGGCCCAGCGGACGTCCGTAGGTGTACGAGATGCCGGGGTGGCGCTCCTTCTCGCGGGAGAGCGCCGCCGGGATGTCGCCCTTGGCGTGCCCGGCGGACACCAGCATCAGCGGCACCGCGGCGAACCGGCGCACCCCGCGCTCGACCAGCTCGGCGACCGCCTCGCCGAGCGGCGGCGGCGACAGTTCGATGAACCCGCCGGCGACGGGCAGTTCGGGGTGGCGGCGGCCCAGCTCGCGCACGAAGTCGCGGAACGCCTCGGCTCCGGCCTCGTCCCGGGTGCCGTGTCCGGCGATGAGCAGGGCGGGCGGGGTGGTCACAGTTTCTCCTCGGGTTTCTCGGACGGAAGGGGGTGGTGCGGCAGGGCGTTCGGCGCGACCGCCGGACCACCCCTCTCGGACTCGTCGTTCACGGCGGGCGGCCCGACGGGGGGGGCGCCACCGGGCTCACTCGGCCCGCTCCTGCCAGCGGTAGCCGCGCGGGGTCACCATGCGCCCGGCGATCTCCCGGGTCGCGGTGTTGCCCACCGTCACGACCGTCATCATGTCGACCGCCGCCGGGTCCAGGGCGGCGAGCGTGGTCAGGCGGCTGGACTCGTCGGCGCGCGACGCGTTGCGCACGACCCCGACCGGCGTGGTCGGCTCCCGGTGCTCCGCGAGGATCGCCAGCGCCTTGGGCAGCTGCCAGTCCCGGCCCCGGCTGCGCGGGTTGTAGAAGGTCACGACGAGGTCCGCCTCGGCCGCCGCCCGCACCCGCCGTTCGATGACCTCCCACGGCGTGTGCAGGTCGGACAGGCTGATCGACACGTGGTCGTGGCCGAGCGGCGCGCCCAGGATCGCCCCGGCCGCCAGCGCCGCCGTCACCCCGGGAACCCCGACCACGTCGATGTCGTCGGACGCCTCCGCCAGCGCGGGCGACGCCATGGCGTACACCCCGGCGTCCCCGCTGCCGATCAGGGCGACGGCGTGTCCGCGCCGGGCCTCCTCGACCGCGGTCCGGGCCCGCTCCTCCTCGGCACCGAGCCCCGACTCCAGGATCCGGGTACCGGGCCGCAGCAGGTCGCGGATCTGGTCGACGTACTGGTCGAGACCGACCAGCACCGAAGCCCGCCGCAACTCGGCCTGCGCGCGCGGCGTGACCAGGTCCCGGGCGCCCGGCCCGAGCCCGACCACCGCGAGCCGCCCGCGCCCCGGCCGCCGTACGACGGCACAGGTGGCCATCGCCGGACTCGACGCCGACTTGCGCTTGGGGACGAGGAGTTCGCCGCCCCGCGCGAGCGCCGCCGCCTCCGCGACCGACGGCGTGCCGACCGCCGCGAGCGGCGCGTCGGAGGGGTTGGGCACCTCGACGCCCGCCAGCTCCCCGGCGGCGTACGTCACCAGGGGCACGCCCAGCCGCTCGGCGGCCCCGACGATCCCGGGCTCCTGCGCCTTGGCGTCCACGGTGGCCAGTTCGGCGACCGACGCGGCGGACAGTCCGGCGTCCCGCAGCGCCTCCTCGACCAGCCCGAGCACCTCGTCGACCGGCGCCCCCCTGGAGGCGCCGACGCCGACGACCAGGGACGGCGGACGCAGGACGGCCTCGCGCCCGGCGGGCTCCACCAGACGGTCGGTCAGCCGGACCGTGTACGCGCCCTCGTCGGTGACGGGCAGCGGCGGCAGGGGCCACCGCACCTCCGCGCGCAGCGCGACCGGCACACCGTCGAGCAGGGCCCGCGACACCCCGGCGACATCGCCCTCCACGGGCATCCCGAGGGTGTCCAGTCCCGGCAGTCCCACGGCGTCCGTCGCCGTCGTCACCACCGGCTCGGCGCCCAGCACCCCGGCGACCGCGACGGCGAGGTCGTTGGCGCCGCCCCCGTGGCCGCCGACCAGCGACACGGCGAACCGTCCGCCCTCGTCCACGCAGACGACCCCGGGGTCGGTCCGCTTGTCGTCCAGCAACGGTGCCACGAGCCGGACGACGGCCCCCGTGGCCAGGAAGCACACCAGCCGCTCGCACTCGGCGAACGCGGTCCGTACGGCGTCCGCGACGGGACCCTCGTAGACGCGCGTGCGGTCCGGCCAGGCGGCGGCCAGCCGGTCCCGCGCGGCCGCTCCCGCCGCGGTGGCGGAGATCAGGCCGATCAAGGGGAAACTCCTTCGGTACGGCTGTGCGGCCTCACGCCCCACAGCAGGAACACGGGATTGGCCGCCGCGAGCCGGGTCACGTCCCCCGGCAGCGGGGCGAGCCGGGACGACTGCAACAGCACCCCGTCGCACTCCAGCCCGGCGTCGAGCAGCGCCCGGCGGGCCGCCGGCACCCGGTCCAGCGCGGCCAGGGCGACGACCACGGCACGCCGGGCGCGCCGCGCGCAGGCCGCGACGACCGCGGGCAGTTCGCGCCCGCCCCCGCCGACGAACACGGCGTCGGGGTCCGTCAGGTCCGACAGCGCCCCGGGCGCCGTGCCGTGCACCACGCGGACGTCGACGCCGTGCGCGGCGGCGTTGGCGCGGATGCGCTCGGCGCCGTCCGCTGTCTTCTCCACCGCGTCGACGGCGGCACCCAGCCGCGCGCACTCCACGGCCACGGACCCCGACCCCGCCCCGACGTCCCACACCAGGTCACCGGGGCGCGGCCCGAGCCGGGCCAGCGCCAGCGCGCGCACCTCGAACTTGGTGATCATCGAGTCGCGGTGGGCGAACTCGGTCTCGTCCAGGGCCCAGCCGGCCCATCCGTCCCGTCCGGCGCACCCCGGCCGGGCTCCGGCGAGGGTCCGCGTCGGCCCGAGCGCCCGCGCCTCGTCCAGGCACAGCACCACGCTCACCGCCGCTCCCCAGTCCCGGTCGGCGGCCTCGGCGGGCGTCACCCGCTCCACGCGCTCCCCGGCGGAGCCCAGCGCGCGGGCGACGAACAGCACCCGATCGTCGCCCCGCAGCGCGGCGCCCAGCTCCGCCGGACCCGCCCCGGGCCCGGTCAGCACGGCGACCTTCGGGTGCGCCCGGCACACGTTCACCGCCGTCCTGAGGTCCCGCCCGTGCGCGCTGGCCACCACGGCGTCGTCCCACGGCAGCCCGACCCGCGCGAAGGCGGCCGCGACCGAGGAGACACCGGGCCGCACGTCGAGCCGCTCGGGCCCGAACCGCTCGGCCAGCGCCCGCACGATGCCGAAGAACCCCGGGTCGCCGGAGGCCAGGACGACCACCGGCCGCTCCTTCGCGACGTACTGCGCGATCGTGTCCAGGGCCGGCGCCAACGCCCCGAGGACGACCCGCTCGGCCCCCGCCGGCAGCCGTACGGCGTCCAGATGGCGCCGTCCACCGACCACCAGCGCGGCACCGGCGGCGACGTCCCCGGCGGGAGGCTCGCCGGCCCCCATGCCCACCACCGTGATCACGTGCTCGCGCCCCGCGTGCGCAGCTCCCGGCGCGCCTCGGGGTCGGCCTTGCGATAGCCGTGGAAGTGCCCCGGGTGGTACAGGTGCGAGCGGGTGCCGTGCGCGTCGAGGGCCGGGCCGACCAGGAACAGGGTGTGCTTCCAGAGCTTGTGCTCCTTGACCGTCTCCTCCAGCGTGCCGATCGTGCACCGCACGACCAGCTCCTCCGGCCAGGTGGCCTGGTAGGCGACGACGACCGGCGTCTCGGTCGGGTAGCCGCCCTCCAGCAGCTCCCGCACCAGCTGGCCGCTGCGGGCCGCCGACAGGAAGACCGCCATGGTGGTGCCGTGCTTCGCGAACTCGCGGACCTCCTCCCCGGGCGGCATCGGCGTCTTGCCGCCGCCGAGCCGGGTCAGGACGACGGACTGCGCGACCTCCGGGACGGTCAGCTCCCGCTGCGCCAGCGCGGCCACCGCCGAGAAGGCGGAGACGCCGGGCACCACCTCGGTCGCGATGCCGATCTCCGCGCACCGGTCGAGCTGCTCCTGCGTCCCGCCCCACAGGGCCGGATCGCCGGAGTGGATGCGGGCGACCCGCAGCCCTTCCGCACGGGCCCGCCGGTAGACCGCGACGACGTCCTCCAGCGACATCGTCGCCGAGTCCAGGACCTCCGCGTCCTGACGGGCATGCCCCAGCACCTCCTCCTGGACCAGGCTGGCCGCCCAGATCACGACGTCGGCCTCGGCGATGGCCCGCGCGGCGCGGAACGTCAGCAGGTCGGCGGCGCCCGGCCCGGCACCGACGAAGGTCACCTTGCCGGTGGGGTCCCCGGCCGCGGCGGCGGGTGCCGCCGAGACCTCGGGTGCCACGGAGTCCTCGGAAGCCATGGGAATCGGTCCTCTCCTACGCATATTTACTGCGGTTGCTGCTGTCGTGCGCACGGATACGCGCCCCGATCCGATAGCAAGGGCCCATGGCGGTCTTCGTCGCGCTCGGCGCGTTCCTGATGACCCTGGCCGGTGGCTGGACGGCACAGCGCGTGACCGACCGGCGCCACCTGGTCCTGGGGCTGGCCGGTGGCCTGATGCTGGGCGTGGTCGGCCTCGACCTGCTGCCCGAGGCCCTGGACGCGGCGGGCGAGGAGGTGTTCGGCGTGCCGGAGGCGCTGCTGCTCTTCGTCGCCGGCTTCCTGCTGGCACACCTGGTGGAGCGCCTGCTGGCGGCCCGCCGCGCGGCGCACGGCGCCGACGAGCACACGCACCGCTCGCCCCAGGTGGGCCTGACGGCCGCTGCCGCGATGGTCGGGCACAGCGCGATGGACGGCGTGGCGATCGGCGCGGCCTTCCAGGTGGGCGGCGGCATGGGCGCGGCGGTGGCGATGGCCGTGATCGCCCACGACTTCGCCGACGGCTTCAACACCTACACGCTGACCAGCCTGTACGGGAACGCCCGCCGCCGGGCCGTGGCGATGCTGTTCGCCGACGCCTGCGCCCCGGTGCTCGGCGCGGCCTCGACCCTGCTGTTCACCATCCCCGAGCAGGCCCTCGGCGCCTACCTCGGCCTCTTCGGCGGCGTCCTGCTCTACCTCGCCGCGGCCGAGATCCTCCCCGAGGCCCATCACCGGCACCCCGCCCGCTCGACCCTGCTGTGCACGGTCGCGGGCGCAGCGTTCATCTGGCTGGTGGTGGGCGTCGCCGAATGAGGCGCCCCCACCGCGGACGCTCACAGTTTCCCGCCCCGGCCGCCCTCGCGCCGGGCGGGCGCGATGAGCGTCGACAGGTAGGGCAGCGGGCCACCGTCCAGTTCCGCCGCGGCCCGCACGGACTCCTCGGGCAGTCCCAGCGCCGACCCCCACACCGCGTCGTCCAGCCGCCCGGTCTCCCGCAGCGCCTCGGCGACCTCGGCCGCCTGCCGGCCGAACTTGTAGGCGACGACCGTGCCGGGCCCGTTCAGCGCGTCCTTCAGCACGGCGGCTCCGGCGGTCACCGGAACCAGCGTCAGCGGCTCGGTGCCCTCGGTCAGCACGGCACCCGAACGGGCCGCGAGGTCCTGCATGGCGGTGATGCCCGGCACGGTCTCCACGAGAGTGCCCGGCACCAGCTCGCCGACGGTCTGCGCGAGGTAGGTGAAGGTCGAGTACACGTTGGGGTCGCCGATGGTGGCGAAGGCGACGGTGCCCCGCGTGCGCAACAGCTCGGCCACCCGCTGCCCGGCCGCGTCCCAGGCCGCCTCACGACGGGCCCGGTCGGCGCGCTCGTTCAGCGCGAAGACGACGCGGACGACCTTCTCGGCGGGCGCGTAGTGCAGCACCGTCGCCTCGGCCCGCCCCCGCTCCCCGCCGTCCTTTCCGTCAGACGCAGCCATGACGGGCACCACGACGACGTCGGCGGCCCGTAGCGCGTTGACGCCCTTGACGGTCACCAGCTCGGGGTCCCCGGGCCCGACCCCCACACCGATCAGCCTGCTGCTCATGACGTCCGGCACCTCTCCACGAACCGACGGGCGACACCGGGCTCGGACGCCCAGTGCGTGTGCAGATAACTCGCGTGCACACCGCGCTCCACAAATCCCTCGACGCGCCGCTCGGGCGCCCGCACCCCCCACGCCGGAGCCGCCCCGGCCCCCGGCTCCACGACGGTCCGGTGGAACTCGTGGCCCCGCATCCGCGTCCCCGCGACGGCCAGCGCGCTGTCGCTCACGGCCACGGCGTCCCGGTAGCCCAGCGTCAGCCGCCCGGTCATCCGCGCGGAGGCGTCCAGCACCCCGCACATCGGCGACCCGTCCAGCTCCCGGCACAGGTACAGCAGGCCCGCGCACTCGGCGGCGACGGGAGCGCCGCTCAGCGCGAGTTCGGCGACGGCCTTGCGCAGCGGCTCGTTGGCCGACAGCTCGGAGGCGTACACCTCGGGAAAACCGCCTCCGACGACGAGCCCCGCGGTCCCCTCGGGAAGCTCCTCGTCCCGCAGCGGATCGAACGTGACGACCTCCGCCCCGGCGGCGGCGAGCAGTTCGGTGTGCTCGGCGTAGGAGAACGTGAAGGCGGGCCCGCCGGCGACGGCGACGCGTGGTGGTGACGTCCCGTCCGATGGAGCCGGGTGCCGGGAGGGCGCGGGCCCGGGCCCGGGGGTCCAGGGGGCGGCGCCCCCCGGCAGCGGACCCGCAGCCCGCGCCAGCGCCGCCAACGCCTCCAGATCACAACCGTCGGAGACCTGCGCCGCCATCGCCGCCACGGCGTCGACCGCCGCCGCCCCCCGCTCGGCGACCGGCACCAGTCCCAGATGCCGCGACGGCGTGGCGACCTGCGGCACCCGCCGCAGCACTCCCAGCACCGGCACCCCGACGGAGTCGAGCGCCTCCCGCAGCAGCGCCTCGTGCCGGTCCGAGCCCACCTTGTTGAGGATCACGCCCCCGATCCGCACCTCCGGGTCCCAGGACACGAACCCGTGCACCAGCGCCGCCACCGACCGGGACTGCGACGACGCGTCCACGACCAGCACCACCGGAGCCCCGAGCAGCTTCGCCACCTGCGCGGTGGACGCCAGCTCGCCTTCCCCGGCGGCCCCGTCGTACAGCCCCATCACCCCCTCGACCACGGCGATGTCGCACCCGCGCGCGCCGTGCAGGAAGAGCGGCCCGACCAGCTCGGGCCCGCACAGGTAGGCGTCGAGGTTCCGCCCCGCCCGCCCGGTGGCGAGGGAGTGGTACCCGGGGTCGATGTAGTCCGGCCCGACCTTGTGCGGCGACACGGCGAGCCCGCGCCCGGCGAACGCGGCCATGAGCCCCGTGGCGACGGTGGTCTTGCCGCTGCCCGACGAGGGCGCGGCGACGACCAGCCGGGGCACGGCGGATGCGGCGGAGGTCACCACTCGATGCCCCTCTGCCCCTTCTGCCCGGCGTCCATCGGGTGCTTGACCTTGGACATGTCGGTGACGAGGTCGGCGCACTCCACCAGCTTCTCCGGCGCGTTCCGCCCGGTGATCACCACGTGCTGGGTCCCCGGCCGGTCGCGCAGCACCGACACCACCTCGTCGGTGTCGACCCACCCCCAGTGCATCGGGTAGGCGAACTCGTCCAGCACGTACAGCTTGTACGTCTCGGCCGCCAGGTCCCGCTTGACCTGCTCCCAGCCCTCCCGGGCCTTCTCCTCGTTGTCCATCTGCGCGTCGCGCTGGACCCAGGACCAGCCCTCGCCCATCTTGTGCCAGTCGACCGACCCGCCCTCGCCGGAGGCGCCCAGCACGCGCAGCGCGTTCTCCTCGCCGACCTTCCACTTCGCCGACTTGACGAACTGGAACACCCCGATCGGCCACCCCTGGTTCCAGGCGCGCAGCGCCAGCCCGAAGGCGGCGGTGGACTTGCCCTTGCCGACGCCCGTGTGCACCACGACCAGCGGGCGGTTGCGGCGCTGACGGGTCGTCAGCCCGTCGTCCGGAATCACACTCGGCTGTCCCTGCGGCATTACGCGGCCCTCCTGCTGCCCTGAACGTCCTTGACCAGCCCGGCGATCGAGTCAGCCCGCAACTCGTCCAGCGTCACCGCCGTCCCGCCCAGCTCACCCGCGAGCCGCCCGGCCAGCCCGAGCCGCACCGGCCCCGACTCGCAGTCCACGACCACGGACGCGGTGCCCTCGGCCGCGAGCAGCCGCGCCGCGCGCCCGGCCAGCACCACCGGCTCCGGGCCACCCGTGGCCCGTCCGTCCGTCACCACCACGACCAGCGCCCGCCGCGCCGGGTCCCGCAGCCGCTCGACCCGCAACACCTCGTGCGCCCTGAGCAGCCCCGCCGCCAGTGGCGTCCGTCCGCCCGTCGGCAGCGACTCCAGCCGCACCGCGGCCGCGTCCACCGACGAGGTCGGCGGCAGCGCGACGTCGGCGGCCGCACCCCGGAAGGTCACCAACCCCACCTTGTCCCGCCGCTGGTAGGCGTCGAGCAGCAGCGACAGCACGGCACCCTTCACGGCACTCATCCGCTGCCGCGCCGCCATCGACCCGGAGGCGTCCACGACGAACAGCACGAGGTTGCCCTCACGGCCCTCCCGGCTCGCCTGCCGCAGGTCGTCCCGGCGCACCACCAGCCCGCGCCCCGACCGGCCGCGCGCCCGCTGGTGGGGGGCGGCGGCCTGCACGGTGGCGGCCAGGTGCAGCTTGGTCAGCGCCCCCCGGGGCCGCCGGGCCCCGGTGGTCCGCCCGTGCTCGGTCCTGGCCCGCGACCGCCGACCGGCGGCGCCCTCGCCCAGCCCCGGCACACTCAGCACCTTGGTGCGGAACGGCTCGGCGGCCCGCGCCGGCGACTGCTCACCGGCACCACCGGAAGGCTGCGGCTCCCCGCCCTCCCCGGCCTCGGGGCGCGCGGCGGTGTCACCGTCGCCCTGCGGGGCGTCGTCGGGCTCGGGCTGCCCGCCGGGGCCGCCGGGGCCGTCCGGACCCGGGTCCGGATCGTCGTCGCCCTCCCCGCCGTGGTCGCCCGGCCCGGCGAACTCCTCCAGCGTCTCGTCGAGCTTGTCCTCGTCCAGCCCCGGCGCGTCGAACGGATTGCGCCGCCGCCGGTGCGGCAGGGCCAGCAGCGCGGCCTGCCGCACGTCCTCGGCGAGCACGTCGGTGCGCCCGGCCCAGGCCGCCAGAGCCGTCGCCGTCCGCGCCATCACGATGTCGGCTCGCATGCCGTCCACCTCGAAGGCGGCACAGGTCGCCGCGATCTGCCGCAGCGCCCCGTCGCCGAGGCGCACCGACGGCAGCAGTTCCCGCGCCGCCGTGATCCGCGCCCGTACGGCGGCCTCCTCGTCGGCCCAGCGCGCGGCGAAGCCGGCCGGGTCGTCGTCGTAGGCCAGCCGGCGCCGTACCACCTCCACGCGCTGGTCGGGCTCGCGCGAGGCGGCGACCTCCACCGTCAGCCCGAAGCGGTCCAACAGTTGGGGGCGCAACTCGCCCTCTTCGGGATTCATGGTCCCGACGAGCAGGAAGCGGGCCGCGTGACGCACGGAGACACCCTCGCGTTCGACATACGAGGCGCCCATCGCGGCAGCATCCAACAGGAGGTCGACCAAGTGGTCATGCAACAAGTTGACTTCGTCGACGTAGAGGATCCCGCGATGCGCTTGTGCCAGCAGCCCCGGCTCGAACGCCTTCACGCCCTCGGCAAGCGCTCGCTCGATGTCGAGGGCGCCGACCAGCCGGTCCTCGGAGGCGCCGACGGGCAGCTCCACCATCCGGGCCGGCCGCGACTGAGACGCCCCCGTCCCGTGCGGCCGGTCCGGGCAGGCGGGGTCGGGGGATGCGGGATCACAGGAGAAGCGGCATCCGGGGACGACCGTGACCTCCGGCGATAGGGACGACAAGGCGCGCACCGCTGTACTTTTCGCCGTGCCCTTCTCACCACGGACGAGCACACCGCCGACCGCAGGGCTCACAGCGTTGAGGAGCAGAGCCAAGCGCAGGTCGTCCTGGCCGACGACAGCAGTGAAGGGATAGGGCGTGCTCATGCAGTGATCACTCCTCCGGGTGATTCATGCCAGGGCGCGGCAAGCGCTGGCTGTCGAACTGGCATGGTCAAGAAGCGCTCCCCGCAGACGCGGGGATGGTCCGAACGTCGACACCCGAGAGCACGAGCTTGTCGACTGCTCCCCGCCGTTGCGGGGATCCATTGGGAGATCACGAGTCTCCCTCCAGATCTCCCTCGAGCTCGAGGTAGATCGTCCGAAGCCGGTCCAGGGTCTCCTGGTCCGGCTCCGCCCACAGCCCGCGGTCCGCCGCCTCCAGGAGCCTTTCCGTGATGCCGCGCAGGGCCCAGGGGTTGGACTTCCGCATGAACTCCTGGTTCTCAGGCGAGAACACGTACTCGGCCGACAACTTCTCGTACATCCAGTCGTCCACGACCCCGGCCGTGGCGTCGTAGCCGAAGAGATAGTCCACGGTCGCCGCCATCTCGAATGCACCCTTGTAGCCGTGCCTTCTCATGGCACTCATCCAGCGCGGGTTGACGACGCGCGCGCGGAAGACCCGGTGCGTCTCCTCGCCCAGCGTCCGCGTCTTCACCTGGTCCGGGGTGGCCGAGTCCCCGACGTACGCCTCGGGGGAGGCCCCCGTCAGGTGCCGCACCATGGCGACCATGCCGCCGTGATACTGGAAGTAGTCGTCAGCATCCGCGATGTCATGCTCGCGCGTGTCGACGTTTTTCGCCGCCACCGCGATCCGCCGGAACGCCGTCTCCATGTCCCCGCGCGCCGCCCGCCCGTCGAGCCCGCGCCCGTACGCGTAGCCGCCCCACACCGCGTACACCTCGGCGAGGTCCGCGTCGGAGCGCCAGTTGCGGGCGTCGATCAGCGGCAGCAGACCGGCGCCGTACGCGCCCGGCTTGGAGCCGAAGATGCGGGCCGTGGCCCGGCGCCGGTCGCCGTGCTCGGCGGTGTCGGCGTCGGCGTGCGCGCGGACGTAGTTCTGGTCGGCGGGCTCGTCCAGCTCCGCCACCGCCCGCACCGCGTCGTCGATCAACCCCACGACGTGCGGGAACGCGTCCCGGAAGAAGCCCGAGATGCGCACCGTGACGTCGACGCGCGGCCGGCCCAGCTCGGCCGGGGGCACGACCTCGAAGCCGGTCACCCGGCGCGAGGCGTCGTCCCAGACGGGACGGCAGCCCAGCAGCGCCAGGATCTCGGCGATGTCGTCGCCCTGGGTGCGCATCGCCGACGTGCCCCACACCGTGAGGCCGACGGACTTCGGGTACTCACCCGTGTCCTGGAGATAGCGCTGGATCAGGGAGTCCGCGAGGGACTGGCCGACCTCCCAGCTCAGCCGGGAGGGGATGGCCTTCGGGTCGACGGAGTAGAAGTTCCGTCCCGTCGGCAGCACGTTGACCAGCCCGCGGGTCGGCGAACCGGACGGCCCGGCCGGGACGTAACCGCCGTCCAGGGCCCGCAGGATGTGGTCGATCTCGTCCGTCGTCCGGGCGAGCCGCGGCACGACCTCCCGGCACGCGAACTCCAGCACCCGCACCGCCTCGGGGAGTTCGGTGCGCAGCACCTCCCGCACCAGGGCCGGTACGGCGGCCACGTCCCACTCCCGGGACTCCATCCCCTCCGCGCACCGCCGGCACAGCTGCTCCAGCAGGTCCACCGCGTCCGCGGCCGAGCGCGCCGGACCGTCCACCAGGTCGGTCAGCTCCACCGGCACCTTCACCGGGGCGCCCGGCTCGGCCAGCAGCTCCTTCTCCACCAGGCCGAAGTGCTCGGCGAGGGACGCCCGCAGGCCCGGCAGCGCGTTGGCCTGCCCGCCCCACACCTGCGAGGCCCGCAGCACCGCGAGGACGAGGTTCACGCGCGGCTCGCCGACCGGGCCACCGCCGAGGACGTGCAGGCCGTCGCGGATCTGCACGTCCTTGATCTCGCACAGATAGCCGTCGATGTGCATGACGAACTCGTCGAACGCGTCGTCGTCCGGCTGGTCGTCCACGTGCAGGTCGTGGTGGAGCTCGGCGGCCTTCACCAGCGTCCAGATCTGCGCGCGGACCGCCGGCGCCTTGGCCGGGTCCAGGTCGGAGACGAGCGCGTACTCGTCGAGCAGCTGCTCCAGCTTGGCCAGGTCGCCGTAGGTGTCGGCCCGCGCCATCGGCGGAACCAGGTGGTCGACCACCGTGGCGTGGCCGCGCCGCTTGGCCTGGGTGCCCTCACCGGGGTCGTTGACGATGAACGGGTAGATCAGCGGCAGGTCGCCCAGCACGGCGTCCGGCGCACAGCCCGCGCTCAGGCCGAGGCCCTTGCCCGGCAGCCACTCCATCGTGCCGTGCTTGCCCATGTGCACGACCGCGTCGGCCCCGAAGGTGTGGTCGAGCCACCGGTAGGCCGCCAGGTAGTGGTGGGACGGCGGCATGTCGGGGTCGTGGTAGATCGCGATCGGGTTCTCGCCGAAGCCGCGCGGCGGCTGGATCATCACGACGACGTTCCCGAACCGCAGCGCGGCGAGCACGATGTCGTCCCCGTCGACGTACAGCGAACCCGGCGGCTCGCCCCACGCCTCGGTCATCGCGTCCCGCAGCGCGGGGTCCAGCGTCCCGAACCAGGCCCGGTAGTCGGCCAGCGGCACCCGTGCGGGCGCCGCTGCGAGCTGGTCCTCGGTCAGCCACTCGACGTCGTGGCCGCCCGCCTCGATCAGTCGGTGGATCAGCTCGTCACCACCGGAGGGGTAGTCGGTGAGCGAGTACCCCGCCTCCCGCAGCGCGTCCAGGACCCGCACCGCCGAGGCCGGCGTGTCGAGGCCGACCGCGTTGCCGACGCGGGAGTGCTTGGTCGGGTACGCGGTGAAGACCAGCGCGAGCTTCTTGTCGGCGTTCGCCTTGTGCCCGAGCGCCGCGTGCCGCACGGCGATCCCGGCGACCCGTCCGGCCCGCTCGGGGTCGGCGACGTAGACGGGAACCTCGTCGGGCCCCTGCTCCTTGAAGGAGAACGGCACGGTGACCAGCCGCCCGTCGAACTCCGGGATCGCGACCTGCATCGCCGCGTCCATGGGCGAGAGGGCGGCGTCCGAGGCCTCCCAGGCGGCCCTCGACGTGGTCAGGCAGAGCCCTTGCAGCACCGGGACGTCCAGGTCGGCCAGCGCGCCGATGTCCCAGGCCTCGTCGTCGCCGCCCGCCGAGGCCTCGGAGGCGTGCGTGCCGCCCGCCGCGAGGACGGTGGCGACCAGGGCGTCGGCCCGGTCCAGCAGCTCGTACAGCCCGGCGTCCGCGCCGCGCAGCGAACCGCAGTACACGGGCAGCGCGTTGGCGCCGTGCGCCTCGATCGCGTCGCAGAGCGTGTCCACGAAGGCGGTGTTGCCGCTCAGTTGGTGGGCGCGGTAGAAGAGCACGCCGACCGTCGGGCGGCCCTCGGTGAACGGGCGCTCCCCGTCGACGCCGTACTCCGGCATCTTCCGCGGCTCGTCGAAGCCCTCGCCGGTCAGCAGCACGGTGTCGGAGAGGAACCGGGCGAGCTGGGTGAGGTTGTCGGGGCCGCCCTCGACCAGGTAGCGCAGCGCCTCGGCCACCACGCCGGCCGGTACCGAGGACTCGGCCATCAGCTCCGCGTCCGGCACGCTCTCGCCGCCCAGCAGGACGGTCGGGACGCCGGCGGTCTTCAGCGCGGCGAGCCCGTCCTCCCAGGCCCGCTTGCCGCCCAGCAGCCGTACGACGGCGAGGTCGGCGCCCTCGACGAGCGCGGGCAGTTCCTCCCGCACGTCGACCCGGGTGGGGTTGCCGATCCGGTAGCCGGCGTCGGAGGCGCGGGCCGCCAGCAGGTCCGTGTCGGCGGTCGACAACAACAACACAGTGCTCATGCGGGTGCTCCCGGTGGAATGAAGGGCAGTCCTTGCGGCGCGCCGGACTCGATGAGCCGCCACAGCGCGTCCGTGTCCGCGTGGTGTTCGATCAGGTCGCCGAGCAGGTCGAGCTGCTGCTCGCGCAGCGCGGCGAACGAGGTGTCGGGGGCCGGCACGAAGCGGCGGCCCGCGGCGGCGGCCACCTCGCGCAGGAACGCCCGCCGGAAGCCGTCCGACTCCAGCGAGCCGTGCCAGTGCGTGCCCCAGGTCTGCCCGACCCGGCAGCCGTCCAGGAAAGGGACGCCAGCGGTCACCTCGGCGACCCCGTGGTGGATCTCGTACCCCTCGACGTGCTCGCCGAGGGCCTCGCCGACCGGCCGGGTGAGGGTCTTCTCGCGGGCGAACCGCACCCGCACGGGCAGTACTCCGAGCCCGTCCACGTGCCCGGCGCGCGATTCGACGTCGTCCTCGATGTGCTCGCCGAGCACCTGGAAGCCCCCGCAGATCCCGAGCACCGGGCGGCCCTCTGCGGCCCTGCGGACGAGGGCGTCCGCGAGCCCGCGCTCCCGCAGCCACCGCAGGGCCCGGACCGTCCCGCGGGTGCCCGGCACGATCACGAGATCGGCGTCCGCCAGCTCCTCCGGCCGGTCCACGAACCGCACCACGACACCGGGTTCGGCGGCGAGCGCGTCCACGTCCGTGAAGTTGGACATCAACGGGACGGCGCACACGGCGACCCGCAGCACGTCCTCGCCGACCGGCGGCGCGACGACCGACTCCCGCACCGTCCCGCGCAGGGACACGCGCAGTCCGTCCTCCTCGTCGATCCCGAGGCCGTGCCGGAAGGGCAGCACACCGTACGTACGCCGCCCGGTGAGGCCGTGCAGCATGTCCAGGCCGGGCTCCAGCAGCGACACGTCGCCCCGGAACTTGTTGACGAGGAACCCGGCGACCAGCGCCTGGTCCTCGGACGACAGCAGGGCCACCGTGCCGAAGAAGGAGGCGAAGACGCCCCCGCGGTCGATGTCGCCGACGACCAGCACGGGGAACCCGGCGCCCCGGGCGATCCCCATGTTCACGATGTCGGTCCGGCGCAGGTTGATCTCGGCCGGACTGCCCGCCCCCTCGCAGATCACCGCGTCATACGTGCCCCGCAGCTCGGCCAGGCAGTCCAGCACCGTGCCGAGCAACCGGCGCTGGCGCCCGCCGTGGTAGCCGCGGGCGCTCATCTCGCCGACCGGCTTGCCGAGCAGCACGACCTGGCTGCTGCGCTCACCCCCCGGCTTGAGCAGCACCGGGTTCATCAGCGCGGTCGGCTCCACCCGGCACGCCTGCGCCTGCATGGCCTGCGCCCGCCCGATCTCCGCGCCCTCGCGGGTCACGAAGGAGTTCAGCGACATGTTCTGCGCCTTGAACGGCGCGACCTTGACGCCCTGCCGCACCAGCCAGCGGCAGATCCCGGCGGTGACGACGCTCTTGCCGGCGTCGGAGGTGGTGCCGGCGACGAGGAGGCCACCGCTCATGAGTCACGTCCCTTCGTGAGTGCCCGGCGTGCGAGCAGCCGTGCGCCGGCGCACACGCCCAGCGCCAGCCAGCCCACGCGCCGGGAGAGCCGGACGGCCCGGTCGATGTCGCCGGAACCGGCCCGTACGGCGCGGCCGGCGGCCCCGTTGAGGACGGGCCGGTGCTCCACCCGCCCGCCGTAGGAGAGCGTCCCGCCGAGCCGCACGCCGAGGGCGCCCGCGAACGACGCCTCCACGGGGCCGGCGTTGGGGCTCGGGTGCCGCCCGGCGTCGGCACGCCACGCCCGCACGGCGCCCCGCGGATCGCCGCCGGCGACGGTGGCGAGGACGGCGGTCAGCCGGGCGCCGGGCCAGCCCGCGAGGTCGTCGAGCCGGGCCGAGGCCCACCCGAACCGGCGGTACCGGGCGGACTTGTGGCCGACCATGGCGTCCAGGGTGTTCACCGCGCGGAAGCCGAGCAGTCCGGGCACTCCGGCGACGGCGCCCCACACCAGGGCGCCCACCACCGCGTCCGAGGTGTTCTCGGCGACGGACTCGACGACGGCCCGGGCGATCCCGTCGGCGTCCAGGGCCTGCGGGTCCCGTCCGCACAGGTGCGGCAGCCGCGCCCGGGCCGCCTCGACGTCACCGGCCTCCAGGGCCTGCCCGATCGAGCGGGCCTCCCGGGCGAGCGAGGTCCCGCCGACGACGGCCCAGGTGGCCGCGCCGGTCAGTGCGACGGAGGCGGCGGGGGAGCGGCGTACGGCGCGTGCGGCGGAGGCCCCGAGGGCGGCGGCGCCACCGGCGCACAGGGCGGTGTGCAGCGCGCCCCGGCCCCGGTGGTCACGCCACAGCACCCGTTCCACGGCACCGGCGGCACGGCCGAACGCGGCGACCGGGTGCCCGCGGCGCGGATCGCCGAGGAGGAGGTCGCCGAGGAGGCCGGCGGCGGCGCCGTACGCGAAGACGCGTTCGGCGCGCACGGCTCAGCCGGCCGCGGGGCGGGGGAGGGTGTCGCTGGGGCACCCGGAGTCGCCGGTGTACCTGGAACGGCAGCCGCGCATGGCGATACGTCCTCACTCAGGGTGTCCGCGCCCTGGCTGGAAGAGACCGGCGGTGAGAGTTCCTGGCTTCCGGGGAGGGGCTCCCCGGTCACAGTGGCGGGACCGCGCCGGAATCGCACCGGGCTTCCTCTCCTGCCGCCGTAATGGCTCCGGCAGTCCACCACGGCCCGCGAACACCCGTCAACCTGGCGTTGACCTGCGACGGGGGAGTGTGCGAAGCCCCACACGCGGGTGGTGTGCGCCGGCACGCGAAGAGGCGGGGTGCGGGACGGTGGGTGTCCGTCCCGCACCCCGCCTCACGGGTGTGCGGTGATCGTTCGCGCGACGCTCAGGCGACGATCAGGTAGATGCCGTACGCCACCGCCGCCGCGCAGGCCGCGAAGCACGCGTACGCGCCGGTGACCGCGAGGGCCGCGGAGCCGCCCTGGGCGGTGGCCCGCTCCTGGCGGGAGAGGCCGGCGATGCCGAGCGTGAACAGGCCCACCAGGACCACGGTGGACACGAGGCTGACTCCGAAGACGGAGCCTAGAGCTGCCCAGTCGATGCTCATGGAGGTTCGCTTCTTCCTTCGTACCCGGGGGCGGGCTCAGACGGTGGTGGTGGCCGACGGGGACTTGGCGTCGGTCGCGGCGGCCGGGACGGCGACGGCCAGTTCCTCGGCCGCCCCGGTCGGCGGCGGGGAGACCGCGGCCATCGCCGTGGTCACCACACCGGACGGCTCGGGCTCGTCGATGACGTTGGTGTGGTCGACGACCTCGCGCCGGGAGATCTTCCAGATGGCGGCGCTGGAGGCGACCAGGAAGACGGCCACGACGGCGGTGCCCCAGTCGCCCAGGCCGCAGACCCACTCGGCGATCGCGGCGACCAGGGCCGCGGCCGGCAGGGTCAGGCCCCAGGCGACGAACATCCGGGTCGCCGTGGACCAGCGCACCACGCCGCCCTTGCGGCCGAGACCCGCGCCCATCACCGCACCGGAGACCGAGTGCGTGGTGGAGAGGGAGAAGCCGAGGTGCGAGGAGGCCAGGATGACCGTGGCGGCGCTGGTCTGGGCGGCGAAGCCCTGCTGCGGCTGGAGGTCGGTCAGACCCTTGCCCATCGTGCGGATGATGCGCCAGCCGCCGAGGTAGGTGCCCAGCGCGATGGCGATGCCCGCGGACAGGATGACCCACATGGGCGGGTCGGAGTCGGGGGCGAGGGCGCCGCCCGCGACCAGGGCCAGGGTGATGATGCCCATCGTCTTCTGGGCGTCGTTGGTGCCGTGGGCCAGCGAGACGAGGCCGGCGGAGGCGATCTGCCCGGCGCGGTACCCCTTCGCGGCGGCCTTGCCGTCGGCCTTGCGGCCGAGCCGGTACGTCAGCCGCGCGCCCAGCATCGCCGCGATGCCCGCGACGAGCGGGGCGGCGATCGCCGGGAGGAGGACCTTGGTGACGAGCACGTCGCCGTGCACCGCGCCGACGCCGGCCGAGGCGACGGCGGCACCGATCAGGCCGCCCATGAGGGCGTGCGAGGAGCTGGACGGGAGCCCGACCAGCCAGGTCAGCAGGTTCCAGAGGATCGCGCCGACGAGGGCGGCGAAGATGACCTCGGGACGGATGCCGGTCTCGTCGACGAGACCCTTGGAGATCGTGTTGGCGACCTCCACCGAGAGGAAGGCGCCGACAAGGTTGAGGACGGCGGACATCGCCACCGCCACCTTGGGCTTGAGCGCACCGGTCGAAATGGTCGTTGCCATCGCGTTCGCGGTGTCGTGGAAACCGTTCGTGAAATCGAACGCGAGTGCGGTTACCACCACAATCGCGAGGATCAGCGAGAAGCTTTCCATTTACCCAGGCAATCGTTCGAGGTCATTGGCTGGTCGAACGTAGGTAACCAGAGTGAACGGAAGATGAACTGGGAAGGGCGCCACAGTGACCGGAACGAGGGACACCACCTTCCGCTCCGTGCCCGCGCCGATGCTCTGCGGAGACGTGCCTGGCAGGATCGCCGGGGATCGGCCGTCGACGGGACGGCAGGAGTGCACGAGGCCTGCGGGGAGGAGCTGGTGACTGTGACGCGATCGACGGGCGGACGGGCGGACCAGGAGGTGGCCGAGGCCTGGGAGGCCCTCGTCGCCACGGCCCGGCGGACGGTGGCGGACGGACTGGTGGTCGGCACCTCCGGCAATGTCTCGGTGCGCGTCGGCGACACGGTGCTGGTCACCCCTTCGGGGGTGCCGTACGACCGTCTGGCGCCGGCCGACGCGACCGGCGTGGACCTCGACGGCCGACAGGTGCTCGGGACGCTGGTCCCCACCAGCGAACTGCCCCTGCACCTCGCCGTGTACCGCGCCACCGACGCCCGGGCCGTCGTCCACACCCACGCCGTGCACGCGACGGCGGTCTCGCTGCTCGTGCCCGAACTCCCGCCGGTGCACTACATGGCCGCCGCGCTGGGCGGCCCGGTCCGGGTCGCCCGCTACGCGACCTACGGCACCGACGAACTGGCCCGCGCCGCGCTCGACGCCCTCACCGGCCGCACCGGCTGCCTCCTGCAGAACCACGGCACGCTCACCCACGGCGCCTCCCTGGACCAGGCCTACGACCGCACCGCCCAGCTGGAGTGGATGTGCCGCCTGTGGCTGACGGCCTCCGCGGTGCCGGGCCGCTCCCCGTCCCTGCTGACCGAGGAGCAGCTCGCCGAGGTGACGGAGCGGCTCCGGGGGTACGGCCGGCGGACCTGACGGCCCTGCTCGGCGGTCACCCCGACGGCGGGCCGCGACGGGAGAAGGCGGGAGAAGGCGGGAGAGGACGGCAGAGGGGGGCACGAGACACGAACGGCCCCAAGGTCGTCGCTGGGTCCGGCGGATGCGCGCGTCCCGTCCGCACCGCGCACCCACCAGCACCACGGCCCCGGCGCCCGGCCGCCCCGGACGACACCGCCCGCCGCCGTCCCGGTGGCTTACTCCGCGGTCCCTCGGGAAACTGGGAAACGTGCGCATCCTCCCCGCGACGGCCGCTGCCGTCACCGCAGCCCTGGCCGCAGGGGCGGCGAGCGTCGCCGCCGGACGGCTCGCCAGCGACGCCGCGCTCAAGGCGCCGCCGGGCAAGCCCCTGCCCACCGAACCCCGGCTCACCGTGCACGGCACCGCCGCCGGGCAGATCACCCTCACCCGGGACCTCGCCGCGCTGCGCCCCGGCCGGTACGGCCTCGCCGGCGACGGTTCCCACGCGGTGGTCGGACCGGTCCTCGGCGCCGTCGAACACGGCGCCGACACCGTCGTCCGCCGCCTCGAACGGGTCACGCACGGCACCCTCGCGGCCGGCGACCGCGCCTGGTTCACGCCGAACCTCCACGTCGGCAACCCGGGCACCGCCCTCGACCTCGAACACGCCGACGTCGAGGTCCCCGGCGAACTCGGCCCCCTGCCGGCCTGGTTCCTGCCCGGCTCCCGCCCGACGTGGATCATCGCCGTCCACGGACTGGCCGCCACCCGCGAACACGCCATGAACCTGATGGCCCCCCTGAGCCGGCGGCAGGTCCCGGTGCTCGCCCTCGCCTACCGCGGCGACGTCGGCGCCCCCTCCTCGCCGGACGGCCTGCACCACTTCGGGGAGACCGAGTGGCGGGACGTGGACGCGGCCGTCCGCTACGCCCTCGACCACGGCGCCCGCCAGGTCGTGCTGCTCGGCTGGTCCACCGGCGCCACCATGGCCCTGCGCACCGCCGCGCTCTCCGGCGTGCGCGACCGCATCGCGGGCCTCGTCCTGGACTCGCCGGTCCTCAGCTGGGAGACCACGCTGCGCGCCCTGGCCGCCGCCCGCCGGACCCCGGGCGCGCTCCTGCCGCTCGCCGTCCGCGCCGCCCAGGGCCGCGCCGGACTCCGCGCCGACCACGACGCCGGTACCGCCGGCCTGTACCGCCCGGCGGTCCCGACCCTGATCTTCCACGGCCCCGACGACGAGGTGGCCCCCTGGCGGCTCTCCCGCCGCCTCGCCGACACCCACCCGCGACTGGTCGCCCTCCACACCGTCGAGGACGCCCCGCACGGCGCCATGTGGAACGCCGACCCCGACCGCTACGAGGAGACCCTGCGCCGTTTCATGACCCCGCTGGTATGACCCCGGCGCCGGTGTCCCACCGCTCGCCGCTCAGGTTCCGTTTAGCGGCGTACCACTGGCCTGTTCCCTGCGGTGACCCGCTTCAGACCTCGCACCTGCGCCGTCCCCGGAGCCCGACGGGGCATTCCGTTTGGGTTTTCGGACCGTCAACCGGAAGACTGCACCCGTGACGTCCCGTATCCCGCGCGACTCCAGGCTCCGACTCGTCCGCCCGCGACCCCTGGCCGCCGCCCCACCAGCGATGAACCAGCGGCGTCCGCGCCGCGCCGCGCCGCGCCCCCCGGAGGGCACACCGGTCCGGTCGGAACTGGCCAGAATGGCACGCTCCGGCCTGGCGGACGCGGCCCGTGTCGCCCGCTGGGCCGACAGCGCCCTCGGCCCCGGCCGCGGCAGCGCGACCGCCGACGGCAAGGCCACCCTCTCCGACGCGACCGCCGACCAGGCGGCCCGGGAGCTGGGCCTGACCGTGGCCCAGGTCCGCGCCGACTGGGACACCGCCCGGCTCGCCGGACTGGTCGAGGTGCACGGCGGCAGCGCCCGCCCCGGCTGGCGGCTGCGCGCCTGGAACCGTGACGACAGCGCCGTGCTGCGCGGCTGGGTCGCCCTCTTCGACGCCTGGTCGCTGGCCCACCCCGAGCCCGCCGGGCAGGAGCCCGCCGCCGTGGCCGAGGTCGTCTCCGCGATGCCCCAGGTGCTCTCCTTCCTCCAGCTGTCCGCGGGTCCCGTCCCGGTGGCGCAGCTCCTGGACCTGCTGGAGCAGCGCGTCACCGAACTGCGCACCGAACGCTGCGAGGTGCCCTACGGCCCCCGCCTGGAGCCGGGCATCCCGCAGACCCCCGCCGCCGCGCCGGCCCCGGAGACCGGTCCCGGCACCCCGCTCGCCCCCCTCCTCGACTGGGCCCTGCGCGCCCTCGCCTCCGTCGGCGCCCTCACCTGCGGCGACGGACACGCCACCCTCACGCCGCTCGGCAACTGGGCGGTCTGGGTCAAGCTGGAGCAGATCTGCGTCGCCGCGCAGAGCCCCGCCGGGCACATCGAGCAGGCGGCCGAGGACATGCTCCGCGGCTGCGCCCAGCTCCGCCCTAACGCCGCCCGCGCCGAGTACCGCGCCTGGCTCGCCGCCCGCCCCGTCGGCAGCGCCGTCACCGAGCTGCTCGGTGCCGCCCGCGGCGACGACGCCCTGCTGCGCGGCCTCGCCTTCGAGGCGCTGCGCGTCGTCGGCGCCCCCGCCGAGCCCGACGTCCGCGCCGTCGTCGACGAGCCGACGCTGCGCCCGTACGCCCTGCTGTGGCTGGCCGAGCACGACGGGATCGACCCCGAGGACGCCCACGAGGTCCTCACCCGCCACGAGGCGACGTGGCTCTGGGTGGACACCGCGGCCGCCGTCGCCGACCACGGTGAGGCCCCGCTGCTCGTCAGGCACCTGGAGTCCGCCGTGCAACCCACCGTCCCCGCCCTCCTCGACGAGGTCCGGGCCGTCGGCCACCCCCGCACCGTGCAGGTCCTGGTCGCCCTCGCCGCCGCGCACCCCGACCCCGCCCTGGCCAAGGCCGTGCGCAGAGCGGCCTTCCAGGTGCACACCGGCGGCAGCTGACCCGAGCGGCGGCGGTGCCTACCCGGGCACCTCCGGCGCGTACGTACCGAAGCTCCAGACGTTGCCCTCCAGGTCCCGGGCCATGTAGTCCCGCGACCCGTAGTCCTGGTCCGTGGGGGGCATCAGGATCTCCGCGCCGTGCTCCACGGCCCGCCGGTGATGGGCGTCGACGTCCTCCACCACGACGTAGACCCCCGTCGTGCCGGCGTTCTCCATCGCCTCGTCGAAGCGGCTGCCCGTGCCCTTGGAGCCGAGCATGATCGCGCCGTTGCCCTGGGCCAGCTCGGCGTGCGCCACCGTGCCGTCCTCGCCCTCGTACACGGCCAGCTCGATGAACCCGAAGGCCCCGGTGAGCTGCCGCAGGGCCGCCTTGGCGTCCGCGTACAGCAGCGTCGGATACACGCTCGGGCTGCCGCCGTCGATGCCTGCCATGCCGATCACTCCCTTGTGCGTCGGTGCCTGCGGGCCGGACGCCGCGAAGACCCGCTCCGACCACCCGGAGAAGCCCGCGATCCGGCCCTGTCGCCCAGTCTCGCACCGCCCACCGACAGCGCCCCGGACCCGTGCCGTCGAACACCGGGACCCCGAACAGGGGACCCCACCGACACCGGAATCCGGGAAAAGTGGTTGCACGGCCCCGTTAGACTGGCCCCATGGCCATTCTCCTCGCGCATTAGACGGCGGGAACGTCCTCCAGCCGCCCACCCCGCCACCCACCCGCCCAGGAGTCTGACCGTGATCTCCGCCTCCGGCATCGAGCTGCGCGCCGGTGCCCGCGTCCTCATCGAGAGCGCCACCTTCCGCATCGCCAAGGGCGACCGCATCGGACTGGTCGGGCGCAACGGCGCCGGCAAGACCACCCTCACCAAGGTCCTCGCCGGCGAGGGCCAGCCCGCCGCCGGTGCCGTCACCCGCTCCGGCGAGGTCGGCTACCTGCCCCAGGACCCGCGCACCGGCGACCTCGACGTACTGGCCCGCGACCGCATCCTGTCCGCGCGCGGCCTCGACACCCTGATCCGCAAGATGCGCGACAACGAGCAGCGCATCGCCAACGGCCAGGGCGCCACCCGCGAGAAGGCGCTCAAGCAGTACGAGCGCCAGGAGACGGAGTTCCTCACCAAGGGCGGTTACTCCGCCGAGGCCGAGGCCGCCACCATCGCCGCCGCGCTCAACCTGCCCGACCGCGTGCTCGGCCAGCCCCTGCACACGCTCTCCGGCGGTCAGCGCCGCCGCATCGAGCTGGCCCGGATCCTGTTCTCGGACGCGGACACCCTGCTCCTCGACGAGCCGACCAACCACCTCGACGCCGACTCGATCGTCTGGCTGCGCGACTACCTGAAGACCTACCGCGGCGGCTTCATCGTGATCTCCCACGACGTCGACCTGGTCGAGACGGTCGTCAACAAGGTGTTCTACCTGGACGCCAACCGCTCCCAGATCGACGTCTACAACATGGGCTGGAAGCTCTACCAGCAGCAGCGCGAGGCCGACGAGAAGCGCCGCAAGCGCGAGCGTCAGAACGCGGAGAAGAAGGCGTCCGCGCTGCACTCCCAGGCCGACAAGATGCGCGCCAAGGCCACCAAGACCGTCGCCGCGCAGAACATGGCCCGCCGGGCCGACAAGCTGCTGGCCGGTCTGGAGGCCGAGCGGAGGTCCGACAAGGTCGCCAAGCTCCGCTTCCCCGAGCCCGCGCCCTGCGGCAAGACCCCGCTGACCGCCGAGGGCCTGTCCAAGTCGTACGGCTCGCTGGAGATCTTCACCGACGTCGACCTGGCCATCGACAAGGGCTCCCGCGTCGTCATCCTCGGCCTCAACGGCGCGGGCAAGACGACCCTGCTCCGGCTCCTCGGCGGCGTCGAGAAGCCCGACACCGGCGAGGTCGTCGAGGGCCACGGCCTCAAGCTCGGCTACTACGCGCAGGAGCACGAGACCCTCGACCCGGAGCGCACCGTCCTGGAGAACATGCGCTCGGCCAACCCCGACCTCGACCTCGTCGAGGTCCGCAAGACGCTGGGTTCCTTCCTGTTCTCCGGCGACGACGTCGACAAGCCGGCCGGGGTGCTCTCCGGCGGCGAGAAGACCCGCCTCGCACTGGCCACCCTCGTGGTCTCCTCGGCCAACGTGCTGCTGCTCGACGAGCCGACCAACAACCTCGACCCGGCCAGCCGCGAGGAGATCCTCGGCGCGCTGCGCACCTACAAGGGCGCCGTCGTCCTGGTCACCCACGACGAGGGCGCCGTCGAGGCCCTCCAGCCGGAGCGGATCATCCTGCTCCCGGACGGCGTCGAGGACCTCTGGGGCGCCGACTACGCGGATCTCGTCGCCCTGGCTTGATCGAATGAATGATCCACTGCGTATGGATCATTCGGCCGATCCGTGATCCACCATCTGTGTGAGATCTCCTCATCACGAGGTGTGTCATACACGGATTTCGCGGCCGGACCCCCATCCCCGGGGGTCCGGCCGTTTCACCGTTCTGACCTGGAAGTTCGCGGAAAAGTGCGTGCGGGCACGCGGACGCGATGCTCCGGAATCCCGTGTTCCGTATGTGCGGGCCCGCTCCTGTCGTCACATCCCTGTCTCATCGACCTTGCCGAATGGGTGGCCATGCGGGCCGCTAGGGGTGATCATGAGGAGACCAGAGCGCACTTCCCATGAGGAGGCACGGGTGGCCGAGACTCTGAAGAAGGGCAGCCGGGTGACCGGCGCCGCGCGCGACAAGCTCGCGGCAGACCTGAAGAAGAAGTA
Organism: Streptomyces sp. NPDC047853; assembly: GCF_043204535.1. NCBI lineage: Bacteria > Bacillati > Actinomycetota > Actinomycetes > Kitasatosporales > Streptomycetaceae > Streptomyces > Streptomyces sp. NPDC047853. The sequence continues at coordinate 48,941 of NZ_JBIDCI010000018.1, read as the reverse complement.
CGACGCCGGTGCGAGCATCCGGGCGTTGGCCGAGGAAACCGGCCGCTCGTATGGCTTTGTGCACCGCATGCTCAGTGAGTCGGGTGTCACGCTGCGAGGGCGTGGCGGGGCTACCCGGGGCAAAAAGGCCACAACGGCCTGATTCCCCGGGCGGCCCCTCGACTCCGAAAGTGAAGGTGGCCACCCGGCCGGTCGGCAGACCGTCCGGGTGGTTACTGTGCAGTCACTTAGCTCTGCCGTCCGCACGGCCCCAGGGCCGCCGCACGGTGGGGACGACGACCGCATCTTTCGGAGGCGCCCCATGGCTTCGCCCGCCCACGACCTCGGTCCCGTACTCGACCGGGACGGCGTGCGGCTCACCGTCGACGACGCGATCGCCACGGTGACGCTCACCAACCCGGCCAAGCGCAACGCGCAGAGCCCCGCCCTGTGGCGGGCGCTGGCCGAAGCGGGCCGGCTGCTGCCGGGCTCCGTCCGTGTCGTGGTGCTGCGGGCCGAGGGCAAGTCCTTCTCGGCCGGGCTCGACCGGCAGGCGTTCACGCCCGAGGGCTTCGACGGCGAACCGTCGTTCATCGACCTCGCACGGGGCGGCGACGCCGAGCTGGACGCGACCATCACCGAGTACCAGGAGGCGTTCACCTGGTGGCGGCGCAGCGACATCCTGTCGGTCGCCGCCGTGCAGGGGCACGCCATCGGGGCGGGCTTCCAGCTGGCCCTCGCCTGCGATCTGCGGGTCGTCGCTCAGGACGTGCAGTTCGCCATGCGCGAGACCAGCCTCGGTCTCGTCCCGGACCTGACCGGCACGCACCCCCTGGTGTCCCTGGTCGGCTATGCCCGGGCGCTGGAGATCTGCGTGACCGGCCGCTTCGTCGCGGCCGAGGAGGCGGTCGACGCCGGGCTGGCCAACCTCGCCGTGCCCGCCGACCAACTCGACGGCGCCGTACGCGACCTGGTGTCGGCGGTGCTCGCCGCGCCGCGCGACGCGGTGATCGAGACGAAGGCGCTGCTCCAGGGCGCCCAGCACCGGGACTACGAGTCCCAGCGCGCCGCCGAACGCGCCGCCCAGGCCCGTCGGCTGCGCGACCTGGCCGGCCTCGGGGAGTAACCCGGGCGCGGACGCCCTCAGTCCACCGCCGTCACCAGTACCGCCACCGACGGACGGTCGGACAGGGCGTCCGACACCGCCGTGCGGACCTGCCGGGCGACCTCCACGGCCCGGTGGCCCGCGCCCACCGTCAGTTCCACCCGGACGTGCCGGCGCGGCAGTGCCCCCGCCGACGGCAGCTCGGTGACGTCGACCGGACGGCCCAGGGTGGCGGTCAGCCGGGTCACGCCCGGGACCCCCAGCGCGGCGTCGGCCGCACGGCCCTCGTCACCGTCCCCCCGGCCCACGGCGGCGCGGGGCCGCGGCCCGGGCTCCTGCGTCGGCTCCGGCTCCGCGTCCGCGTCCAGCAGGGCCGTCGCCCGCAGGTCCACGTCCGTCACCGCGAGACCCAGCTCCCGCGCCGCTGCCGCCAGCGCGGCGCGCAGCCGCGCGGCCGTCGCCGGCAGCGGTTCGGCCGACTTCGCGGAGCCGACGGTCGCCGCGAAGTCGGCCGTCACCCGCAGCGGTCCGGGCGGCAGCGCGCTCGGCGGTGCCGGTACCGCCGCTTCCGCGGACTCCCCGGGGTCGGCCGCCGCGATCCGCAGCGTGCCCGGCCGTACGCCCGCCACCCGACGGGCCGCGGTCAGCAGGACCTCGCGTGCCGCCCGCTCGGCGATCCAGGCACCGTCCTCCCGGCCGCCCAGGGGCAGCAGCCTGCCGAGCCCCAACTGCTCCCGCACCGTGTGCGTCCATCGGTCCGCCGTCGTCATTCCTCCAGCCTGCCGCATCCACGGCGCGCGGGGCCGCAACCCCGCCTACGGTGGGTTTCAGGACTACGACCGAAAGGGACGTACGGCTATGAGTGACATCGACAGCGGCAGCACCGCACAGGGGGCGACGGACCCCGCCGGGACGGTCAGGGGCCAGACGACGCGGCGCGGCGGCGGAGACCCCGGAGCGCGGGGACGGACCACCATCGCCGACGGCGTGGTGGAGAAGATCACCGGGATGGCGGCACGCGACGTCGCCGGAGTGCATGCGATGGGCAGCGGGATGTCCCGTACCTTCGGCGCCGTGCGCGACCGGGTGCCCGGCGGGACGAAGTCGGGGGTGTCGCGCGGCGTCAAGGCCGAGGTCGGCGAGAAGCAGACCGCCCTCGATCTCGAGATCGTCGTCGAGTACGGCGTGTCGATCTCGGACGTGGCCCGGGATGTGCGAGAGAACGTGGTGGCGGCGGTGGAGCGGATGACCGGCCTCGAGGTCGTCGAGGTCAACATCGCGGTGAGCGACGTGAAGCTGCCCGACGAGGAGGACGAGGAGCCGGAGCCCCGGATCAAGTGACGCGGACCGAGCGGACTGAGGGGAGCGCACCATGAACATGGCCATGGTCGGCATGATCGCCGGCATGGCACTGGGCTTCGCCGGCTACTTCGGCGGATTCGGTGCCTTCGTGCTGGTGGCGGCCCTGGGGGCCGTCGGTTTCGTCGTCGGCCGCCTTCTGGAGGGGGACGTGGAACTCGGTGACTTCTTCCGCACCCGCGACGACCGCCGGCGGTGACCGGCGTGAGTGAGGGAGCCGGTGAGCTCCTCGACCCCCCGGCGGTCGTGGAGCCGGGCCGGCGCGGCGCCACACGGATCGCCGACCGGGTCGTCGCCAAGGTCGCCGCGCAGGCGGCGCGCGAGGCCGTCGGCCCGCTGCACCCCGAGGCGGAGCGCCCGCACGCCACCGTCGTGGTCCACCACGACACCGCCCACGTCCGGGTCCACCTCGAACTCGACTACCCCTGCGACGTCGGCGCCCGCTGCCGGCGGGTGCGTCACCAGGTCGTCCAGCGGGTGCGCGCCCTGGTGGGCATGTCGGTGCCGGAGGTCGCCGTCCAGGTGGAGAGGCTGCACCTGGCGGCGGAGTACGGCGAGGGACAGGCGAGGACACGATGAGCGAGCCCCAGGGCACGGACGGCAGCACCCGGCGCATGCCGGTCGCGGAGCCCGGCACGGAATCGGAGACACTCCCCGACAAAACCCCGCCCCGGTCCGCGTCGGACGCCGGGAGCGGACCACGCGGCCGCTTCTGGTCCGCCCGCAGGATTCCCGCGGGCATCGTCGCGCTGCTGCTCCTGATCGCCGCGGGCGCCTTCCTCTACGACGTCGTCGCCGTGCGCACCGGCCGGTCCGCCCTCGGATGGCGCCGCGACCTGGCCCGCCAGCTCGCCGACCGCCCCCTGGACGACACCTGGGTGCTGGTCGGCGCGGGAGTCGCCGCGGCGCTGGGGCTGTGGCTGCTCCTGCTGGCCCTCACCCCCGGACGGCGCGAGGTGCTGCCGATGCGGCGCACCCATCCGGACGTACGAGCGGGGCTCCACCGGGACGCCGCCGCCACGGTGCTGCGGGACCGGGCCATGGAGGTCGCCGGCGTGCAGTCGGCGCGGGTGCGGGTGCGCCGCCACAAGGCCCGCGTGCGGGCGCTGTCGCACTTCCGGGAACTGGACGACGTACGGACCGAACTGGACGGCGTGCTCGACGACGCGGTGGACGGGCTGGGACTGGCCCGGCGGCCCGCCGTGTCGGTACGGGTGGCGCGACCCGGACGGAAGGGGTGAGGGCGGTGCTGCGGACTGTCGACCGTGTCCTGCTGGGCCTGGTGGGTCTGGTCCTGGTCGCCCTCGGCGGCTCGGTCCTCGCCATCGGCCTGGGCGCCACCGCGCCCTCCTGGTGGCTGCACGAGGGGCCGCACGACGTGCTGCTCAGCACCGCCGAGCGGACCCGGTGGCGGGACGCCGGCTGGTGGTGGCCGGTCGTCATCGCCGTGCTGGCCGTCCTGCTGCTGCTCGCCCTGTGGTGGCTGGTGGCCGTGCTGCGCCGCCGCCGGCTCGGCGAGGTCCTCGTCGACACCGGCGACGGCGAGGGCGCCGTACTGCGGGGCCGGGCCCTGGAGGCCGCCCTCGCCGAGGAGGCGGGCCGGATGGAAGGGGTCGAACGGGCCAAGGTCAGGCTCGTCGGCCGCCGCGACGCCCCGGCGACCCGGGTCCGGCTGCTGCTGGCACCCCACGTGGACCCCGGCACCGCGCTGGACGACCTCACGACCCGCGCCCTGAGCCACGCCCGTACCTCGGCGAGCCTCCGGGCCCTCCCGTCGGAGGTCCACCTCCAGGGCGTCAGGCACCGGGCGGAACGGGTCAACTGAACCACGCGCTCCGCCCGGCGCCCGCCCGAAGCGGCCCTAGAAGCCGTGCCGTACGCCGCCGTCCACCGGCAGCATCACGCCCGTCACGTAGGAGGCCGCGGGGGAGAGGAGGAACGCGGCCGCGCGGCCGAACTCCTCGGGGGCGCCGTAGCGGCGCAGCGGCACGCGGGACTCGGACGCCGCCCTGGTCGCCTCCGGGTCGGCGGACAGGCCGTCCAGCTCGCGCACCCGGTCGGTGTCGATCCGGCCCGGCAGCAGCCCGACGACCCGGATGCCGCGCGGGCCCAGCTCGTCGGCGAGGGACTTGGCGAAGCCGGCCAGACCCGGCCGCAGCCCGTTGGAGATGGTCAGGCCCGGGATCGGCTCGTGCACCGAGCCCGAGAGCACGAACCCGATGACGCCGCCCGGCTCCAGCTCGGCCGCCGCCGTGCGGGCCAGCCGGACCGCGCCGAGGAACACCGATTCGAACGCCGTCTGCCACTGGTCGTCCGTGTTGTCGGCGACGAACCCGGGCGGCGGGCCGCCCACACTGATCAGTACGCCGTCGAACCGGCCGAAGCGCTCACGGGCCGTCGCGATCAGCCGTTCCGCGGCCCCGGGGTCGGCGTTGTCGGCGGCCACCCCGACGGCGCCCGCGCCCAGCGCCTCGGCGGCCAGCGCGACGCCCTCCTCGTCCCGCCCCGTGACGACCACCTTCGCCCCGTCCGCGACCAGCTCGCGCGCGGAGGCGTTGCCCAGCCCCCGGGTCGCTCCCGTGACGACGTACACCCGGTCCTTCAGTCCAAGATCCATGGCTCTATCCTGCCTCCTCGTCCCCGAACAGGGCGAGGGCCGTGTTCACCAGGCCGATGTGGCTGAACGCCTGCGGGAAGTTGCCGAGCTGGTGGCCGGAGACCGGGTCGTACTCCTCGGCCAGCAGCCCGACGTCGTTGACGAGCCCCACCAGCCGCTCGAACAGCTTCCGGGCCTCCTTCGTCCGGCCGGTCGCGTGCAGGGCGTCCGCGTACCAGAACGAGCACACCAGGAAGGTCCCCTCACCGCCCGGCAGTCCGTCGACGGGGTCCCCCTCGGTGCTGTAGCGGCGCACCAGGCCGTCCCGGGTCAGCTCGGCGCCGATCGCGTCGACCGTGCCGACGACCCGCGGGTCGTCCGGGGGGAGGAAGCCCACCCGGGGGATGAGCAGCAGCGCCGCGTCCAGTTCCGTGGAGCCGTAGAACTGGGTGAAGGTGTTGCGCTCGGGGTCGTAGCCCTTCTCGCACACCTCCCGGTGCACCTCGTCGCGCAGCGCCCGCCAGCCCTCCAGGTCGCCCCCGCCCAGCTCGGGATGGTCCTCCAGGGTGCGCACCGCCCGGTCCAGGGCCACCCACGTCATCACCTTCGAGTGCACGAACTGGCGGCGCCCGCCGCGCACCTCCCACAGCCCCTCGTCGGGTTCCCGCCAGGCCGTGGCGAGGAAGTCCATCAGGGCGCACTGCAGCTCCCACATCTGCGGCTGGGGGTGCATGCCCGACAGTCGGGCCAGCGACAGCGAGTCCATGACCTCGCCGTACACGTCGAGCTGGAGCTGGTTGACCGCGTCGTTGCCTATGCGTACCGGGGCGGACCCGGCGAAGCCCGGCAGCCACGGCAGCTCGAACTCGGGCAGCCGCCGCTCGCCCGCGAGGCCGTACATGATCTGCAGGTCGGCGGGGTTGCCCGCGACGGCGCGCAGCAGCCAGTCGCGCCAGGCCTCGGCCTCCTCCAGATAGCCGGCCGACAGCAGGGCGCCCAGGGTGAGGGTGGAGTCGCGCAGCCAGCAGAACCGGTAGTCCCAGTTGCGCACCCCGCCCGGTTCCTCGGGCAGCGAGGTGGTCGGCGCCGCGACGATCCCGCCGGTGGGCTTGTAGGTCAGCGCCTTCAGGGTGATCAGGGAGCGCACGACGGCGTCCCGGTACGGCCCGTCGTAGCGGCAGTGCGCGGCCCAGGCCCGCCAGTCCTCGACGCTGTGCTCCAGAGCGACGAACGGGTCGATCAGCGGCGGACGGGGCTCGTGCGAGGGGTGCCAGGTGAGGACGAAGGCGACCTTCTCGCCCGCGGCGACGGTGAACTCGGCGTGCGTCCCGAAGTCCTCGCCCCAACTGCGCACCTCCGGCTCGCTGCGCAGCCACGCCGAGTCCGGTCCGGCGACGGCCACCCGGTGCCCGTCGGACCTGCGCACCCACGGGACGACCGAGCCGTAGTCGAAGCGCAGCCGCAGCACGCTGTGCAGGGTGACCTCGCCGCTCAGCCCCTCCACGACGCGCACCAGGTCCGGGGCGCGGTCGCGCTGGGGCATGAAGTCGGTGACCCGTACCGAGCCGCTCTCGGTCTCCCACTCGGTGTCCAGGACCAGGGTGTCCGGCCGGTAGGCGCGCCGCGTGCAGCGTTCGGCGCCCTTGGGGGCGATGCGCCAATGGCCGTTGTCCTCGTCGCCGAGGAGTTTGGCGAAGCATGCCGCGGAGTCGAAACGGGGCAGGCACAGCCAGTCCACGGAGCCGTCCGTGCCGATGAGGGCAGCGGTCTGCTGGTCGCCGATGAGCGCGTAGTCCTCGATGGTGGGGTGCACGGTTGCCGTCTTCCCGACCAGGGGCGGAGCAATCGGCTCCGCCGGTGCCCTCTCGGCGGGCCGCTACACCGCCGCCGGCTCGGCCCGCGCCGGTTCCTCGTCCTCGGCGCTCGCCCGGTCGCGCTGCTCGCGCCGGACCAGGAACCACCAGCCGACCGGGACGGCCGCGGCGAACAGCCACCACTGGATCGCGTACGCGAAGTTCAGCGCGGCGTCCTCGTTGCCGGGCCTGCCGATCCGCTCCGGGGTGTCGCCCTCCGGGGCCGGTTCGAGGAGGACGACGTACCCGCCGAGCACCGGGGCGCCCAGGCGCTCCGCCTGCTGCTCGCTGTTGATGAGCATGATCTGCCGGTCCGGCAGGCCCGCGAGGTCCTTGATGCCGCTGGCCTCGGTCGTCTCGTCTGGCATCAGCCGCCCGGTGACGGTGATCTCTCCCCGGGGCGGGGCCGGGACCTCGGGGAACTCGGTCTGGCTCGCGCTGTCCGCGGGGATCCAGCCCCGGTTGACCAGGAGGACCTCGCCGTCGTTCAGCGTGAACGGGGTCAGCACGTGGTAGCCGATGTTGTCGTCGGAGTCGGTGCGGCGCCGGACGACGACCTCGTGGTCGGTGTCGAAGCGGCCCTTCGCGGTGACGGTGCGGTACCGCTCGTCCGTGGTGATCTGCTTACCGGGAGCGGTCAGCGACCGGGCGGGCACGGGGGCCGCGTCGAGGGCCCGCGCGACCAGGTCGTTCCGGGCGGTGCGCTCCTCGTAGCGGCCCATCTGCCAGAAACCCAGCCAGATCATCGTGGGGATGAGCAGCACGGCGACCAGCGTGAGGATCACCCACTGGCGGGACAACAGGAAGCGGTACACCCCACGACGGTACAACTCGGTCGTGGGGTGCGATGCGGCGGGTACGGTCTCGGGCCGCCGCCGGCCGGCTAGACCTTGTCGACGATCCCCGCCCTTCCCTCGGCGCGGGCGCAGTGGGCGCCGCAGTACCAGTGCCCCTCGACCTCGACGCCCTGGCCGATGATCTGCACCCGGCAGTGCTCGCAGATGGGGGCCATCCGGTGGATCGCGCAGGAGAAGCAGTCGAAGACGTGCACCGCTCCCTGGGCGTGGACCTCGAAGGTCATTCCGTAGTTGTTGCCGCAGACTTCACATGTCGCCATGGGCCACAGGGTGAGCCGTCGCCGCGACGCGGGCGAGCGGGCGCCGGGCGAGTCGCCCGGAATCACCCGTCCGTACGTCGCGTGCGCGCGAGACCTCAGGCGTCCGCGGGCTCCACGTCGGCGAGCAGCTGCCCGAACGCCGCCTCGTCCACCACCGGCGTGCCGTACTGGCGGGCCTTGACCACCTTGGAGGTGCCCGAGTCCGGGTCGTTGGTGACCAGCAGGCTGGTCAGCCGGGACAGGCTGCCGGCGACGTGCAGTCCGGCCTCCGTCGCGCGGTCCTCCAGCAGGTCCCGCTCCACGGAGGTGTCACCCGAGAAGGCGACCCGCATGCCCTGCTTGAGCCTTTTGCCCTCTTCGTACCGGCCCGGGTTGGGATAGGGGCATGCGGGCCTTTTGCGGGAGGGGCGCCAACTGCTCTGCCGGTAGCCGCCGTAACCGGCCTGCTGTCCGATCCTGGGCGCGGGCCGGTCCGACCACTCGGTCAGCGGCCGGCACTCCAGCAGCGGCAGCCGTACGCCGCCCGCCGCCGCCGCGAGCAGGCTCGGCCGGAACGCCTCCGCCAGCACCCGGGCGTCGTCGAGCGCGTGGTGCGCGCGCTGCTGCACGACGCCGAAGTGGGCGGCCAGCGACTCCAGCTTGTGGTTGGGCAGCGGCAGGTCCAGCGCCTTGGCGAGCGCGATGGTGCACAGCCGCTGACGCACCGGGGCCTCGCGCTTCGCGCGCGCGTACTCGCGGGCGATCATCTGCCAGTCGAAGACGGCGTTGTGCGCGACCAGCACCCGTCCGTCGAGCCGGGCCGCGAACTCCTCGGCGACGTCCGGGAAGAGCGGCGCCCCCCGCAGCGCCTCGCTCGTCAGTCCGTGTATCCACACCGGGCCCGGGTCGCGCTGGGGGTCGACCAGCGTGTACCAGTGGTCCTCGACCTCACCGCGGGCGTCCAGTCGGTAGACGGCCGCGGAGATGATGCGGTCGTCGCGGGCCAGGCCGGTGGTCTCCACGTCGACGACCGCGTACCCCTGCGGATACGCGGCCGGCCACACGGTGGCGGACGGCGCTGCGGCCGTACGGTCTTCGAGCATGGTTCATGAGGATACGGGCCGCGACCGACACTCAGGTCCCGCAGGGGCTCCGCGGCACCCGGCGAAACGGTCCCTCCGTCAACTTCCGACCCACGGAACGCGGTTCGCGACGGTGTGACGGAGCACACGCGCCGTGCGGCCGTGCGTCACTCGTGCGCGCGCTCGGTCACGGGCGCCGACTTCACCACCTGATCGGCACCGGAAGGGCCGTCAGAAGCCCTGACACCGCGACCACCACGCCCAGCGCGACGACCTCCGCGCGCGCGGGGGCGCAGGCGTCCAGCGGGTCGGGCGCGCGGCTCAACCGGACCCTGGCCCACAGCGCGAGGGTGGCGACGGCGGCCACGAGGACCACCTTGGCGAGCAGGACCCGCCCGTACGCCGTGTCCGTCAACTGGTCCGCGATCGTGCCCGGCGGCATGCGCCGCAGCGAACTGCACACCCCCGTCGCCGTGATGGCCGCGAGCAGGACGGCCGCCACGCGCGCGTAGAGACCCAGCAGCGCCGGTCCCGCCTCGGCGCCCCGCCAGATCCGCAGGGTCCGCAGCGCGTACAGGAGACCGCCCACCCACAGGGACGCGCACGTCAGATGGACGAGGGTCAGGCCCGATCCGACCAGCGGCGCGTGCTCGGTGGTGGGGTGCGCGCGCAGCGCCTCCGCGACGACCACCGCGGCCGGCGGCCAGACCTGGAGCCCCGGTCGACGCGAGCCGGCGAGGAGGCCGGCCGCGAGGAACGCGTTGACCTCCAGGAGCGCGAGCTTGCCGTCACGGGACGCGTAGAGGCCGCCGACGTCGATGTCGGCGGCACTGCCCGGCACCAGGTTGCCGGTGGCCACGACCGACGCCAGGCCCAGCGCGGCGACGAAACCGGCGGCGGCGGCGTACGGGGCCAGGCTGCGGGGGCGTTGCGGGGGAGCGCCGGGGAGTGAACGGGCCAGCCGGTTCACGAAGAGCTCACCGAGCGGGACGCTCAGCGCGGCGAAGAGCACCGTGCGCAGCAGGGCTATGCCGCCGGCCCCGGGAGCCTCCGCCTCCCCGGTGCCGTGCAGGGCGGGGGCCGGGCCGAGGGCGGGTATCGACGCGCCCAGCACCACCAGCACGAGCACGGCCGCCGTCCGGCCGGTGCCGGAGGGCCGTGCGTGCCGGCCGGTCTCGGCGGCCCGGGACGGGGGTCTCATCAAGGTCACCTCGAGATCTTCACCAGCTCCTCCGGATTCGGGCAAGTTCCGGAGGTCCCCGGGCGGCCCGGTGCTCGCACCGGAAGACGTACGCGGTGGCCGTACGGTTCGGGAGGGCCGGGGGCGGGCGGGTGCCGCGTCACGTCCACCGCGCGGTGTCCGCGCCCCACGGTCCCGGTGGCCGCGCCCAGTCGGTCGGCCCGCCCCTGAACGAGACCGGCGGCAGGGCGTAGCGCAGCCGCCCCAGCCCGCTGTCCCGCTCGGCGAGCCAGGGATCGGGCCCCGGGTACGCCGCCGGCCCCACGCCGGTTCCGCCCGCCTTCCGGGCCCCGCCCGCGTCGCCGTGTCCGTCGGCGTCGTCAGGTCCTCCCGTGCCGTCCCCGTCGGCCGGCCGGAGACCGCCCGTCAGCCAGGCCGCGGTCCGGGCCAGCGTCACCCGCACGAACCGGCCGCCGCCCTCGTACGACTGCTCGGTCAGCGCCCGCAGCACCCCGGCCGCCAGCAGGTACCCGGTGCCGTGGTCGAGGGCCTGCGCGGGCAGCGCGCCCGGCCGCCCGGCCGCGCCCTCGATCACGGCGATCCCGGTGGCGACCTGCACCAGGCTGTCGAAGCCGCGCCGGCCGGCCCACGGCCCGTACTCCCCCCACGCCGACAACCGCGCCACCACCAGTCCCGGCCGGCGGGCCGCCAACGCCTCGGGGGACAGCCCGAACCGGTCCAGCGCGCCCGGCCGGTACCCGGTGACGACCACGTCGGCCGTGCGGAGCAGCTCCTCGAACTCCTCCTGATGGCGCGTCAGGTCCAGGGTCGCGGACCGCTTCCCGAAGCCCGTGTCCGCGTGCTGGTCCGTCAGCTCCGGCATCCCCGGCGGATCCACGCGCAGCACGTCGGCACCGAGCAGCGCCAGCGTGCGGGTGGCGACCGGTCCCGCGAGGACGCGGGTCAGGTCGAGGACGCGCAGCCCCGCGGCGGGCAGCAGCGGAGGGACGAGGAGGCCCGGCGGGCCGGCGGACCGGGGGGCCGGCGACGTGAACACCCGCGCGGGTGACGCGTCCAGCCGTCCTCGCTCCACCAGCGGCCGCCGGGCCACCGCCGCGGCCTGTGCGGACGCCGCCCACTGCTCCGGCGTGCGCAGCGCGACGGCCAGCCCGCCGGCCGCGTACACGCTCTCCTCCACCTCGGTGGCGGACCGCCCGGCCAGCATCGCCTCCAGGGCGTCCACGTCCCCCGGCGCGCCCAGCGCGGCCAGAAGCCGTTGCCGGTGGTGCGGATAGTTGGCGTGGGTGCGCACCCACCCGTCGGCCGTCCGCCACAGCCGGGACAGCGGCGCGAACGCCACCGGCTCGCGCCCGTCGACCCGCAGGTGCCGCTCGCTGGTGAAGGCCGCGGCGACGGCGCCGTCGTCCACCCGCACGCCGGGCACCTCGGCCCGGCCCGCGCGCCGCGCCGCCAGTTCGGCCGCGGCCAGCGCGCACGCGCCGACGCACGCCCGGGCGAGGTCCCGCACCGGAAGCCGCGCGTCGAGCACCCCGGGGCGTACCACCTGGGACACCGCGCTCACCAGGGCGGGATCACCCCCGAGCGCGGACCACACGTGCCTGATGTCGACGCTTCCCGTCACGATCACCCCGTCCATCCCGCCCGTCCGCCTGCCACCACGCCCGCCGTGCCTGCCATGCCTGCCATGCCTTTCACATTCCCTCGCCCCCCACCCTCCCTCCCACGCACGAAGCGGGCCGGGATGCTGCCCCGGCCCGCTTCACGCGCGCGTCGTCACCGCTCAGGCGACGGTCACCAGCTCACCGCGTCCAGCGCGTCGGCCATGCCCCAGCCGTAGAAGCCGTTGCGGTTCTTCGAGCCCTCGCACACCGCGTCGACCTTGCCGTCACCGTCGATGTCGTACGGCTTGGTGCACGGCGTGGCGTCGGCCTGGGCGTACAGCAGGGCCTTGACGAGCGCCGGGGAGGCGTACGGGTGCGTCGACTTGATGAGCGCGGCGACGCCCGCGACGTGCGGCGACGCCATCGACGTACCGGCCATGTAGCCCCACTTGCCGCCGGGCAGCGTGCCCAGGATCAGCCCGCTGGTGGCGGGCGGCGCCGGGGTCTGGTAGGCCGTCGAGTCACCGCCCGGCGCGGCGATGTCGATGACGCCCAGGCCGTGGTTGGAGAAGGACGACTTCAGGCCCTTCGCACCGGTCGACGCGACCGTGACGACACCCGGCAGCTGGGTCGGGATGTCCAGGCACTCGGACGGGTCCACCACCCGGTCGCCCGGCGTCGTGTCGTTCGGCGAGGACGGGTCGGTGATCTCATCGGCGGAGAGGTCGTAGTTCTCGTTGCCCGCCGCGGCGACGTTGACCGCGCCCTTCTTCTCCGCGTACCGCGAGGCCCGGGTGACGGCCTCGACGAGCGCCTTCTGGTCCGGGTCGTCCTTGCAGTTGAAGTACCACGGGTCGGTGTAGTAGCTGTTGTTGGTCACGTCCACGCCGTGCTCGGCCGCCCACATGAAGCCGCAGACCACGGCCTCGGTGTAGAAGAAGCCGTCCGGGTTGGACACCTTGATGCCCGAGACCTTCACCCCGGGCGCCACGCCGGTCATGCCGACGCCGTTCTTGGCGGCGGCGATCTCACCGGCCACGTGCGTGCCGTGCGGGCTCTCCGCCGCGCTCGGCCGCCAGGCGCCGTCGGTGGTGTCCGGCTTGCCCGAGACGCAGTTGACCGAGGCGTCCCGGTCGAAGTTCGGGGCGATGTCCGGGTGGGTGTCGTCCACGCCGGTGTCGATCACCGCGACGGTCACCTTCTCGCTGCCCAGCGACTTCTTGTGCGCCTGGTCCGCCTTGATGGCCGGCAGGTCCCACTGGAGGCCCTCCAGCGGGTCCTGGCCCTCGGCGGCCTCCGCGGCGGCGACCTCCCGGCCGCTGAGCACCTTCGGGGTGCCCACGTCGGTGGTGGCGGCCGAGGGCAGCGGAGCGGTGCGGGTGGCCCCGGCCGACTGCACGCCGCGCACCTTGCGCACGCTCTTGGCGAAGTCGGGGTTCGCGGAGTGGACGACGACGACGCCGATCCGGTCGTACGACGTCACGATCGTGCCGCCGGCCTTGGCTATCGCCTTCTTCACCTGGGCCGAGGGGCCGTGCCCGGGGCCGACGTTGACGACGTAGCTGAGCGAGGACGACGCGTCGGCCGGAGCCGGGGGAGCGGCCTCGGCCGCGCCGGCCGGGACGGCCGGCAGGACGGCGAGGGACGCGGCCACGGCCAGGCCGGCCGGGATCACCAGGGCGCGGCGGTGACGCGGGTGGTGCGCTGTCATGTGCGATGTCTCCAGTTCGTTCCGGAAGGGCTGAAGCAGCGGTCGGGGCCGGTCACTTCACCGCGCGCAGCGCGTTCACGATGCCGAAGCCGTAGAAGCCGTTGACCCGCCGGCCGCCCTCGCAGGTGGCGTCCTGGTCGCCGTCGCCGTCCTGGTCGTAGGAGGCGGGGCAGCCCGGGTTGTCCGCCTGGGCCTTCAGCAGCGCCTGGAGCGCGGCCGGGGAGGCGTGCCGGTACTTCGACTTCAGCAGCGCGGCGACGCCCGCGGCGTGCGGCGAGGCCATCGAGGTGCCCTGGAGCCAGGCGTACTCGTTGTTCGGCATGGTCGACAGGATGCGGCCGTTCTTCGACGGCGTGTCCGGGATCTGGTAGCGCCCGTCACCGCCCGGCGCCGCGACGTCGACGACGCCCTTGCCGTACGAGGAGTAGTACGACTTGTCCTCGTCGACGCCCGTCGCGCTGACCGTGACGATGCCCGGCAGCTGGGTCGGCACGTCGAAGCACTCGTGCGGGTCGATCGTCCGCGTCACCGGCGTGGAGTCGTCCGGGCTGGAGTCGTCGACGATCGCGTCGGAGTCCAGGTCGTGGTTGGAGTTGCCGGCCGAGGCGAGGTGCAGGGTGCCCTTGCGCTGGGCGTAGAGCTGGGCCCGGTTGACCGCGTCGACGATCGCGCGCTGGTCCGGGTCGTCCATGCAGTTGTAGAGCCAGGGGTCCACGTAGTAGCTGTTGTTCGTGATCTCCACGCCGTGGTCGGCGGCGAACACGAACGCGCACACCACGTTCTCCGGGTAGAACAGGCCGTTGTCCGGGTCGCTCACCTTGATGCTCGACACCTTCACGCCCGGCGCGACACCGGCGACACCGATGCCGTTGCGGGCGGCGGCTATCTCACCGGCCACATGGGTGCCGTGGTAGTCCTCGGCGGTGTACGGCCGCCAGGCGCCCTCGCTGGTGTCCGCCTTGCCGCCGACGCAGTTGGCCGACTGGGCGGCGGAGAAGTTCGGGGCGAGGTCGGGGTGGGTGTCGTCGACGCCGGTGTCGATCACGGCGACGGTGACCTTGGAGCTGCCCGGGTTGATCTTCGCGGCCTGGTCGGCGCCTATCGCGCGCAGGTCCCACTGGTCCGCTTCCAGCGGCTCGCTCGCGCCCGCCGCCTTCGAGGCCTTCGCGGTCCGCGCGGCCTGCTCCGCGGAGAGCGGCTCGGCGGCGCCCTGGTCCGTGCTCCCGGCGGCGGTCAGCGGCGCCGTGCGGGTCGCGCCCGCCGACTGCACACCGCGCGCCGTGCGTATCTCCGCGCCGAAGTCCGGGTTCGCCGAGTGGACGACGATCACGCCGATCTTCTGGTAGGTGGCCACGACACTGCCGTCGGCCTCGGCTATCGCCCGCTTCACCGACGCTATCGTGCGGTGGTCCGTCCTCGTGTTGACGACGTAGGCCAGCCGGGGCGCGTCCGCGGCCCGGGCGGCCGGCGCCGCGTCGGCGGCGGCCTCCGCGCGCGGGGCGGCCGAGGCGGCCGCCGGCAGGAAACCGAGCGACGCGGTGAGCGAGAGCACGACCGGTACGGCGAGAGCGAGCCGCCGTCTGGAACGCGGGGACCGCGAGGAGGGCGGCGTGGGCAGATGAGCCATGGGGTCTCCACATCATCCTGAAACGAAACCGGCCCGAGTCACAGGTGGTGCTCGGGCAGGTACATGACGGAGTGGTGCAGGGCGAAGCTATCTCCCGCACCCGCTGGCCAGCAATGACCCACCGCCGGTGACTTCGGAAAGTGCCCCGCGTGTTGAACCGGTCCCGGCGACGCACCGTGTCGTTGGACAGGGAGCCCGAGCACGTCCAGGCCCCCGCGAGAAACCGAGGTCCAGCCGTCATGTCCGTCGTACGAGGAGACTCCGTGGCCACCGACGCACCGCCCCCCTCGAAAGAGGAACGCCCACTTCCCTCCGCCGAGGAGTTCTCCGAGGTGCAGCAGAGCGCCGAGTTCGCCGAACTGCGCCGCTCCTTCCGCTCCTTCGCCTTCCCGCTGACCATCGCCTTCGTGGCCTGGTACCTGCTCTACGTGCTGCTGTCGAACTACGCCGGCGGCTTCATGGGCACCGAACTCTTCGGCAACATCAACGTCGCCTTCGTCTTCGGCCTCGCCCAGTTCCTCACCACGTTCCTCATCGCCTGGTGGTACTCGCGGCACGCCGCCGCGAAGCTCGACCCCAAGGCCGAGGCCATCAAGACCCGGATGGAGGGCGGCGCATGAGCCCCGCACAGACCGTCTTCGCCGCCGAACTCGCCGCCAACGAGGCCAGCGAGCACCGGCCGCTCATCATCACCCTCTTCGCGGTCTTCGTCCTCGCGACGCTCGGCATCACCGTGTGGGCGGGCCGGCAGACCAAGGACGCCGCCGACTTCTACGCGGGCGGCCGCCAGTTCAGCGCCTTCCAGAACGGGCTCGCCGTCTCCGGCGACTACATGTCCGCCGCGTCCTTCCTCGGCATCGCCGGCGCCATCGCCCTCTTCGGCTACGACGGCTTCCTCTACTCCATCGGCTTCCTGGTCGCCTGGCTGGTCGCCCTGCTCCTGGTGGCCGAGCCGCTGAGGAACTCCGGCCGCTACACCATGGGCGACGTCCTCGCCTACCGCATGCGCCAGCGCCCCGTGCGCACCGCCGCCGGCACCTCCACGATCGTCGTCTCGATCTTCTACCTGCTGGCCCAGATGGCGGGCGCGGGCGTCCTCGTCTCGCTGCTGCTCGGCATCACCTCCGACGCGGGCAAGATCCTCATCGTCGCCCTCGTCGGCATCCTGATGATCGTCTACGTCTCCATCGGCGGCATGAAGGGCACCACCTGGGTCCAGATGGTCAAGGCCGTCCTGCTGATCGGCGGCACCCTCCTGATCACCTTCCTGGTGCTGCTGAAGTTCGACTTCAACATCTCCGACCTGCTCGGCACCGCCGCCGAGAAGAGCGGCCACGGCGCCGCCTTCCTGGAGCCCGGCCTCCAGTACGGCGCGAGCGGCACGACCAAGCTGGACTTCATCTCCCTGGGCATCGCCCTGGTGCTCGGCACCGCCGGCCTGCCGCACATCCTGATCCGCTTCTACACCGTGCCCAACGCCAAGGCCGCCCGTAAGTCCGTGAACTGGGCGATCGGCATCATCGGCGCCTTCTACCTGATGACCATCGCGCTCGGCTTCGGCGCCGCCGCGCTCGTCGGGCCCAAGGAGATCACCGAGTCCAACCCGTCCGGCAACACGGCCGCGCCGCTGCTCGCCCTGCACGTGGGCGGCGTCGACTCGACCTGGGGCGCGATCCTGCTCGCCACGATCTCGGCGGTGGCCTTCGCGACCATCCTCGCCGTGGTCGCCGGCCTCACCCTCGCCTCGTCCTCGTCCTTCGCGCACGACATCTACGCCAACGTCATCCGCCGGGGCGAGGCCACCGAGAAGGAGGAGATGCGGGCCGCCCGCTGGGCGACCGTCTTCATCGGCATCGTCTCCATCGCGCTCGGCGCCCTCGCCCGCGACCTGAACGTGGCCGGCCTGGTCGCCCTCGCCTTCGCGGTCGCCGCCTCCGCCAACCTGCCGACCATCCTCTACAGCCTCTTCTGGAAGCGCTTCACCACCCAGGGCGCGCTGTGGTCGATCTACGGCGGTCTGATCGTCGCCGTCGGCCTGGTGCTGTTCTCGCCCGTGGTCTCCGGCGACCCGAAGGCGATGTTCCCGGACGTCGACTTCGCCTGGTTCCCGCTGAAGAACCCGGGCATCATCTCCATCCCGTTCGGCTTCCTCATGGGCTTCCTCGGCACGGTCCTGTCGAAGGAGAAGCCCGACGAGGCGAAGTACGCGGAACTGGAGGTCCGGTCCCTGACCGGCACCGGAGCCCACTGAGCCCCGTACGGACGAAACTCCGGACACCCGGCGACGCGGCCGCTCGTAGATCCCTACGACGCGGCCGCGCCGCACGTCGTGGGATCGGGCCGCTGTCGATGTCGGACCGGTGTCGTAGGCTCGCAGGTGTCGGAGGAGAGAAGTGCTCCGCCGATCCGCGTCGAGGGAGGGGGCCCACGTGCTCATCGACACCTACGGCCGAGTGGCCACCGACCTGAGGGTCTCGCTCACCGACCGCTGCAACCTGCGCTGCACCTACTGCATGCCCGAAGAGGGCCTCCAGTGGCTGGCCAAGCCCGACCTGCTCACGGACGACGAGATCGTCCGCCTCATCGACATCGCCGTCACCTCCCTCGGTATCGAGGAGGTCCGGTTCACCGGCGGGGAGCCCCTGCTGCGCCCCGGCCTGGTCGGCATCGTCGAGCGCGTCGCCGCCCTGGAGCCGCGCCCCCAGATGTCCCTCACCACCAACGGCATCGGTCTGAGGCGCACGGCGACCGCCCTGAAGGCGGCCGGCCTGGACCGGGTCAACGTCTCGCTGGACACCCTGCGTCCGGACGTCTTCAAGACCCTCACCCGCCGCGACCGCCACAAGGACGTCCTGGAGGGGCTGGAGGCCGCCCGGGACGCCGGACTCACCCCGGTGAAGGTCAACAGCGTCCTGATGCCCGGCCTCAATGCCGACGAGGCCCCCGACCTGCTGGCCTGGGCCGTCGAGCACGACTACGAGCTGCGGTTCATCGAGCAGATGCCGCTGGACGCCCAGCACGGCTGGAAGCGCGACGGCATGGTCACCGCCGGTGACATCCTGGCCTCCCTGCGCACCCGGTTCGAGCTGACCGCCGAGGGCTCCGAGGAGCGGGGCTCGGCCCCCGCCGAGCGCTGGCTGGTGGACGGCGGCCCGCACCGCGTCGGTGTCATCGCCTCCGTGACCCGCCCGTTCTGCTCGGCCTGCGACCGCACCCGCCTGACCGCCGACGGCCAGGTGCGCACCTGCCTCTTCGCCCGGGAGGAGACCGACCTGCGCGCCGCCCTGCGTTCGGACGCCCCCGACGAGGAGATCGCCCGCATCTGGCGACTGGCCATGTGGGGGAAGAAGGCCGGCGCGGGCCTCGACGACCCGACGTTCGTGCAGCCCGACCGGCCCATGTCGGCCATCGGGGGCTGAGCACGCCGCCGCGGGCGTCCCCGGGGGTCGGCCGGAGCCTGCCGGGTCACCCCTGGGAGTCCGCCGGAGCCTCCCACTCGGCCAGCGGGACCACGTCCTTCAGGAAGCCCCGCACCCCGAGGAACTGGGACAGGTGCTCCCGGTGCTCGTCGCAGGCGATCCACGTCTTGCGCCGCTCGGGCGTGTGGATCTTCGGGTTGTTCCACGCGAGCACCCACACGGCGGGGGTGCGGCAGCCCTTGGCGGAGCAGATCGGGGTGGTCTCGTCACTCACAGTTTCGTCTCACAGGTACGCACAAAAGGCGACGCCGAGCAGCCACGGGGGGAGCTGCCCGGCGTCGGTCCGTCGCTCCGACGGGGGATGCGGAGCGCACACGAAGTATGTCATGGGTCACCCATGGCCCGGCACCGGAACAACACGATTCATCAGAGCTCTTCTTGAGGCTGGCGCGGAACCGACGCCCCCGCCCGAGGCCCGCTCGGCGATCACGCTCGGTGGCGCGACTCACCGGCTGGGCCCGACGCCGGATCGGACAGGGCGTCCTCCGGTCCGGAGGCCGCCGGGCCGTCCTCGTCCCGGGGCGGCATGATCATCGGCGGGGTCTGCACCGTCACGAACGTCGACGGCAACGATGGCGCGTTCTCGCGCCCCGCGTTCGCGATCACGACGGCGATGTACGGCAGGACCAGGCCGAGGACCAGGGCCACGATCGCGACGTGCCGCTCCACGTTCCACAGGCAGGCCGCGAGGACCACCGACACCGTACGGACGGACATCGAGATGATGTAGCGGCGCTGTCTTCCGCGCACGTCCTCCTGGAGGCCCGTCCGGGCCCCGGTGATCCGGAACACCTCGGCACTGCCGCCGGCACTCTGCTTCCGCATCTCGTTCCACCATCCGCCCGCATCGGACTGAACCCGCCCCGCTGACGTCCGCGGCCGCTCGGGGACACCGGTCCCGGACGACTCTCCACGTTACGCCGCACCTGCGCCGACCACGAGACCGGGGCACCCCCGTCCGGCTCCCACGGCCCGCACGGCACGCGCGGCCGCGTCCCCCGTTCGGCCGTACCCGGCATGCGCCGATCGCGGTACGACCGAAGACTGGCGCTAATGCTCGCGTTGAGCCGTATGAGGAGGCAGTCATGGGCTGGTTGTGGGCGATCATCGTCGGATTCGTGCTGGGTCTGATCGCCAAGGCGATCATTCCCGGAAAGCAGCACAGCCCTCTGTGGCTGACCACCATCTTCGGCATGCTCGGCGCCATCGCCGGCAACGCGATCGCCCGGGCGGCCGGTGTGGACGCGACCTCGGGCATCGACTGGTGGCGGCACATCTTCCAGCTGGTGGCCGCGATCATCATCGTCGCCGTCGGTGACGCGGCCTACATGGCGATCCGGGGCAACAAGCGGCGCGAACGGGCCTGACGGTCCGCGCGGGGCGCACGCCCCCCGCGGGGACGTACGACGAAGGGCGGCACCCGGCAGCCACGTGGCGCCGGGAGCCGCCCCTCCCCACGGGCTCAGGCGCCCGTCAGCTCCACCGCGGCCAGGTTCTTCTTGCCGCGGCGCAGCACCAGCCAGCGTCCGTGCAGCAGGTCCTCCGCGGCGGGGACGGCGTCCTCGCCGACGACCTTGGCGTTGTTCACGTAGGCGCCGCCCTCCTTCACCGTGCGGCGCGCGGCGGACTTGCTGGCGACCAGGCCGACCTCCGCGAACAGGTCGACGACCGGGCCCAGCTCGGTGACCTTGACGTGCGGCACCTCGGAGAGGGCCGCGGCCAGCGTCCGGTCGTCCAGCTCCGCGAGGTCGCCCTGGCCGAAGAGGGCCTTGGAGGCGGCGATCACGGCGGCCGTCTGGTCGGCGCCGTGCACCAGCGTCGTCAGCTCCTCGGCCAGCGCCCGCTGCGCGGCCCGGGCCTGCGGACGCTCCTCGGTCTGCCGCTCCAGCTCCTCCAGCTCCTCGCGGGAACGGAAGGACAGGATGCGCAGGTACGTCGAGATGTCCCGGTCGTCCACGTTCAGCCAGAACTGGTAGAACGCGTACGGCGTCGTCATCTCCGGGTCCAGCCAGACCGCGCCGCCCTCGGTCTTGCCGAACTTGGTGCCGTCCGCCTTCGTCATCAGCGGCGTGGCGTAGGCGTGGGCGGTGGCGTCCGGCTCCAGCCGGTGCAGCAGGTCCAGGCCGGCCGTGAGGTTGCCCCACTGGTCGCTGCCGCCCTGCTGCATCGTGCAGCCGTACCTGCGGTAGAGCTGGAGGAAGTCCATCGCCTGGAGCAGCTGGTAGCTGAACTCCGTGTAGCTGATGCCCTCGGAGGACTCCAGACGCCGGGCGACGGAGTCCTTGGTCAGCATCTTGTTGACCCGGAAGTGCTTGCCGATGTCCCGCAGGAACTCGATGGCGGAGAGCCCCTCGGTCCAGTCGAGGTTGTTGACCATCACGGCCGCGTTCTCACCCTCGAAGGACAGGAACGGCTCGATCTGGCCGCGCAGCCGCTCCACCCAGCCCGCGACGGTCTCCGGCGAGTTCAGCGTGCGCTCCGCGGTCGGCCGCGGGTCGCCGATCTGGCCGGTGGCCCCGCCGACCAGCGCCAGCGGCCGGTGACCGGCCTGCTGGAGCCGGCGCACGGTGAGCACCTGCACCAGGTGCCCCACGTGCAGGGAGGGCGCGGTCGGGTCGAAACCGCAATAGAACGTGACGGGACCGTCCGCGAGCGCCTTGCGCAAAGCATCCTCATCGGTGGACTGGGCGAACAGCCCACGCCACTTCAGCTCGTCGACGATGTCCGTCACGGTTCTCGTGTCTCCTCGAATGGTCTCGTGTGCGGGTACGAGGTTATACGCCCTGGCTGACAGAGCTCATATTGAAGTCCGGCACCCGCAGCGCGGGCATCGCCGCCCTGGTGAACCAGTCTCCCCACTCCCTGGGCAGCGTCTTCTCCGTGCGCCCGGCCTCCGTGGCCCGGCCCAGCAGGGACACCGGCGACTCGTTGAACCGGAAGTTGTTCACCTCGCCGACGACCTCGCCGTCCTCCACGAGGTAGACGCCGTCCCGGGTCAGCCCGGTCAGCAGCAGCGTCGCCGGGTCGACCTCGCGGATGTACCAGAGGCAGGTGAGCAGCAGGCCGCGTCGGGTGCCGGCGACCATCTCCTCCAGGGAGCGTTCGGAGCCCCCGTCCAGGATGAGGTTGCCGAGCCCCGGCGCCACCGGCAGCCCGGTCAGCCCGGCGCTGTGCCGGGTGGTCGTCAGCCGGTTCAGCTCGCCCGCACGGATCCAGTCGGTGGCCCCGGCCGGCAGTCCGTTGTCGAACACCGACTGGTCGCCGCCCGAGGAGTGGGCGACCACGAAGGGGGCGCACTCCAGCCCGGGCTCGTGCGGGTCGCTGCGCAGGGTCAGCGGCAGCTCGCCCAGCCGATCGCCGACGCGCGTGCCGCCCCCCGGCTTCGAGAACACCGTGCGCCCCTCGGCCGCGTCCCGCCCCGAGGCCGACCAGTACTGGTAGATCAGCAGGTCCGCGACCGCGGTCGGCGGCAGCAGCGTCTCGTACCGCCCAGCGGGCAGCTCCACGCGCCGCTCGGCCCACCCGAGCCGTACGGCCAGGTCGGCGTCGAGCGCCGCCGGGTCGACGTCCTTGAAGTCCCGCGTGGCACGCCCCGCCCACGCCGACCGGGTGCGGTCCGGCGACTTGGCGTTGACCTCCAGCGTCCCGTTCGGCTGGTCGTGCCGCAGCCGCAGCCCGGTCGACGTGCCCAGGTAGGTCGACGTCAGCTCGTGGTTGGCGAAGCCGTACAGCTCCCGGCCGCCCCCGCGCGCGCGGGCGAACGCCTCCCCGAGGGCCGGCGCGAAGTCGGCGAACACGGCCGACGAGGTCTCCGCGGGCGCGTCGGTGAAGTCGGGCGAGGCGGGCACGTCCGTGACCAGCGGCTGCGCGTCCTCGGCCGGCCCGGCGCCGCGCGCGGCCGCCTCGGCGGCGCGCACCAGGGGCTCCAGCTCGTCCACCGTCACGGCCGACCGCGACACGACCCCGGTGGCCGAACCCTCCCGGCCGTCGACGGTGGCGACCACGGTGAGCGTGCGCCCGCGCGTGACGCCGTTGGTGGTGAGCGCGTTGCCCGCCCAGCGCAGGTTGGCCGTGGACTCCTCGTCGGCGATGACGACACAGCCGTCCGCCCGGGACAGTTCCAGCGCCCGCTCGACGATCTCGTGCGGCTTGTTCGTGCGCGCGCTCATCGACCCGCCTCCTGCGTGGTGTTGAGGATGTTGACTCCCTTGAAGAGCGCGGACGGGCAGCCGTGGGAGACCGCCGCGACCTGGCCCGGCTGGGCCTTGCCGCAGTTGAAGGCACCGCCCAGGACGTAGGTCTGCGGGCCGCCGACGGCCGCCATGGACCCCCAGAAGTCGGTGGTCGTCGCCTGGTAGGCCACGTCCCGCAGCTGACCGGCGAGCCGCCCGTTCTCGATCCGGAAGAAGCGCTGACCGGTGAACTGGAAGTTGTAGCGCTGCATGTCGATGGACCAGGACCGGTCGCCGACGACGTAGATCCCGCGGTCCACGCCACCGATCAGGTCCTCCGTCGACAGCCCTCCGGGATCCGGCCGCAGCGACACGTTGGCCATGCGCTGCACCGGCACATGGGCGGGGGAGTCGGCGTAGGCGCACCCGTTGGACCGCTCGAAGCCGGTGAGCTTCGCGATCCGCCGGTCGAGCTGGTAGCCGACCAGCGTGCCGTCCTTCACCAGGTCCCAGGACTGTCCCTCGACGCCCTCGTCGTCGTACCCGATGGTCGCGAGCCCGTGCTCGGCGGTGCGGTCACCGGTGACGTTCATCAGCTCCGAGCCGTAGCGCAACTTCCCGAGCTGGTCGAAGGTGGCGAAGGAGGTGCCGGCGTAGGCGGCCTCGTAGCCGAGGGCGCGGTCCAGCTCGGTGGCGTGGCCGATCGACTCGTGGATGGTCAGCCACAGGTTCGACGGGTCCACGACCAGGTCGTACAGCCCCGCCTCGACGCTCGGCGCGCGCATCTTCTGGGCCAGCAGCTCGGGGATCTCGGCCAGCTCGGCGTCCCAGTCCCAGCCGGTGCCGGTCAGGTACTCCCAGCCGCGCCCCGCGGGCGGCGCCAGCGTGCGCATGGAGTCGAACTCGCCGCTGGAGTCGTCCACCGACACGGCCGTGAGCACCGGGTGCAGCCGCACCCGCTGCTGGGTGGTCACGGTCCCGGCGGTGTCGGCGTAGAACTTGTTCTCGTGCACGGTGAGCAGCGAGGCGTCCACGTGGTCCACCCCGTCGGCCGCCAGCAGCCGGGCGCTCCAGTCGGCCAGCAGGGCCGCCTTCTCCGTGTCGGGCACGGTGAACGGATCGATCCCGTACGACGAGATCCACGTCCGGTCGGCGTGCACGGGCTCGTCGGCGAGCTCCACGCGCTCGTCCGACCCGGCGGCCCGGATCACCCGCGCGGACAGCTTCGCCATCGCCACCGCCTGCGAGGCGACCTTGGCGGCGGCGTCCATCGTCAGGTCCACACCGGACGCGAAGCCCCACGTACCGCCGTGCACCACGCGCACCGCGTACCCGAGGTCGGTGGTGTCCGAGGACCCGGCGGGCCTGGCGTCCCGCAGGCGCCGGGAGGCGCTGCGCACCCGCTCCAGCCGGAAGTCCGCGTGCTCGGCGCCGAGGGCACGCGCGCGTGCCAGGGCGGCGTCGGCGAGGGCGCGTAGGGGGAGTGCCGTGAAGGCTTCGTCGATGCTATGAGGCACCTGCGTCTCTTTCTGTCGACGTGACCGGTCGTCTGCCGCGACACCGGGGACTGCGCCGCATCATGTCGCGTGAGGGCGGACGGGGACCACACCTTTCGCGGCGGGCGGGACGCCGACCGCGGCGCCCTTTCTGTAGGGACCCGACAGTCAGCCCCCTGAGCCACTGTGGGTGCCCGATTCTCTGCGGACAGGGGCGGACCGATAGGTTTTCGAGGAAGCCGCCTGTCATCGCCGCCCGTCGACCGGGTGTTCTCGGGCGGGTACCAGAACGCTATGGAAAGGGTGATCCGTTGAGCCGCTCGGTTCTCGTCACCGGAGGCAACCGGGGCATCGGCCTCGCCATCGCCCGCGCATTCGCCGACGCCGGTGACAAGGTCGCGATCACGTACCGCTCGGGTGAGCCGCCGGAGGCCCTGACCGAACGGGGCTGCCTCGCCGTCAAGTGCGACATCACCGACAGCGAGCAGGTGGAGCGGGCCTACAAGGAGATCGAGGACGCGCACGGTCCCGTCGAGGTGCTGGTCGCCAACGCCGGCGTCACCAAGGACCAGCTCCTCATGCGCATGTCCGAGGAGGACTTCACCTCCGTCGTCGACACCAACCTCACCGGCACCTTCCGGGTCGTCAAGCGCGCCAACCGCGGCATGCTGCGCGCCAAGAAGGGCCGCGTCGTCCTGGTCTCCTCGGTGGTCGCCCTCCTCGGTTCCGCGGGCCAGGCGAACTACGCCGCGTCCAAGGCGGCCCTCGTCGGCTTCGCCCGCTCCCTCGCCCGCGAGCTGGGGTCCCGCAACATCACCTTCAACGTCGTCGCGCCGGGCTTCGTCGACACCGACATGACCAAGGTGCTCACCGACGAGCAGCGGGCCGGCATCGTGTCGCAGGTGCCGCTCGGCCGGTACGCGCAGCCGGAGGAGATCGCCGCGACGGTGCGGTTCCTCACCTCGGACGACGCCTCGTACATCACTGGAGCCGTCATTCCCGTTGACGGCGGACTGGGAATGGGTCACTGATCACCATGAGCGGAATTCTCGAGGGCAAGCGCGTCCTGATCACCGGTGTGCTGACGGAGGCCTCCATCGCCTTCCACACCGCCAAGCTGGCCCAGGAGCAGGGGGCCGAGGTCATCCTCACCGCGTTCCCGCGGCCGACGCTGACCGAGCGCATCGCCAAGAAGCTGCCCAAGCCCACCAAGGTCATCGAGCTCGACGTCACCAACGACGAGCACCTCGGCCGCCTGGCCGACATCGTCGGCGAGGAGCTCGGCGGCCTGGACGGCGTCGTCCACTCCATCGGCTTCGCCCCGCAGGACGCCCTCGGCGGCAACTTCCTCAACACGCCGTTCGAGTCGGTCGCCACCGCCATGCACGTCTCGGCGTACTCCCTGAAGTCGCTGACCATGGCCTGCCTGCCGCTGATGCAGAACGGCGGCTCGGTCGTCGGCCTCACCTTCGACGCGCAGTTCGCCTGGCCGCAGTACGACTGGATGGGCCCGGCCAAGGCCGCGCTGGAGGCCACCAGCCGCTACATGGCCCGTGACCTCGGCAAGCAGAACATCCGCTGCAACCTGGTCTCGGCCGGTCCGCTCGGCTCCATGGCCGCGAAGTCCATCCCGGGCTTCAGCGAGCTGGCCTCGGTGTGGGACAACCGCTCCCCGCTGGAGTGGGACCTCAAGGACCCGGAGCCGGCCGGCCGCGGTGTCGTCGCGCTGCTGAGCGACTGGTTCCCGAAGACCACGGGCGAGATCGTCCACGTCGACGGCGGCCTGCACGCCATCGGCGCCTGACCCCTCGCCCCACCGGGCCCGCATCCCGCCGGGGTGCGGGCCCTCGGCATGTCGCGGGGTGCGGGCCCGCAGCACGTCACCCGTTCGGCTCAGTCGGCCGGGCGGCGGGGCGGGCGGCGGCGCACGCTGGGGTACGGGTTCACCACGCGCTGTCCCTCCCCCGTACGGCCGAGGAGGTCCCCTGTGCGTCCACTCCACCGCCTGGCCTCAGCGACCGTCGCCCTCGCCTGGGTGCTGTTCCTGCCGTACGAAGCGGTGTCCTACGCGCGCGTGCCCACCGGGGACGCGGAGGGCCCCTCGGACGCGGCGGCGGAGCCGTTCGGTGCCGAGTGCCGGGTCCGCGTCGACGACTCCGACGTCACCGCCCACTGCCACAACCCCTACCCGCAGCCCGACCACGTGCGCCTGCACATAGAGTGCGCCGACTGGTGGGACCTGGACAGCGACGGTTCGGCGGTCCGCGCCGGGCCCGCGCAGACCGTACGCCTGGACGGACGGTGCTGGAAGGAAGTGCGATCGGCCTGGGTCAGCCACGCGCGCGGGAGCTGACCCGGCCCGGGCGGCACACGAACGGGTAGCCGGCCGCTTCCGTCCCGGCGGTCCCGGCGTCCCCCGCGCGGATCGCCTCGACCAGCCGCGTGTGGTCCATGTGCGTCTCCGGCGTCAGCTCGCTGCCGACGTCCACCCGCAGCCAGTCCCGCATCACCTCGCCCAGGTCCGCGTACATCGCGGTCATCACGTCGTTGTGCGAGGCGGCCACGACGGCCAGGTGGAAGGTCGCGTCCGCCGTCACGAAGGCCTCCGTGTCGCCCGACTCCCACGCCTCCTCGCGCCGTACCAGCAGCGCGTCGAGCTGCTTGAGGTCCTTCTCCGTGCGCCGCTCGGCGGCGAGCCGGGCGGCGGCGGACTCCAGGGTGGAACGCAGCTCGGCGATGTGCCGCGGATCGGCGTCGGCGAAGCGGCGCTGCATCACGCCCGCCAGCTCGCTGGTCGCCACGACGTACGTGCCGGAGCCCTGACGGATGTCCAGCAGGCCGTTGTGGGCCAGCGCGCGGACCGCCTCACGGACCGTGTTGCGGGCCACGCCGAGCTGCTCGACCAGCTCGGGCTCGGTCGGGATGCGGGAACCCACCGGCCACTCGCCCGAGGCGATCTGCTGGCGCAGCGCCGCGATGACCTGCTCGGACAGCGCCGAACGGCGGGGATGGCTCAGGGGCATGGCTCACCTTCGCACGCGAGTGGACAACCAATCATCCCATGATTCTATGATGGGCCTCATGGCTAGTGACGAAACCCGGACGGAGACACGGACGGAACCCCGCAGCTCCACGCCCCTCGGCGAGTCGCCGGCACGGGGCCCCCAGGCGCCCGGCGAGGCGCCCGAAGCGCCCGGTACGCGCCCGTGGACGACGTGGACGACCCGCCTGCTCCTCCTGGGCATCGTGCTGGCCGCGCTCAACCTGCGCCCCGCCATCACGAGCCTGGGCGCGCTCCTGGAGGAGGTCCGCGACGGGCTCGGCATGAGCGGCAGCGTGGCGGGACTGCTCACCTCCGTGCCCCCGCTGTGCTTCGCCGTCTTCGGCGTCACCGCCCCGCGGCTGGCCCGCCGCTTCGGCCCCGGCGCGGTGGTCTGCGCGGGCATGGTCGCCATCACCGCCGGCCTGCTGATACGCCCGTACGCCGGCGGCACCGCGGGCTTCCTGGCGGGCACCGCCCTCGCGCTGATGGGCATCGCGGTCAGCAACGTCCTGATGCCGGTCATCGTCAAGCGCTTCTTCCCGGACCGGGTCGGCTCCATGACCGGCCTGTACTCGATGGCCCTCGCCTTCGGCACCTCGATCGCGGCCGCGGCGACCGTGCCCGTGACGAGCGCGCTGGGCGGCGACTGGCAGCCCGGCCTCGCGGTGTGGGCCGTACTGGGGGCGGCGGCCGTCCTGCCGTGGCTCCCGTTCGTGCGGCAGCGGACGGCCCCGACTGCGCCCGGGGCTTCCGACGCGGCCGGGGAGGGCGCGGGGGAGCCCGGGGGCGCGCGGGCGGACGGGCCGGCGCGGCAGTCCGCCGAGCAGCCCCCGCTGCGGATCACCCGCAGCCGTACGGCCTGGGCGCTCGCCGTCTTCTTCGGCCTCCAGGCCACGGCCGCCTACATCACCATGGGCTGGATGGCGCAGATCTTCCGGGACGCGGGCGTCTCCGCGGGCACCGCCGGGCTGCTGCTCGCCGTCATCATGATGATGGGCGTGCCGCTCGCCTTCGTCATCCCCCGCGTCGCCACGCGCCTGCCCCAGCAGGGACCCATCGTGGTCGTGCTGGGCGTGTGCGGACTCGCCGGGTACGCGGGGCTGTACCTCGCCCCGGCCGGCGGCGCCTGGGTCTGGGCCCTGCTCCTCGGCATCTCCAACTGCGCCTTCCCGCTCGCGCTGACCATGGTCGGGATGCGGGCCAGGACCGGCGCGGGCGTCGCCCAGCTGTCCGCCTTCGCGCAGAGCACCGGCTACCTGATCTCCATCCCGGGTCCGCTGCTGGTGGGCGTGCTCTACCAGCACAGCGGCGGCTGGGGGCTGCCGATCGCGCTGATGAGCGCCCTGATGGTGCCGCAGATCGTGGTGGGTGTCCTGGCGGGCCGGAACCGTACGGTCGAGGAGGAGGCGGCGCGCTGACCCCGCCCGCCGCACCGCCGCCCTCGCCCGCCGCACCGCCGCCCCCGCCCGCCGGCCGGTGACGCGGCGTACCGCCCGGTGACGCGGCGTACCGCCCGGTGACGCAGCGTACCGGCCGGTGGCACGGTGCACCGGCCTGTGACGCGGCGTACCGGCCGGTGGCACGGTGCACCGGCCTGTGACGCGGCGTACCGGCCGGTGGCACGGTGCACCGGCCCGCAGGGCTTGGCGCGCCGACCGTGGACGCCGCTCCGCCGGGCCGCCCGCCCCCGCCGCCGCGGCGGATGCGAGACTTGCCGTATGCCAGTCCTCGACCCGAACCCCCAGCACGGCCAGAAGAAGATGCTGATCGTCTTCGGAGCCTTCCTCGCGATCTTCGTGATCATCGGCGTCATCGCGACCATCGCCTCGCCGTGACCCCGGCCCGCGGGCCGCGCCCGGGCCCCAAGGGTGGGGTTAACCCCCGTATCCCTTAGGGGGTGAGGGTCAGGGTCAAGTGGGTGGACTTCCGGATGGGTTGGCTGCCGAGGATTCCGTAGTTTCGAGAGGTGCCCGGACAGGCGGGCGCGGAGCCCGGACCAGGGACGCTCGAACCAGCGGAGGCACTCATGTCGGCCCCTACCCAGACCCGGCCTCCCCAGGCGCCCCGGGGCGGCGTCGAGATCCGGCTGCCCTGGTGGGCCCTGGCCCTGCCCGTACTGGCCTTCGTCGTGCTGCTCCTGCTCATACTCAATCCCGTGGACGCACACGCGGCGGCCACCGGTGAGCCCGCCACCGCGCAGCTCCTGGAGCGGTTGCGGGAGCTGACCGCGCGCTGACGCGGATCGGGGCCGGTCGCGCGCCGCGGGTCGGTCCGGCGGTGAATCCGCATGTCAACTCCCAGCGCCCCATGGCCTGTTTCATGCGAAGCTGGATGACATGAGCGTCGCAGAACCCCGCAGGATCGTCCTTTTCCGGCATGCGAAAGCCGACTGGCCACAGGTGACCGACCACGAGCGGCCGCTCGCCGATCGGGGCCGCAAGGACGCCGCAGAGGCCGGACGCCGGCTGGCGGACACCGGCATCGCCTTCGACCAGGCCCTGTGCTCGACCTCCACCCGGACCCGCGAGACCTGGAAGCTCGCTGTCCAGGAGTTCCCGCACCGGCCGAAAACCGTCTACGAGGAGCGGGTCTACGAGGCCTCACCCGGCGAACTGATCGCCGTGCTCAACGAGACCCCCGACGACCTGAGGAACGTGCTGGTGATCGGGCACAACCCGGGCATGGAGGGACTGGCCGAGATCCTGGCCGGCTCGGCCGAGGGCGACGTCCGTGAGCGGATGGGCCACCGGGGCTTCCCGACCGCGGCCTTCGCCGTCCTCACCTTCACGGGCTCCTGGAAGGACGTGGAGCCGGGGATCGCCTCCCTGGCCGACTACTGGGTACCCACCGACTGATCCGCCCCGCCCGACGGAACCCGGTCGGCCACTGGGGCAGACCGGGTCCGCGGTCCCCCACGTGCCGTGTACCGGGGCCGTCGGTCGCCCGGTACGGGTACGGGTACGGACCCGGGTGGCTCGGCCCGCCGGGACGCGCGTGCTCCGCCGGGTCAGATCCGGTCGAGCGGCAGTCCGACGTTCTCGTCGAGGTCCTCGTCCAGCGTGTCCGCCGCCTCGACCTCCTCACGGGTGATGCCCAGCAGATACAGGACCGTGTCCAGGAAGGGCACGTTCACCGCGGTGTGCGCCGCCTCGCGCACCACCGGCTTGGCGTTGAAGGCGACCCCGAGTCCGGCCGCGTTGAGCATGTCCAGGTCGTTGGCACCGTCACCGATCGCCACGGTCTGCGACAGCGGCACGCCCGCCTCGGCGGCGAACCTGCGCAGCAGCCGGGCCTTGCCCGCCCGGTCCACGATCTCGCCGGTGACCCGGCCGGTCAGCCTGCCGTCGACGATCTCCAGGGTGTTGGCCTGGGCGAAGTCCAGCCCCAGTCGGTCCTGCAGCGCGTCGGTGACCTGGGTGAACCCGCCGGAGACGACCCCCACCTGATAACCGAGCCGCTTCAGCGTACGGATCAGGGTGCGGGCACCCGGCGTCAGCCGCACCTCGCCGCGCACCTTCTCCACCACCGAGGCGTCCAGTCCCGCCAGCAGGGCCACCCTCGCGTGCAGGGACTGCTCGAAGTCCAGCTCACCGCGCATCGCGGCCGCCGTCACCTCGGCGACCTCGTCCTCACAGCCGGCGTGCGCGGCGAACAGCTCGATGACCTCGTCCTGGATCAGGGTCGAGTCCACGTCCATCACGACCAGGCGCTGCGCCCGCCGGTGCAGCCCCGCCGAGACGACGGCGACATCCACCCCCAGCGCCGCGGCCTCGGTGGCCAGCGCGGTGCGCAGCGGCTCGGTCTCCACGCCGGACACCGCGAACTCGACGGCGGTCACCGGATACTTCGCCAGCCGGAAGATGCGGTCGATGTTGCTGCCGGTGCCGGTGATCCGGGCCGCTATGGCGGCCGTCGCCTCCGCGGTCAGCGGGTGGCCGAGCACGGTGACCAGGGACCGGCCGAGGCCGCGCGGCCGGTTGTCGCCGATGCCGGAGATGATCTCCGCCTGCATCTTCAGCGACTCCGCCCAGCTGTGGACGGTCGCCCGGAGATCACCCTCCAGCCCCTTGGGCGGCTCGGTCACGAGCGCGCACAGCACGATCCGGCCACGGGTGACGACCTGCTCGATGTCGACCACGTCGACGGAGTAGGCGGCGAGGGTGTCGAACAGGCCGGCCGTGATGCCCGGTCGGTCCTTGCCGAAGATCTTGACGAGAAGCGTGGGAACGTCAGAGGTCTGCGAAGCGCTCATGGTGCTCCAACCGTATCCGGCACCCGGTGCCTCCCGCCGCCGAGGTCCGCCTGACGGACAGGGCGGAGCGGCGTGGGGCGGCACCGGGGCGGCTTAGGCGCGGCCGGGCTCCGGCGGGGGCCGGTTGGGCCGGGGTGGGCCGAGGCCGCCGGGGCGGCTCCGCCGTCGTCCTCACCCTCCGCCCCCGGGGCGACGCGGTGGAGCCGGAGGCGGGGGAGGTGGGGGAGGCGGGCCCTCGCCCCAGCGTGCCTGTGCGCGGCCCCCCGGACGTGCTCCGGGCCGCGGAGGACGCCGGGACGTCTCGGGCGGCGGTACCCCGGCCACGGTGGGGGCGTCGTAGATGCCATGGCCGGGCGGCCGCTCACCCCTGTCGCGGGGCTCCTCGCCGCCGGGGACCGGCGCTGTGCCACCGTGCCCATGCGTACCGCCACCGTGCCCAGGCGCACCGCCACCGTGCCCAGGCGCACCCGCCACACTGGACACTCCTGTCACACCTGTCACACCTGCCGCACCTCCCACGCCGAACACCCCGGCACCCCGTGCCAACGCTGTCGCGTGCGCCCCGCTCACCCCGGTCGCCACGGCCAGCAGCGCCCCCGCGGCCCCCGCCGCCGCACCCCACAGGGCACCCAGCGGCAGGGCCGTGCCGAGGTGACCGCGCAGGTCGACGCCCGCGCCGAGCACGTCGACGCCGAGCACCGACAGCGAGGCGTCCACGGTCACCTCCGTCAGCCAGGCCAGCAGCGGCAGGGCCGACGCGGTCGCGACACCCAGCCGCAGCGCGCACCGCGCGACGAAACCGGGGGAGCGTGCGTCGTCCGGCGCCACCGGAGTCCGTACCGCCGTCAGCACCCCGGCCAGCAGCATCATCAGCACCGCCGCCACACCCAGCAGCCACACCCGTCCGTCCAGCTCCGCCAGCCGCCCGAGTGTGACCGGCTCGCCGGAGCCACGGGACAGCAGTTCGTCCAGCGGGTCGGGCAGGACGTGGACCAGCTCACCCGTGGCCCGCCCCTCCCACGGCACGGACAGGCCGATCGGAACGCCCAGCCAGACTCCGTTCGGCGCGCCCAGCAGCGCGGCCCCGGCGATCCGCCGCGGATGGTCGTCGCCGATCGCCGCGTAGGCGGCCGCCGCGAAGCCGGCCGCCACCGCCGTCAGCGCGACCGTGACCAGGGCCGACACGGCCGGCCGCACCACACGGTGCACCGCCTCGAACCCACGCGGCAGAGGGGTGCGGCGCGAGGCCAGCAACGCGATCAGCAGGACCCCGGTGGACCAGACCAACCCACCCAGCAGCGTCGGCACCGTGTCGACCGCGAAGCCGACCGTGGCCTCGGCGTCCACGAGGTCACCGATCCGATCGGGCAGCCACCCCTCGACGTCCCCGATATCCCCGACGTCCCCGATGTCCCCGATGTCCCCGAGCCCGGGGATCTCGACGCCACCGCCACCGCCACCGCCATCACCCCCACCCCCACCGGACAGGTCGTCGAGCCCCAGCGAGCCGCCGTCGATCGTCACGACACCGTGCCCCACCCAGGCCAGTCCGCCCGTCATCGCCACGAACAGGGCGATCACCGCACCCGCACGCGCGAGGAGTTCGCCCGGCGCGACCACAACTCCGGCCGCGCGCAGGGACCGTAGGAAGAAGAGGGACAGGAACAGCGCACCGACCAGGCCGACGCCCAGTGGCGTGATCTCGATGGCCGTGTGCGCCTCCGCCCCTTTCAGCCCGAAGGCGGACACATCCCCGGACGGCGTCACCGAACCCCCCGCCCCCAGGGCCACGACCGCCGCGGTCATCGGCCCCGGCGAGCCCGCGGCGTCCGCCCCCAGCAGCCGCAGCCCGAGGGCCGCCGTTCCCGCCATCCCGATCAACGCCCAGCTCACAGAGGCGATCGCCGACATCAGGACGTCACCCCAGGGCACCCTCGCCCCGTACCCACCGGCTGCGACGTTCATGGACGCGCTCATGGGCAGACCCCCCGATCCGCGACGCGGCGGAGCAGCCGCGCATGTCCCTCTCGCGTGGATTACCACTCTCCGGGCAGGTTTCAACCCCCTGGGCGGAAACGGGCGCCGGGCACCTACGGAGTCTTCACGAGGCCCGACTTTCGGTCAGGGGGCCGAGCCTGAAATAGTTCCCCCCGATGTTCGACATCCCTAGACTCCCCGCGACGGGGGTACATCGGGGGACAACTCAGTGGGGCATGGAGTGCCGGAACTCGTACTGGAATCAAATGGACGGACCTGGACGCTCGATCCGTCCCGGTCATACGCGCTAGGGCGCGATCCGCAGGGGGAACTTGTCTTCGACGACGCCAGGGTCTCCTGGCGGCACGCCACGATCAGCTTCGACGGCCGCGGCTGGGTCGTCGAGGATCACGGCAGCACCAACGGCACCTTCGTGCACGGTCAGCGGATCCAGCGGACGGAGCTCGGCGCCGGCTCGGTGCTGAACCTCGGCAACGCGACCGACGGACCGCGCGTCAGCCTGACCGGCGCCCAGGCCGCGGCCGGCACGCCGCACGCCCAGCAGCCGCAGCAGCAGTCGCAGCAGCAACCGCAGCAGCCGTACGCCGCGCAGGGCGCGGGCGCCGGCTGGGCCCAGCAGGCCCCCGCGCAGCAGCCGCAGCACCAGACGCCGCAGCAGCAGGCCCCGCAGCATCAGGCGCAGCACCACCAGCCCGCGCCGCAGGCGCAGCAGCAGGCCGGCTGGCAGCAGCAGCCGCAGCAGGGCGCGCCGCACTTCCCCCAGCAGCAGGGACCCGGCGGCGCGGCGGGGGCGCCGCCGATCCACGGCGACCGCAGCCCGACCACGTTCCACCAGTTCTCGCTCGGCCGCGTGATGCGCATCGGCCGTGCCCTGGAGAACGAGCTGGTCGTCTCCGACCTGCAGGTCTCCCGCAACCACGCGGAGTTCCACTCGACGCCCGACGGGCGCATGGAGATCCGCGACCTGGGCTCGCACAACGGCACGTACGTCAACGGTCAGCCGATCGCCAAGGGCGGCTCCCAGCTGCTCGGCCCGACCGACATCGTGGGCGTCGGCCACTCGACCTTCCGGATCGTCGGAGACCGGCTCGAGGAGTTCGTCGACACCGGTGAGGTCTCGTTCTCCGCCCGCCACCTGACCGTCACGGTCGACGGCGGCAAGCAGATCCTCAAGGACGTCTCCTTCGGAGTGCCCGAGAAGTCGCTGATCGCGGTCATCGGCCCCTCCGGCTCCGGCAAGTCGACCCTGCTCAAGGCGCTCACCGGCTACCGGCCCGCAAACCAGGGCGAGGTCCTGTACGACAACAGGAACCTCTACAAGCAGTTCGCCGAGCTCCGCCAGCGCATCGGTCTGGTCCCGCAGGACGACATCCTGCACAAGGAGCTGACCGTCAAGAAGGCCCTCAAGTACGCGGCGAAGCTCCGCTTCCCGGCCGACACCACGGCCGCCGAGCGCGACGCCCGCATAGACGAGGTGCTGCGCGAGCTGAAGCTGGACATCCACCGGGACAAGAAGGTCACCTCCCTGTCCGGCGGCCAGCGCAAGCGCGTCTCCGTCGCCCTGGAGCTGCTCACCAAGCCGTCCCTGATCTTCCTGGACGAGCCGACCTCCGGCCTCGACCCGGGCATGGACCGCGATGTCATGCAGCTGCTGCGCGGCCTGGCCGACGACGGCCGCACCGTCCTCGTCGTCACCCACTCCGTGGCCGAGCTGGCGATCTGCGACAAGCTGCTGGTCATGGCACCGGGCGGCTCGGTGGCCTACTTCGGCCCGCCGGAGGAGGCGCTGAACTTCTTCGGTTACGACACCTGGGCCGACGTCTTCTCCGCCTTCGAGAACTACCGCGACTACGACTGGGCGGGCCGCTGGAAGGGCTCGCAGCACTACCAGATGTACGCCGCCGACATCGACGCCGTCGCGCCGCAGGCCGTACAGATGCCGGCCATGCAGGCGATGAAGCCGCCGAAGCCGCAGGGCTGGATGTCGCAGTTCGTCACGCTGGTGCGCCGCTACGTGTCGGTGATCGTCTCCGACAAGGGCTTCCTCGCCCTGATGGTGATCCTGCCGGCGGTGCTGGGCGCGGTGAGCCTGCTCATCGACGCCGACAAGGGCCTGCTGCCCAACCCGGCCAACCCGCAGACCGGCCGGATCATTCCCAACGGCACCGCCACCACGGTGCTCCTGATCCTCGCCGTCGGCGCCTGCTTCGCCGGCGCCGCGAACTCGGTCCGCGAGCTGATCAAGGAACGGGTGATCTACGAGCGGGAGCGCGCGACCGGCCTGTCCCGCTCGGCGTACCTGATGTCCAAGGTGTTCGTGCTCGGCATGATCACCGTGCTCCAGGGCCTGCTGGTCGGCGTCATCGGCTTCGCCACCCGGGAGATCCCCGAGGAAGGACTCGTCCTCGGCGGCCTGACCCTGGTCGAGCTGTCACTGCCGATCATGGCGCTGGGCTTCACCTCGATGATGTTCGGTCTGATCATCTCGGCGCTGGTGAAGACCGCCGAGAAGACCATGCCGCTGCTGGTCATGTTCGCGATCATCCAGGTCGTCTTCACCGGCTGCCTCTTCGCCCTGAACGGCGCGGTCGGCGTCAACCAGTTCTCGTACCTGATGCCCTCGCGCTGGGCGGTGGCCGCGGCCGGCGCCACGCTGGACTTCAACAGGATCAGCCCGCCCGAGCAGGGCGCCGAGACCGACCCCCTGTGGGAGCACACCGTCGGCGCCTGGGCCATGGACATGACCGCGCTGATCGCCCTCGGCGTGATCTGCGGCTTCTTCGTGGCGCGCTTCCTGCGCCGTCACGAGCCCGAGGTCATGCGGAAGTGACCGCGGGGCCGGCCGCCGGCCCCGGAACGCCCCGAAGGGCGGCACCCCGTCAGGAGGGTGCCGCCCTTCGGCGTACGGTGCGGCGTCGGCGACGTCGTGAAGAGGTCCGCGCCGACCTCAGTACGCGCTGTCGACGTTGTCCATGGTGCCGTACTTGTCCGCGGCGTAGTTGCACGCGGCGACGATGTTGGCGACCGGGTCCCAGATGTTCTTCGGGGTGCCGGCCACGTGGTAGGCCTCGAAGGTCGGCGGGATGACCTGGAGCAGGCCCTTCGACGGGATGCCGTTGATGGCGTTGATGTCCCAGTCGTTGATGGCCCTCGGGTTGCCGGAGGACTCCCGGATGATGTTCCGGTGGATGCCCTCGTAGGAGCCGGGGATGCCGTGCTTCTTCATGATGTCCCGGGCCTCGCGGATCCAGCCGTCCAGGTTGTCCGGGTAGGACTTCTTGACGGACTTCTTGACCTCGGTGCGCTGGGTGGACCGGCTGGCGGT
Source organism: Streptomyces sp. NPDC047853 (assembly GCF_043204535.1). Lineage (NCBI taxonomy): Bacteria > Bacillati > Actinomycetota > Actinomycetes > Kitasatosporales > Streptomycetaceae > Streptomyces > Streptomyces sp. NPDC047853. The sequence continues at coordinate 11,966 of NZ_JBIDCI010000018.1, read as the reverse complement.
CTCCTTCGCCGCACGCTTGGCCGCGGCCTTCTCGGCGGCCGCCTTCTTCGCCGCGGTAGCCTTCGCGGCGGCCGCGGCGGCCTCCTTCTTCGCCTCGATGGAGGCGACCTTCTGGCTGGCACCGGCGAGCTGGCCGGTGACGCCGGCGTGCACGTCCTGGATCTGCTTGGTGCTGTACGCCACCTTGGCCGTCGGAGCGGCCTCGCTCGTGGTCGTCTGGCCGCTGGCCGGGACCGCGGTGAGCGCGACGGCGGCGGCGCCGAGCGTGCCGACACCGGCGATCGCGAGCTTGTGGGTGCGGTTCAGGGGACGACTGTGACCACGGGTGAAGATGTTCTTGGGCATGGCGGGATAGACCTCTTCGGATTAGCGCGGAGGTCGCTCTCGTCCGGTGGGGGACAGGATGCTTCCGGCACGAGCACCGCGGGGCGACAACCCACGGCGCTGAGCGACGAGAGCAATTCTTAGCGGCCGCAAAATCCGGAGGCAAAGGTGTGACGTACGATCCCGGGTAGTGGATCAGGGAAGGGCAAAACGGGGCAGATTGGACCGTCTGCCCCGCTCAAAACGGACGAGTCGTTCTCCTACTCCCCTTCGTACGTGACGTGCGCCCTATGCGCGGGCTCACATGCGACCCCCGCCGTTCTCACGATTTGTTGCTGAAGCAATTCGTTGCGTGAGGGCCTCGGAGGCCTCCTCCTACGGCAGGAGGAGATGGACGTCGCCGAACTCGTGCCACAGGTAGCGCCCCTCCATCGCGGCCTCGTACCCCCGGTCGATCGCCGCCCGCCCCGCCACCGCCTCCAGCATCAGGAGATGCGAGGCCTCGGGGTCGTGCAGCCCCGTCAGCAGGCCGTCCACCGCCCGCACCCCGCGCTCCGGGGTCACGACCAGATCGGTCCACCCGGCCCGAGCCCGTACGACCCCGTCGGCGTCGGCCGCCGACTCCACCGCCCGTACGGCCGTCGTCCCCACGGCGACGACCCGCCCGCCGCCCGCCCTCGCCGCGTTGACCAGCCGCGCCGACGCCTCCGGCACCACGAACCGCTCCGGGTACGGCGGCTCGTGCGCCTCGGCGGACGCCACCCCCGTGTGCAGCGTCACCGGCGCGAACTGCACCCCGCGGCTCACCAGCTCCGCCACCAGCCGCGCCGTGAAGGGCCGCGCCGCGCTCGGCATCTCCGCGCTGCCCGCCCCGTCCTCGGACGGCAGCGCGAAGACCGTCCGGTACACGGACAGCGGCTGGTCCCGCTCCGTGTAGGAGTAGCGGATGGGCCGCCCGTGCTCCCGCAGCACCTCGGGCACCTCGGCCCCGGAGACCCGCGCCCACCACAGCCGCTCCCCGCGCGCGCTCAACGGCTCCTCCAGCACCAGACGCGCACCCCCCGCCAGCCGCACCTGCGCCCCGCGCGGGGAGCCGGCACGGCTCCCCGCACCGCCCGCCGCAGGAGACGCTCGACGTCCCTTCCCCGCACGCGCTCCCGCACGCGCGCGCGTGGTTCCCCTTCCGTCGGGCTCCCGCAGCTCCACCGCCCACCGGCCGTCGTCCCCCCGCGTCGAGAAGTGCACCACCACGGGCGCGCGCCCGAGGTGCCCGTCCACGGCGGCGGCGAGCGTCACGGACGTGTTGACGACGAGCAGGTCCCCGGCCCGCAGCAGCCCGGGCAGCTCCCGGAAGCCGTGATGCGACACCTCGGTGCCGCGCGACACCAGCAGCCGTACGGCGTCCCGGTCGAGCCCCGGCCCCCGCTGCTCCACGGGCACCCGGGCCGACAGTTCCTCCGGCACCCGCAGCGCGAGGGTCATCGCCGTCCCCCCAGCAGCGCCGGAGCCGCGTACCGTCCGCCGGCCGGCCGCTCGTCCAGCAGCCGCAGGAGCGCCGGCACGACCCGCGCCGGATCGGGCCGCGGATCGTCGTCGTCCGGTACGGCCGCCGCGTACAGGTCGGTGGCCATGTCCCCGGGGTCGACCGCCCAGACCCGCAGCCCCGGCTCCTCGGCGCCCAGCACGGCCGCCAACTGGTCCAGGGCCGCCTTGGACGCCCCGTAGCCGCCCCACGTCTCGTACGCCTCCGCCGCCGCGTCCGAGCTGACCGTCAGCACCGCGCCCGCCGGAGCCTCCCGCAGCGACGGCAGCGCCTCCTGGACCAGGCCCAGCGCGGCCACCACGTTCACCTCCAGGGCCCGCCGCAGCCCCTCCAGCGGCAGCGCCTCCAGCCGTACCAGCGGCTCCGCGCCCAGCGCGCTCGCGTTGCTGACCAGCAGGTCCACCCCGCCGAGCCGCCGGGCCGCCGCCACCAGAGCGGTCCGGTGTCCGGCGTCGGTGACATCCCCCGGCAGCGCCGACACGCGCGTGCCGTACGCCTCCAGCGCGACCGCGGTCCCCCGGAGCACCTCCGGCGTCCTGGCGTCCAGCACCAGGTCCCAGCCCCGGGCCGCCAGGGCCTCGGCGAGCGCCCGGCCCAGCCCCTTCGAAGCCCCCGTGATGATCGCGACCGGCATGATCCACGTCCCCTCGTCGTCCACGCCTCCCGGTTGGTCCGGCGTGATCCTCAACGTAGGAACCGGGCCGCACCGGCCGCCTCGGGCACCGGCCGCAACCGTGCGGGGCCCTTCGCCCTAGGACCGGCGGGCGGGACCTCCGGCCTAGGCCCACCGCCCTAGGCGACGGCGGCCACAGGGCCGATCCCGGTGTCACCCCCCGCCGGTACCGTGAGGACATGAGTCACGGCCCCCGGTCCGGCCTCGCCGCGGTGAGTTCCGCGCTGCTGGCCATGAGCAGGCACCTCGAGGTGCGCGACGTCCTCAAGACGATCGTCGCCTCGGCCCGCGAGCTGCTCGACGCGCAGTACGCGGCCCTCGGCGTCCCCGACGACCACGGAGGCTTCGCCCAGTTCGTCGTCGACGGCGTCAGCGACGAGCAGTGGAAGGCCATCGGCCCCCTGCCCCGCCAGCACGGCATCCTCGCCTCGATGCTGCGCGAGGCCCGGCCCGAGCGCCTCGGCGACGTCCGCAAGGACCCCCGCTTCGAGGGCTGGCCCGCCGCCCACCCCGACCTGGTCGACTTCCTGGGCCTGCCGATCCGCGACGGCGAGGAGGTCATGGGCGCCCTCTTCCTCGCCAACAAGAACTGCCCCAAGCCCGAGGGCGGCTGCGGCTTCACCGCGGACGACGAGGAACTCCTGGGCATCCTCGCCCAGCACGCGGCCATCGCCCTCACCAACGCCCGCCTGTACGAACGCAGCCGCGAGCTGACCATCGCCGAGGAACGCTCCCGCCTCGCCCACGAACTGCACGACGCCGTCAGCCAGAAACTGTTCTCCCTGCGCCTGACCGCCCAGGCGGCCGCCACCCTCGTCGACCGCGACCCCGCGCGCGCCAAGGGCGAACTGCAGCAGGTCGCCGCGCTCGCCGCGGAAGCCGCCGAGGAGCTGCGCGCCGCCGTCGTCGAACTGCGACCCGCCGCCCTGGACGAGGACGGCCTCGTCGCCACCCTCCGCACCCAGATACAGGTCCTCGACCGCGCCCACACCGCGCGCGTCACCTTCGCCGGCCACGGGGTCAAGGCCCTGCCCGCCGCCCAGGAGGAGGCCCTGCTGCGCGTCGCCCAGGAGGCGCTGCACAACGCGCTGCGGCACTCCTCGCCGGAACACGTCGCCGTGACCCTGCACCGGCGGGGCGCCGCGACCGTGCTGCGCGTCACCGACGACGGCAGCGGCTTCGACCCGCGCACGGTCCGCCGCGCCGGACGCCACCTGGGCCTGGTCTCGATGCGGGACCGGGCGAGCGGCGCCGGGGGCACGCTGACCGTGGAATCGGCGCCCGGCAAGGGCACCACGATCGAGATGGAGGTCCCAGGTGGCTGACGCAATCAAGGTGCTGCTCGTCGACGACCACCAGGTGGTCCGCCGGGGCCTGCGCACCTTCCTGGAGGTGCAGGACGACATCGAGGTGGTCGGCGAGGCCGCCGACGGCGCCGAAGGAGTCGACCGCGCCGAGGAGCTGAAGCCCGACGTGATCCTCATGGACGTCAAGATGCCGGGCATGGACGGCGTCGAGGCGCTGCGCAGGCTCCGCGAGCTGGACAACCACGCGCGCGTGCTGATCGTCACCAGCTTCACCGAACAGCGCACCGTGGTCCCCGCCCTGCGGGCCGGAGCGGCGGGCTACGTGTACAAGGACGTCGACCCCGACGCCCTGGCGGGCGCCATCCGCTCCGTGCACGCCGGTCACATCCTGCTCCAGCCCGAGGTCGCGGGCGCCCTGCTGTCCCAGGAGGAGGGCGGCTCGGGCCAGGGCCGGGCGGGCTCCCTCACCGAGCGGGAGCGGGAGGTGCTGAGCCTGATAGCGGACGGCCGCTCCAACCGGGAGATCGCCCGCGCGCTCGTGCTCTCCGAGAAGACCGTCAAGACCCACGTCTCGAACATCCTGATGAAGCTCGACCTCGCCGACCGCACCCAGGCCGCGCTGTGGGCCGTACGCCACGGTGTGACCGGCTGATCCGTACGCGCGTACGCGACGGCAACCCGGAGGGTTCCCCTCCGGTCCGAGATTCATACCGTCGTGGGAATGTCCCCCACATGGCGCATCCTCCGTGCGCCACGGCCGTTCTCCAGTGCGTGCCGCGGCGACTGCCGCGGCGATCGCAAGGAGGGCTTGTAGTGAAGAACCTGAAGAGGGCAGCGGCCGTGACGATGATGGCCGGCGGGCTGATCGCCGCCGGTGCGGGCATGGCCTCCGCCACCGAGGGCGCCGCCGCCCACGGCGAGGCCATCGGCTCCCCGGGCGTCGCCTCCGGCAACGTCGTCCAGGCGCCGATCCACATCCCGGTCAACGCCGTCGGCAACAGCGTCAACGTCATCGGTGTCCTGAACCCGGCCTTCGGCAACCTGGGTCTCAACCACTGACCCGACGCGGCACGCCGCCCCAGACCCCCGGCCTCCCGGCCCCACCCGGGAGGCCGGTCGCCTTCCCACCACACCGGCCACCCCCCTCACCCCCACAGCCGCAGACGGCAGCCCCACTGCAGCCGCGCAGCCGCGCAGCCGCGGGCAGTCGTGCCGCTGGGGCGGCCCGGGTGGGCGCAGCGGCACCCGGGGCAACGCCGGGCCGTGACACCCGCCTCCGTCCGGCGCTCCGCCTCCTCACCTGCGGTACCGCCGCAGCCGCAGACGGCAGCTCCGCCGCAGCCGCGTAGCCGCGGGCAGTCGTGCCGCTGGGGCGACCCGGGTGGGCGCAGCGGCACCCGGCGAACGCCCGGCCGCCACACCCACCCCCGCCCAGCGCCCCCGGCTCACCCCCACCGGGCGACCCCATCGCCCCCGCCCCACCTTCCAAGGGACGTCACCGCACCCCCCGCTCCCGCTCCTCCACAACGGAGTTGTACGCCGCGACCTGCGCCCGCCGAGCCGTCCGCTCCACCGGCCGCAACGCCTCCCACCGCGCCGCCATCTCGGAGGCACTCACCGCGCCCCCGTGGCCGTTCTCACACGCCAGCGACACCAACGCCCCCACCCGCTGCGCCAACTCCAGCACCCGCACCGCCCGCGGCGGATACCCCGGCGCCAGCACCTCCCGCCCCCGCTCGGCCCGCGCCCGGTACGCCGCCACGGCCGCCTCGGTCACCGGCCCCGACCCGGCCACGTCCAACCGCGTCAGCACCTCCGTCGCGTCCCGCAGCGCCTCCGCCAGTTCCCGCTCCGCCTCCCCGAGCGACGGCACGTCGGCAGGCGGCGCCTCCCGCACCGGCAAGCAGTGCCAGACGACCTCGACGTGCACATCGCCCTCGGGCCCGGCCTCGTACACCTCCGGCACCAGCCCGAGCGCGGCGCCGTGGCAGATGACCGCCTCCTCCGCCTCCAGCGCCCGCGCGTTGAAGTCCGGCGGCCCGCTCAGCCCCAGCGGATGCCCCGGCGCGGGCAGCGCGACCCGCAGCCCGGTCGCCCCGAGCGACCGCAACCGCCCGAGCGCCAGCGTGAGACCCACCGGCGCCGCTTCACCCGGCAGATCCTCCACCCGGTGCACCGCGTCGTCGCCGACGATCGCGACCGCGGCGTCGTCCGGCGAGACCATTCCGGCAATAAGGGCATTTCCCCAGGCGGCAAGGCGCCCTGCGCGTGGTTCCGAGAGCATCCCCCCACCCTAAGGACCGGACCGATGGAACGGTGCGGCCGACCGGTGGCGTAGATTTCCTGGAGGGGCCTGCGCCCACCGGCGCGGCGGCCCGAGCCCACAGGCGTACGCGACAGCCGGAACCGGCCACACTGCAAGGGGAGACAACGCGCTCATGAGCGATGTTCTGGAGCTTCAGGACGTATCCGTGGTCCGCGAGGGCCGGGCTCTGGTGGACCAGGTCTCCTGGTCGGTCAAGGAGGGCGAGCGCTGGGTCATCCTGGGCCCGAACGGCGCCGGCAAGACCACCCTCCTCAACGTCGCGTCCAGCTACCTCTACCCCAGCAGCGGCACCGCCTCCATCCTCGGCGAGACCCTCGGCAAGCCCGGCACCGACGTCTTCGAACTGCGCCCCCGCATCGGCATGGCCGGCATCGCCATGGCCGACAAGCTGCCCAAGCGCCAGACCGTCCTGCAGACCGTGCTGACCGCCGCCTACGGCATGACCGCCGGCTGGCAGGAGGAGTACGAGGACATCGACGAGCAGCGCGCCCGCGCCTTCCTCGACCGCCTCGGCATGACCGAGTACCTGGACCGCAGGTTCGGCACCCTCTCCGAGGGCGAGCGCAAGCGCACCCTGATCGCCCGGGCCCTGATGACCGACCCCGAGCTGCTGCTCCTGGACGAGCCGGCCGCCGGTCTCGACCTCGGCGGTCGCGAGGACCTCGTCCGCCGCCTCGGCCGCCTCGCCCGCGACCCGATCGCCCCCTCGATGATCATGGTCACCCACCACGTCGAGGAGATCGCCCCCGGCTTCACCCACGTCCTGATGATCCGTCAGGGCCAGGTCCTGGCAGCCGGTCCGCTGGAGCTCGAACTCACCTCGCGCAACCTCTCCCTCTGCTTCGGACTCCCGCTCGTCGTCGGGCAGGTCGGCGACCGCTGGACCGCGCAGGGGCTCCCCCTGTCCTGAGCCGCCCCCCGTGCGCCCTGTCCCCGGCACCTTCCGCGGACCTAACATGACCGTGTGAACGACATCGACGCATGGGTGTGGTGGCTCGTCGCCGCGGCAGCGCTCGGAATCCCGCTCGTCGTGACCGCGATGCCGGAGTTCGGGATGCTCGCCGTGGGCGCGGTCGCCGCCGCCATCGCCTCCGGGTTCGGCGCCGGCCTCGTCGTCCAGGTCCTGGTCTTCGTCGTCGTCTCGGTCGCCCTCCTCGCCGTCGTACGGCCCATCGCCGCCCGGCACCGCTCCCAACGGCCCCAACTCGTCACCGGGGTCGACGCCCTGAAGGGCAGACAGGCCGTCGTCCTGGAACGGGTCGACGGCTCCGGCGGACGGATCAAGCTCGCCGGAGAGGTCTGGTCGGCCCGTGCACTCGACACCGGCCGCGCCTACGAGACGGGTGAGGAAGTGGACGTCGTGGACATCGAAGGGGCAACGGCGATCATCATGTGACCTCACCGGACACAACTGGACCGAACACCCTCCGAGGCACGCGACGGTCTGTCAGACTCGACCAGCAAGATCCTCAACAGCCGTAAGATCAGCCGTAGTCAGGGCCCGCAGTCGGGGTCAACAGGATCTGCCACAGCGCCGCGGCGGAGAAGGGGACGGGCAACCGCGATGGAACCGGTCATCATCGTCTTGATCATCCTGGTGGTGTTGGTCTTCATCGCCCTGATCAAGACCATCCAGGTCATCCCACAGGCCAGCGCCGCCATCGTCGAGCGCTTCGGCCGGTACACGCGGACGCTGAACGCGGGCCTCAACATCGTGGTCCCGTTCATCGACACCATCCGCAACCGCATCGACCTGCGCGAACAGGTCGTCCCCTTCCCGCCGCAGCCGGTCATCACCCAGGACAACCTGGTCGTCAACATCGACACCGTCATCTACTACCAGGTGACCGACGCCCGCGCCGCGACCTACGAGGTGGCCAGCTACATCCAGGCCATCGAGCAGCTCACCGTCACCACGCTGCGCAACATCATCGGCGGCATGGACCTGGAGCGGACCCTGACCTCCCGCGAGGAGATCAACGCGGCCCTGCGCGGCGTACTCGACGAGGCGACCGGCAAGTGGGGCATCCGCGTCAACCGCGTGGAACTCAAGGCCATCGAACCGCCCACCTCCATCCAGGACTCGATGGAGAAGCAGATGCGCGCCGACCGCGACAAGCGCGCCGCGATCCTCCAGGCCGAGGGTGTCCGGCAGTCCGAGATCCTGCGCGCCGAGGGCGAGAAGCAGTCCCAGATCCTGCGCGCCGAAGGCGAGGCCAAGGCCGCCGCCCTGCGCGCCGAGGGCGAGGCACAGGCCGTGCGTACGGTCTTCGAGGCCATCCACGCCGGCGACCCGGACCAGAAGCTGCTCTCCTACCAGTACCTCCAGATGCTCCCGAAGATCGCCGAGGGCGACGCCAACAAGCTCTGGATCGTCCCCAGCGAGATCGGCGACGCCCTCAAGGGCCTCTCGGGCGCCATGGGCAACTTCGGCGGCATGGGCGGCGGCGGAGGCAACGGCACCCCCAGCGTCCCCGCCCAGGAACGCCGAGAGAAGCCGACGATCGACTGAGGTCGGACACCGCGCCCCGAAAGGGGCGCGGGGAAACTGCGCGATCAGCCCCGGACGGCCGCACTGGGCAACGAGACCCAAGCCCCCGCGGCGGGGTCCGTCACGCCGCGTCCAGCACCAACCAGTCCGGCAGCGCCTCGAAGTCGTCCCGAGCCAACGCCAGCAGCATCGCGTCGGCCGGCGTCGGCTCGAACGGCTCCCTCAGCAGCGGCATCCCCGCCTGCTCGGGCGTCCGGTTCGCCTTGCGGTGATTGTCCTCCGCGCACGAGGCGACCGTGTTCAGCCACGAGTCCTGTCCGCCGTGCGACCGCGGCACCACGTGGTCGACGGTCGTCGCCCGCCGGCCGCAGTACGCGCACCGGTGCCGGTCCCGGACCAGGACACCCCGCCGGGACCACGGCGCACGTCTTCGGAAGGGCACCCGTACGTACTGGCAGAGCCTGATCACCCGCGGCGCCGGTATGTCGAGCGCGGCTCCGCGCATCCGCAGCGAGGGGTGGGCCTGCTCGACGACGGCCTTGTCCTGGAGCACCAGAACGACGGCTCGGTTCAACGTCACCGTCGACAACGGCTCGAAGCTCGCGTTCAGCACCAGCGTGTCCCGCATACCAGCCCACCTCCCGTGTGCACCGGCCCACCCCCTGGCGGGCTGGGATCAACTCTGGCCGGGCACGCCGCATGGGACAACGCAATATCTGCCGCTCCCGTGGGGGACGCCTTCCCCACCACCCCCCGGCAACAAAAATGCCCGCCCCTGATCCATTCCAAGACCAGGGGCGGGCAAACGTTCCATGAACGCTCGGGACACTCAGTCCTCGGCGGGCACCTCGTACTCACCGACGAGCTGGGCGCGCGCGATCGTGTGGAACCGCAGGTTGAAGCCGACGAACGCGGGAGTGGCCTCCGCGTCCGGACCGAGCTTCTCCTGGTCCACGGCGTACACCGTGAACACGTAACGGTGCGGCCCGTCACCGGCCGGCGGCGCGGCGCCGCCGAAGTCCTTGCTGCCGTAGTCGTTGCGCGCCTGTACGGCACCTGCCGGCAGCCCCTCGAACGTGCCGCTGCCCGCGCCCACCGGCAGCTCGGTCACCGAGGCCGGGATGTCGAACACCACCCAGTGCCAGAACCCGCTCCCCGTCGGGGCGTCCGGGTCGTAGCAGGTCACGGCGAAGCTCTTGGTCTCGGCCGGGAAGCCCTCCCACCGCAGCTGCGGCGAGGTGTTGCCGGCCGCGTGGACCTGAGCGTCCTTGAGCGTCGCTCCCTCCTGGACGTCCTCACTCGTGACAGTGAAGGACGGCACGGGCGGGTGGAAGTCATGGGGGAGCGGACGCCGCTCGAGCTCGGTCACCTCGGTACCTCCTGATCGTTCGGTGCAGTGGTGTCCGAGCCTAGAACCCTCAGAACCAGTTCCGCTTGCTGCCGACCTCGGACAGCCACTGGTTGAGGTACGCCGTCCAGTCGGTGCCCTGCCAGTCGTTCAGCCCCACCTTGAAGGAGCGGAACGTGTCGCTGCCCTCGCTGAACAGCCCCGGCTTCTTGTCCATCTCCAGCACGACGTCCATCGCCTGCGCGTCGGCGACGAAGCTCAGCTCGACCTGGTTGAGCCCCCGGTACTGCTGCGGCGGGAAGAACTCGATCTCCTGGTAGAACGGCAGGCTCTGCCGGGTACCCCGGATGTGGCCGCGCTCCATGTCCGCGTTCTTGAAGCGGAAGCCCAGCCCGATGAACGCGTCCAGGATCGCCTTCTGCGCCGGCAGCGGGTGCACGTTGATCGCGTCCAGGTCGCCGGAGTCCACCGCGCGAGCGATCTCCAGCTCCGTGGTGACCCCGATGTTCATCCCGCGCAGGGCCTGCCCGTCGATCATCGTGATCGGCGTCTCCCACGGGATCTCGAGCCCGAACTGCACTGCGTGCACCGCGTTCGCCTTCAGCTCGAAGGCGCCGCCGAGCCGGCTCTTCGTGAACTCGATGTCCTGCTTGTACTCCTGGTCGCCGCTCTCCACCTCGACCTTGGCCTGGAGCCCGACCGACAGGGCCTCGATCTGCTGGTCGACCGAACCGCCCTGGATCCGCACCTCGCCCTGGACGACACCGCCCGGAACGACGTTGACCTCGCTGAGCACGGTCTCGACCGAAGCCCCGCCGGCCCCCAGGCTCGCGAGCAGCTTCTTGAACGCCATGTCTCTCCCTCTCCAGGCTGTGCGTGTGAACCCTTGACCCCTACCAACGCGATTCGCCCGTGGCCGGTTCCGCACCACTCACCTGCGTTACGCTCGGAGGGCATGATCGCGAGCCCCGACCGTACGCCCCTGCCCAGGGACTTCTTCGACCGGCCCGTCCTCGACGTGGCCCCCGACCTCCTGGGCCGCATCCTCGTCCGCGACACCCCGGACGGCCCGATCGCCCTCCGCCTCACGGAGGTCGAGGCCTACGACGGTCAGAACGACCCCGGCTCCCACGCCTACCGCGGCCGCACACCCCGCAACGACGTGATGTTCGGCCCCCCTGGACACGTGTACGTCTACTTCACCTACGGCATGTGGTTCTGCATGAACCTCGTGTGCGGTCCCGAGGGCAGGTCGAGTGCGGTCCTGCTCCGCGCCGGCGAGATCATCGAGGGCGCCGAGCTGGCCCGTACCCGCCGACTCTCGGCCCGCAATGACAAGGAACTGGCCAAAGGCCCCGCCCGACTGGCCACCGCGCTGGACGTCGGCCGCGAGCTGAACGGCACGGACGCCTGCACGCCCGAGGACACCCCCCTGCGCGTCCTGACCGGCAGCCCCGTACCCCGCGACCAGGTACGCAACGGCCCGCGCACCGGAGTGTCCGGCGAGGGCGGCGTCCACCCCTGGCGGTTCTGGGTCGCCGACGACCCGACGGTGAGCCCGTACCGGGCGCACGTACCGCGGCGACGCCGAAGTTGACTCTCCTCGGGCCGCCGCGTAATGTAGCCCGAGCCGCTTGACCCGGGTACGGCAATCGCCTGCAGCCGGAAGCGGCCACCCACTACCTACGATTTCCCCTCAGCGGGGGCGATTTCGGCGTGCCTGCATGCCTGAATTCGATTCGCAGGACTCGATTATGAGACCGCGGAGAAATCAGCTAGCGTAGTGAATGTCGAAAGGCCGACAGGCGAAAGCCAGGAAGCCCCGGCACATCCCGCCGACAGGGAATCGGACCGAAAAGGATCTGATAGAGTCGGAAACGCAAGACCGAAGGGAAGCGCCCGGAGGAAAGCCTGAGAGAGTCTCTCGGGTGAGTACAAAGGAAGCGTCCGTTCC
>NZ_JBIDCI010000017.1:0-159729 GCF_043204535.1 Streptomyces sp. NPDC047853 | reverse complement strand
GAGCCGACGTGCTCTTCGCGATGCTCCGCGACGGCACCTTCTACGAACCCCAACCCGCCCCATCAGCTTGACCAAACTCATAGGGGCACCCCCCCGGACGGACGACGGGCGACGGGTCGTTCGCCGAGGGACGCGTCGGACGATGGCGGGGATCACACGGACCGCCGTCGGTCCGCGTCGGCGGGCGTGTGACGATGACCCGGCCGGCCGGCCGGCCGAGCCCGACCGGCCCGACCGGCCCGACCAGACCCATCGAACCGACCGTGACCTACCGAACCGACCGAGATCCACTGGGCCCGACCAGGACTCAGCGGAACCGACCGCCCTCGACCGATACTGACAAACCGACCGGGACCGACCGGGCCCGACCAAGGACTGACGGAGGCATGACCGCACCCCCGCACGAAGACCGTCCGGCACGCGCCGGGCGCCCGCTGCCGGACACCCAGCAGGGCATGCGTCGCCGCAACCTCGCCCGGGTGATGCACACCGTCAGTGCCGAGGGCCCGCTGTCCCGAGCCGCCGTCGCCTCACGCATCGGGCTCACGCGAGCCGCCGTGTCGACGCTGGTGGACGAGCTCATCCGGTCGGGGCTCCTGGAGGAGCTGGGCCCCGAGCGGCCCGGCCGGGTGGGACGGCCCGGTTCGGCGCTCGCCGTCAGCGCACAGGGCCCGGCGGGCATCGGTGCCGAAGTCGGCGTCGACCACCTCGCGGTCTGCGCGGTGGATCTGCGCGGGCGGGTGCGGTCCCGGGCCGTGCGGTACGGCAGCAACCGGGGCCGCTCGCTGGAGCCGGTGGCCGAGCAACTCAACGGTCTGGTGCGGCAGGTCGTGTCGGAGGCCGAGTCGGAGGGGCTGTGGCCCGCCGGTCTCGCGGTGGCCGTGCCGGGTCTCGTGGCCCGGGACGCCCGGACCGTCGTACGCGCTCCGAACCTGGACTGGCACGACGCCGACCTGGGCCTTCTGCTCCCCGCCGACCTGCCGCTGACCGTGGACAACGAAGCCAACTTCGGCGCGCTCGCCGAACTCTGGCTCGGTGGCGGCACCCCGCGGGACTTCCTGCACGTGTCGGCCGAGATCGGCATTGGTGCCGCGGTGGTCGTCGACGGACGGCTGCTGCGCGGTACCCGTGGATTCGCCGGGGAACTGGGCCACGTCCCGGTCCGACCCGACGGACCGGAGTGCGCCTGCGGCGGGCGGGGGTGCCTGGAGCAGTACGCCGGCGAGAAGGCGGTACTGCGCGCGGCCGGGGTGGAGCCGGGCGAGGACCGCGTGGGACTGCTCGCGGGGCGCGCGACGGAGGGCGACGAGGCCGTACGGCAAGCGCTGAGCGACGCGGGCAGGGCACTCGGCATCGCGCTGACCGGCGCGGTGAACCTGCTGGACCCGGAGAGCGTGGTGCTGGGCGGGGCGCTGGCCGGACTCGCGCCCTGGCTGCTGCCGTCCCTGCGGGACGAACTGGCCCGGCGCACGGCCGGCCCGGCCTGTCCGGTCTCCGTGTCGGAGCTGGGCCCGCAGGGTCCGCTGCTCGGCGCCGCGCACTCGGTGGTACGGGCGGTCCTGGACGATCCGGCGGTGGTGGCGGAGCGGGCGTGAACCCGACCCGAGGACGGGGCTTCGTCGTCGGGGCGGAGCGGGCCTGAACCCCACCCGAGGACGGGGCTTCGTCGTCGGTCCGGGCCCTCATGCTCCTACGCCGACCCGCCACCGGCTGCTCGCCCGCCCCGCTCGCCCCGCCCGCTCCGCTCCGCTCAAACCATCCCCTGCCACACCCTTTTCACTCGATCGAGTGAGCGAGATGTCCACAAGGAGGCGTCCGTCCACGGAACGGCGCGGCGCTCTCCTGCGCAACCTCCGTCGCCCGTACGGTGATTCGCACCGACAGATCTCACACGGGGGGGCGGTGCTCGTCCCCCACCCCACGAAAGGGCAGACCCATGGAAAGGGAAAGGACCACACCTGTTCCGACCAGGCGACGGCTCCTGAAGGGAGCCGCGCTCGCCACCGTCCCGTACGCCCTGCTCTCCGGTACCCGGGCCGCCGCCCGGCCCGCCGCCGTCGACCACCCCTCCGCCGAGTGGCAGCCGGCGAGCACGTCCAACTACACCCCGTCGAGCCGGCCCACCACCTATCCGGTCGACTACGTGGTCGTCCACGTCACGCAGGAGACGTACGCCGACACCCTCTCCATCTTCCGCAATCCGGACAAGCAGGTCTCCGCGCACTACGTCGTCCGGTCCGCCGACGGGCACGTGGCCCAGTGCGTCCGTGAGGCGGACGTCGCCTGGCACGCGGGGAACTGGGACTACAACACCCGCAGCATCGGCATCGAGCACGAGGGGTGGGTGGACCGGCCCGAGTACTTCACCAACGCCCTGTACGAGGAGTCCGCCCGGCTCACCGCGGCGATCTGCACCAGGTACGGCATTCCCAAGGACCGCAGCCACATCATCGCGCACCACGAGGTACCGGGCAGCGATCACACGGATCCGGGGCCCCTGTGGGACTGGACCCGCTACATCAGACTGGTCAACTTCGCCTGACCCGGCAGCTGTTCGCCTTCTCTTCGCCACCCGTTCCGCGCCCGGTGTCGGGCCGCCGCGGCCCCGCCCGGGTGACCCCGCTGGTCGAAAAGGTTGTCCGCGCCTGTCCCCGGAGTGACGATGTCCCCACCGCATCACTCTCCGGGGAGGCCGAGTTGACCGATCCGTGGCTGGCTCTGGAGCCGGGGACCGACCCCGTCGAACGCGCGCGGGCGCTGCGGCGGGCGCACGCGACCTTCACCGAGGCGGGGACCGTGCCGCGTCCCGTGCGCCCGGTCGTGGCGGAGTCGTGGCGGCGCTCGGTCCGGGCGGGCGTCGGCCCGGACAGCAGCGCGCACGTGGAGCTCACGGACGGCGACCTGGGTGCCTACCGGGCCGAACACCCGCTGGCGCGGGTGATGCCGCTCATCCGGGAACTGCTGGGGCGTTCGCCGCCGACGGCGAGCATCTGCTCGCCGTGTGCGACGCGCACGGCAGGCTGCTGTGGGTCGAAGGCCATCCGGCCACGCGGCGCCGGGCGGGGCGGATGAACTTCGTGCCCGGCGCCCGGTGGGCGGAGTCCGCGGTCGGCACGAACGCACCGGGTACGGCGGTGGCGGTCGGCCGTCCGGTCCAGGTCTTCGCGGCCGAGCACTTCGTCCGGCGGGTCCAGCCGTGGACGTGCGCGGCGGCTCCGGTGCACGATCCCCGCACCGGGCGGGTGCTCGGTGCGGTGGACATCACCGGCGGGGACGGTCTGGCGCACCCGCACAGTCTGGGCTTCGTCCAGGCGGTCGCCCGTGCCGCGGAGTCGCAGTTGGCGCTGCTGGCCCCGGAGCCACCGGAGGCCCGGACGGCTCAGCTGACCGCGCTGGGCCGGGACGAGGCCCTGCTGAGCGCGGAAGGCCGCACCGTCAGACTGAGCCGGCGCCACAGTGAGATGGTGGTGCTGCTGGCCCACCACCCGGAGGGCCTGACCGGCGACGAGCTGCTGTGCGCGCTCTACCGGGACGAGGCGGTTCCGCCGGTGACACTGCGCGCCGAACTGGCCCGGCTCCGTGCGCTCCTGGGGCCGGGGCGGCTGGCTTCACGGCCGTACCGGCTCACGATGCCCGTCGACTCCGACGCCGCCGTGGTCGAGCGGCGCCTGCGGGCCGGTGCGGTGACGGCGGCCGCGACGGCGTACGCCGGACCGCTCCTGCCCGGTTCCCAGGCCCCGGCGGTGACCCGGCTCAGGCGCCGGCTCACCGACGGTCTGCGCGCCGCGTTGATCGCCTGCCGTGATCCCGACCTGTTGGCCGACTGGGCGCACGCGCCCTGGGGCGAGGACGATCTGGACGTCTGGCGGGCGCTGGTCGCGGCGCGGCCCACGGCTGCGGCCCGGTCCCGGCTGGCCGCGCTGGAGTCGGAGCTGGCGGCACCCGGGGCGTGGTGATCACCCGCCGGGTGTGGCGGGCCGCCGCCCTCGAGGGGGTCGCCGCCACGCAACGTCCCCGCAACGTCCCGCCTCCTAGCCTCACGGGCGGAGCTGTCCAACGGCGGGCAGCGCTCGATGAGGGAGGCACAGGATGACCCGTTACGCGGCGCCCGGCACCGAGGGCGCGATCGTCTCCTATCAGTCGCGCTACGACCACTTCATCGGCGGCGCGTACGTGCCGCCGGCGCGGGGGCAGTACTTCGAGAACCCGTCGCCGGTGGACGGCCGGCCCTTCACGGAGGTCGCGCGCGGTACGGCGGAGGACGTGGAGCGCGCACTCGACGCCGCGCACGAGGCCGCGCCCGGCTGGGGCCGCACATCGGTGACCGAACGCTCCGACATCCTGCTGCGGATCGCCGATCGCATGGAGGCGAACCTGGAGAGCCTGGCGGTCGCGGAGAGCTGGGAGAACGGAAAGCCGGTGCGCGAGACTCTGGCGGCCGACATCCCGCTCGCCATCGACCACTTCCGCTACTTCGCGGGCGCGGTCCGCGCCCAGGAGGGCTCGATCGGCGAGATCGACGACGACACGGTCGCGTACCACTTCCACGAGCCGCTGGGGGTCGTCGCGCAGATCATTCCGTGGAACTTCCCGATCCTGATGGCGGTCTGGAAGCTGGCGCCCGCTCTCGCGGCCGGCAACGCGGTGGTCCTGAAGCCCGCCGAACAGACCCCGGCCTCCATCCACTACTGGCTGAGCCTGGTCTCCGACCTCCTGCCGCCCGGCGTCCTCAACGTCGTCAACGGCTTCGGCGTGGAGGCGGGCAAGCCGCTGGCGTCGAGCCCGCGCGTGGCGAAGGTGGCGTTCACCGGGGAGACCACCACCGGGCGGCTGATCATGCAGTACGCGTCGGAGAACATGAAGCCGGTCACCCTGGAGCTGGGGGGCAAGTCACCGAACATCTTCTTCGACGACGTCTGGGCGCGGGACGACGACTTCCGTGACAAGGCGCTCGAGGGCTTCACGATGTTCGCGCTCAACCAAGGCGAGGTGTGCACCTGCCCGTCCCGGGCGCTGATCCAGCGCGGCAACTACGCCGAGTTCCTCGAGGCCGCCGTCGCGCGCACCGAGCTGATCAGGCCGGGCCACCCCCTGGACACCGACACGATGATCGGCGCTCAGGCATCCAACGACCAGCTGGAGAAGATCCTCTCCTACCTGGACATCGGCCGTCAGGAGGGCGCCAAGATCCTCACGGGTGGCGAACGGATCGAGTACGACGGCGAGTTGAAGGGCGGCTACTACGTCCAGCCGACGATCTTCGAGGGCCACAACCGGATGCGGATCTTCCAGGAGGAGATCTTCGGCCCGGTGGTGTCGGTCACGTCCTTCGACGACTTCGACGACGCCGTCAAGACCGCCAACGACACCCTGTACGGGCTGGGTGCCGGTGTATGGACCCGCGACATGAACACCGCGTACCGAGCGGGCCGCGCGATCCAGGCGGGCCGCGTCTGGACGAACTGCTACCACGCCTACCCGGCGCATGCCGCCCTTGGGCGGCTACAAGCAGTCCGGGATCGGCCGGGAGAACCACAAGATGATGCTGGAGCACTACCAGCAGACGAAGAACATTCTCTGTTCCTACAGCCCCCGCAAACTCGGGTTCTTCTAGCACCTCATGTAGGGGGGCACCTCATGCCGGGGTGCCGGGACGGGTGTTCTCCTCCGTGTGGTCGGTGGCTCGGTGCGGTTGGCGGCGCCGTGCGAGGACGAGAGCGGTCGCGACGAGCGCGACCGCGACGGCGAGCAGGGTGAGCGGCGTCGTGACCGTCATCAGGGTCAGCAGCCGGCCGGCCGTGGACGCCTTGTCCGCGAGGTCCGCGGAGCTGTCGGGGGTCACCTCGAAGGTGAGGGCGGACACCGGCAGCAGCGGCGTCGTCGCGCCCTGCGTCCCGGTGGTCGCCAGGATCGTACGGTCGACGGTCTGGTCGATGGCGATCCCGGTCTGCCGGTCGATGTGGGCGACCAGCGTCGACCGGCAGACGTAGGTGAGGGGAACGGGGTCCGGCAGCGCGGCCGGCGCCTCGGGGGCGAGGCGGGCCCGGGCGGCGGGATCGAGGGCGGACCCGAGACCGGCGACGAGCTTCCTGGGCAGCGCGTCCGGCAGCGGTGCGAGCACTTCCGGGTCCTTGACGGGTGCCGAGACCGTGATCTCGTAGACGTTCACCGTGCGGCCCTCGCGCTTCGCGGAGCCCGTGTGGCGAACGGGCACGATCGAGCGCGTCGTGGAGTCGTAGTAGGTGTAGGAGTCGTCCCGCGCCGCGTCCGGCGGGAAGGCCGAACTCAACGCGCCCCGCGAGGGCTCGACGGGCGTCCCGGACGGAGGGGCCGTGCCCTTCCTGCTCCGCCGGTCCACGGCGTAGGTCTTGGAGCTCGGCAGGGACCGCCCGTCCGCGGTGACGGTCAGCGTGTCCTCGACGAGCGCGGTGTCACCGAGGGTGGAGACGGCACGCACGCGCCGCTCCACGCTCACGGGGACGTCCGTTCTCAGCGCGTGCGCGGTGTCCCCCGTTCTCAGGGCCTCGGCGTCCAGCAGGGTGGCGCGGCCCGTGTAGTGGACCTTCTGGTCGGTGTCATCGGGCAGTTTCGTCGCGGCGGGGGCGACGACGAAGCGTACGACCGCCGCCGCCGCGACCAGCACGGCGGCCACGGTGACGAGTACGAGTGGTGTACGACGAACGGACACGGGGTCCTCCCCTCTCTGTCGCAGGTATCTGTCGCGGATCTCTGTCACGGGTCTCTGTCATGGGTCACATGGTGTGGGTCGCATGGAGTGGGTCGCATCAGGTGGGTCACACGGTGCGGGCGCCTGCTCTGATCGCTTCGCGGATCCGGGGGTAGGTGCCGCAGCGGCAGATGTTGCGGATGCCGTTCAGGTCGGCCTCGGTGACCGAACGGCCCTCCTCCCGGACGCGGCGGACCAGCGCGACGGCGGCCATGATCTGGCCGGGTTGGCAGTAGCCGCACTGGGCCACGTCCAGGTCGATCCACGCCTCCTGCATCGGGTGCAGGTCCGCCCCCACCGTGGCGGGCAGGCCCTCGATGGTGGTGACCTCGTCGGTGGGCCGCAGGTCCTTCACGGGAATGGCGCAGGGGTTGGCCGCACGGCCGTTGAGGTGGCTCGTACAGGCTTTGCAGACGTTGATGCCGCAGCCGTACTTCGGCCCGGTCACGCCGAGGATGTCCCGGAGGACCCACAGCAGCCGCTCGTCGTCCGCGGCCTCGACGGTGACCTGCTCGCCATTGAGGCGGAACGTGTGCTCAGGCACGGGAACTCCCAGGGCTCAGCGGACGTGGTCCAGGCCGTCGGTGGGTGAGGCCGGGACGGGCGGGACGGTGGGTTTGGGTACGAAGGAGAGCGTGCCGTGGTTGACGGGGAAGACCGTCGGCATCGTCCCGGTGGCGCGGCCGTACGCGCAGGCGACGGCGGCCGTCGAGGCGGCCACGCCGAGTTCGCCGGCGCCGCCCGGCCGGTCGCCGGTCGCCGGCATCACGACGACCTTCAGCTCGGGAGGCGTGTTCCACTGACGGGTGTAGAAGTAGTTGTCCCAACTGGCCTCCAGGAAGGCGCCGTCGCTCAGGTGGAGGCTGGAGGTCAGGGCCAGCGCGATCCCGTCCATGAGGCATCCCGTCATCTGGGCTTCGAGTCCGCGCGGGTTGACGGCCAGACCGACGTCGACGACGATCACCGCCTTGGTGACCCGCGGGCCGGTGACGCCGTCGCGGACGGGCCGCCCGACCGTCTCCGGACGGCAGTCGATCTCGACGAGCACGGCGCCGGCGGAGTGGTACTCGGAGTGGAAGGCGATGCCCTGCGCCGTCCCGGCGGGCATGCTCCTGCCCCAGTCCCCTGCCTCGGCGGCCTTGTCCAGTACGGCACGGACGGCGTCGTCCCGCAGGAAGTCGTGGCGGAACCGGTAGGGGTCCTTGCCCATCCGGCCGGCCAGCCGGTCGACGAGCGGTTCGCGGGCGCAGGTGACGTCCGGGGAGTAGACGTTGCGCATGCTGCCGGTGTTGAATCCCCTGTCCGTCTCGCTCAGCAGGCGGCTGTTGACGCCGAAGTCGTAGGGCATCGACTGGGAGAGCTGGAAGAAGGTCTCCGCGAAGCCGATGTCACCCACCGGCAGTTGCGCGGCCAGGGCGGTGAAGATCTCCCCGAGGCCGTGGCCGAGGTCGGTGGAGACGCTGGTGTGCCGCTGCCGGTAGCCGAGCACGGTGCCGCCGAGGTAGGCGATGCGCACCCGGGAGGTGGCCATCGGGTGCGTCCGCCCCTGGCGGGCGTCGTCCGCGCGGTGCCACATGAGCTTCACCGGCTTGCGGATCCGCTGCGAGACCTCGGCGGCCTCCAGCGCGGCGTCGAAGAAGAGCTTGCGGCCGAAGGAGCCGCCTCCCTCGGTGACATGCACCTTCACCGCGCCCGGCGGCAGGCCGAGCTGGGCGGCGATCGCCTGCTTGGCGACGATCGGCGCCTTCAGGCTCGACCAGATCTCGGCGCGGTCGGCGCGGATGTCGGCTATCGCGGCGTTCGGCTCCAGCGCGCTGTTGCTGCGGAAGTGGAAGGTGAACTTCTCCTCCACGTACGGCGTCAGCGGCGGTGGTCCGAGGGGCAGTTCGGCCGCCGCCAGCGACTTGAGCACGGACGCGTCGGACTTGCCCTCGGCGCTGCCGGGCCTCCACTGCACCCGCAGCGCGCGTACGGCGTCGATGCACCGGCCGAAGGTGGTCGCGCGCACCGCGACCCCGGTCGAGATCGCCACGACGTCGGTGACGCCGGGCAGGGCGAGGACCTCGCGCAGGTTGGACACCGTCCCGACCCTGCCGTTGATCGTCGGGGGCCGGCACACCATGGTCGGCAGGGCGTCCGGGACGTCCAGGTCCAGTGTGAACGTCTTGCGTCCGGTGACGGCCGCCAGAGCGTCGAGGCGGCCGTGCGGCTTGCCGATGACCGTGAACAGGTCGCGTGGCTTCAGGGTCACGGCGACCTGCTCGGTCCGCGGCCCGGCGGCCTTGCGGGACAGGGGCCCGATGTCGGTGCTCCGGTTGCCGGGGCCGGTGACGCGGCCCCCGTTCAGGGTCAACCGGGACGCGGGGACCCCCCATTCGGTGGCCGCCGCAGCGAGCAGCCGGTTCCTGGCGAGGGCGGCGGCGACCCGGATCGGGGTGTAGGTGGAGAAGGTGGTGTTCGATCCGCCGGTGAGCTGGTTGAACAGCAGTTCCGGTCGCGCGTCGGCCAGGGTGATGTGCACCTGTGCGAGCGGTACGCCGAGTTCCTCTGCGATCAGCATGGCCGTGGACGTGGTGATGCCCTGCCCCACCTCGGTCCGCGGCAGGGCGAAGGAGACGGTGGAGTCCTCGTTCACCTCGACCTTGATCAGGCCGGACGTCGGCAGGGCGGCGGCGGTCATCACGTCGTTCAGGTCGATCAGTTCCGTGATCTCGGGTGAGGGGATCTCGCTTGAGGGGATGTCGGGTGAGGGGGTCTCCCGGGAGGAGGCCGCCGGTGGCGGGGCGCCCGCCGCGCCGGCCCGGGGGGCGGGGACGAGGTGGGCCGCGGTCGTCAGGGTGGGCGCGGCCAGCACGTAGCCCAGGAAGCGCCTCCTGGCGAACGGCTGTGCCCCGGAGCCCTGCTCCGGCGCGCGGTCCGCGGCGGTCACCGGCGGGCCCCCGCGCTCCGCGTCGACCGCCGTACCCGCCCGCCGGTCCGGGCGGGGCGCGACCCGTTCGTTCGGGTGGTGCGTGATGTCGTCATCGTCTCGACCCCGGATTCGTGGTGAGGAGTCACGCCGGCCCCGGAGAGTGGGGCGGGCCGGTGGCGGCGGACTCGGCGGTGGCCAGTGCGGTGGCCAGTGCGGTGGTGCGCGGGGAACGTCGCGACGGCATGCCCCGCGCACTGGTGGTCAGGGTCAGGAAGGCCGGTTGGCGTCGGGTATCTCCAGGTCGATGGGCCGCCCCTCGGAGAGGAAGAGCAGGACGAACTTGCGGATCGCCTCCTCCACGGCCCAGGCCGCCTGCGGGATCAGCGGCAGGGGGATGAGCCCCTCGCGGAAGGCCACCAGCAGCGGCCAGGCACCGCTGATCACCGGCTGCCAGAACGGCTCCCGGTCCAGCCCGATCAGGTCCCCGGTCCGGTCGCCCAGCGTGTACCTCGAGAACGCGTTGATCAGCGGCCGGGTGAGGCCGGCGTCGAGTTCGGCGACGATGTCGAGGAGCACGTCGGTCAGTTCGATGCCCTCCGGCGTGGAGGCCAGGATCGGGTCCAGCACCTGCCGGGACTGGGCATCGGCCTCGTCCCAGGACGCGGGGATGTACTCGTCCAGGACACCCAGCATGTGCGCGGTGACCTGCCACACGTGCAGGAAACCGTCCGACTCGGCGGAGCTGACCGGCACTCGCCAGTCTTTTAGCTTGCTCATGACAAACGTGGAGAGGCTGTGCCAGGTGACCATGATGTCGGCCTGGCTGATCGGGATCGTCTGGCCGCCGCTGGTACGGGACCAGCCGGGCGACTGCGGCAGCAGGTGCCGCACGGCCGCGTGCACCATCCGGGTCTTCACCGCGGTGACGATCATCCCGCCCCGCGGCTGGTAGGCGTCCAGGTCCCCGACGTCGTAGCCGAGCCGGGCGGTCTTCGCGATGCGGTCCTTCATGTCCGCACCGCCCTTGGAGTAGTAGACGGCGCGCGCCTCCCGCGGAATGGCCGTGCTCATCAGCCCGCTGCCGGACGCCACTTCCTGATCGCGGAGCCGTGTCCACGGAGGCTCCGCCTCACCCGTGTCCGACGGCCGCCGCACCCGCGGCGGCCCGCGGCCCGGTCACGCGGACTCGCGCACCACGAGCTCGGGGTCGAAGATCACCGCGGTGGGCTCGGTGCGGGGCGCTCCCTCGATCTCCTCCTGGAGGAGCCGCGCCATCGTGGCCGCCATCTCCTCCATCGGCTGGCGGACCGTGGTCAGCGGCGGCCGGCCGGCGACCGCCGCGCTGGAGTCGTCGAAGCCGATCACCGCCACGTCGTCCGGAATCCTGCGGCCCTGCTCCCGCAAGGCGTCACAGGCGCCCCGGGCCATCACGTCGTTGGCCGCGAACACGCCGTCGATACCGGGGTGTTCGGTGAGCAGCCGGGTCATCGCCGCCGCACCGCTGGCGGCGGTGAAGCCGCCCTCCGCGACCGGGACGTCGGTCTGGCCGTGCCGTTCCAGCGTCTCCCGGAACCCGGTCAGCCGGTCCTGCGCGGCGGGCAGGTCCAGCGGCCCCGTGATGGTGGCGACGCGACGGCAGCCACGCGTCATGAGGTGCTCGGCGGCCAGGCGGGCGCCTTCCCGGTGGGCCAGGTCCACGTAGGTGACCGGGACCGGTGGGCTGGGGCGCGCGAACAGCACGCAGGGCAGCCGCTCGGCCGCCAGCAGCGCGGGCAGGGGGTCCTCCGCATGGGTGGAGAAGATCAGCGCGCCGTCCGCGCTGCCCTGCCGGAGGTACGCCGCCACCTCCCGGCGGGCCGCCGCGGTCTCGGCGAACATCAGGACCGGGTACATCGACCGGGGCCGCAGGAACTCGACGACCCCGCTGACGACCCGGCCGAAGAAGGGGTCGGTCAGCATGCGGGAGGCGAACGCCCGCTCGTCCCCGGCGTCGTCCGCCGCGCCGGAGATGACCAGGGCGATGGTCTGGGCGCGCCGGGTCACCAGGGCACGGGCGGCGCTGTTCGGCGCGTAACCGGTCCGCTCGATCGCCGCCCGGACCACTTCCTGGAGGGCGGGGTCCACGTTGCGGATGCCGTTGACCACGCGGGAGACGGTCGCGCGGGAGACACCCGCCTGCCTCGCGACATCCTCGAGCGTCGGAGGGCGTCTGGTCATGCGGACACCCTACCGGCGCATTACAGGGCCCTACCGGCGGTGGGCGGACCGGCTCCGGCGGGGCGTCACGCCCCGGGGCCGGGCGCCTCGACGACGGTGCGCGGGGGCAGGTTCGGGGAGCCGCGCCCCGGGGCGCCCCGGGGCGCGGGTGTGACCCAGGTCGTGGACGCGGATCGCGTCGAGGTTGACCCTCGACCTGGTCAAGGGCCCAAGGTCACGGATGTGGAGAACGAGATGCGCAGCATCGGGGAAACGGCCCGCGCCAGCGGCCTGGGCGTGAGCGCCCTGCGGTTCTACGACCGTGCCGGTGTGCTGGTCCCCGCCCGGGTCGATCCCGTGACCGGGTACCGCTGGTACGCCCCGGAGCAGACCGACGACGCCCGGCTGCTGGGCAGGCTGCGCAGGGCGGGCATGCCGTTGGCGGACGTCCGGCTGGTGCTGGCCGGGTGGTCCGGCGCCGACACGGACCTGGTGCGGGGCCTCATGGAGGCGCACCTGCGCCGTCTGGAACGAGGGCTGGCCGATGCCCGCGGCGAGATCTCCGCACTCCGAGCGCTACTCGACCAGAGGGAGAATCCCATGACCACGTCCTCGTCCACCGCCTCCGTGCGGCTGTCGGTCCCCGCCCCGGCTCTTGCCGCGGGTCTGGACGCCGTGCGGTTCGCCGCCGGCACCGACCCCGGCCTGCCCGTGCTCGGCGGAATCCTGTTCGACCTGGAGGGCGACGCGCTCCACCTCGTCGCCACGGACCGCTATCGGATGGCCGTCGCACGCGTGGACGCCGGCCCGCACGACGCACCGCGCGTCCAGACCGTCGTGCCCGCCCCGCTCGCCGACGCGATGCGTGCCCTGCTGGGCCGCGACGAGCCGGTCGGTCTCGCCGTGGACGGTGGCAGCGTGTCCCTGGAGACGGCGGGCGGCCGCACGGCCGGGCAGTGCCTCGCCCACGACTTCCCCGACTACCGCCGGCTCGTCCACCTGCCGGCCGGGCGGCGGACGCTCGTCGAGGTGCCGGCCCTCCGCGAGGCTCTGGAGTCCGGCCCGGTGCGCGCGGGCGAGGTGCGTGAGCAGGACGGCGTGTCGCACGACGTCAGTGTGATGCGGGTGGCCGACGACGGCACGGTGACCGTCCGCGGGGACGGCGACGACCACCCCGACGACTTCGCGGTCGACCGCGGGTATCTGCTCGACGCGCTGGAGGCCGGTGGCAGGGAGCGGCTGGTCCTGGAGGTCGGCGCTCCCACGGCGCCGCTCGCGATCCGCCGGCCCGACGACGAGTCGACGTTCTCGCTGCTGATGCCGGTCCGCCTGGACGGCTGACGGCTGGGCAGCCTGCGCCCACGGGCGGCGCCGGTCCGGCTGTCCCCGCGACGCGCACATCCCTGCGAGCGGGCCCGGGGGGAGCCGTCGGGCCCGGCGCGTCGCTCGCCGGACGGCCCGCTCCACCCCGACCACCCCGCACGCTCTCCGGTCCACCCTCGCGATCGGCCCGCCGAAGCCGAGCGGGTCGCCGTAGTATCGAACGATCTCGTGAGGGGGAGGCGGACGTGGGCAGGCAGCGACCCGGTACGCCGACGTTGGAAGAGGTGGCCGCGCTCGCCGGCGTCGGACGGGGCACCGTCTCCAGGGTCATCAACAACGCGGCCGGCGTGCGGGATTCGACACGCCGTGCCGTGCAGCAGGCCATCGTCGAACTGGGGTACGTCCCGAACCTGGCGGCCCGTTCCCTGGCCGGGCACCGTGCGGACGCCGTCGCGCTGGTCATGACGGAGCCGGACTGGCGGCTGTTCGGCGAACCGTTCTTCTCCGAGGTCGTCCACGCCGTGGGCGACGCCCTCACGGACACCCCGGTGCAGTTGCTGCTCACCCTCGTCCGTACGGACACCGAGCGGCAGCGCTTCGTGGAGTACGCCCGCGGTGGCCGGGTCGACGGCGTGCTGCTGATGTCCGTGCGCGCCGAGGACCCGCTGCCCGACCTGCTCGCCAAGGCGGGGCTGCCCACCGTCATGCTGGGGCGGCGCTCCGGCGACGAGAGCGTCACCTACGTGGACGCGGACAACGCCGGCGGCGCGCGCGGCGCGGTCACCCACCTGCTGAACGGCGGCCGGACGACGATCGGCGCCATCAGCGGACCGCTCGACATGTACGTCGCGCAGTGCAGACTGCGCGGGTACCGGGAGGCGCTGGAGCTGGCGGGCGTGGAGGCCAGGACCTCGCTCGTCGTCGAGGGGGAGGACTTCACGGAGGAGAGCGGCCGCCGGGCGACGGCCGACCTGCTCGCCCGGCACCCCGAGCTGGACGCGGTCTTCGCGGCCTCCGACACGATGGCCGCCGGGGCCCTGAACGCGCTGCGCGCGGCGGGCCGGCGGGTCCCGCAGGACGTCGCCGTGATCGGCTTCGACGACTTCCATCCGGCCCGGCGCACCGATCCGCCGCTGACGACGGTCCGTCAGCCGCTGGAGGAGATCGGCCGCACCATGGTGAGGCTCCTGCTGGAGGAGATGGAGCAGCTCGAGGAGTCGTCCGTCGCCTGGCGGCACGTCATCCTCCGTACGGAACTGGTCCTGCGCGACTCCGCGTGAGCGGGTTGCCGGGAGCGCTCCCGGCAACCCGCTCCGACCCACGTCTCCCACCTGCGGCTTCGAAAATCCTTCGACGACTCCTGCGCGCACAGTCTTGTCAGGAGCATGAACCGCTTCTACAGTCCCCAATCAACCGGTAAGTGGGAGCGCTCCCATCAGTGGGGAGTTGGGAGCGCTCCCGCCCCGGCCCTCCTTCCCCCCGCACCCTCCGGAGAGGCCCCCATGCGACCGTTACGGCCCCAAGTACGCACCGCGCGCGGCCTTCTGGGCGTACTCATCGCGACTCTCGCCGTCGTCGCGTCCCTGGTGACCGCGGCGGCGCCGGCCCAGGCCGACACCACGATCTGCGAACCGTTCGGGACGACGACGATCCAGGGACGGTACGTCGTCCAGAACAACCGCTGGGGTTCCAGCGCGACCCAGTGCGTCACCGCCACCGACACCGGCTTCCGGGTCGCCCAGGCCGACGGCTCGGTGCCGACCAACGGAGCGCCGAAGTCGTACCCGTCCGTCTTCAACGGCTGTCACTACACGAACTGTTCGCCGGGCACCAACCTCCCCGCCCGGCTCGACACCATCTCCGAGGCGCCCTCCGGCATCTCCTACGGCTATGTCGGCAACGCCGTCTACAACGCCTCGTACGACATCTGGCTGGACCCGACCCCCCGGACCGACGGGGTCAACCGGACCGAGATCATGATCTGGTTCAACCGGGTGGGCCCGATCCAGCCCATCGGCTCGCCGGTCGGCACGACCACCGTCGGCGGACGGACCTGGGAGATGTGGACGGGGAGCAACGGCGCCAACGACGTGCTGTCCTTCGTGGCCCCGTCGGCGATCACCAGCTGGAACTTCGACGTCATGGACTTCGTCCGGGCGACCGTCGCACGCGGGCTCGCCGAGGACGACTGGTACCTGACGAGCGTGCAGGCGGGCTTCGAGCCGTGGCAGAACGGCGCCGGCCTGTCCGTCAACTCCTTCTCCTCCACCGTGCGGACCGGCGGCGACCCGGGGAACCCCGATCCCGGCAACCCCGGCGAGCCGGTGGCGTGCACGGTGACGTACGGGACCAACGTCTGGCAGAACGGCTTCACCGCGGACGTCACCGTCAAGAACACCGGGCAGTCCCCCGTCGACGGTTGGCGGCTCGCCTTCACCCTGCCCTCCGGCCAGCGGGTCACCAACGCCTGGAACGCCTCCGTCACCCCGTCCACGGGCTCCCTGACCGCCACCGGCCTGGGGCACAACGCCCGGATCGCACCCGGCGGCAGCCTGTCGTTCGGCTTCCAGGGCACCCACGGCGGGGCGTTCGCCGAGCCGGACGGTTTCCGGCTGAACGGCACCGCCTGCGCCGTGTCGTAGCGGCCGCGCCGGGGTCACCCCACCGCCCCCCTCGCCCGTCCGGACGAAGCGCCTTCCCGGACGGGCGAGGGGCTCCACCGCGCCACCCTGCGACACCGGGCCCGAACGGCACGTTCCGATTGTCATGCCCTGATCATCAGCGACCGGAAGACTCAGCACCTGAAACAGGAGATTCCATGGCTCTACGCAGCAGATACATCTCCCTGGCGGCGATACTGGCCACCTTGCTCAGCGCGCTCGGCGTGACCTTCCTGCTCGGGCAGGGGCGGGCCGAGGCGCACGGCGTGGCGATGATGCCCGGCTCACGTACCTACCTCTGCCAGCTGGACGCCAAGACCGGCACCGGCGCCCTGGACCCGACGAACCCCGCGTGCCGGAGCGCCCTCGACCAGAGCGGCGCGACGGCGCTGTACAACTGGTTCGCCGTCCTCGACTCCAACGCGGGCGGACGCGGCGCCGGTTACGTACCGGACGGCACCCTGTGCAGTGCCGGCAACCGGTCCCCGTACGACTTCAGGGGCTACAACGCGGCCCGTGCCGACTGGCCGCGGACGCACCTGACGTCCGGCAGCACGATCCAGGTGAACTACAGCAACTGGGCGGCCCACCCGGGTGACTTCCGCGTCTACCTGACCAAGCCCGGCTGGTCTCCCACGTCCGAGCTGGGCTGGGACGACCTGGAGCTGATCGAGACGGTGACCAACCCGCCGCAGCGGGGCTCGGCGGGTGCCGACGGGGGGCACTACTACTGGGACCTGGCGCTGCCCTCGGGGCGGTCGGGTGACGCCCTGATCTTCATGCAGTGGGTGCGTTCGGACAGCCAGGAGAACTTCTTCTCCTGCTCCGACATCGTCTTCGACGGCGGCAACGGCGAGGTGACCGGCATCCGCGGTGCGGGCGGCACGCCGAGCCCGACGCCGACGCCGACCACGCCTCCGACGACTCCCCCGCCCACGCACTCCGGTTCGTGCATGGCCGTCTACACCGTGCAGAACTCCTGGAGCGGCGGCTTCCAGGGCTCCGTGGAGGTCATGAACCACGGCACCGAGCCCCTGAACGGCTGGGCCGTGCAGTGGAAGCCGGGCAGCGGGACCACGCTCGGCGGCGTGTGGAACGGCTCGCTGACCCGCGGCACCGATGGCACGGTCACGGTCCGCAACGTGGACCACAACCGGGTCGTCCCACCGGACGGCAGCGTGACCTTCGGGTTCACCGCGACGTCCACGGGCAACGACTTCCCCACGGGGACGATCGGCTGCGTGGCGCCGTAACACCTTCGGGGGAGGCACCGTACCCTGTCCTGCGGCGCCTCCCCCCGCACCCCGATCGTGCCGGGCGCGACCTCACGTGCCGGTTACGAATCGCTCAACCTCTGGTTGCGGGGCGGTGATCGGGTGACGATGGGGTCATGACTCTGGCCCAGCGCGCCCTTGAGCGGCTGCAAGCCTGGCCCGACCTCACCGCGGGTCAGGCCAGTTGCGGAACCGGACGGGCGCTGCGCTCCGTCCGCGACGAGATAGTGCACTTCCACTCGGACCGGGACGTGGACCTCCACCTCACCCACCGGGCCATCCAGCGTTTCCAGTACGACCTGGGCGGCTCCACCGCCATCCGCATGGTCCCCGGCTCGCGGTGGGTGACCGTGCACCTCGACTGCGACGCGGATGTCGACCTGCTGCTGAGCCTGGTGAGCATCGCGCTCAAGGCCCACCAGACCAGGCCGCCCTCGGACCTGCCCTCGGGCTGCAACTTCCACCGGGTCACGGTGCTCCCGCGCACCGCGGCCGGGGACTACTGAGACAGCCGTCGGCGGCGCCCCTCGGGCTCGCAGGGGCACCACCGCCGTTCCGTTTCCTCAGTGCTCCGCCGGCCGCTCCGCGGTGCGCCGGACACCGGTCGCGGCGAGGACGGCGCCGAGCACACAGAGCACGCCGGTGACCACCACCGCCGCGTGCACGCCGTTCATGAAGGCCTGTCCGCTGCCCTCCACCACGGCCGCCCGCAGGCCGGCCGGCATGTCGCCGGAGACCGGCGCCACGCCCATGGCCACGGCGTCCTTCGCCTCCCGCAGACCGTGGGCCACGGCCGGGGGCACGCCCGCGCCGGTCAGTTCGCCGGTGAGGGTGGAGCCGACCTTGCCGCTGATCAGGGAGACCAGCACGGACGTGCCGAGCGCGCCGCCGATCTGCAGGGTGGTGGCCTGGAGACCGCCGGCCACCCCGCCGTCCCGTACGGGGGCGTTGCCGACGATGGCGTCGGAGGACGCGGCCATCACCATGCCGACACCGAGACCGAGGGCGATGAACGGCGGCCACATGGTGGCGTAGGAGGAGTCGGTCTGCCAGGTGAGCATGCCGAAGCAGGACGCCGCCTGGAGCAGCATGCCCAGCGGCATGGTCAGCCGGGGCCCGAAGCGCTGGGTCAGGGCCGCGCCCAAGGGCGAGGCGACCAGCGAGGCGAGGCTGAGCGGGAGTGTCCGCACCCCTGCCTCGACCGGCGTGAAACCCCGTACGTTCTGCAGGTAGAGCATGACGAAGAAGATCACGCCGAGCATGACGAAGAAGTTCAGCGCGGTGATGATCGCGCCGATCGTCAGCGCGCGGTTGCGGAACAGGCGCATCGGCAGCAGCGGGTGCTCGACGCGGGTCTCGTACCAGCCGAACACGAGCAGGAGCACGAGGCCGGCGGCCACGGCGCCCAGGGTGCCGGCGGACGTCCATCCCCAGGTCTCGCCCTTGACGACGCCGAAGACCACGGCCAGCAGACCGAGGGCCAGCAGGACGAGGCCCGGGACGTCGAAGCGTTCCCGGCCGGCGGCGTTGCGGCTCTCCGGGAGGACCAGGGCGCCGAAGACGATGGCGACGATGCCGATGGGGGCGTTGATGTAGAAGACGGACTCCCAGTCGACGTGCTCCACGAGCAGGCCGCCGACGATGGGCCCGAGTGCCGTCGCGACGGCGGAGACCATGGCCCAGATACCCACGGCCATGCCGAACTTCTTCGGCGGGAAGACGGACCGGAGCAGACCGAGGGTGTTGGGCATCAGCAGTCCGCCGAAGACGCCCTGGAGGGCGCGGAAGGCGACGACGCCCTCGATCGACCCGGACAGGCCGATGGCTATCGAGGCGAGGGTGAAGCCGGCGACGCCCACGAGGTAGTAGGTGCGCCGGCCGAACCGGTCGCCGAGCTTGCCGCCCAGGATGAGGGTGGCGGCGAGGGCGAGCAGGTAGGAGTTGGTCACCCACTGCAGCTGGGCGGTGGACGCCCCCAGGTCGCTGCCGATGGCGGGGTTGGCGATGGCGACGACGGAGCCGTCGAGCTGGACCATGAACAGTCCGAACGCGACCGCGAGGAGGGTCAGCCAGGGGTTGGACCGCGGGCGGCCGACCGCGGGCGGGGCGGGCGGGGCCGCGGGCGCGGCGGGGTGATCCACGGACGTGGGCGGCATGGGTGTGCCTTCTCTTCCAGGTTCAGGGGTGGTGCGGGGGGGCCGGAGGCCCGTTCAGGAGTGGTACGAGGGGCCGGAGCGGCCCTCGGGAGCACGGCGGGCCGGCCGCGGGCACGTCGGTGCGCCCGCGGCCGGCGGGGGTGCCCGGGTACCGCCCGGTCAGCGGGCGGGGTGGAGGTGCCGCGTCAACGCGTCGAGTGCGTCCAGGGCGGAGCCGAGCGCGCCCTGCTGGCCCTCGGTGAGGGAGGCCAGGGCGTCACGGATGAACGCGGTCTCCAGGTCCCGTACCTCGGACAGCCTCTGCCGGGAGGTGGCCGTGAGGTGGAGGTGCGCGACGCGCTTGTCGGCGTCGTCCTGCCTGCGCTCCAGGTCCCCTTGGTCGGTGAGCTGGGAGACCAGGGCGCTGACGTTGTTGGGCTTCATCAGCAGGGCCTCGGCCGCCTCACGCACCGTGGCGCCTTCGCGCTGGGCGACGAACCGCAGCAGGGCGAGCTGGCTCTCCGGGGGCTTGGGATGCGGATACCGCGCGGTGACCTGTCGGTCCAGCGCCCGGTGCAGCGCGGGAAGGCACGCCGCGAGCCCGGAGGCCACGCGGTCGAGGTCCCGGCGGGGGGTGCTGGAGTCGGTCACCCGACGATATTAGCTATGGGAAAATAGGTATGTCAAAAGATGTAATTGCGCCGGTGCGGGAGGGTCCAGGTGATGCCGCGCAAGCGGTGCAACCCGCACGCAACCTTCGCCGTGCTGGCATGTACGGCATGCCCGACCCATACGAGGAGACGCCCCGCGTCGCCGTGACGCCCGACGCGGCCGTCCTGCTGCGGCGGCTGCGCGCGGCGCACGGCCCGCTGATGTTCCACCAGTCCGGCGGCTGCTGCGACGGCAGCGCCCCCATGTGCTTCCCGGCCGGCGAGTTCCGCACCGGCGCGGCCGACGTCCTGCTGGCGGAACTCGTGATCGACGGCGTCGGGGAACCGGTGCCGTTCTGGATGTCGCGCAGTCAGTACGAGGCGTGGCGCCACACGCGGCTGACCGTGGACGTCGTCGCGGGCCGGGGCAGCGGCTTCTCGCTGGAGGCGCCCGAGGGGGTGCGGTTCCTCATCCGCTCCCGCGTCGTCGACGCCTAGCCGCCCCGGGAGCCCCGGCGCCCGGCCCGCCCGTCATGGCCTGAGGCCGCTGACGATGTCCGCCGTCGCGGTCAGCCCGCTGTTGATGGTCGGCGCGATGCTCGTGCCGGCCAGGTAGAAGCCGAGCAGCAGGCACACCAGGGCGTGCGAGACCTTCAGCCCGCCGTTCCGCAGGAAGATCACCGCCAGGACGGACAGCAACAGCACCACAGAGATGGAAACGGCCATGGTCAACCTCCTCCGCCACGTCCACTTCGCGGCGTTCGGCCGCAAGTGTGGCGTAGCGGAGGGTTCGTCCGGGCGGCTGACCTGTCCGCCGAACGAGTGGTGTCCCGCGGTGCCGACCGATGTCCTGGGCCGCCGGTGCCCCGGCCGCCCGGGCGTCCCAGGGCCTGTCGGGCAGGCTCTAGACGTCCCGGCGGGCGTCCAGGAACGCCTCCAGGCCGGCGAGGTCGTCGGTGTTGAGGTGGTCGACGCCGGCGGCGAGCAGTTCGGTCCACACGGCGTCCCGGGCGGGCCCCGCCAGATCGGGCGTGGCCCAGAACCGCACGCGCTGCCCGCGGGCGTGTGCCGCGCCGACGATGTCCCGCAGCCTGCGCCGCTCGGCCGCCGGGAAGGCGCCCACGCCCCGCCAGGTGAAGTGGACCGTCCAGTTGTCGCTGATCAGCGGGGCGAAGGAGGCCGGTGCGGAGGTGCCGAGGTCGGTGAGGCGGCCGTCGTAGAAGGCTCGGCGGGTGCTCTGCGCCTCCATCGGCGCGCGCGCCGCGCGGTCGCCCGAGATCACCGCGGTGACCGCGCCGGGGAACACCCGGCCGTGGGCGTACGAGGTGAACAGGTGCCGGTAGCGACGCAGTCGGCGGTCGAGTTCCCGGTACGTGGACGCCCCCTCGGTCTTGATGTCGATCAGGAGTTGCAGGGCGCGGCGGTCCCCTCGGTGGACCCGGCCGTGGTGTGCGCGGACGCGGGCGGCGAGGGGGTCGAGGTAGAGGGACTCCAGGGTCCGGCCGGGGTCGAGGTCCTCCGGGTCGTGGGCGACGAGGAGTTGGCCGTCGACCAGGTGGATGTCGGCCTCGACGCTGCCGAAGCGATGGTCGAGGGCGTCCAGGAGGGGGCGCGTGTGGAGGTAGTCGTTGTGGGCGTGGGCCCGCCACAACGGGCGCGGTCCGTGCATGCCTTCGTCGGCCAGCGCGGTGCCGGCGGGCAGGGCGACCGCCCCGGTGAGGGCGGCGCCGAGGGTGGTGAGGGCTCTGCGTCGGGTGGTGAGGGCCATGCTCTGCCTCCCTGGAAGTGCCGTACGGGACGCCTGTGAGTATGGGGTCCCGACACCCCCGGGAAGCAGAGCCCTGCGCGGAGTTGGCCGGACTGCCGCCGGTCGTTCACTTCGGTGGAGCGGTCGGTACGCGACCTGCCCGCCCCTGGTGGGACGGGCAGGCGGCGTGCCGGACGGCAGGCGTCAGGGGGCTTGCAGATCGACGAGCCCGGCGAGCGCCTCCCGGTGGGCCCCCGCCGTCCCGTACGCGATCGAGTCGGCCTTGGCCCGCTTCAGGTACAGGTGGACCGGGTGCTCCCACGTCATGCCGATACCGCCGTGCAGTTGCAGTGCCTCCTCCGCGGCGTGGACGGCGACCTGGCCGGCGTACGCCTGGGCCACGGCGACGGCCACGTCGGTGTCCACACCGGTCGCCAGCGCGTCGGCGGCGTTGCGGGCCGCGGCGCGCAGGCCGGCGACCTCCAGCCACAGCCCGGCGAGCCGGTGCTTGAGCGCCTGGAAGCCGCCGACCTGCCGGTTGAACTGCCTGCGTTCCTTGAGGTAGCGGACCGTCTCGGTCAGCAGCCAGTCGGCGAGGCCCAGTTGCTCGGAGGCGAGCAGCCCGGCGCCCGCCCGCAGGGCCCGGCGCACCGCGTCCTCGGCGTCGCCGAGCCGACGCCCGGTGGCGCCGTCGAGGGTCACACGGGCGAGTGGCCTGGTCAGGTCCAGGGAGGTCTGCGGGGTGACGGTCGCCTCGGCGGCGCGGACCGCGTACAGGCCCCCGTCGTCCGCCGGGACCAGCAGGACGTCGGCGACGGCCGCGTCGGCGATTCCCGTCAACTCACCGCGCAGAACGCCCTCTTCGAGTCGCACCCGGTCGACGGCACGGCCGGGCGCGCTCTGCAGGCCGACGGCGAGCACGGCGATGGTCGTCGCGGACGCCAGGTCGGTGAGCAGGTCGTCGGCCCCGCAGGCGAGCAGGGCCTCGGTGGCGACCACGGCGCTCGTCAGGTACGGCACCGGAGCGACCGCGCGCCCCAACTCCTCCAGCACCACCGCGGCTTCCCGGTGGCCGGCCCCCTGACCGCCCAGTTCCTCGGGGATCAGAAGGCCGGCGAGGCCCATCTGCTCGGAGAGCGCCTTCCACAGCGACACGTCGTGCGGCGCGGCCGACTCGACGCGGGCGATGACACCCGCGGGCTCGCAGTGGTCGGTGAGCAGGTCCCGGACGGCGGCGCGCAGCGCTACCTCCTCCTCCGAGTAGAGCAGGCCGGGTTCCGACTGTGCGCTCATCGGGCGAGGTCCTTCCATGCGACGTCCTTGTCGGTGCGCGGCTCGGCGGGCAGGCCCAGCACGCGCTCGGCGACGATGTTCAGCAGGACCTCGCTGGTCCCGCCCTCGATGCTGTTGCCCTTGGAACGGAGGTAGCGGTACCCGGCCTCGCGGCCGGTGAAGTCCACCAGCTCGGGGCGACGCATCGTCCAGTCGTCGTACAGCAGGCCCTCCTCACCGAGGAGTTCGACCTCCAGGCCGCTGATCTCCTGGTTGAGGCGGGCGAAGTTCAGCTTCATGCCGGCGCCCTCGGGGCCCGGCTGGCCCGCCACCAGCTGCTGGCGCAGCCGCACGCCGGTGAGCCGTGCGACCTCGGCCTCGACCCAGAGGCCGAGCAGCCGCTGGTGGAGGTCGTGGGTGCGCAGGTCGGGGCGGTCCCGCCAGGTGGCGGCGATCTTGCCGATCATGCCGCCCTCGCGCGGGATCGGGGTGCCGCCGATGGCCACGCGTTCGTTGTTCAGCGTGGTCTGCGCGACCCGCCAGCCGTCGCCGATCTCGCCGAGGCGGCGGGAGTCGGGGATGCGGACGTCGGTGAGGAAGACCTCGTTGAACTCGGCCTCGCCGGTGACCTGGCGCAGCGGCCGGACCTCGACGCCGGGGTCGGTCATGTCGCACAGGAAGTAGGTGATGCCCCGGTGCTTGGGCACGTCCGGGTCGGTGCGGGCGATGAGGATGGCCCAGCGAGCGGTGTGCGCGCTGGAGGTCCACACCTTCTGCCCGTTGACGATCCAGTCCTCGCCCTGGCGTACCGCCCGCGTGCCGAGCGCGGCCAGGTCGGATCCGGCGCCCGGCTCGCTGAAGAGCTGGCACCAGACCTCCTCGCCGGTCCACAGCGGGCGCAGCAGCCGCCGCTTCTGCTCCTCGGTGCCGTAGTGGAGGATGGTCGGGGCGGCCATGCCGAGGCCGATGCCGATGCGCCGGGGGTCGTTGTCGGGGGCGCCCGCGGCCTTCAGTTCGGCGTCCACGACGGCCTGGAGGGAGCGCGGGGCGGCGAGTCCGCCGAGGCCCTCGGGATAGTGCACCCAGGCGAGTCCGGCGTCGAAACGGGCCCGGAGGAAGTCCAGGCGGTCGGTGGTCGCCGGCGGATGGGCGGCCAGCAACTCCTTCGTGAGGCGGCGCAGTTCCGCTGCGTCGGTCATGCTGCGGCTCCCTTCTGAGGGACGACGGCCACCCGGCCGGTCGTCGTGCCGTCGGCGACGCGCTGGACGGCGTCCGCGGCCCCGTCGAGCGGTACCCGCTCGCTCACCAGGGGCTTGATCGCGCCCCGGGCGGCCAGCTCGGTCAGCTGCTCGTGGCAGTGCTGGACCAGCTTGGGGTTCTTGGTGTTGTACAGGCCCCAGTGCAGGCCGAGGACGGCGTAGTTCTTCACCAGGGCGTGGTTCAGCGCGGGGCTGGGGATGGTGCCGCTGGCGAAGCCGACGACGACGATCCGGCCCTCGAAGGCGACGACCTTGGCGGACTGGGCGTAGGCCTCGCCGCCCACCGGGTCGTAGACCACGTCGGCGCCCCGCCCGCCGGTGGCCTCCTTCACCGCGGCGATGACGTCCCCGCCGCGCCGGTCGACGACCACGTCGCAGCCCAGTTCGCGGGCGACGGCCGCCTTCTCGGGGCCGCCGACGACACCGATGACGGTGGCGCCGGCGGCCTTGCCGAGCTGCACGGCCGCGCTGCCGACCCCTCCGGCGGCAGCGTGGACGAGCAGCGTCTCGCCGGCCTCCAGCCGGGCCCGGCGGTGCAGGCCGAACCACCCGGTCTGGTAGCCGATGTGCAGGGCGGCGGCCTCGGCGTCGTCCAGGGCGTCGGGGGCGGGCAGCAGGGCGCGGGCGTCGGCGACGGCGTACTCGGCGAAGCCGCCGTGCGGCAGCGCGGGGTTGGCGAGGACACGGCGGCCGTCCTCGGTCTCGCCGCAGATCTCCACGCCCGGTGTGAACGGCAGCGGCGGCCTGACCTGGTACTGGCCCCGGCACATCAGGGCGTCCGGGAAGTTGATGTTCGCGGCGCGGACCCTCAGCAGCACCTGGCCCTCGCCGGGGGTCGGCGGCGCCACGTCCGCGAGGCGCATCACCTCGCGCGGCTCGCCGTTCTCGTGCACCTGCCATGCCTGCATGCGGGGCCTCCACCGACTGCGTCGTCCGTCCGGGTCCACCGCATACTAAGCGGTCGCTTGCCGATCAGGGAACAGCTGCGCGCGGTCGTCGCCCGTGGCCGCAGGTCAGGGCTGGGCCGGCCGCGCCCGGACGTGCATGCGCTCCCCCTGCGGGCCGAACAGGCTCAGGAACTCGACCGGCCCCTCCCCCGTCGACCCGAACCAGTGCGGCACCCGGGTGTCGAACTCCGCGGCCTCGCCCGCCGACAGCACCACGTCGTGATCGCCGAGCACGAGCCGCAGCCGGCCGGAGAGGACGTACAGCCACTCGTACCCCTCGTGGGTCCGCGGGTCCGGTTCCTCCTGGCGCCGGGGCTCCAGCACCTTGAACGCCTGGAGTCCCCCCGGCTGGCGGGTGAGGGGCCAGTGGGTGCGGCCGTGGCGCTCGATCGGCTTGGCCCGCACCCGGGGGTCGCCGACCGGCGGGGCGCCGACCAGCTCGTCCAGCGGCACCTGGTGGGCCTGGGCGATCGGCAGCAGCAGTTCGAGGCTGGGTCGGCGCAGTCCCGACTCCAGCCGCGACAGGGTGCTCACCGAGATGCCGGTGGTCTCGGAGAGCGCCGCCAGGGTCACCTCCCGCTCCTTGCGCACCTGGCGGAGCCTCGGTCCGACACCGGCGAGGACGTCGTCTGCAGTGGTCATGCGCTTATTGCAGAACTGGCAAGTTCATTTGTCAATACCGGCGGGTCCGAGGGACCTTCTGGGTGGAGGTGGTCACCATGACCCGGAACAAGGACCTGTCGGAGAAGCACCCGGCGGAGACGGCGGAGAAGGACCTGTCGGGGACGTACGACGTGGTCGTCGTCGGTGGCGGCGCGGCCGGGCTCTCGGCCGCGCTCGTCCTCGGGCGCTCCCGGCTGCGCACCCTGGTCGTCGACGCCGGTGAGCCGCGCAACGCGCCCTCGGACCACATGCAGGGCTACCTGACCCGCGACGGCATGCCGCCCGCCGGGTTCCTCGCGCTCGGCCGGGAGGAGATCGCGCGGTACGGCGTGCAGCTCGTGCGCGACCGGGCCGTGGACGTGACGCGGGGCGAGGAGTTCGCCGTGGAGCTGGCCGGCGGCCGGACCGTCCGCGCCCGACGGCTGATCGTCACCACGGGGCTCAGGGACGAGCTCCCGTCGGTGCCCGGCGTGGCCGAGCGGTACGGCCGGGACGTGCTGCACTGCCCGTTCTGCCACGGCTGGGAGGTGCGCGACGAGCGTTTCGGCGTCCTCGCCACCAGCCCGCTCAGCGTGCACCAGGCGCTGATGGTGTCCCACTGGTCGGACGACGTGACGCTCTTCCTCGACACGGTCGCCGAGGCGGAGCTGTCCGACGAGGACCTGCGCCGGCTCGCCGCGGCCCGGGTGAAGGTGGTGCCGGGTGCGGTGGCCGGCCTGCGGGTCGAGGAGGACCGGCTCACCGGCGTCCGGCTGGCGGACGGCACCGTGCACGACCGCTCCGTGGCGTTCGTCGCTCCGAGGGCCGTACCGCAGACCGGTCTGATGGAGCGGCTGGGCGCGGAGCTGCGGGAGACCCCGTTCGGCGCCTACCCCGTGGTGGACCCGACCGGCCTGACGACCGTGCCCGGCGTGTGGACCGCGGGCAACGCGATGGGCTTCGCCGAGCAGGTCGTCCACGCGGCCAGCGGCGGCTACCGCGCGGCGACGGCCGTGGTCGGCGACCTGATCATGTCCCGCCTGGACGCGGCGATCGGGGGTTAGACCGGGCGGGCGGACGGCCGCACGGTGACCGGACGGCCGCACGGTGACCGGACTACCCGGCGGTGGCCGGACCGCCCCGCGATGGCCGGGCCACACCCCGCGGTGACCGTGCCGCCACCGGGCGCCCCGGCAAGCCGGCGGGCACCCGACCACCACCGGTCCCGCGCCCGGCATCCCGCGTCCCGCGTCCGGCGTCCGGCGACCGGCGACCGGCGTCCGGCGACCGGCGACCGGCGACCGGCGTCGATGGCACGGTCCGGAGCCCCGCAGCGACGGCACGGTCCGGAGCCCCGCGGCGACGGCACGGTCCAGGGCCCGCCGGACGGAAACCGGCGCCACCGGGGTGTGGCCCGGTCCTTCCCGGTGCACCATGACTGCATGCTGCTCGCCCGGTTGGCCCAGGTGTCCCGGGAGGTCGCCGCCACCTCGGCGCGGTCCCGGAAGACCGCCCTGCTCGCGGAGCTGTTCCGGGAGGCGGAGGCGGCGGACGTGCCGGTCGTCATCCCGTATCTGGCCGGACGTCTCCCGCAGGGCCGGATCGGCGTCGGCTGGAAGGTGCTGAGCCGCCCGGTCACGCCGGCCGCTGAGCCGGCCCTGACCGTGCGCGAGGTCGACGACCGGCTGACGTGTCTCGCGGCGGTGTCCGGCGCCGGTTCGCAGGCCGAGCGGGCACGCCAGGTCGGCGAGCTGATGGGCGCGGCCACCGAGGACGAGCAGCGCTTCCTGATCGGGCTGCTCACCGGCGAGGTCCGCCAGGGCGCCCTGGACGCGGCCGCCGTCGAGGGCCTGGCGGCGGCGACCGGCGCGCCCGCGGCGGACGTACGGCGCGCGGTGATGCTCGCGGGCTCCCTGCAGACGGTCGCCGAGGCCCTGCTCGCCGACGGCCCCGGCGCCCTGGACGGCTTCCGGCTCACCGTCGGACGGCCGGTCCTGCCGATGCTCGCCCACAGCGCCTCCTCGGTCGCCGAGGCGGTCGGCAAGCTCGGTGCCGCGGCCGTCGAGGAGAAGCTGGACGGCATCCGCGTCCAGGTGCACCGCGACGGCGGAACCGTAGGGGTCTACACCCGCACCCTGGACGACATCACCGACCGGCTCCCCGAGGTCACCGCGACGGCCCTCGCGCTGCCCGGGGAGCGCTTCGTCCTGGACGGGGAGGTGATCTCGTTCGACGAGGACGGGCGTCCCCGCTCCTTCCAGGAGACCGCCGGACGGGTCGGCTCCCGCACGGACGTCGCCACGGCCGCGCGGGCGGTGCCCGTCTCCGTCGTGTTCTTCGACGCGTTGTCCGTCGACGGCCGTGACCTGCTCGACCTGCCGCTCACCGAGCGGCACGCGGAGCTGGCCCGGCTGGTCCCCGAGCCGACGCGGGTGCGGCGCAGGCTGGTGCCGGGGCCCGAGGAGGCACGGGCGGCGGAGGAGTTCCTCGCCGAGTCGCTGGAGCGCGGCCACGAGGGCGTCGTGGTGAAGGGCCTCGACGCCGGGTACAGCGCGGGTCGGCGCGGTGCCTCCTGGCTCAAGGTCAAGCCCGTCCACACCCTCGACCTGGTCGTCCTGGCCGCCGAGTGGGGCCACGGCCGCCGCACGGGCAGGCTCTCCAACCTCCACCTGGGCGCCCGCACCGCGGACGGTTCCTTCGCGATGCTCGGCAAGACCTTCAAGGGCATGACCGACGCCCTGCTGGCCTGGCAGACCGAGCGCCTGGGGGAACTGGCCGTCGAGGAGCACGGCTGGGGTGTGACCGTCCGCCCCGAACTGGTCGTCGAGATCGCCTACGACGGCCTCCAGCGCTCCACCCGCTACCCGGCCGGCGTCACCCTCCGCTTCGCCCGCGTGATCCGCTACCGCGAGGACAAGCGCCCCGAGGAGGCGGACACGGTGGAGGCGCTGCTCGCCGCGCACCCGGGGACGGCCCCGTGAGACGCAGCGCGGGCCTGCTCCTGCACCGCCCCGCCGCCGAGGGCCGCGAGGTGCTGCTCGGCCACATGGGCGGCCCCTTCTACGCCCGCCGGGACGCCGGCGCGTGGACCGTTCCCAAGGGTGAGTACGAACCCGTCGAAGAGGCCTGGGACGCGGCCCGCCGCGAGTTCGAGGAGGAGCTGGGGCTGCCGCCGCCCGAGGGCGAGGCGCTGCCGCTCGGCGAGGTCAGACAGGCGGGCGGGAAGGTCGTCACGGTGTGGGCCGTGGAGGCCGACCTGGACCCGGCGACGGTCGTGCCCGGCACCTTCCGCATGGAGTGGCCGCCGCGGTCGGGCCGGATCGAGAGGTTCCCCGAGCTGGACCGGGTGGCGTGGTTCCCGGTGGACCGGGCGCGCGAGGTGATCGTCAAGGCCCAGGCCGCGTTTCTCGACCGGCTGGCTGAGCACTCGCACGGACGGAAGTGACCAGGAGCGACGAGAGGCTCGGGGCGGCGCCGGCGGGGCCCGCCCGCGTTGCGGCACCCCACGCCGCGCGCCAAGGTCGAAGCACGAGACCGCACCAGGGAGGTCGGCCATGCCCATCGCGACGGTGAACCCGGCGAACGGCGAGACGCTCAAGACGTACGAGGCCATGGGCGAGGAGGAGATCGAGCGCCGGCTCCAGCTCGCGGAGGCCACCTTCCGCACGTACCGGACGACGGGCTTCTACGAGCGGGCCGGACTGCTGCGCCGGGCCGCCGACCTCCTGGAGGCCGATCAGAACGAGATCGGCGAGGTCATCACCACGGAGATGGGCAAGCCGGTCAAGCAGGCCCGCGCGGAGGCCGCCAAGTGCGCCAAGGCGATGCGCTGGTACGCCGACCACGCGGCGGAGCTGCTCGCCGACGAGGAGCCCGCCCAGTCGGACGTCGAGGACTCCGGTGCCTCCCGGGCGCTGGTCCGCTACCGGCCGCTCGGCCCGGTGCTCGCGGTGATGCCGTGGAACTTCCCGCTCTGGCAGGTGATCCGCTTCGCGGCGCCCGCGCTGATGGCGGGCAACGTGGGGCTGCTCAAGCACGCCTCGAACGTGCCGCAGACGGCCCTGTACCTGGAGGACCTGTTCCACCGGGCGGGCTACCCCGAGGGCTGCTTCCAGACCCTGCTCGTCGGCTCGGCGGCGGTGGACGACATCCTGCGCGACGAGCGGGTGCGGGCCGCCACCCTCACCGGCAGCGAGCCGGCCGGCCGCGCGGTCGCCGCCACCGCCGGAGAGATGATCAAGAAGACGGTGCTGGAGCTGGGCGGCAGCGACCCGTTCGTCGTGATGCCGTCGGCGGACGTCGACCGGGCCGCCGAGGTCGCGGTGACCGCGCGCACCCAGAACGCCGGGCAGTCCTGCATCGCCGCCAAGCGGTTCATCGTGCACACGGACGTGTACGACGCCTTCGCCGCACGCTTCACCGAGGGCATGCGGGCGCTGAAGGTCGGCGACCCGATGGACGAGGGGACGGACGTCGGCCCGCTCTCCAGCGAGCAGGGCGTCGAGGACCTGGTGGAGCTGGTCGAGGACGCGGTGCGCGGTGGCGCGACGGTGCTGTGCGGAGGCGAACGCCCGGAGGGGCCCGGCTGGTACTACCCGCCGACGGTCCTCGCCGGTGTCACCCGGGAGATGCGCATCCACCGCGAGGAGGCCTTCGGCCCGGTCGCCACGCTGTACCGCGCGGCCGACCTGGACGAGGCCGTGCTGATCGCCAACGACTCGGACTTCGGACTCAGTTCCAATGTGTGGACGCGCGACGACGCCGATGTGGACCGTTTCGTACGGGACCTGGAGGCGGGCGGCGTGTACGTGAACGGCATGACGGCGTCCCATCCGGCGTTCCCCTTCGGCGGGATCAAGCGGTCGGGGTACGGCCGTGAGCTGTCCGGGCACGGAATCCGGGAGTTCTGCAACATCACCACCGTATGGCACGGAGCGTGAGCCTTCCGCGACTACGATCCCCTTTGTGAACCGCGAAGTGACCCTGCCTCTGATCGTCGACGACCGCGGTACCTTGCAGGTCGCCGCGTCCGACGTGAGCAAGCTGCTGCGCACGGTGGGCGGGAGATGGCTGCGGCTGGTGGAGGCCGGCGAGGAGAGTCTGGACGAGGACACGGTCGCGGCCCTCACCATCGAACTGGCCAAGCTCGCCGACCGGATCGACGTGGCCTGTATCGCCCACAGCAGCGGCCAGTCCTCCTGACTCCCCGCGCACCGGGCTGCACCGGCCCGCACCGGCCGGGGTTCCCCGGGACGGAGCAGCCCCGCGGGAGATCGCCGCTCCCGTGGGTGATCGTGGGTGAGCACCCCTGGGTACCGCGGGCGAGCGCCCCGCCGCCCGCGTGCGACGGGCCCCGGCCCTCCGGCCGAGGCAGAACGGCGTGAGGCGAGCGTGAGCGAAGAGATCCTCGACCGGGCCGGGAGCGCCCCGCCCGTCCGCGACTGGCCGGCTCTCGACCTGCCCGGCACCGACTTCGACCCCGTCCTGCGCGAACTGATGCGCGAAGGGCCCGTCACCCGCGTCTCGCTGCCCGACGGTGAGGGCTGGGCCTGGCTGGTCACCCGTTACGAGGACGTCCGCATGGTCGCCACCGATCCCCGGTTCGGCCGTGCGGCCGTCGTGGACCGGCGGGTCACCCGGTTCGCCCCGCACTTCGTCCCGGCGCGCGGCGCGGTCGGTTTCCTCGACCCGCCGGACCACACCCGGCTGCGCGCGGCGGTGGCCGCCGCGTTCACGGCCCGGGGCGTGGAGCGCCTGCGCGACCGGGCGCGCGGCATGCTCGACGAACTGGTCGACGCCATGCTGCGGGCCGGTCCGCCGGCCGACCTCACCGAGGCGGTGCTGAG
Source organism: Streptomyces sp. NPDC047853 (assembly GCF_043204535.1). NCBI lineage: Bacteria > Bacillati > Actinomycetota > Actinomycetes > Kitasatosporales > Streptomycetaceae > Streptomyces > Streptomyces sp. NPDC047853. Next base: position 128,140 of record NZ_JBIDCI010000017.1, on the reverse strand, counting down.
GCCCTTCCCCGTGGCGGTGCTCTGCGAGCTGATGGGCATTCCCGGCCCCGACCGGCCCGGCATGCACACCTGGACCGGGCTGATCCTCTCCTCGTCGCACGGCGCGGAGGTCAGCGAGCGGGCCAAGCAGGAAGTGGGCGCCTACTTCGCCGACCTGATCGGAACCCGGTCCGCCGGCACCGGCGAGGACGTCGCCTCGCTGCTGGGCGCCGCCGTGGGCAGGGGCGAGATCACGACCGAGGAGGCGGTGGGGCTGGCCGTGCTGCTCCAGCTCGGCGGTGAGGCGGTCACCCACAACAGCGGACAGATGTTCTACCTGCTGCTGACCCGGCCCGAACTCGCCGAACGTCTGCGCGCCGACCCGGAGATCCGGCCCGGGGCCGTCGACGAGCTGCTGCGCTGGATCCCCCATCGCAACGCGGTCGGGCTGTCCCGGATCGCCCTGGAGGACGTGGAGACCAGGGGGGTCCGGATCCGGGCGGGCGACGCGGTGTACGTGTCGTACCTGGCCGCCAACCGCGACCCGGCGGTCTTCCCCGACCCGGACACGATCGACTTCGCCCGTGCCCCCGATCCGCACGCGTCCTTCGGTCTCGGCCCGCACGCCTGCCCGGGCGGCGCGCTGGTCCGGCTGGAGTCGGAACTGCTGGTCGGCACCGTCCTGGACCGTCTGCCGGGCCTGCGGCTCGCGGTGGCGCCGCCGGACGTGCCCTTCCGGAAGGGCACCCTGATCCGCGGTCCCGAGGCGCTGCCGGTGACCTGGTGAGCGACCGCCGGGCCGCCCAGGCCGCCACAGAACCGACGGGCGGGCCCGCCGGGATGTCCTCCCCGGCGGGCCCGCCCGCGGGCCACGACGCCTTCGGCCCTCCGGGCCCGGCCGACGATTTCCGGCCTGCCGGGCGAGGACGCGTGTCCGACGGGCCCTAGCGGATCGGCATCCCCGCCAGGGTCCGCGCGATGACCAGCCGCTGGATCTCGCTCGTGCCCTCGAAGATGGTGTAGATCGCGGAGTCCCGGTGCATCCGCTCCACCGGGTACTCCCGCGTGTAGCCGTTGCCGCCGAGGATCTGGATCGCCTGGGCGGTCACCTTCTTGGCCGTCTCGCTCGCGAACAGCTTGGACATCGATCCCTCGGCCGCCGTGAACGGCTTGCCGTTGATCGCCATCCACGAGGCCCGCCACACCAGCAGCCGCGCGGCGTCGATGGAGGTCCGCATGTCCGCGAGCTGGAAGGCGACGCCCTGGTTGTCGATGATCGGCCGCCCGAACTGCTCGCGGGTCTGCGCGTACTCCAGGGCCACCTCGTACGCGGCCCGGGCGGTGCCCACCGCCATCGCGCCGACCGCCGGACGGGAGGCCTCGAAGGTGGCCATGGCGGCGTTCTTGACGCGCTCGCCGCCCTTCCTGGCCTTCTCCCGGGCCCGGGCCAGCCGCGCGTCGAGCTTCTCCTTGCCGCCGAGCAGGCAGTGACCGGGGACCCGTACGTTCTCCAGGACGACCTCGGCGGTGTGCGAGGCGCGGATGCCGTGCTTCTTGAACTTCTGCCCCTGGGACAGACCCGGGGTGGCCGGCGGGATGATGAAGGAGGCGTGGCCCTTGGAACCCAGCTCCGCGTCGACGACCGCGACCACGACGTGGACGTTGGCGATGCCGCCGTTGGTGGCCCAGGTCTTGGTGCCGTTGAGCACCCACTCGTCCTTGGCCTCGTCGTACACCGCGCGCGTGCGCATGGAGGCGACGTCGGAGCCGGCGTCGGGCTCGGAGGAGCAGAAGGCGGCGACCTTCACGTCGTTGGCGTCGCCGTACATCTGGGGGATCCAGGTACCGATCTGCTCCTCGGTGCCGTTGGCGAGGACGCCGACGGCGGCGAGGCCGGTGCCGACGATGGACAGGGCGATGCCCGCGTCGCCCCAGAACAGCTCCTCCATCGCCATGGGGATGCCGAGGCCGGTGGAGTCGAAGTACTGCTGGGCGTAGAAGTCGAGGGAGTAGATGCCGACCTTGGCGGCCTCCTGGATGACCGGCCAGGGAGTCTCCTCGCGCTCGTCCCATTCGGCGGCCGCGGGGCGGATGACGTCGGCGGCGAAGCCGTGCAGCCAGTCCCGGACCTCCTTCTGTTCGTCGCTCAGCTCCATGGTGAACTCGGCCATGTCCCCTCCAGTGACGCACCTGCGTGTTACTTGCGGTAACACGAGTCTGTTACCGACGGGTAGGAAAAGTCAACTCCCGGGGACCCGTCGCCCTCCCGTTCGATGTGCGGTGTCCCGTGGGTGTTAGTTTGCGCAGGCGTCACCGAACCAGCACGGGTGGGGAGAGCACATGAACACCACGCAGCGCACCGATCAGCAGCGGTCCGCCGACCGCAGACGGCGCGAGCTGCTGGAGGCCGCCGACCGGGTGGTGCTGCGCGACGGCCCGCAGGCCTCGATGAACGCCATCGCCGCCGAGGCCGGCATCACCAAGCCGATCCTCTACCGCCACTTCGGCGACAAGGGCGGACTCTACGCCGCCCTCGCGCAGCGGCACACGGACGCCCTCCTCTCCTCGCTGCGGGCCGCCCTGGACGCTCCGGCGGACCGCCGGGACCGCGTGGAGGCCACGCTGGACACCTATCTGGCGGCCATCGAGGCACGCCCGCAGGTGTACCGCTTCCTGATGCATCCGGCGGAGGGAGCCACCGCGCCGGGCGACCAGGCCGAGCAGGGCTTCGACGTCGGCAAGCACTCGGCACCGCTGCTGCGCCGCATGGGCGAGGAACTGGGCACGGTCATCGAGGAGCGCCTCGACATGGGGCCGGACAGTCGGCAGCTGTCCCGCGTGTGGGGGCACGGCATCGTCGGCATGATGCACGCGGCCGGCGACTGGTGGCTGGGCGAACGGCCCTGTTCCCGCGCCGACTTGGTACGTAGCCTCGCCGACCTGCTGTGGGGTCGGCTGGCCGCGGCCGGCGACAAGGTGGGCGGGCCCGGCTTCTGAAGCCCCGCGGCCCCGCCGGCCCGGCCCGCGGCCGCGGCCGCGGAGAGCACGGGCGGGACCGGCGGGCGCGGCCGGGGAAGCCCGCCGGGGCGCCTCAGCGGCTCCACGACGCCCGGGCGGCCTGCCGGAGCACCTTGCGCCTGCGCCACCCCGTGAGGCGGTCGACGTAGAGGCCGCCCTCCAGGTGGTCGCACTCGTGCTGGAGGCACCGGGCGAAGAACCCCGTCCCGCGCACGGTGACCGGCTCCCCGGTCGCCGTGAAGCCGGTCACGACCGCCTCGTCGGCGCGCTCCGTGCCCGCCTCCAGCCCCGGCAGCGACAGACAGCCCTCCGGCCCCCGCACCACCACCCCGCCGGTCTCGACGAGCCGGGGGTTCACCACGTGGCCGAGGTGACGCTCGTCCTCGTCGTCCGGGCAGTCGTACACGAAGACGCGGAGCGGCTCGCCGATCTGGTTCGCCGCCAGACCCACTCCGTGGGCGGCGTACATGGTCGCGAACAAGTCCTCCACGAGCGCCGCGAGTTCCGGACCGAAGTCCGTCACCTCCTCGCAGGGCGCGTGCAGGACGGGGTCGCCGAGGGTGCCGAGGGGCCGGACGCGCCCGTGGGCGCCCGGGATGGAGCCGTGTCGCATGGCGGCAAGAGTAAGGTCCCTGTGTCCCCCGGCGGCTCGCGCCCACCGCCGGAACCCGTGGCCGGTGCCGCGATTCGGGAGTGCGAACGGATCTCGATAGGCTGAGGTCCACACCACGTGGCCGTCAGGCTTCAGGCGCGGCGCGTACGCAAGGAGGATCGAGAACTGATGGCAGGCAACTCGGACCCGCTCACGCCCCGGGCCAAGATCGCCGTGACCGCGGGCAAAGCGGTCGCGGCGGCTTCGCGCGCCGCGGGGCGCGGCAGCGGTTCGGTGATCGGCGGCAAGGTCGCGCTGAGACTCGATCCCGACCTTCTCGCCCGGCTCGCCCAGCATCTTGATGTGACGCTGGTCTCGGCGACCAACGGCAAGACCACCACCACCCGGCTCATCGCCGAGGCGCTCAAGGCGGCCGGTCCGGTCGTGTCCAACGCGCTCGGCGCCAACATGCCGGCCGGCATCACCTCGGCGCTCGCGGGCGGTTCGGAGGCCCGGTTCGGTGTCATCGAGGTCGACGAGAAGTACCTCGCGGGCGTGGCCCGGGACACCGACCCCAAGTGCATCGCGCTGCTGAACCTCTCCCGCGACCAGCTCGACCGCGCCGCCGAGACCCGGATGCTCGCCGAGAACTGGCGCGAGGGTCTCGCCGGTTCGAAGGCCGTGATCGTCGCCAACGCCGACGACCCGCTGGTGGTGTGGGCCGCGTCCTCCTCCCCCAACGTCATCTGGGTCGCCGCCGGGCAGATGTGGAAGGACGACGCCTGGTCCTGCCCGTCCTGCGGCGGTGTGATGCAGCGTCCGGGCGACGACTGGTTCTGCGGCGAGTGCGGCTTCCGGCGTCCCACGCCGAGCTGGGCCCTGTCCGGCGACCACGTCCTGGACCCGCACGGCTCCGCCTGGCCCATCCACCTCCAGCTGCCGGGCCGCGCCAACAAGGCCAACGCCGCCTCCTCGGCCGCCGTCGCCGCCGTCTTCGGGGTGCCGCCGCAGGTCGCGCTGGAGCGGATGTACCAGGTGCAGGCGGTCGCCGGACGCTATGACGTCGTGCAGTTCCAGGGCCGCGACCTGCGTCTGCTGCTCGCCAAGAACCCGGCGGGCTGGCTGGAGACCTTCTCCCTGATCGACCCGCCGCCCACCCCGGTGATCCTCTCGGTGAACGCGCGCGGCGCCGACGGCACCGACACCTCCTGGCTGTGGGACGTGGACTACACCCGGCTGACCGGTCACCCGATCTGCGTGATCGGCGACCGGAAGCTGGACCTCGCGGTGCGGCTGGAGGTCGCGAACCAGCAGTTCCAGGTGTGCGAGGACCTCGACCAGGCGATCCAGCTGTGCCCGCCGGGCCGGATCGAGGTCATCGCCAACTACACCGCCTTCCAGGATCTGCGCCGCCGCGTCGGCAACTGACCGCGAGACTTCAGGGGACTTTCGTGAGCGACAACCAACTGCGGATCGTCTGGATCTACCCGGACCTCCTCAGCACCTACGGCGACCAGGGCAACGCCCTCGTCGTGGAGCGCCGGGCCCGCCAGCGCGGCCTCGACGTGGCCCGGCTCGACGTGCGCAGCGACCAGCCGATCCCGACCTCCGGCGACATCTACCTGATCGGCGGCGGCGAGGACCGTCCGCAGCGGCTGGCGGCCGAGCGGCTGCGCCGCGACGGCGGCCTGCACCGGGCGGTGGCGAACGGTGCGATCGTCTTCTCCGTCTGCGCGGGGTACCAGATCCTGGGCCACGAGTTCATCAACGACCTGGGCCAGCGCGAGCCGGGCCTCGGCCTGCTCGACGTGGTCTCCACGCGCGGTGAGGGCGCGCGGTGCGTCGGCGACGTCCTCGGCGACATCGACCCGCGCCTCGGCCTGCCCCCGCTGACCGGCTTCGAGAACCACCAGGGCGTCACCCATCTGGGCCCCAGTGCCCGTCCGCTCGCCCAGGTCCGCTTCGGCAACGGCAACGGCACGGGGGACGGCACGGAGGGCGCGTACAACGACACGGTCTTCGGTACGTACATGCACGGCCCGGTGCTGGCCCGCAACCCGCTGATCGCGGACCTGCTGCTGAAGCTGGCCCTCGACGTGAACGCGCTGCCGCCGACCGACGACCGCTGGTACGAGGCGCTCCGCAACGAGCGCATCGCGGCTGCGCAGCAGCCTGCGTAGACACTGTTGCGCAGCAACCTGCGTAGACACTGTTGCGCAGCAGCCTGCGTAGACACTGTTGCGCAGCAGCCTGCATAGACACTGTTGCGCAGCAGCCTGCATAGACACTGTTGCGCAGCAGCCTGCATAGACACTGTTGCGCAGCAGCCTGCGTAGACACTGCCGCGCAGCAGCCTGCGTAGGCACATGTCGCCGGGACGGCGCGGACGGCCCGTCTGATGGGTCATCCGCACAGGTGAGCGGGCACGTCCAGTAGGCGGACGCACGGTTCGGTCCCGCCCTCCGATGCCGCTAGGGTGGCGGGGATCGAGCCGGACAGCGCGGTCCGGACCCGTGCCACTTGAGAAGGTATTTCGGGCTATGCGCATTGGTGTCCTCACGTCCGGCGGCGACTGCCCAGGCCTGAACGCCGTCATCCGGTCCGTCGTGCACCGCGCCGTCGTCGACCACGGCGACGAGGTCATCGGCTTCCGGGACGGCTGGAAGGGCCTCCTGGAGTGCGACTACCTCAAGCTCGACCTGGACGCGGTCGGCGGCATCCTGGCCCGCGGCGGCACCATCCTCGGCTCCTCCCGGGTCCGTCCCGAGCATCTGCGGGACGGCGTGGAGCGCGCCCGGGGGCACGTCGAGGAGCTCGGCCTGGACGCGATCATCCCGATCGGCGGCGAGGGCACCCTGAAGGCGGCCCGGCTGCTGTCCGACGGCGGTCTGCCGATCGTGGGTGTGCCGAAGACCATCGACAACGACATAGCGGTCACCGACGTCACGTTCGGCTTCGACACGGCCGTCACCGTCGCCACCGAGGCCCTGGACCGGCTGAAGACCACCGCCGAGTCCCACCAGCGGGTGCTGATCGTCGAGGTCATGGGGCGCCACACCGGCTGGATCGCGCTGCACTCGGGCATGGCGGCGGGCGCCCACGCCGTCGTCGTCCCGGAGCGGCCCTTCGACATCGAGGAGCTGGCCGCCAAGGTCGGCGAGCGCTTCTCGGCGGGCAAGCGGTTCGCGATCGTGGTGGCCGCGGAGGGCGCCAAGCCGAAGGCCGGAAGCATGGACTTCGACGAGGGCGGCAAGGACGTCTACGGCCACGAGCGCTTCGCCGGGATCGCCCGCCAGCTCTCGATCGAGCTGGAGGAGCGGCTCGGCAAGGAGGCCCGGCCGGTGATCCTCGGGCACGTCCAGCGGGGCGGGACGCCCACCGCCTACGACCGGGTGCTGGCGACCCGGTTCGGGTGGCACGCGGTGGAGGCCGTGCACCGCGGGGAGTTCGGGATGATGACGGCGCTGCGCGGGACGGACATCACGATGGTGCCGCTCGCCGACGCGGTCGAGTCGCTGAAGACGGTGCCGGACGCGCGGTACGCGGAGGCGGAATGCGTGCTGTGAGTGTGCGGGGCCGCTGAGCGCTCGGGCCCACCGGTCCCCCGCGGAACGCTTCACCGCCCCCGGTCGCAACAGCGGCCGGGGGCGGTTCTACGCTTGCTTCCGGACAAGCGGAGTTCAACCGCGCTCAACCCCCACGAAACAGGAGCCGGCGGATGGATCACAGCGGGCACGGCATGACGATGGATCTGCCGCCGTTCACGCTGGGGCGAGGGCTCGCCTGGTCGGCGGACCCCTTCTTCCTCGTCGCCTGCCTCCTGGGGCTCGCGCTGTACGGCTGGGGCGTGCTGCGGCTGACCCGGCGCGGCGACAGGTGGCCGGTGGGACGGACCGTGTCCTTCGTCGTCGGTGTGCTGAGCATCGGGCTGATGATGTGCACCAAGCTCAACGACTACGGCATGGTCATGTTCAGCGTGCACATGGTGCAGCACATGATGATCAGCATGGTGTCGCCGATCCTGCTGCTGCTCGGGGCTCCGATCACGCTGGCCCTGCGCGCGCTGCCGACGGCCGGTCGTGGCCGCAAGGGCCTCCGCGAGCTGCTGCTGATGCTGCTGCACAGCCGCTACATGCGGATCATCACCCACCCCGCGTTCACCATCCCCCTGTTCATCGCGAGCCTGTACGCCCTGTACTTCACCCCCCTGTTCGACTTCCTGATGGGCTCCCAGGTCGGGCACATCGCGATGATGGTGCACTTCCTCGCCGTGGGCGTGGTGTTCTTCTGGCCGATCATGGGGGTGGACCCGGGCCCGCACCGGCCGGGCTACCTGATGCGGATGCTGGAACTGTTCGCGGGCATGCCGTTCCACGCGTTCTTCGGCATCGCGCTGATGATGGCGTCCTCGCCCATGGTCGAGACCTTCCGGAACCCGCCCGCCTCGCTCGGCATCGACGCGCTCTCGGACCAGAACGCGGCCGGTGGCATCGCCTGGGCCTTCAGCGAGGTGCCCTCCGTGCTGGTGCTGCTCGCACTGCTGTTCCAGTGGTACGCCTCGGAGGAGCGGCAGGCCCGGCGCACCGACCGCGCCGCCGACCGCGACGGCGACAAGGAGCTGGAGGCGTACAACGCCTACCTGGCCTCGCTGAACACCCGCGGCGGCTGAGTCCGGGACGGGCACCTTTCTCGCCGTCCGCGTCCCCTCCGGCCCGAACCGGGGCACCATGGAGGGAACGGACCACGAGGAGGGTGTCGCGATGCCCGGTTCCACGGACAGTTCCACGAAGACGATGGGGGCGCTCACCATCGGCGGCCTGGTCGCGGTGACGGCCTACACGGTGGCGCTCGGGAGCAACGGCTGGCTGTGGTTCGGCTGGGTCGTACTGGGCCTGATCACCGTGGGGATGGTGGCCACCCGCAGCGCCTGAGCCCCGCACGGGGCGCAGGACGACTCACTCGCGGCCGAGCCGGCCCGCCGAGTGCACGCCCGGCTGGTACTTCGGCAGCCGGACGGTGATCTTCATGCCCGCGCCGACGGCCGTCTCGATGACGAGGCCGTGGTCGTCTCCGTAGACCTGGCGGAGCCGGTCGTCGACGTTGGACAGCCCGATGCCGCCCGACGGGCTGACCTCGCGCGCGAGGATGCGGCGCAGCAGATCGGGGTCCATCCCGGCGCCGTCGTCCTCGATGACGACCAGGGCCTCCGCGCCCGCGTCCTGCGCGGTGATCTGGATGCGGCAGCGGTCGGCCTTGCCCTCCAGGCCGTGCTTGACGGCGTTCTCGACGAGGGGCTGGAGGCAGAGGAAGGGCAGGGCGACCGGCAGCACCTCGGGCGCGACCTGGAGGGTGACCGCGAGCCGGTCGCCGAAGCGGGCCCGCACCAGCGCCAGGTAGTGGTCGATGGCGTGCAGCTCGTCGGCGAGGGTGGTGAAGTCGCCGTGCCGGCGGAACGAGTAGCGGGTGAAGTCGGCGAACTCCAGCAGCAGCTCGCGGGCGCGCTCGGGGTCGGTGCGGACGAAGGACGCGATCACCGCGAGCGAGTTGAAGATGAAGTGCGGGGAGATCTGGGCCCGCAGCGCCTTGATCTCGGCCTCGATGAGCCGGGTGCGGGACTGGTCGAGGTCGGCCAGCTCCAGCTGGACGGAGACCCAGCGGGCGACCTCGCCGGCCGCCCGGACCAGGACGGCGGACTCGCGGGGCGCGCAGGCCACCAGGGCGCCGTGCACCCGGTCGTCGACGGTGAGCGGGGCGACCACCGCCCAGCGCACCGAGCAGTCGGGGGTGTCGCAGGTGAGCGGGAAGGCCTCCCCGCGGCCGGTCTCCAGCGGACCCGCGAGGCGTTCCATGATCTCGGCCCGGTGGTGGGCGCCGACGCCGTCCCAGACCAGCACCTCCTTGAGGTCGGTCAGGCACAGCGCGTCGGTGCCGAGCAGGGAGCGCAGCTTGCGGGCCGACTTGCCGGCCGTCTCCTCGGTGAGGCCGGCCCGCAGCGGGGGCGTGGCCAGGGAGGCGGTGTGCAGGGTCTGGAAGGTGGCGTGCTCGACCGGGGTGCCGAGCCCGCCCAGGTGCTGCGGGCGGGCCGTGCGCCGGCCCAGCCAGAAGCCCGCGGCCAGCAGGGGCAGCACGGCGACGGCCAGTCCCGCCAGGAAACCGCTCACGGAACCGCTCACGGGGTCGCCTCCTTGCGCAGTCCGTCGGCGTGCAGCTCTTCCGGCAGGTGGAAGCGGGCCAGGATCGCCGCCGTCCCGGCCGGCACCCGGCCCGGGGTGGCCAGCGACACCAGCACCATGGTGAGGAAGCCCAGCGGCACCGACCACAGCGCCGGCCAGGCCAGCAGCGCGTGCAGCGCCCCGCCGCCGCCGGGGAAGCCGCCCATGGTGGCGGCGACGGCGAGCAGCGCGGAGCCGCCGCCCACCAGCATCCCGGCCGCCGCGCCGGGCGGGGTCAGGCGCCGCCACCAGATGCCGAGGACGAGCAACGGGCAGAACGAGGAGGCGGACACCGCGAAGGCGAGACCCACCGCGTCGGCCACCGGCAGCCCGCCGACCAGGGCGCTCGCCGCCAGCGGCACGGCCATGGCGAGGACGGTGCCGAGCCGGAAGTGCCGGACCGCGCGGGACGGCAGCACGTCCTGGGTGAGGACGCCGGCGACGGCCATGGTGAGTCCGGACGCGGTGGACAGGAACGCGGCGAAGGCGCCGCCCGCGACCAGGGCCCCGAGCAGGTCGCCGCCCACTCCCCCGATCACCCGGTCGGGCAGCAGCAGGACGGCGGCGTCGGCGTCGCCGGTGAGGGTCAGCTCGGGTGCGTACAGGCGGCCCAGGGCGCCGTAGACGGGCGGCAGCAGGTAGAAGGCGCCGATCAGACCGAGGACGGCGACGGTGGTGCGGCGGGCGGCGACGCCGTGCGGGCTGGTGTAGAAGCGGACCACGACGTGCGGCAGACCCATGGTGCCCAGGAAGGTGGCGAGGATCAGGCCGTACGTGGCGTACAGCGGGCGTTCGGTGCGGCTCTCGGCCCGGGAGGGCGACAGGGCGTCGTCGGCGCCGCGTCCGGCGGCCGGGACGGAGGTGCCGCGGGCGAAGGTGAGGCGGGTGCCGGCCTCGATGTGCCGGGTGCCGGCCGGGAGGACGGTCGGGACGCCGTCGTGGGCGCGGCCGTCGACGGTGCCGTCCACGGTGACGTTCAGCGGCTCGTCGAGCTTGAGGGTGAGACTGTCCTCGACCCGCACGGAGCGCTGTTCGCGGAAGGTGGCCGGTTCCTCGAAGGGGCGGCCGGGGGCGCCGTCGCCCTGCCAGGCCAGCACCAGGAAGAGGGCGGGGACGAGCAGGGCGGTGAGCTTGAGCCAGTACTGGAAGGCCTGGACGAAGGTGATGCTGCGCATGCCGCCGGCGGCGACGATGGCCGTGACGACGACGGCGACGATCACTCCGCCGAGCCAGTCGGGCGCGTCGCCGAGCACGGTCAGGGTCAGTCCGGCGCCCTGGAGCTGGGGCAGCAGGTACAGCCAGCCGACGCCGACGACGAAGGCGCCCGCGAGGCGTCGTACGCCCTGGGAGGCGAGCCGGGCCTCGGCGAAGTCGGGCAGCGTGTAGGCGCCGGAGCGGCGCAGCGGGGCGGCGACGAAGAGCAGCAGGACCAGGTAGCCGGCGGTGTAGCCGACCGGGTACCAGAGCATGTCGGGGCCCTGGACGAGGACCAGGCCGGCGATGCCGAGGAAGGAGGCGGCGGAGAGGTACTCACCGCTGATGGCGGCGGCGTTGAGGCGGGGGCCGACCGTGCGGGAGGCGACGTAGAAGTCCGAGGTGGTGCGGGAGATGCGCAGGCCGAAGGCGCCGACGAGGACGGTCGAGACGACGACGAGGGCGACGGCGGTTATGGCGTAGGTGCTGTTCACGGTTCCTCGGGGACGGTCAGCGGTCCTCGACGAGGCGCACGAAGTCGCGTTCGTTGCGCTCGGCGCGGCGGACGTACCAGCGGGCGAGGAGGACGAGCGGGGCGTACAGGCCGAAGCCGAGGACGGCCCATTCCAGGCCGTGGGCGTCCGGCATCGCCGCGAACAGCAGGGGCAGCGGCCCGACGAGGAGCCCGAGGACCGCGAGGGCGGCGAGGCCGGCGCGCAGCTGGCTGCGCATGAGGGAGCGGACGTAGGTGTGCCCGAGGGTGGTCTGCTCGTCGATCTCGGTGCGCGGACGGTAGTAGCCCGAGGCGCCGGGGGCGCGCCGGGGTGGTCCCGTGACGGTGACGCGGCGGTCGGTGGGGTCCTGGGGCACGGTCACGGCCTCCGCATGAGCAGGTCCCGCAGTTCGCGGGCGTGGCGCCGGCTGACCTGGAGTTCCTCGGTGCCGACCAGGACGCTGACGCTGCCCGCGTCCAGGCGCAGCTCGCCTATGTGGTGCAGGGCGACGAGGTGGCGGCGGTGGATGCGGACGAAGCCGCGGGCGCGCCAGCGTTCCTCCAGGGTGGACAGGGGGATGCGGACCAGGTGGCTGCCCCGGCCGGTGTGCAGGCGGGCGTAGTCGCCCTGGGCCTCGACGTGGGTGATGTCCTCGACGGGAACGAAGCGGGTGACGCCGCCGAGTTCCACCGTGATGTGGCCGGGGTCGGGTTCGTGCACGGGCACGCGCGGGGCGGGGGCGGGGGTGCCCCGCTGTTCCGCGGCGCGGCGGACCGCCTCGGCGAGCCGTTCCCTGCGGACGGGCTTGAGGACGTAGTCGACGGCCTTGAGGTCGAAGGCCTGTACCGCGAAGTCCTCGTGCGCGGTGACGAAGACGACCAGCGGCGGCCGGGCGAAGCCGGTCAGCAGCCGGGCGAGGTCCAGTCCGTCGAGGCCGGGCATCTGGATGTCGAGGAAGACGACGTCGATGGCGTCCGGACCGTCCGGGCCCGACTCCAGGGCCCGGTTGATGCGGCGCAGCGCCTCGGTCGCGTCGCCCGCGCCCTCCGCCGTACCGATGCGGGGATCGGCGTTCAGCAGGTACACGAGTTCCTCGAGCGAGGGGCGTTCGTCGTCGACAGCCAGGGCGCGCAGCATGAGGCTGGAGTGTAGGGGCGATCCGTACGCCTGAACACGGCCCGACAGGGACGTATCCGCTGGATACAGTGCCCGCATGAGCAGCAGGCCCACCTCGTTCGACGAACTCGACCGGAAGATCGTCACCGCCCTGACGGCGAACGCCAGGTCGTCCTTCGCCGAGATCGGCGCGGCGGTCGGACTGTCCTCGACGGCGGTCAAGCGCCGGGTGGACCGGTTGCGCGAGACCGGCGTGATCACCGGGTTCACCGCGACGGTGCGGCCCTCCGCGCTGGGCTGGCGGACCGAGGCGTACGTGGAGGTGTACTGCGAGGGCGCGGCGCCGCCGCGGCGGCTGGCGGAGGTGGCGCGCGGCTATCCGGAGATCACGGCGGCGATGACGGTGACCGGGGGCGCGGACGCCCTGCTGCACGTGCGGGCGCGGGACGTGGAGCACTTCGAGGAGGTCCTGGAGCGGATCCGCGCCGAGCCGTTCATCCGCAAGACGATCAGTGTGATGGTGCTGTCCCACCTGATCCCGGACAGTCCGGAGGCCGGCGCGGGCCTGCCCGCCGCACAGGACGCAGCGGACATGCGCTGACGGGTGCGACAACGCAGCATTGCTGCGGGAACGCGCAGCTTTCCGCGCTTGTCGGGCGGGCTCGTCACTTCCTACCGTGGTGTCAACCCCTCGTCACACACCGTGAGGAACGGAGGTACCCCTCTGTGCCCGACTCCCGTGTGCCGCGCCGGCGGCGCTTCCTGGTCTGCGAACCCAGACACTTCGCCGTGCAGTATGCGATCAACCCGTGGATGAGCACCGGCCGACCCGTCGACGTCATCCGCGCCCTGGACCAGTGGCAGGCGCTGGTCGACGCCTACCGCGCGCACGGCCACACCGTGCACACCGTGCAGCCGGTGTCGGGCCTGCCCGACATGGTCTTCGCCGCGAACTCCGCGGTCGTCGTCGAGGGCCGGGTGTTCGGCTCGCGCTTCCACGCCCCCGAGCGCCGTCCCGAGTCCGTGCCGTACGCGGCGTGGTTCAAGACGGAGGGCTTCGAGGTGCACCAGCCCGAGGCGGTCTGCGAGGGCGAGGGCGACCTGGTGCCGGCCGGCCGCTGGATCCTGGCCGGTACGGGCTTTCGCACCACGCGTGAGGCGCACCGCGAGGCGCAGGAGTTCTTCGGTGTGCCGGTGATCTCGCTGACGCTGGTGGACCCGTACTTCTACCACCTGGACACGGCGCTCTTCGTGCTCGACGACGCAGCCGACGGGGGCGCCGGGAACGTCGCCTACTACCCCGGGGCGTTCTCGCCCGGCAGTCGCGAGGTGCTGGAGCGGCTCTACCCGGACGCGGTGCTCGCCACCCGCGAGGACGCCCTGGCCTTCGGGCTCAATTCCGTCTCCGACGGACGGCACGTGTTCCTCTCACCCGGGGCGCGGGGACTCGCCGATCGGCTGGCCGGCCTCGGTTACGTCCCCGTACCCGTCGACCTGTCCGAGTTCCACAAGGCCGGAGGCGGCATCAAGTGCTGCACCCAGGAGATCCGGGAGATCCGCTCATGACCGCACCCGCCCGCACCCGCGGCTCCGAGGAGCTGATCCGCGCCGAGGAGCCCGTCCTCGCGCACAACTACCACCCGCTGCCCGTCGTCGTGGCCCGCGCGGAGGGCGCCTGGGTCGAGGACGTGGAGGGGCGCCGCTACCTGGACATGCTGGCGGGGTACTCGGCGCTCAACTTCGGCCACCGCCACCCGGCGTTGGTCGAGGCGGCCCACCGCCAGCTGGACCGGCTCACGCTCACCTCGCGGGCCTTCCACAACGACCGGCTCGCCTCCTTCGCCGAGCGGCTGGCCGCGCTCACCGGCACCGACATGGTGCTGCCGATGAACACCGGTGCCGAGGCGGTGGAGAGCGGCATCAAGGTGGCCCGCAAGTGGGCCTACGACGTGAAGGGCGTCCCGCGGGACCGGGCGACGATCGTGGTCGCGGCGGACAACTTCCACGGCCGTACGACGACGATCGTGGGCTTCTCCACGGACGAGACGGCCCGCTCGGGCTTCGGCCCCTTCGCCCCCGGCTTCCGGGTCGTGCCGTACAACGACCTGGCGGCGCTGGAGGCGGCGGTCGACGAGACGACGGCGGCCGTGCTGATCGAGCCCATCCAGGGCGAGGCGGGGGTGAACATCCCGGACGACGGCTACCTGGCCGGTGTGCGGGAGCTGACCCGCCGCGAGGGGTGCCTGTTCGTCGCGGACGAGATCCAGTCCGGACTCGGTCGTACGGGGCGCACCCTGGCCGTCGAGCACGAGCCGGTCGTGCCGGACCTGGTGCTGCTCGGCAAGGCGCTGGGCGGCGGGATCGTGCCGGTGTCGGCGGTGGTCGGCAGCCGGGAGGTGCTCGGGGTGCTCCGTCCGGGCGAGCACGGCTCGACCTTCGGCGGCAATCCGCTGGCCGCCGCGGTCGGCACGGCGGTGGTGGAGCTGCTGGAGACGGGCGAGTTCCAGCGCCGGGCGACCGAGTTGGGGGCGGTGCTGCGCGAGGGCCTCACCGCCCTGGTCGGCAAGGGCGTCGTCGGTTTCCGTGCGCGCGGGCTGTGGGCGGGCGTCGACGTCGACCCGGCGCTGGGCACCGGGCGCGAGGTCAGCGAGCGGCTGATGCGCGAGGGCGTCCTCGTCAAGGACACCCACGGCTCGACCATCCGCCTCGCCCCGCCGCTGACCGTCACCGGTGCGGAGCTGGAGGGGGCGCTCGGGACGCTGGAGAAGGTGCTGACCTCCTGAGCGAGGCGCCCGGGGAGGTCAGGGAGCGGTTCGACCCTCGTCGAGCCGCTCCACCTGCGTCACACCGTCCCGGTCCTCGGCGTCCTCGCTGGGCGCGCCCGCGAACCAGGCGTCGAGGATCTCGCCCAGCAGCGGCCCCGAGGTCAGCCGCAGGCTGAGGGCGAGGACGTTGGCGTCGTTCCAGCGGCGGGCGCCGTCCGCCGTTCCGGCGTCGGTGCACAGGGCCGCCCGTACGCCCGGCACCTTGTTGGCCGCGATGGACGCGCCGGTGCCGGTCCAGCAGCACACCACCGCCTGGTCGGCCGTGCCGTCGGCGACCTCGCGCGCCGCACGCGCGGAACACACCGCCCACCGGGCATCGGCCCCCGGGCTCAGGGCGCCGTGCGCGAGCACCTCGTGGCCGCGTCCGCGCAGCTCCTCGACGAGGAGCCGGGCCACGGGTTCGTCCATGTCGGAGGAGACGGAGATCCGCATGGGCGAAGCCTACTCAGCGCGCCCCGCTCACCTCATCGGCCCAACCGCATGACCGAGGTCACGGCCATACGCAGCATGATCGGGGGAACGGTACGACCTGAGAATCGTACGACCGAGCAGTTTCCCCGTCCGGGGTGCCTGCGTGGAAAGGGAGGCCGCCACGTCCCCCAACGACAACGGCCAGGAATCCGACGCCGCGGCGGTCCGCCGCCACCCCGCCCTGTTCCGGGCCATCAGACGTCGGCAGAACCCCCGACTGCGCCGGTCGGACATCACCGTCACCGACGAGGCCGCGGTCAAGCGCGCCGTGAAGGCCGCCTCGCTGGGCAATGCCATGGAGTGGTTCGACTTCGGCATCTACGCCTACCTGGCGGGCACCATCGGTCGTGTCTTCTTCCCGTCGGGCAGTGACACGGCGCAGTTGCTCTCCTCGTTCGCCACGTTCGCCGTGGCGTTCCTGGTGCGGCCGATCGGCGGCATGGTCTTCGGGCCCATGGGTGACAAGGTCGGCCGCAAGAAGGTGCTCGCGCTGACGATGATCCTCATGGCGATCGGCACGGCCGCCATCGGGCTCATCCCGAGCTACGACTCCATCGGCTTCTGGGCCCCGGTCCTGCTGATCGTCTTCCGCCTGCTCCAGGGCTTCTCGACCGGCGGCGAGTACGGCGGCGCCTCCACCTTCATCGCGGAGTACGCGCCCGACAAGCGGCGCGGGTTCTTCGGCAGCTTCCTGGAGCTGGGCACGCTGGCCGGGTACACCGGCGCCGCGAGCCTGGTGACCGCGCTGACGGCCTGGCTCGGCAGCGACACCATGGACGCCTGGGGCTGGCGCATCCCGTTCCTGGTCGCCGCGCCGCTCGGCGTCGTCGGCATCTACCTGCGGCTGAAGCTGGACGACACGCCCGCCTTCCTGAAGCTGGAGGACTCCAACGTCCACCTCTCGGAGGCGGCGAACGCGGTGGAGACGACCGCACGGGGCGACCTCGCGAAGATCTTCCGCACGCACTGGCGGGCGCTGTTCCTGTGCATCGCGCTCGTGGGCGCGTACAACATCACCGACTACATGCTGCTGTCGTACATGCCGACGTACCTGTCGGACGAGCTGCACTACAGCGAGAGCCACGGACTGATGATCCTGGTGGCCACCATGGTGCTGCTCATGCTGATCATCAACCAGGTGGGCCGGCTGTCCGACCGCTTCGGGCGCAAGCCGCTGCTGATGACCGGCATGATCGGCTTCCTCGTCCTGTCCGCGCCGGCCTTCGTGCTGGTGCAGGAGGGGAGCCTGCTCGCCGTCTCGGCCGGCATGCTGATGCTCGGCCTGTCCCTGGTGTGCCTGCTGGGCACCATGTCGGCGGCGCTGCCCGCGATGTTCCCGACGAACGTGCGGTACGGGTCCCTCTCGGTCGGCTACAACCTGTCGGCGTCCCTGTTCGGCGGCACGACGCCGCTGGTGATCACGGCGCTGATCGGCGTGACCGGCTCCGACATGACGCCCGCCTACTACGCGATGGCCGCGGCCCTGGTCGGCGTCGTGGCGGTGGCCTGCATGAAGGAGACGGCCCAGCAGCCCCTCGAGGGCTCCCCGCCCTCGGTGCAGACCGACGAGGAGGCGGCGGAGCTGGTGGAGGCGCAGGCGCCGACGCCGAAGTTCTGACGCTCCGGCCGGCCCGCGCGACGGCCGTGCCGCCCCCGGTCAGGGGTGCGGCACGGCCGTCGCCGTGTCCGTGTGCGGCGACCGTCGCGGCGGCCGGCCCGGAGTTCCCCGTCGGCCGTGCCCCGGGCGGGCCTCAGCGTCCGAGCTGGGCGTCCAGCCAGGTGCGGACCTCGGGGGTCGCGGGGTCGGTGATGTCGTCGAAGTCGTGGTGCTTGGTGAGGTACTTGGCGACGTAGGGGCAGACGGGCACGATACGCAGTCCCTGGGCGCGCACGTCGGTGAGGGCCTGCCGGACCAGCTGTCCGGCCAGGCCCTGTCCGGCGTGGGCGTCGTCGATCTCCGTGTGGAAGAAGACGCGCTGCTCGCCGCGGTCGCGGTAGGCGGTCAGGCCGGCCTGCCGGCCGTCGACCAGGATCACGTAGCGGTGGCGTGCGTCGATCCGCTCGACGGTGGGCGCGACGGGGGCGGGCTGGTCGTTCACGGGGTTCCTCTCGTGGGAGCGGTCAGCGGCGCGGCGGGTTGCCGCGCGGGGTCAGGGCCGCGTTGGGCAGGGCGGGAGCGGGCAGCCGGTCTCCCGGATACCCTTCGACGGCGCCGAAGCGGTCGGAGGTGTTCTGCCAGTCGGTCCGGGCCCGGACGATGTCCTCGTGGCTGCGGCCGATGAAGTTCCACCACATCACGATCTCCTCGTCGAAGGGGGCGCCTGCGATCAGGACCGCCCGGGCCGGGGTGTCGGACTCGTTGACGAGGGCCAGGGTGTCGCTGCCGGCGTCGAGGAAGCCGAGGTGGGCCGGGCGCAGCGCGGTGCCCGCCATGCGTACCTCGCCCCGGTCGACCAGGAGGCCGTGCTCGAAGGCCGGGTCGACGTCGAGCGTGACCGCGGCCCTCGGCGCGAGCGCGATCTCCGCGCCGAGGAGGGGCGAGAAGGTCTCCACGGGCGAGGTGGATCCGGCCAGGGAGCCCAGGAAGACCCTGATCTCCGCGCCGTCCAGGGCCACCGGCTCGGGCACGTGGTGCTGGAAGCCCCGGGGGGCGTCGCGGTGCTCCCGCGGCAGGGCCAGCCACAGCTGCACGCCGTGCAGGACGGTGGTCCGCGGGGTGGAGACCTCGGTGTGGCTGATGCCGTGGCCGCCGGTCATGAGGTTCAGTTCGCCGGGCCGGACGAAGGCGTGGCTGCCGAGGCTGTCGCGGTGCTCGATCTCCCCGCTGAAGAGCCAGCTCACCGTCTGCAGTCCGGTGTGCGGATGCGGGGCGACGTCCATGCCGCCGGTGTCCGCCACGTCGTCGGGGCCGTAGTGGTCGGCGAAGCACCAGGCCCCGATCAGGGTCCGGGAACGCTGGGGCAGGGTGCGGCGCACGGTCATGGCGCGCGGGCCGCCCAGGGGCACGTCGCGCGGCGCGAGGACGTCGACGCGCGGGGCGCCCGGGGAGCCCGCGCCGCCGGCGGGTCCGCACCGCACCGCGACGGGGTTCGTCTCGACGTTGCTCATCGGCAGCCTCCTGCACCCTCATGGTAGTTTTAACTTCAACAATACGCCGTGATCATAGACGTCCGCGGCCTCACGAAGGAGCGTCGGGTGACCACTCCCGCCCCGGAACCCGCCGCCCCGCGGCTCTACATCGACAAGCGGAGCCCGGCCGCGTACCGCGCGCTGGTGCACACCGCCGAGGCGGTGCGCGCGGTCACCGCCGAGGCGGGCCTCGACCGGACCGTCGCGGAACTGGTCAACCTCCGCGTCTCCCAGCTCAACGGCTGCGCCTCCTGCCTGGACGTGCACACCCGGGCCGCCCAGCGCCTGGGCGAGACCCCGCGGCGCCTGGGCGTGCTGGCCGCCTGGCGGGACACCGAGCTGTTCACCCCGGTGGAGCGGGCCGCCCTCGCCCTCGCGGAGGCGACCACCACGCCGGCCGACACCGCCGCGCGGGACGCCGCCCATGCCCTGGCCCGGGAGCACCTGACCGACGACCAAATCTCCGCGGTGATCTGGGTGGCCGTCACCATCAACGCGTTCAACCGGGTCTCGGTGATGAGCCGGCACCCGGTACGGGCCGATCGCTGAAGGACAGGCACCCGGTCCGGGCCGGTCGCTGAAGGCCCACGCGCGGGACGCCGGTCGGGGGGCTCGTCCGACGCCCGGGATATCCGTAGGCTGACCTGGGAAGACGCTGCCGCGAGACCGACCGGGCGGAATGAAGGGCGAGTCGTGTTCTACTACGTGCTCAAATACGTGCTGCTGGGGCCCCTGCTGAGACTGCTCTTCCGTCCCCGGATCGAGGGCCTGGACCACGTACCGGCGTCCGGGGCGGCCATCATCGCGGGCAACCACCTCTCCTTCTCGGACCACTTCCTGATGCCGGCGGTGCTCAGGCGCCGCATCACCTTCCTCGCCAAGGCCGAGTACTTCACCGGCCCCGGCATCAAGGGCCGGCTGACCGCGTTCTTCTTCCGCAGCGCCGGGCAGATCCCCGTCGACCGCTCCGGCAAGGACGCGGGCCAGGCGGCGATCCGCGAGGGGCTCGGCGTGCTGGGCAAGGACGAGCTGCTCGGCATCTACCCGGAGGGCACCCGCTCGCACGACGGCCGGCTGTACAAGGGCAAGGTCGGCGTCGCGGTGATGGCGCTCCGGGCCGGGGCGCCGGTCGTGCCCTGCGCGATGATCGGCACCTTCGAGGCCCAGCCGCCGGGCCGGAAGATCCCGAAGCTGCACCCCGTGGTGATCCGTTTCGGCGAGCCCCTGGACTTCTCCCGCTACGCCGGGATGGAGGGCGAGAAGGCCGTGCTGCGCGCCATCACCGACGAGATCATGTACGCCGTCCTGACGCTGTCCGGACAGGAGTACGTCGACCGGTACGCGGCCGACGTCAAGGCCGAGGAGGCCCGGACGGCTGCCAAGGGACCGAGGTTCCCCCGGCTGCCGCACCGCTAGCGGGCCGCTGTCTGCCCTCGGCAGAAGAGCGTGGTCGAAGAGCGCCCGGCCCGCCTACCGTCGCCCTATGACACGAGCTGTGGTGATCGGGGCGACGGGGCAGATCGGGCGCCCGACCGTGGGAGCGCTGGCCCGGGACGGCTGGGAGGTGACGGCCGTCTCGCGGGGCGGTGAGCGGGACGGGGACTGGCCCAGGGACGTGCGGGTGGCGCGGGCCGACCGGGAGGACGACGCGGCCCTGTCGGCGGCGGTCGGCGACGGCTGCGACGTCCTGGTGGACACGGTGGCCTTCGGGGAAGAACACGCGCGGCAGCTGATCTCGCTCGCCGGGCGGGTCGGCTCCGCCGTGGTGATCTCCAGCGTGTCGGTCTACGAGGACGACAAGGGCCGCAACTTCGACACGCAGGGCGAGCCCGACGGCTTCCCCGCGTACCCGGTGCCCGTCACCGAGGAGCAGCGCACGATCCGGCCGGGCGACACGTCGTACAGCACCCGCAAGGCGGCGCTGGAGCGTGAACTGCTCGCGGCGGGCGACCGGTTGCCGGTCACGCTGCTGCGCGCGGGCGCGGTCCACGGGCCGCACTGCCGTACCCCGCGCGAGCTGTACTTCGTCAAGCGCAACCTCGACGGCCGGCGCCGGCGCTTCCTCGCCCACCGCGGTACGAGCCGCTTCCACCCCGCGAGCGTGCACAACATCGCCGAGCTGATCCGGCTGGCCGCTCCACGCCCGGGCACGCGCGTGCTGAACGCGGTCGATCCCGAGGCACCGACGGTCGCGGAGATCGCGGCGGCGATCGACGCGGTGATGGGGGTGGAGGCGGAGGACGTGCTGATGGACGGCCCGCCCACCGCCGACGGCGTGGGCGACACGCCCTGGTCGGTGCCCCAGCCGGTGGTGTGCGACATGAGCGCGGCCGAGCGGCAGTTGGGCTACCGACCGGTGGTCCGCTACGCCGAGACCCTGCCGGACACGGTGGCCTGGATCGAGGGGCGACTGGCCGCACGGGACTGGCGGGAGGCGTACCCGAAGATGGTCCGGGCCTACGGCGACCTCTTCGACTACGCCGCGGAGGACGCCTGGTCGGCGGCGCGGCGGACGTGAGGACGGCCGAGGGGCGGCCGGTCGGTCCGGCCGCCCCTCCCCCGCGCCTTCGGGTCGCTACGGCTTGGGCGTGGCGTGGGGCGCGCAGGTCACGTCCGAGGCGTCCACCTTGCCGGTGAGCAGGTAGGTGTCGACCCGGTCGTTGACGCACGGGTTGACCAGGCCGGTGACCCCGTGCGATCCGGCGTCCCGCTCGGTGATCAGGCGCGATCCCTTGAACCGCTGGTGCAGTTCGACGGCGCCTCCGTACGGGGTCGCCGCGTCCCGCTCGGCCTGCACGATCAGCACGGGCGGCAGGCCCTTGCCGGTCTGCACGTCCACCGGGGTGTGCTGCTTGACGGGCCAGGTGGCACACGGCAGGTTCATCCAGGCGTTGGCCCAGGTCATGAACGGGTGGTCGCGGTGGAGCCGGGTGTTGTCCCGGTCCCAGGTCTGCCAGTCGGTGGGCCACTGGGCGTCGGCGCACTCGACGGCGGTGTAGACGGCGTTGCCGTTCTCCGCGGAGGCGTTGCCCGCGGTGTCGCCGGGGTCGGGGGCGGCGGCGTCCACGAGGGCCTGGGTGTCACCGGCGACGTACTTGCCGAAGACCGTGGCGACCGGCACCCACGCGGAGTCGTAGTACGGGGCGCTCTGGAAGAAGGAGATCAGCTCGGCCGGGCCGACGACCCCGCCGAGCGGCTCCTTCGCCGCGGTGGCGCGCAGTTCGAGCCACTGGTCCTGGACCTCGGCGCGGGTGTCCCCGAGGTGGAAGGTGGCGTCGTTCCGCGCGACCCAGTCCTGCCAGTCCTGCCAGCGCTGCTCGAAGGCGACGTCCTGGTCCAGGTTGGCCTGGTACCAGATCTTGTCGCGGGACGGGTTGACGACGCTGTCGACGACCATCCGGCGGACGTGGTCCGGGAAGAGGGTGCCGTAGACGGCGCCGAGGTAGGTGCCGTAGGAGACGCCGAGGAAGTTGAGCTTCCGCTCGCCGAGCGCGGCGCGGATGACGTCGAGGTCGCGTGCGGTGTTCGGCGTGGTCATGTGCGGGAGCATCGCACCGCTGCGCTCGCCGCAGCCCTCGGCGTACTCGCGGGCCAGCTTGCGCTGCGCGAGCTTGTCGGCCTCGGAGCCGGGCACCGGGTCCATCTTGGGCGCCTTCACGAACTCCTGCGGGTCCACGCAGGAGATGGGCGCGGACTTGCCGACACCGCGCGGGTCGAAGCCCACGAAGTCGTAGGCCTCGGCCGCGTCGGCCCAGACCGCGCTCCTGCTCGTGACGCGGGCCGGGAAGCGCAGCCCGGAACCGCCGGGACCGCCGGGGTTGTAGAGGAGCGCGCCCTGGCGCTCGGCCTTGGTGCCGGTGTTGCCGATGCGGTCGACGGCGATCTCGATCTGCTTGCCGAACGGCTTGGCGTAGTCGAGCGGCACCGTGACGTAGCCGCACTGGATCGGCTGGGGCAGGTTCCAGTCGGCGGGGCAGTCCTGCCAGTCGATGCCGGCCTTCGCCGCGCGGGCGGCGGCGATCGCGGCCCCGCGGGCCTCGCGGTCCCAGCCCTTCGCATGGCCGGCGGCCGGGCCCGCGCTCGCGGTGGGCGCCGCGACCGCGCCGGCTATCAGTGTGGCGGTGACGAGCGCTCCGGCCGTGCCGAACGCCGCCGCCCTCCGCCCCAGTCCGCTCTTCCTCACGTGGCCCTCCCCGTACGTGTTCGCGACAAGTACGGGGATCTTCGCGGTTGTGCGTTCCCTGAGGACAGAGGCGATGCTACTTCTTTGCCAATCCGATAAACGGAGAAAGGCGTTCGGTCAAAGGGCTCCGGTCGACGGACCCCGGTCCAGCCAGGCCAGCGCCTCGTCCAGCAGCCGTCTCAGCCGCAGTGCGTCCGAGGCCACCGCCGTCACCAGCGCGCACGGCCCGGCGAGCGGCATGACGGCCGCCCCCGGGGCGAGGACACGGGCCGCCGGTGGCGCGGTCGCGAACTCCGGGCGGGCGACGATCAACTGGCCGACCGCACGGTGCCCCGCCAGGCCTGCGGGGCCGTCCCAGCCGCCCGGGGCGCCGGGCCCGCAGGCCAGCTCCTGGTCGAGGACGCTCCGGCCGGCGATCCGCACGGTCAGCCGGCTGGTGAGCCGCCCCGGTTCCTCCCCGGACCGCCCGAGCACCTGCTCCTCCCGCAGCAGGAGCCGGGCCGTGGCGGCGAGGTCGACATGTGTGGTGACGTGCAGGTCGCTGCCGCCCGCGGAGATCAACTGCTCGGGCAGCCAGCGCAGTTCCGCGTCGTCGCCGACGGTGAGCCGGACGTCGTAGCGGGCACCCGTCTTGGACTGCCCCGGCAGGGCCAGGGTGGCGGCGGCCGATCCGACCCGCAGGCGGGCGCCCCGGCCCGCCTCGGCGGTCACCGTGAAGTGGTCCCCGCCGAGCGGGCCGCTCATCGCACCGACCAGCAGGAGCCGGGCCTCGGCTCCGCTCCCCCGGGTGCGCCGCACCGTGAGCGGCCCCTCGCCCTCCAGCACCGGCAGGGCGATGCCGCCGCGCCCGTCGGCGCGGGCGAGAACGCGCGCCCTCGCCCGTACGCCGGCCGGGGCCGTCATGCCGTCCATGCGGTGATCCGGGCCCGCACCCAGTCGGCCACGTCCCGGACGCCGTCCTCGCCGCGCAGCGACTGGAGGACGACCGGCAGTTCACCGCGCTGCGCCTTCGCGTCGGCGGCCATCCGCGCCAGGTCCGAGCCGACGTACGGCGCGAGGTCGGTCTTGTTGACGATCAGCAGGTCGGCGGTGGTGACGCCCGGCCCGCCCTTGCGCGGGATGTCGTCACCCCCGGCGACGTCGATCACGAAGATCTGGGCGTCGACGAGCCCCCTGGAGAAGGTGGCGGTGAGGTTGTCGCCGCCGGACTCCACCAGGACGAGGTCCAGCGGACCCACCTCGTCCTCCAGGTCCTCCACCGCCTCGAGGTTGGCCGAGATGTCGTCCCGGATGGCGGTGTGCGGGCAGGCGCCGGTCTCCACGGCGCTGATCCGCTCCGGCGGCAGTACCGCCTCGCGGAGCAGAAACTCGGCGTCCTCGCGGGTGTAGATGTCGTTGGTGACGACGGCGAGGGACAACTCCTCGCGCAGGGCCCGGCAGAGCGCGGCGACGGTGGCGGTCTTCCCCGAGCCGACGGGTCCGCCGAGCCCGATCCGCAGCGCGCGGCGGCTTCCGTCGGGCCGCCTGGCGTCGGCGGAGACGGCGGGCGTCTCATGGTGGTGATCGAGGTGCATGCTGCGACTCCTGCACGGGGGCGAAACCCCCTGTAGAGCCCCCTGCAAGGGGACGGGAAGGGAAGGAAGGGACGGCGGGCGCGCGGGCCGAACGGTCGGGGCGCTACGAGGCGAACAGCCGCACGGCCCAGGCGGCGTGCGCCTCCGCGCCGATCTCCAGCACCGGCGAGGACCGCGCGGGCAGCACGTCGACCCCGTCGGTCACGGCGGCGTGCGCCGCCTCGACGGCGTCCTGTGCCACCCGGTCCAGCTCGGGGGCGAGACGCGCCAGCACGCCCGTCGCGTCGAACGGGTCGAGGCCGAGCAGCCGCACCACGGCCGTGGCCGGTCCGCTCACTGCCTCGTAGAGGGAGCAGTACGCCGCGTCCAGGGGCCCGAGTCCGGCCGCTCGGGCGGTCAGGCCGAGGACGACGGGCTGGTGCGCCCCCTTGGGGAACCGTCCCGCCAGCGCGTCGAGTTCGGGGTGCGGCCAGGTCGCCCGCGCGGCCCGCATCAGCTGCCGCCCGAGTCGGCGCGCCACCCCGCGCAGGGCGGGTGAAGGGGTGCGCGCGTCCGCGGCCCGGTCGAGTGCGACGGGGTCCACACCGAGGGCCGCGGTCGCGGCGAGGCAGGCCGCGACGCTTCCGCCGGTGTGCAGCCGCCCCCGGCAGAACTCCTCCAGGCTCGCGGCGTCGGTGATGTGGCCCGCCCGGACGGCGGCCTCCGCCCCGCCGGAGTGGGCGTGCCCTCCGGCGGGGAAGCGGCCGTCCGCGAGGACGAGCAGTGCGGCGCGGCTCATGTCGGCGCTCAGAACAGGAAGTACCGCTGCGCGAGCGGCAGTTCGACGGCGGGTGCGGGTTCGACGAGCTCGCCGTCGATGGTCACCGCGAAGGAGTCCGCGGCCACCTCGACGCGGGGCAGCGCGTCGTTCTCCCGCATGTCGGCCTTGGTGAGGCCACGGGTCGACCGGATGGGCACGAGCTCCCGGCCGAGTCCGAGGCGTTCCGCCAGCCCGTCATCGAGGGCGGCCCCGGCCACGAAGCCGACCGAGTTGGCGGCCGGAGCCGTCCCGTGGGCCCCGAACATCGGTCGCGGCAGCACCGGTTGCGGGGTGGGGATGGAGGCGTTGGCGTCCCCCATCTGCGCGTACGCGATCTGCCCGCCCTTGAGGACGAGCTGCGGCTTCACTCCGAAGAACCGGGGGTCCCACAGCACCAGGTCGGCCAGCTTGCCGGTCTCCACCGAGCCGACCTCGTGCTCGATGCCCTGGGCCACGGCGGGGTTGATGGTGTACTTGGCGACATAGCGGCGGGCGCGCAGGTTGTCGGCGCGGGTGTCGCCGGGCAGGAAGCCGCGACGCCGCTTCATCACGTGCGCGGTCTGCCAGGTCCGCAGGATCACTTCTCCGATGCGGCCCATCGCCTGGGCGTCCGAGGCCATGATGGAGATGGCCCCGATGTCGTGCAGGATGTCCTCGGCCGCGATGGTGCTGGGCCGGATGCGGGACTCCGCGAAGGCCAGGTCCTCGGGGACGGCGGGGTTCAGGTGGTGGCAGACCATCAGCATGTCGAGGTGCTCCTCGACGGTGTTGACGGTGTGCGGCCGGGTCGGGTTGGTGGACGCCGGCAGGATGTGGGGCAGCGAGACCGCCGTGATCATGTCGGGGGCGTGTCCGCCGCCGGCTCCCTCGACGTGGAAGGCGTGCAGGGTGCGTCCCGCGATCGCGTCGAAGGTGTCGCCGATGAACCCGGCCTCGTTCAGGGTGTCGGTGTGGACGGCGAGCTGGACGCCGGACTCCTCGCAGACGTCCAGGCAGGCGGAGATGACGGCGGGGGTGGCGCCCCAGTCCTCGTGGATCTTGAAGCCCAGGATGCCCGCGCGCAGTTGGTCGCGCATCGACTCCTTGGACATGGTGCTGCCCTTGCCGAGGAAGCCGATGTTGACGGGGCTGGACTCCAGGGCCGCGAACATCCGCGCGAGGTGCCAGGAGCCGGGGGTGACCGTGGTGGCCTTGCTGCCCTCGGCGGGGCCGGTGCCGCCGCCGATGAGGGTGGTGACACCGGAGGCGAGGGCCTCGTCGACGGCGGCCGGGGCGATGAAGTGGACGTGCGTGTCGATGCCGCCGGCGGTGAGGATCTTGCCGTTGCCGGCGATGACCTCCGTCTCGGGGCCGATGACGAGGTCCGGGTGGACACCGTCCATGGTGTCCGGGTTGCCGGACTTGCCGATGCCGGTGATGCGGCCGTCGCGGATGCCGATGTCGGCCTTGACGACGCCCCAGTGGTCGATGACCACGGCTCCGGTGACCACCGTGTCGGGGGCGCCCTCGGCACGGGTGGCCCGCGACTGGCCCATGGACTCGCGCAGGACCTTGCCGCCGCCGAAGACGGACTCGTCACCCGAGCGGCCGGGCCCGCCGGAGCGGTCCTCCTCGATCTCGACGAAAAGGTCGGTGTCGGCGAGTCGGATGCGGTCGCCGGTGGTGGGGCCGAACAGGTCGGCGTAGGCGGCACGGGTCAGTTCAGGCATCGAGGGCACCTCCGGTCGTGCCGCGCAGCCCCATGACGACGCGGGCCCCCGCCAGGGGGACGAGCTCCACGTCGACGGGGATGCCGGGCTCGAACCGGACGGCGGTGCCGGCGGCGATGTTGAGCCGCTTGCCGTGGGCCGCGGCGCGGTCGAGGTCGAGGCCGGGGTTCGCCTCGGCGAAGTGGTAGTGGGACCCGACCTGGACGGGCCGGTCGGCGGTGTTGAGCACGGTCAGGCGGGTGATCTCGCACCCCTCGTTGCAGACGACCGGCTCGTCGGCGAAGAGGATCTCTCCGGGGATCATGGCTGCCGCCCCGTCAGATGATCGGATCGTGGACGGTGACCAGCTTGGTGCCGTCGGGGAAGGTGGCCTCGACCTGCACGTCGTGGATCATCTCCGGGACGCCCTCCATGACCTCGTCGCGCTGGAGCAGTGTGCGGCCGGAGGCCATGAGTTCACCGACCGTACGACCGTCCCGGGCACCTTCGAGGATGTGCGCGGTGATCAGCGCGACGACCTCGGGATGATTGAGCCTCACGCCTCGCGCGCGGCGCTTCTCCGCCACGTCCGCGGCCACATGGATGAGCAGTCTCTCCTGCTCGTGCGGGGTCAGCTGCACGTACCACCTCACAGGGCATCACGCCGGGACGCACGGCCCGACTGCCGCGGCCACCGCGACGGTTCTAGATGTAACACACATGTAACACGCATGAATGCGCTGGAAAGCGCACGCCGGTGCACAGGAAACCGCAGGTGGATCGGGGTGCAGAGTAGGCTCGCAGTGTTTCCGCCACGTCACCCGGATTTGACCGACTGATTACCGGTGCCGTCGGCGGCCTCCCGCATGCCCGTCAGCGCCCGTACACCCGCCCGGAGCGCCTCGGGAGGAAAACCGCCGAAGAGCACGTGCTGGACCCCGAAGCCCTGCACCGTGGCCATCAGCGTCCGGGCCACGGCCCGGGGATCGACGTCGGCGGACATCATGCCGCTCTCCTGGTAGCGGACCACCAACTTCACCCAGGCGGCCGTGACCGCGTCGAAGCCCTCCCCCAGCAGGGCCGACAGCTCGCCGTTGCGCTGCGTCTCCGTCCAGGCGTGGATCATGAGCCGCGGGAACAGCCACTCCCCGTCGTCCGTGAGCGCCGGCCGTTCCCGCTGCATGTGCGCCACGGTCCGGGCGATCAGCTCGTCGGGCATCGGCGGCGGGCTCTCCCGCGCGGCCCGCTCGTACACGTCGCGGAGGACGCCCATCACGTCGGTGACGATGGCCTCGATCAACTGCTCCTTGCCGCTGAAGTAGCGGTAGACCGCCCCCGCGGACAGGTCGACCTCCTTCAGCACGTCCTGCATCGACGTGGCGTGGAACCCGTTGCGGGCGAAGCAGAGGGCGGCGCCGTCGAGGATCTGCCGGCGGCGGGCGTCGAGGTGTTCCTGGGATACACGGGCCATGGTGTCCACGTTAAAACGAACGTTCCTTCTTGACAAGGGACCGAGCCGGGCGCACGGTGGGGACAGCAGTAAAACGAACGATCCTTCTTTTTCAGGAGTCCTCATGGACAGCCGCCGACGCGTGATCGCCGTGATCGCCCTGGTGCCCGTACTGGTCGCCCTGACCCTGTGGGCCTTCGCCTGGCCCGCCGCCCGCACGGCCCCCCACGACCTGCCGCTCGGTGTGGCGGGGCCGCCCGGGGCGGTCGCGCAGGTGGAGCAGCGGCTCACCCGGCAGGAGGGCGCCTTCGAGATCCACCGTTACGCCGACGAGGCGGCGGCCCGGGCCGCCGTCGAGGACCGGACCGTGTACGGCGCGGTGGTCGCCGACGACCGCGGCGGCAAGCTGCTCACGGCATCGGCGGCGAGCCCCGTCGTCGCCCAGTTGCTCCAGCAGGCGGTGGCCGCGCAGGGGACCGCGGCGGGAGCCCCGGCCCAGGTGGTCGACGTCGTACCCGCACCCGAGACGGACCCGCGCGGCGCGGCCCTGGGCGCGAGCGTGCTGCCGCTGGCACTGGCCGGGATCGCGGCGGGCGCCGTCACCACCCTGCTGGGCCTGCGCGGCACCCGTACGGTCGTCGCGCTGGTCGGCGCCTCCGCGGTGGCGGGCCTGGCCGCCGCGGCCATCGCGCACAGCTGGCTCGGGACGGTCGTCGGTGACTGGTGGGCCGTGGCCGGCGTGTTCGGGCTGTCGGTCCTCGCGGTGGGTGCGAGCGTGGCGGGGCTGGCGGCCCTGCTGGGACAGGCGGGGATCGGTCTGGGCGCGGCCGTGATGATGCTGCTGGGCAACCCGTTCTCGGGCGCCTCCTCGGCACCCGAGATGCTGCCGCAGCCGGCCGGTGCGATCGGCCAGTGGCTCCCGCCGGGCGCGGGCGCCTCACTGCTGCGCTCGGTGTCCTTCTTCGACGGAGCCGCGGCCACCGGCCACGCGCTCACCCTCGCGTGGTGGGCCGGGCTCGGCCTCGGCGCGGTCGTGCTCGGCAACGCCCTGCGGCAGCGCGCGGCCGGCGACTCGCCGGCCCCCGACCGGGCCCCGGCCCCCGCACCGGTCGCCTGAGCCCCGGTCGGCGTACGCCCCCACCCGCGCCACGCAGGGCCGGTGGACGCCCGCTGCAGCGGCTTCGGCCCCGGTGGACGCCCGCTATGACGGGGTCGGCCCCCGGTGCTCCGCCGCGATGCCGAAGCGGTGATGCTCGCGGGGCGTGGCGGCGTCCCGGACCCGGGACAGCGCGCCGACCACCTGCTCCCCCGCCGGTTCCCGGTGGTCCTCCAGGCGCGCGAGGTCGGCGGCGGAGACGAGGGCGACCAGCGGCTTGCCGTGCCGCGTCACGACGACCCGTTCACCGCCGTACACGACCCGGTTGATCAGGTCGGCGAGCTCAGCCCGGGCTTGCGTCACCGGAATCTCGTAGGCCATGGCCCCAGCTTACGGTTGGGCTCGCGGCCACCGGCTGCGGTGCCGCCCGCCGGGGAGGACGATGGAGCCGGGGGCGAGCACGGCCACCGGCCCACAGGAGGTGCCCCATGGCAGGCGAACCGTCGTTCTTCGAACTCGGCGTGGCCGACCCCGAACGCGGGCGCGCCTTCTACGGCACCCTCTTCGGCTGGACCCTCGAACCCGGGCCCACGGGCGGCGGATTCACCGTCGGGACCGATGGCCTTCCCGGTGGCCTGCACGGAGGGGACGCACAGGCGTCTCCGTATCTCTTCTTCCGGGTCCCGGACCTGGAGGAGGCCGTGGCCCGCGTCCGCGAGCTGGGCGGGTCGGTCGGGGACCTCGGCGCGGAGGACGCGCAGTCGGCCGCGCGCTTCGGCCGCTTCGCCCTGTGCCGGGACGACCAGGGCTCCCCGTTCGGCCTGCACGAACCTCCGAAGGAGCAGTGAGGCACCCCTCCGCCACCAGCCGCGGCCTGCGAGACTCCCTCCTTCCCGAGATGTACGTCCTGTACATTTTTCGGAGACAGTGCCGCCCGCAACGGCGCTGCCACGAGGAGGGGTTCGTCATGGTCCGGTCGTCCGCCCGCCACGTACCACCCGGGTTCACCGAGCGCGCCGGCACCGGCGACCGGGACATGGACCCGTACGCGAAGCCGCTGGAGGAGCGCGCCGTCCTCCTCGGGACACCGATCGACGAGACCGCCGCGCCCGGCGCGAGGTGAGCCGCCGATGCCGTCGCCGGAGCCACCTCCCCTGCCCGCCCTCACCCGCGCCGAGGCCGAGCTGATCGACTGCTACCTGGACGTCGTCGACCTCCTGGGCCGCATCAACCCGGCACAGGACGGCGACACCTACCGCGGCCTGCGGGCTGCCCAGGCACTGGTCGGCAAGGCGACCGCCCTGCGCGACGCGCTGGCCCTGATGCATCGGCGGGGCGAGACGGAACTGCACGCGGCGACCCTGGCCCGGGCGCTGCGCGTCCTGGACGGGGAACGGCGGACGGCGCGCGTCAGTCTGCCGCCGCCTTCGGACAGTTGACGCTCACGCACGCGAAACGCACCAAACGGCTTACCCCCTTTCGGCGTAGGAACACCGGGAATTTCCGGCTCCCCGCAGTTGCGGGACGCGGCTGCCCGAGTGGCGGAACGAGCCATTCCGCCGCTGGTCCCGGCGTCGCCGCCGCACCCCCACGCGACTCGAACGTGCGGCGTTCATCCGAACGGGTGAGTGGTGAGTAACAACACAAAAGCCACGTTCCGTTGGGATTTTCCCACGGGGCGAGACAAGATCCGTGACTGACGACAAGCCCCCGCCGCCGCGGCGGGGCGGTCCGGGCGGACGCCGAATCCTGCCGCCGCCCGGACGACCGGTCGACAGGAGTGGATCGGCAGGAGTGGAGGACCCGAGCACGACGGGTCGCCGGAACGGTCGCCTGCGCGATTCAGGCACCGTACCGAGCGGCCCTTGGGGTGAAGCCGCATCCGTGCGGCCGGGCAACTTCGCCAGCCCGAATCCGACAGGTCATCCTTCACAGGCGGCTGACGAAGGGTTGCGCATGTCTGCGCTCAATCGTGTCCCGTCACTGATGGCCCGTGCCGGTACGGCCTCGGCTCTCACCCTCGCCGCCGTCGGCGGTTCCGTGGTGGTCCCCGGCGTCGCCTCCGAGGCCGCCGCGGCGAGCCACGCGACGAAGGCCCTCAAGATCGCGGCCTCGAAGAAAGGTGCGCCCTACAAATGGGGTGCCGTCGGACCGGGCAGGTTCGACTGCTCCGGCCTGACGCTGTACTCGTTCAAGAAGGTCGGCAAGAAGCTTCCGCGCACCGCGGCCCAGCAGTACAACAAGACCCGGCACATCTCCTCGAAGAGCCGCAAGGTCGGGGATCTGGTCTTCTTCCACTCCGGCCGCAGCGTCTACCACGTCGGCATCTACGCCGGGAAGAACAAGATCTGGCACGCTCCGAAGACCGGCGACGTGGTGCGCCTGCAGAAGATCTGGACCAGCAGCGTCTGGTACGGCCGGGTCAAGTAGACCGCCCGGGCGGGGTGACGGCGCCTGTTCCGCCGTCACCCCGCGGGGTGGTCGGAAGCGGCGTCGCGGTCACCGGAGACGGCTCAGCGCGAGCGCTCCGGCTCTCCCGGCGTCCGGCTGACGGCCGTGGCCGGTTCGGTGGCCACCGGGCGGCCCGGCGGCGTCCAGGGCAGCTCGATGGAGACGGTCTTGCCGCCCTCGCGGGTGGGCCGCACCCGCAGCCTGCCCCCGCCCTCCGCCGTGAGCCAGCGGATGATCACCATGCCCCGGCCGTTGTCCTGCTGCACCGCGGCGGGCAGGCGCTTGGGGAAGCGCGGATGGCTGTCGGTGACGCCGATGCGCAGCCGCTCGTCACGGTCGAGCGCGAGGTCCACCGTGAAGGTGGGCGACTGTCCGAGCGTGTGCTGGACCGCGTTGGTCGCCAGTTCGGAGACGATGAGCCGGACGGTGTCGGAGAGATCGGCGTCCGTCGGCAGACCCCACTCCGTCAGGGTCCCGACCACATAGGTACGCGCGGCGGCCACCGAGGCGGGATCGCTCGGCAGAGTGACGGATGCTTCCAGATGGTCTGCCATGGCGACGTCGTCCCTTTCCCACGGGACCGCAACCGGACACGGAGCGGACGGTTCGAGTACGGTCCCGGACTGGTGCTTCGCCGCCAGACTGCCATCACCAGGCCCGGGAAGGGCGGCGATCCACCAAGATATGCATATATCTGTCGCTCGAAGCGGTGAACTCTGCGACGGCAGAGCGGATTTGGGCGGCCCATAAGGAGTAAGGGAGTGGCCCATGCAACACGGTCCCGTGGTGCGCCGTCGGAAGCTGGGCGCCGAACTGCGCACCCTGCGCACGTCGGCGGGGATCACCAGCGGCGAGGCGGCCCGGTTGGTGGGCTGGC
Source organism: Streptomyces sp. NPDC047853 (assembly GCF_043204535.1). Classification (NCBI taxonomy): domain Bacteria; kingdom Bacillati; phylum Actinomycetota; class Actinomycetes; order Kitasatosporales; family Streptomycetaceae; genus Streptomyces; species Streptomyces sp. NPDC047853. The sequence continues at coordinate 94,992 of NZ_JBIDCI010000017.1, read as the reverse complement.
ACCAGTCGAAGGTCAGCCGCATCGAAACCGGGACCAGCGGGGCGAAACCGGCCGACGTACGGTTACTCCTCGACGCCTACGGTGTCGACGACTCCCGGCTCCGGGAGCTGCTGGAGGTGCTGGCGGGCTCCGACGACGCGGGCGGCCGGCACCACTGGTGGCACGCCTACCGCGGGGTGCTGCCACCGGCCTACCGCGACTTCATCAGCCTGGAGTCCCAGGCCAGCGCGATGCGCACGCTGGAGACCACGGTGGTGCCCGGGCTGCTCCAGACACCCGAGTACGCCCGCGCGGTGACGCGCGCCGCGGCGGACGGGTTGCCCCAGGAGCGGCTGGACACCCTGGTGAAGGTCCGGCTGGCCCGCCAGGACGTGCTGCGGACCCAGCCGCCGCTGGAGCTGAGCGCGGTCCTGGACGAGGCGGTGCTCCGCCGCGAGGTGGGCGGCCCCGGGGTCATGGAACGGCAACTGACACGCCTGGTCGAGGCCGCGCGCCTCCCCCATGTCCGGCTCCGGGTCCTGCCGTTCACCGCCGGGGCGCACATCGGTGTCACCGGCCCTTTCGTAATCTTCTCTTTTTCGAGCACTTCTGATCTGGACGTGGTTGTTCTCGACCACTTGACGAGTAGCCTGCATCTCGAGCGGAAAGAAGACCTGGAGGCCTACACCGAGGCCTTCAACGCCCTTCTGCTCCATGCCCTTTCGCCCCAGGACTCGTTGGACTTCATCGCCGCGATCGCGGCAGGCGCGTAAGGAGGAACCATGTCAGGCACCCCGTCCGCACTCCGCCGGAGCATCCCTGCCGGCACCCATCTCCCCGACCTGCGGTGGCTGCGCAGCAGCTACAGCACCGGAGCGAACAACTGCGTGGAGACGGCACGGCCGTCGGCCGGCCCGTGGGCCGGCCTGCTCGCCGTGCGCGACTCCAAGGACCCGGCCGGACCCGCGCTGCTCTTCTCCCCCGAGAGCTGGGCGTCGTTCACGGGCGCGGTCCACCACCGCTGAACCCGGGTCGGATGCGGAGCACGGCCGTGCCACGCCGACTCATGGCCGCGTTGCGCCGATCACCCGTACCGCGCGTTCCACCTGTTCCGCGGAGAGGTCCGCCCGGGCGGTCAGCCTGAGCCGTGAGATGCCGTCGGGCACGGAAGGAGGCCGGAAGCACCCCACGGACAGGCCGGCCGAACGGCAGTCGGCCGCCCACTGGACGGCTCCCTCCGGGGAGGGCGCGCGCACCGACACGACCGCGGCGTCCGGACGCACCGCGGACAGGCCCATGGCGGTCAGGCGAGCGTGCAGTTCGCCCGCCACCGCACGTGCGCGCGCCGCCCGTTCGGGCTCGCGGCGCAGCAGGGTGAGGGCCGCGAGGGCCCCGCCCGCCGCCGCGGGGGCGAGGCCGGTGTCGAAGATGAAGGTCCGGGCCGCGTTGACCAGGTGCTCGATCACCGGGGCGGGTCCGAGCACGGCGCCGCCCTGGCTGCCCAGCGACTTGGAGAGCGTCACCGTCACGACGACGTCGTCCGCTCCCGCGAGGCCCGCCTCGTACGCGGCTCCCCGGCCACCCTCGCCGAGGACACCGAGGCCGTGGGCGTCGTCGACGACCAGCCCGGCGCCGTGCTCGCGGCACGCCTGCGCGAGCCCGGCCAGCGGCGCGGCGTCGCCGTCGACCGAGAAGACGGTGTCGGACACGGTGAGGGCGGGGCCCTCGTGGGTCGCCAGCGCCTTGCGCACGGCGTCCGGGTCGGCGTGCGCCACCACCTGGGTCGCGCCGCGGGCCAGCCGGCAGCCGTCGATCAGCGAGGCGTGGTTGCCCGCGTCGGAGACGACGAGGGAGCCGTGCGGCGCCAGCGCGGTGACCGCGGCGAGGTTGGCCGCGTAGCCGGAGGAGAAGACGAGCGCCGCCTCGAAACCGCAGAAGGCGGCCAGTTCGTGTTCCAGCTCGGCGTGCAGCTCGGTCGTGCCGGTCACCAGGCGCGAGCCGGTGGCGCCGGCGCCCCACGTCCGCGCGGCCCGGGCCGCCCCCTCGGTGACCTCCGGGTGCCGGGCCAGTCCGAGGTAGTCGTTGCTCGCCAGGTCCAGCGGTGCCGAGTCGGCCGGGCGGGGGCGCAGAATCCGTACCAGACCCGCCTCGCGACGCGCCCGGGCCTGCTCGTCGATCCAGCCGAACGCCATGGATCGGTCCTCCAGAGGATTTGTAGGCAGTGGACAGACGATAGCGGCACCGCCACCCCCGCGAGGTGTGGCAATACCCACACGTCGAACTGGCAGTGTTGTGCGAAGTCTCCTTGGCCCCGGACGGCCCCTTAGGACAGGATCGGCTCTCATGGACCTGCTGAACACGCTGGTGGACAAGGGGCTTCGGCGCGAGACGCCGACCCGCGAGGAGGCGCTCGCCGTCCTCGCCACTTCCGACGACGACCTGCTCGATGTGGTGGCCGCGGCCGGCAAGGTGCGCCGTCACTGGTTCGGCCGACGGGTGAAACTCAACTACCTCGTCAACCTCAAGTCGGGCCTGTGCCCCGAGGACTGCTCCTACTGCTCGCAGCGGCTCGGCTCCAAGGCCGAGATCCTCAAGTACACGTGGCTCAAGCCCGACCAGGCCTCCCGCGCCGCGGCGGCGGGCCTGGCCGGCGGCGCCAAGCGGGTGTGCCTGGTGGCCAGCGGACGCGGCCCGACCGACCGGGACGTGGACCGGGTCTCGGACACCATCAAGGCCATCAAGGAGCAGAACGAGGCCGTCGAGGTGTGCGCCTGTCTGGGTCTGCTCTCGGACGGCCAGGCGGAGCGGCTGCGCGAGGCGGGCGCCGACGCCTACAACCACAACCTCAACACCTCCGAGGCGACGTACGGGGACATCACGACCACGCACACGTACGCCGACCGGGTGGACACGGTGCGCAAGGCGCACGCGGCGGGACTCTCCGCCTGCTCGGGGCTGATCGCGGGCATGGGCGAGAGCGACGAGGACCTGGTCGACGTGGTCTTCTCGCTGCGCGAGCTGGACCCCGACTCCGTGCCCGTCAACTTCCTCATCCCGATGGAGGGCACGCCGCTGGCGAAGGAGTGGCACCTCACCCCGCAGCGGTGCCTGCGCATCCTCGCGATGACGCGGTTCGTCTGCCCGGACGTCGAGGTGCGCATCGCGGGCGGCCGCGAGGTCCATCTGCGCACGATGCAGCCGCTCGCCCTGCACCTGGCCAACTCCATCTTCCTGGGGGACTACCTCACCAGTGAGGGGCAGGCGGGCCGGACCGACCTGGAGATGATCGCGGACGCCGGGTTCGAGGTGGAGGGCGCGGGCGAGGTGACCCTGCCCGAGCACCGTGTCACGGCCGGCGGCGGCTGCGGGTCGCACGAGGGTGGCGGCGGGTGCGGCTCCCACGAGGGTGGCGGCGGCTGCGGCTCCCCCGCGGGGGACGGTGTCTGCGGTTCCGTACCGGCCGGGGCGGACCGCGGCTCGGCCGTGCCCGCCGGACCGGCGGGGGCCGGTGAGATCCGTACCGACCTGGTCGCCGTACGCCGCCGGGGTGCCGGAACGGACCTCGCGCCCAATGCCTGAGCCCGAGCTGACCGTGGACGAGCTGCTGGCGCTCGACCGTCGGCACGTCTGGCACCCGTACGGCCCCATGCCCGGCCGGCAGGACCCGCTCGTCGTGGAGTCGGCGAGCGGGGTGCGGCTGCGGCCGGCCGACGGCTCGGCCGAACTGGTCGACGGGATGTCGTCCTGGTGGTCGGCGATCCACGGGTACAACCACCCGGTGCTGAACGAGGCCGCGCGTGAGCAACTGGGGCGGATGAGCCATGTCATGTTCGGCGGGCTCACCCACGAGCCCGCCGTGCGACTGGCGAAGCTCCTTGTCGACATGTCGCCCGAAGGGCTGGAGCACGTCTTCCTCGCCGACTCCGGGTCGGTGTCGGTCGAGGTCGCGGTCAAGATGTGCCTGCAGTACTGGCGCTCGCTGGGCCGCCCCGCCAAGCGACGCCTGCTGACCTGGCGCGGCGGTTACCACGGCGACACCTGGCAGCCCATGTCGGTGTGCGACCCCGAGGGCGGGATGCACGACCTGTGGACGGGGGTGCTGCAGCGTCAGGTCTTCGCGGACGCGCCCCCGGTGGAGTACGAGGAGACGTACGCCGATCACCTGCGGTCCATGATCGAGCGGCACGCCGACGAGCTGGCCGCGGTGATCGTGGAGCCGGTGGTGCAGGGCGCGGGCGGGATGCGGTTCCACTCCCCCGCCTATCTGCGCGTGCTGCGGGAGGCGTGCGACGCGTACGGCGTGCTGCTGGTGTTCGACGAGATCGCGACCGGGTTCGGGCGCACGGGCGCGTTGTTCGCGGCGGAGCACGCGGCGGTGGTGCCGGACGTGATGTGCGTCGGCAAGGCGCTGACCGGCGGCTACCTGACGATGGCGGCGACGCTGTGCACGGCGCGGGTGGCCGAGGGCATCTCCCGGGGCGAGGTGCCGGTGCTGGCCCACGGGCCGACGTTCATGGGCAATCCGCTGGCGGCGGCAGTGGCGTGCGCGTCGATCGGACTGCTGCTCGGCCAGGACTGGCTCGGGGAGGTCAAGCGGATCGAGGCGGGCCTGCGGGAGGGGCTCGCGCCCGCAGCCGGTCTGCCGGGCGTGCGCGACGTGCGGGTGCTCGGCGCGATCGGCGTGGTGCAACTGGACCATGACGTCGACATGGCGGCGGCGACGCGGGCCGCCGTGCGGGAGGGCGTGTGGCTGCGCCCGTTCCGCGACCTGGTCTACACGATGCCGCCGTACGTCACGGGCGACGCGGACGTGGCGCGGATCGCCCGCGCGGTGTGCGCGGCGGCGCGGGAGGGATGACATGCCGGTACTGGTGATCACGGGCACGGGCACGGAGGTCGGCAAGACGGTCGTGACCGCCGCCGTGGCCGCCGCGGCGGTGGCGGCCGGCCGCTCGGTGGCCGTGCTGAAGGCCGCGCAGACCGGCGTCCGGCCGGACGAACCCGGGGACGCCCAGGAGGTGGCGCGGCTCGCGGGCGAGGTGACGACGGCCGAAGTCGCCCGCTTCCCCGAGCCGCTGGCTCCGTGGACGGCCGCGCGCCGGGCGGGCCGGGCGCCGGTGCGTCCGGCGGAGGTGGCGGAGGCGGTGGACAAGCTGGCCACCGAGCACGACCTGGTGCTGGTGGAGGGCGCGGGCGGGCTGCTCGTACGCTTCGACGCCGCGGGCGGGACGCTGGCCGACGTCGCGGCGCTGCTGGGGGCGCCCGTGCTGCTGGTGGCGTCGGCGGGCCTGGGCACGCTCAACACCACGGAGCTGACGGCACGTGAGCTGCGGACCCGAGGGCTGGAGCTGCCCGGCGTGGTGATCGGCAGCTGGCCCGGTGCCCCGGACCTCGCCTCGCGGTGCAACCTCGCGGATCTGCCCGACGTGGCCGGCGCCCCTCTGCTCGGTGCCGTGCCCGCCGGGGCGGCGTCCCTCCCGCCGGGCGAGTTCCGGTCGTCGGCGCCGCGCTGGCTGGCGCCCCGGCTGCAAGGGACGTGGGACGCGGACGCGTTCCGGGCACGGCAGGCGCCCTGACCGCGGCGGCGGGCGGCACGGTCCGACGGCCGGACGGGGCGGGGTGGCCGGACGGGGTGGCCCGGACGGTGTTCGCTCGCCCCGCCCGACGCCGTCGCACGCGGATGCGCCGGTGTACCCGTCCGGCGCCCCCGCGGACGGTGCCCCGGGCGGAACGCGCCGTCGACGCGGTGGGTACGCGGAGGCCGTGAGGGGGAGAATCGGGGTGAGGCACCACCTCGTGAAGGAGGTCCCATGCCCCTGCGATCCGCCCGACCCCGCGGGGTGCCGCGGGACTCCGTGCACCATCCGCTGTTCGCCCGCTGCTACGCCCGGTGCAGCGTGGGCGCCGAGACCCGGATGGGCATGGGGCGCGTGCGCGAGCGGCTGCTCGCCGGACTGTCCGGCCGGGTGATCGAGATCGGCGCGGGCAACGGACTGAACTTCTCCCACTACCCGGGCACCGTCTCGGAGGTCGTCGCCATCGAACCGGAGCGCCTGCTGCGGCAGCTGGCCGTGGAGGCCGCGCTGCGCTCGCAGGTGCCGGTCGACGTGGCACCGGGCGCGGCCGAGGCACTGCCGGTCAAGAGCGAGGCCTTCGACGCGGCCGTCGTCTCGCTGGTCCTGTGCAGCGTCCGCGACGTGCCCCGGGCCCTCGCGGAACTGCGGCGGGTCCTGCGCCCGGGTGGTGAGCTGCGCTTCTTCGAACACGGCCGGGGTGGCGGCCGGGTGATGACGCTCACCCAGAGGGCACTGGACCGGACGCTGTGGCCACCGCTGAGCGGCGGCTGCCACCTGTCCCGTGAGCCGGTCGCCGCCCTGCGCGAGGCCGGCTTCGCACTGGGCCCCTACCGGCGGGTGATGCTGCCGGAGAACGGGCCGGCCCTGCCGACCTCGTACTGCGTGCTGGGCACGGCCTGGCGGCCGCCCGGGGCCGAGGCGTAGTCACACGCCCCACCCGCGCAGCTCTCCCGCCCCACCCGCGCAACTCTCCCGCGATCTCGTCGACGGACGCCTCACCGCTCCTGGCCGGCAGGGCGAGGTCCCCCGCACCGGAGCAGCGCGGCGGCGCGGGCGTGCGGGCCGTCGTGGACGGGGGTGTCGCAGCGCGACGGTTCAGCCGCGTACCCGAAGTCGGCGGCCGCGTCCACCAAGGCGCGGCCCGCCTCGCCGGTGTCCTGCCGGACCAGGTCCTGTGAGCGGAGTCGATGTCGGGACCGTACCTCTGAGGAGTGAACCCGACGGATGCGGGCGCTGCGCGAGGGCTGACCGTCCGCATGCCGGAATACCCGCGTCTCCGCCCGGGGCGCGTGGTGGGATCCGCTCATGAACGATCTGCGGATACGGGCCGCCGGGCCGGGGGACCTGGACGTCGTGCTGGCCTTCTGGAAGGTCGCCGCCGAGGGGACGAGCATCAGCGACGACCGGGAGGGCGTGGAGCGGCTGGTCGCCCGCGACCCCGAGGCCCTGGTCCTGGCCGAGCGCGACGGTGAGCTGGTGGGCACGGTGATCGCGGGCTTCGACGGCTGGCGCTGCCATCTGTACCGGTTGGCGGTCCACCCGGACCACCGGCGCCGGGGCATCGGCTCCGCGCTGCTCATGGCCGCGGAGGAGCGCTTCGTACGGCTCGGCGGGCGCCGCGGGGACGCGATGGTGCTGCGGCGCAACGAGCGGGCCCAGCATGCCTGGCGGGCGGCCGGGTACGCGCCCGAGGAGCAGTGGCGACGCTGGGTGAAGCCCCTGACCGACTGAAAGGCTGTGACCACCGGCGCATGAGCGAGTCCCCTTCGGCGAGTTCCCCGGCGCCTCCCCCGGTTCATCCTTCGGCGCCTCCCCCGGCGCACGACATCGCGCGCATCGCCGCGTCCTGGCCGATCATGGGTGCGAGGTGACCCGATGACCGAAGTGCTCCTGCTGCTGGTGGCGATCCTGCTCTCGCTGGCCTGCGGCGCCTTCGTCGCGGCGGAGTTCTCGCTGACCACGGTCGAGCGCGGCGAACTGGAGCGGGCCGCGGCGCGCGGGGAGCGGGGTGCCGCGAGCGCGCTGAAGGCCGTCCGGAACCTGACCTTCCAGCTCTCCGGGGCCCAGCTCGGCATCACCGTCACCAACCTCGTGGTGGGCATGCTCGCCGAGCCCTCCGTGGCCGCGCTGATCTCCGGTCCGCTGGAGAGCGCGGGCATGTCGGGCTCGGCGGCCTCGTCGCTGGCGCTGGTGCTGGGCACCGCCCTGTCGACGATCGTCCTGATGATCGTCGGCGAGCTGGTGCCGAAGAACTGGGCGATCTCCTCACCGCTGGCCGTCGCCAGGCGGGTGGGGGGCCCGCAGCGCTGGTTCAGCGCGGCCTTCCGGCCCTTCATCACGCATCTGAACAACACCGCCAACCGGATCGTCCGCCGCTTCGGCGTGGAGCCCGCCGAGGAGCTGGCGTCCGCACGCGGCCCCCAGGAGCTGGCGGCGCTCGCCCGGCACTCGGCCAAGGCGGGGGCGCTGGAGGCGGACACGGCCGAGTTGTTCGTCCGCACCCTGAACCTGGCCGACCTCACGGCGGGGAACGTGATGACCCCTCGCGTCCAGGTCATCGCCCTCGACTCCCGCGCGACCTGCGAGGACGTGGCGAACGCGACGCGGGCGACGGGGCTGTCCCGGTTCCCCGTCTACCGGGAGACCCTGGACGCCGTGGTGGGGACCGCCCACGTCAAGGACGTCCTCGCCGTGCCCGCCGAGCAGCGGCCCGCCATCCCGGTCGCCGACCTCATGCGCGAGCCGCTGCTCGTCCCCGAGTCGCTGACGGTCGACCGGTTGCTGGACCGGCTGTCGGGCCGGCGCACGATGGCCGTGGTGATCGACGAGTACGGCGGGACCGCGGGCGTGGCCACGCTGGAGGACATCGTCGAGGAGGTCGTCGGCGAGGTGCGGGACGAGCACGATCCGCACGAGACGCCCGAACTGGACCCGGCCGGTACCGACGAGCGGGGCCACGCCCTGTACTGGGCCGAGGGCGCGGCACGCGTGGACCGGCTCGCGCGTCTGGGGCTCCGGGTGCCCGACGGGCCGTACGAGACGGTCGCCGGGCTGGTCGCGGCCGAGCTGGGACGCATCCCCGCCGTGGGGGACGCGGTGGAGGTCGCCGGCTGGGGACTGGAGGTCGTGGACGCCACGGGACGCCGGGCCGCCCGGGTGCTGCTGCACGCGCCGCTCGACACGGCACGCGCGACCGGCGAGGACGGGGAGGCCGGACGGTGACCGCCGTACAACTGCTGATCGGTCTGGCGACGCTCGTCGTCAACGCGTTCTTCGTGGGCGCCGAGTTCGCGTTGATCTCGGTGCGGCGCAGCCAGGTGGAGCCCTACGCCGAGGAGGGCGACCGGAGGGCGAAGAGCGTGCTGTGGGGGCTGGAGCACGTGTCGGCGCTGATGGCGGCGGCCCAGCTCGGCATCACCCTGTGCACGCTGGTCCTCGGCGTCGTCGCGGAACCGGCGATCGCGCACCTGCTGGAGCCGCTGTTCCACGCCGTGGGCCTGCCGTCGGGCGTGGGGCACGCGGTCTCCTTCGCGATCGCCCTCTCGCTGGCGACGTACCTGCACATGCTGCTCGGCGAGATGGTGCCCAAGAACATCGCCCTGGCCGAACCGGTGCGCAGCGCGCTGCTGCTCGGGCCGCCCCTGGTGGCGCTGTCCCGGGCGCTGCGTCCGGTGATCTTCACCGTCAACGCCTTCGCGAACGCCCTGCTCAAACTGCTCAGGGTCGAGGCCAAGGACGAGGTGTCGGCGACCTTCACGGACGCGGAACTGGCCGAGATCGTGAAGGACGCCAGTGAGGCCGGGCTGATCGACGACCGGGCCCAGGAGCGGCTGCACGACGCTCTGGAGCTGGGCCGGCGGCCGGTGCGGGACGTGGTGCTGCCTCTGGAGAAGGTCGTCCACGCGCGCGTGGGCATCACCCCGGAGCAGCTGGAGCGGCTGTCGGCCCGGTCCGGCTTCTCCCGGTTCCCGGTGGTGGACGACGGGCGGCGGATCGTCGGCTACCTGCACGTGAAGGACGCTTTGGACGCCTCGCCGCGGGACCTGCCCTTCCGGCTGCCGGACATGCGGCCCATCGCACGGGTGCGGGAGAGCACGCCGCTGGACGACGTGCTCACCGCCATGCGGCGCAGCCGCACGCACCTGGCGGCGGTGCTCGGGTCCGACGGACGGCTGGCCGGGTTGGTGACCATGGAGGACGTGCTGCGGGAACTGTTCGGGCAGCGGACCTGAGCCGACAGGGCGGAGGCGGCCGTACGAGAGCCGAAAGGGCGGAGGCCGACCGACCGGCGGGTATGTGCAGGGGCTACCATTTCTGTCGCCATGCAGACGCATCCCACCCACACCAGCCTCGTCGCCGTCGGCGACTCCTTCACCGAGGGCATGTCGGACCTGCTGCCCGACGGCTCCTACCGGGGCTGGGCCGACATCCTCGCGGCGCGGATGGCCGCCCGCTCCCCCGGTTTCCGGTACGCGAACCTCGCGGTGCGCGGGAAGCTGATCGGACAGATCGTCGACGAGCAGGTCGACGTCGCGGCGGCCATGGGCGCCGACGTGATCACGCTGGTCGGCGGGCTCAACGACACCCTGCGTCCCAAGTGCGACATGGCCCGGGTGCGGGACCTCCTGACGCAGGCCGTGGAAGGGCTGGCCCCGCACTGCAAGCAGCTGGTGCTGATGCGCAGCCCGGGCCGGCAGGGGCCGGTGCTGGACCGGTTCCGGCCGCGCATGGAGGCGCTGTTCGCGATCATCGACGACCTGGCCGCGGAGCACGACGCCGTCGTCGTCGACCTGTACGGGGCCCGTTCGCTGGCCGACCCGCGGCTGTGGGACGTGGACCGGCTGCACCTGACCGCCGACGGGCACCGCCGGGTGGCGGAGGCGGTGTGGCAGTCCCTCGGCTACGAGCCGGAGGACCCCGACTGGCACGCGCCGGTGCCCGAGACGCCGCCACCGGGCTGGATCATGCGGCGGACGGCGGACGTACGGTTCGCCCGGCAGCACCTGTTGCCCTGGATAGGCCGCAGGCTGACCGGCCGGTCCTCCGGCGACGGCCTGCCGGCCAAGCGCCCGGAGCTGCTGCCCTACGAGGACCCGGCGTGACCCCGTGCCGGCCCGCGCCGCACCCGCCCGGACGGCCTTCGTAGCTTCCGACGAACAACCCCGCGGCGCTGGCCTGCACGAATCGCCAGTAGAATCCGTACACGTGACTTCCGCTCCCGCCAAGCCCCGCATCCCGAACGTCCTCGCCGGACGCTACGCCTCCGCCGAGCTCGCCACGCTCTGGTCGCCCGAGCAGAAGGTGAAGCTCGAGCGGCAGCTCTGGCTCGCCGTGCTGCGGGCCCAGAAGGACCTCGGCATCGAGGTGCCGGACGCCGCGCTCGCCGACTACGAACGCGTCCTCGACCAGGTGGACCTCGCCTCGATCGCCGAGCGCGAGAAGGTCACGCGGCACGACGTGAAGGCGCGGATCGAGGAGTTCAACGACCTCGCCGGGCACGAGCACGTGCACAAGGGCATGACCTCCCGCGACCTGACGGAGAACGTCGAGCAGCTCCAGATCCGGCTCTCGCTGGAGCTGATCCGCGACCGCTCGGTGGCCGTCCTGGCCCGGCTGGGCAAGCTGTCCGGCGAGTACGCCGAGCTGGTCATGGCCGGTCGCTCCCACAACGTCGCCGCGCAGGCCACGACGCTGGGCAAGCGCTTCGCCACCGCCGCCGACGAGCTGCTCGTGGCGTACGGCCGGGTGGAGGAGCTGCTCGGCCGCTACCCCCTGCGCGGCATCAAGGGCCCGGTCGGCACCGCCCAGGACATGCTGGACCTGCTCGGCGGCGACGCGGGCAAGCTCGCGGAGCTGGAACAGCGGATCGCGACGCACCTCGGTTTCTCCCAGGCCTTCACCTCGGTCGGTCAGGTCTACCCGCGTTCGCTGGACTACGAGGTCGTCACCGCGCTGGTCCAGCTGGCCGCGGCGCCCTCCTCGCTGGCGAAGACCGTGCGGCTGATGGCCGGGCACGAGCTGGTCACCGAGGGCTTCAAGCCCGGCCAGGTCGGCTCCTCGGCGATGCCGCACAAGATGAACACCCGCTCCTGCGAGCGCGTCAACGGCCTGATGGTGATCCTGCGCGGTTACGCCTCGATGACCGGCGAGCTGGCCGGCGACCAGTGGAACGAGGGCGACGTGTCCTGCTCGGTGGTGCGCCGGGTGGCGCTCCCCGACGCGTTCTTCGCGCTGGACGGACTGCTGGAGACCTTCCTGACCGTGCTCGACGAGTTCGGTGCCTTCCCGGCCGTCGTCGCCCGGGAGCTGGACCGCTACCTGCCCTTCCTGGCCACCACCAAGGTCCTGATGGGCGCGGTGCGGGCCGGTGTCGGCCGCGAGGTCGCGCACGAGGCGATCAAGGAGAACGCCGTCGCCTCCGCCCTGGCCATGCGTGAGCAGGGCGCGGAGCGCAACGAGCTGCTCGACAAGCTGGCCGCCGACGAGCGCATCCCGCTGGACCGCGCCGCGCTGGACGCGCTGATGGCCGACAAGCTCTCCTTCACCGGCGCCGCGGCCGACCAGGTCGGTGTCGTCGTCGGCCGCATCGAGGAGATCCTCAAGCAGCACCCGGCCGCCGCGGGCTACACCCCCGGAGCGATCCTCTGACGCGCTTCACCCGGGCCGAGCTGGAGGCCGCCCGCGACCGTCTCGTACCGGACGTCGTCGCGGACGGCCTCCGCGTGCTGTTCTGCGGGATCAACCCCGGTCTGATGACGGCGGTCACGGGCCACCACTTCGCCCGCCCCGGGAACCGCTTCTGGCCGGTGCTGCATCTGTCCGGGTTCACGCCCCGGCTGCTGAAGCCGTCGGAGCAGGGCGAGCTGCCGTCGTACGGGCTCGGCATCACGAACGTCGTCGCGCGGGCCAGCGCGCGGGCGGACGAACTGACGGCCGAGGAGTACCGCGAGGGCGGTCGGCTGCTGGCGCTGAAGGTGGCCCGGTTGCGCCCGCGCTGGCTGGCCGTCGTCGGAGTGACCGCCTACCGTGCGGCGTTCGACGACCGCAAGGCGCAGGTGGGCCCGCAGGCCAGGACCTTCGGGGACACCCGGGTGTGGGTGCTGCCCAACCCCAGCGGGCTCAACGCGCACTGGACGGCGCAGACGATGGCGGAGGAGTTCGCGCGGCTGCGGGTCGCGGCGGAGGCGGAGGAGTAGTCCGGGGTCAGGGGGGTGCCTCCTGCGTGACGACGGCCAGCAACCGCACCTCGTCCGTCTCGTCCCGGTCGGCGACGGCGACCGCGACCCAGCGGCCGGTGCCCTCCGCCTCCCAGAGGTACGCCACGCGCGCGCGGGCGCTCAGGCCGGCCCACGGCTCGGGTATCTCCTCCCGGTCGCTCCGCAGCAGGACCGTCAGCAGATTCCAGGGGTCCGTCTCCCCCCAGCGGAGGCTCAGGCGCTCGTACAGCGCGTCCCGGTCCTTCTCGTACTGCTCCACGACCGCCGCCCGCTCCGCCGGGTCGCCGTCGGGCAGGCCGTGGCTGCTCTCCAGCACCGCCGTGAAGTGGCCGGGCCCCGCGGTGCCCCCGTCCGACGGGCCGTGCTCCGCCGGGAAGGGCCGGAAGCACAGCTCGTCGACGAGGGCGATGTGCCGGGCGATGTCCATGGCGTCCAGTAAACCGGCCACCACTGACAATTGGCGGAGTGTCAGTCGCGGGCGGCGTCAGGCGTCCCGGCCGCGCAGCCGCCAGGCTCCCGCGAGGAGGGCCGCCGCCGCCCACAGCGCCGTCACCGCGAGTCCCGCCCAGGGGCCCAGAATCCCGTCGTGCGTCTGGTACAGGACGACTTGCCCCGCCTTGTCCGGCAGGAGGTCGGTGGCACCGCCCGCGACGTCCCCGATCACGAAGGAGACGACGAGGAGGAACGGGATCAGGGTGGCCAGGGTGGCCACGCCGCTGCGGAACAGGGCGGTGAGGCCGGCCGCGAGCAGGGCCATCAGCGTGAGGTAGATGCCGCAGCCCACCACTCCGCGCGCCTGCTCGCCCGGGGTGAGCCCGTCCGCCGCCGGGCCGAGTCCCGCCCGGGCCGCCACGAGGGCGGCGAACGCGGTGAGCAGCCCCACCACGAGGACCGGCACGGCGACGACGACGAGCTTCGCCGCGAACCACCGCCCGCGCCGGGGCACCGCCGCCAGGGAGAGCCGGATCCCGTTGCCCTGGTACTCGGAGGAGACGACCACGGCGCCGAAGGCGACGGCGGCGATCTGGCCGGGCATGACGCCGGACAGGGCCGTGAACAGCGGGTCGAAGTCCGGATCGGAGGTTTCGGAGACCCCGGCCAGCGCGGAGAAGGCGGTGGTGACCGCGAACACGGCCAGCAGCGTGCCGCACAGTGAGCGCAGGGTGAGTACCTTGAGCGCCTCGGAGCGGAGTACGGGCGTGAAGTGCATGGTCAGGCCTCCTGGGGCTGTGCGGTGAACTCGGTCTCGGTGGCCGTCAGGTCGAGGTAGGCCTGTTCCAAGGTGCCTTCCGCCGGGCTCAGTTCGAGGATCGGGACGCCGGCACCGGACATGGCGCGGCCGATGTCGTCCACGCGTGCGTGGGGCACGGTCCAGTACCCGTCGTGGTCTTCCACCGCCTCGTGCCCGTGCCGGGCGAGGGCGGCCTTGAGCGCGGTGGCGTCCGAGGTCCGGACACGGACGCTGGGCTGCACACGCGCGTCGATGAACTCCCGCATCGGGGTGTCGGCGAGCAGTCGCCCCCGCCCGAGGACGACCAGGTGGTCGGCGAAGGACGCGGTCTCGTTCATCAGGTGACTGGAGACCAGGACCGTGCGCCCCGCGGCCGCGAGGCGGCGCAGCAGCTCGCGGATCCAGATGATGCCTTCCGGGTCCAGACCGTTCGAGGGCTCGTCCAGCATCACCACCTCGGGGTCGCCCAGCAGCGCGGCGGCGATGCCGAGCCGCTGGCGCATCCCCAGGGAGTACGTCCTCACCCGGCGGCGCGCCACCGAGCCGATGCCGGTCTCCTCCAGCACCTCGTCGACCCGGCGCGCGGGAAGGCGGTTGCTCGCCGCGAGGACGCGCAGGTGGTCCCGACCGGTGCGGGAGCCGTGGGCGGCGTCCGCGTCGAGCAGGGCGCCCACGTGCCGCAGCGGCTCGTCGAGGGTGGCGTAGGGTCGTCCGCCGACGGTCGCGGTGCCGTTGGTCGGCCGGTCGAGGCCGAGGACCAGGCGCATCGTGGTCGACTTCCCGGCGCCGTTGGGGCCGAGGAAGCCGGTGACGCGGCCGGGGCGGACGGTGAAGGTGAGGTCGTCGACGGCTCGTCGGGTGCCGTACTCCTTGGTGAGGTTCTGGACGTCGATGCTGGTCATGGCTACAGCGTGACGGTCCCACCGGGGGCGGGTCCTCCCCCGCGCGCGGAGAACTCCTCCCCCGTGCGGGGGAGGTGTGCTGTCAGTGGCGGCTGACAGGATGACGGAATGGTCCGCTTTCTGCGCCCGCTGATCCGAGGGACGACGTACACACGGCTGCTGCACCTGTGGGTGCCCACGCTCGTGGTGAGCGTGTGGGCGCTCATCGACGACACCAAACTGTGGGTGCCCGCGGCGGTGCTGGTCCCGATCGGCTTCGTTCCGGCGGTGCGGACCGGTGAGGGCGTGCAGGCCCGGCTGCTCCTCACGCCCGGCCCCGAGGACTCCGCCTTCTCGGTCGCGCCCTCGGCGACCTGGCGGGACCGGGTGCGCACCGTGGTGTGGCTGGAACTGCGCATGCTGCTGGGCGTGCTGACCACGGGGGCGTGCGTCTGGCTGCCCATCGTCAGCGTCGAACTGGTCCGGCTCGCCCTGGGGTACCGGATCGACGACATACCGGTCCTGCGCGATGCCGCGACGCACTGGGCGTACGCGCTCCTCGCGCCGCTCCCTCTCCTCGGACTGTACGGCGCCGTGCTCGGCCTCGGCGCCCTGGCGACAGCGGGCGCCCGCACGTTCCTCGGCCCCCCGGCCGCCGAGCGCCTGGCCGCCCTCGAGGAACGCACCGAACAGCTCCTGGAGCGCACCCGCATAGCCCGCGAGTTGCACGACTCCATCGGGCACGCCCTGACCGTCGCCGTCGTTCAGGCCGGGGCCGCCCGTACGGCGAACAGTGCCGAGTTCACCGACCGGGCCCTGACCGCGATCGAGGAGACCGGCCGGGCCGCGCTGGAGGATCTGGAGCGGGTGCTCGGCGTGCTGCGGGAGAGGGAGCGGCCCCTGAGCGCCAGACCGACACTCGCCGACGCGGACCGTCTGCTGGAGTCCGCCCGCGCCTCCGGGGCGAAGGTCGACGCCGACGTCACGGGGCCGGTGGAGACCCTGCCGGGTCCCGTCTCCCGGGAGGGCTACCGCATCCTCCAGGAGGCGCTGACCAACGTGCTGCGGCACGCGGGAACGGTGCCGGCGCGGGTCCGCGTCGCGGTGGCGGACGGTGCGCTCACCCTGGAGGTGTGCAACGCGCTGCTGGACGGGAGAGCCGACCCCGGACGCGGCAGCGGTCTGCGCGGCATCCGCGAGCGGGCCGCGCTGCTGGGCGGGCACGCGCACACGGGCCCGGACGGCGCCGGCGACTGGCGGGTGCGGGTCGAGCTGCCGACGGGCTGATCTACGCTGGGCGAATGCCGGTCAGAGTGCTCCTCGTCGACGACGAACCCCTCGTACGCGCGGGTCTGCGGGCCGTGCTGGAGGCGCAGCCGGACATCGAGGTGGTCGGCGAGGCGGCCGACGGGGCGGCGGTCATCCCGCTGGTGCGGCAGGTGCGGCCGGACGTAGTGGCCATGGACGTCCGGATGCCGCTGCTGGACGGCATCGAGGCCACCCGCGCGCTGCTGCGGACGGTGGCCGACCCGCCGAAGATCCTCGTGGTGACGACCTTCGAGAACGACGAGTACGTGTACGAGGCACTGCGCGCCGGCGCCGACGGGTTCCTGCTGAAGCGGGCCCGGCCCGCCGAGATCGTGCACGCGGTACGACTGATCGCCGAGGGCGAGTCGCTGCTGTTCCCGGCCTCGGTGCGGCAGCTCGCCGCCGAGTACGGCGACGGCGGCGGCAACCGCGCGGCCCGCGCGGAGCTGACGCGGGCTCAGCTCACCGAGCGGGAGGGCGAGGTGCTGCGGCTGATGGCCCGCGGGTTGTCGAACGCGGAGATCGCCGCCCGGCTGGTCGTCGGCACGGAGACGGTGAAGTCACACGTGAGCGCGGTACTGGCCAAGCTGGGTGCGCGGGATCGCACCCAGGCGGTGATCACGGCGTACGAGTCGGGGTTCGTCGCGCCCGGCTGAGGAAACCCGCCCGTGGTGACCTCACGGACCGGCACTCGCCGGGGTGGACCGGGCCGAGTACGATCCGGCCAACACGCGCACGAGCTGGGAGGACGGACGTTGGGAGGGCTGACCGGCGGGGATCCGTCGCTGCTGCGGAGGATCAACTCCGCTGTGGTGCTGCACGCGTTGCGTGCCACGGACTGCGCGACGCTGACCGAGATCACCCGGGTGACGGGGCTGTCCCGGCCGACCGTCGAGGGTGTCGTCGAAGGGCTGATCGAGACCGGTCTGGTCGTCGAGGCGGCCGCCGACGAGGGCACGGCCCGGCGGCAGGGCCGGCCGGCCCGGCGCTTCCGGTTCCGGGCGGAGGCCGGGCACCTGCTCGGTCTGGAGATCGGTCCGCACCGCGTCGCCGCGCTCCTGTCCGGTCTGGACGGCCGGGTGATCGGCGCGCAGGCCAAGGACGTCGACGAGACCGCTTCGGCGGACGAGCGGCTGGAGCGGCTGCGCACGGCGGTCGCCGAGCTGCTGCGCCGGGCCGGGGTCGCCCGTGGTTCGCTGCGGGCCGTGGGCGCCGCCACGCCGGGGATCGTCGAGGCGGACGGTACGGTGCGGCTGAGCACCGCGCTGCCCGAGTGGACGGGGCTGCGCCTGGGTGAGCGATTGAGCCGTTCCTTCAAGTGTCCGGTGCTGGTCGAGAACGACGCGAACGCGGCGGCCGTCGCCGAGCACTGGAAGGGCGCCGCCACCGAGTCCGACGACGTCGTGTTCGTCCTGGCCGGGCTGAGTCCGGGGGCCGGGGCGCTGATCGGCGGGCGGCTGCACCGGGGGTACGGCGGGGCGGCCGGTGAGATCGGCGCGCTGCACCTGCTGGGCCGGGGGGTGACGCCGGAGACGCTGCTGTCCACGACGGACCAGCCGTTGCATCCGCTGGACGAGCAGGCGGTCGCGAAGGTGTTCGCCGAGGCGCGTGGGGGCGACGCGCGGGCGCGCGCGGCCGTCGAGCGTTTCCTCCAGCGGCTGGTGCACGACGTGGCGGCACTGGTCCTGGCGCTCGATCCCGAACTCGTCGTCATCGGCGGCTGGGCGGCCGGCCTCGACGGCGTGCTGGAGCCGCTGCGGCAGGAGCTGGCACGCTACTGTCTGCGCCCGCCGAAGGTGGCCCTCTCGCTCCTCGGAGAGGCTGCCGTGGCCACGGGTTCGCTGCGGCTGGCGCTCGACCACGTGGAGGAGCAGTTGTTCGCCGTGGAGGGCGCGACGGCCCGCCGCTGACCCGGTGCGGGCCGGGCCCACCGGCGAGGGCACCGGCCGGGCCGGGCCCGATCGTCGGCGGGCCCGGCCCGGTCCGCCGTCAGGAGGCCCGGGTCTGCGGGCCGTGGTGTATCTCGACGTCGCCGGAGTCCCCGAACGTCAGCCGGCAGGTGTCCGCGCGGTAGGTGGCGACGGAGAGCGCGGCGGTGCGGCCCTCGGCGAGATAGCGGGTGGTGACCACGAGGACGGGCGCTCCCGGCAGCCGGTCCAGCTCCTTCGCGTCGTCGGCGCCGGCCGATCCCAGCTCCACGGCGCTCTCCTGCCCCTCCAGTTCGCCGCGCTGCAACTCGCGCAGCACGGCACGGGCGCGTGCGGGGCCGGAGGGCGCGTCGATGGCGGTGAGGTCGGGCACCGAGGACGGCGCGATGTAGAGCAGCTCGGCCGCGACGGGCAGGCCGTGCGTCCCGCGGGAACGGCGCACGGTGTGCACCGGCTCGTCCCGTCCGGTGCCCAGGGAGTCGGCGACGGCCGCGGGCGGTGCGGCGAGGACGCAGTCGGCGGGCTGCCAGACGTCGTCGGCCGCTCCGGGCCAGTCGTGCCGCCGGGTGCCGACGGCCACGCCGACGCGCGGCGGGGCGACGGTCGTGCCGACGCCGCGTCGACGCTGGAGCCTGCCCTCCAGTTCGAGTTGCTCCAGGGCCTGGCGGAGCGTGGCGCGGGCGACGCCGAAGCGGGCGGCGAGGTCGCGCTCGTTGGGCAGCACCTCGCCCACCGAGAACTCCGTGTCCAGGGCCTGGCCGAGCAGGTTCCTGAGATGCCAGTACTTCGGCTCCGGTACCGGTTCCAACTGCGTGGTCCCCACCCTGTCCTCCGCAATCGCCGTGGTCCGGCGGCGTTTTGACGCCCTTGTTTATTAAAGGTTGTTGCAGTTCTCTGCGACCATAAAACGGCCCACACCCTTGGTCAAGACCAATCCGGTGAACAGGACGACGGAGCCCCCGCCGCGGGACGGGGGCTCGGACGGGTCAGGGGGCGGCTAGCCGAGGGCGGCCAGGGAGCGCAGCTTGTCGGGATTTCGGATGAGGTAGACCGACTGGATGCGGCCGTCCGCCACGTCCAGCTGGAAGACGCAGTCGGGTTCGCTCCCGGACAGCACCAGCAGCGCCGGGCCTCCGTTGAGTTCCAGGAAGTGGAACGAGACGTCCGGGACCCCCTTGTGCGCGGCCCCGAGCAGGAAGCGGGCCACCTTGTCGGAGTTCACCACGACCCGCAGCGGCGCCCTGGCCTTGCCCCCGCTGTCGCCCACCAGCCGCACGTCCGGCGCGAGCAGCGCCATCAGCCCGTCGAGGTCGCCCTCGGTCGCCGCGGCGAGGAAGCGCTCGGTGAGGTCCCGGCGCTGCGCGGGGTCGGCCTCGTAGCGGGGCCGCCGCTCGTCGACGTGCTTGCGGGCCCGCCCGGCCAGCTGGCGCACGGCCGCCTCGCCGCGCTCCAGCATGGCGGCGATCTCGGCGTACGGGTAGCCGAACGCCTCCCTCAGGACGAACACCGCCCGCTCCAGCGGCGACAGCGACTCCAGGATGACGAGGACGGCGAGGGACACGGAGTCGGCGAGCACGGCCCGCTCCTCGGTGTCCGCGACGACGTCCCCGAAGTCGGTGACGCAGGGCTCGGGCAGCCACGGTCCGACATACGTCTCGCCCCGCGACCTGATCTGCCGCAACCGGTCGATGGCGACCCGGGTGGTGATCCGCACCAGGTAACCGCGCGGCTCGCGGACGCCGGACCGGTCGGCACCGGACCAGCGCAGCCAGGCCTCCTGGACCACGTCCTCGGCGTCGGCCAGTCGTCCCAGCATGCGGTAGGCGACCCCCAGGAGGACGGGGCGGTGCGCTTCGAAGACGTCGGTGGCGGTGTCGGCGGTCACCGCTCCATCCCAGCGGACGCGCCTCGCCGTGTCCAGGCGGAATCGCCCGCCTCCGGGAGGGTCCGGGCGAAGGGGCGGCACCCGGGGGCTACCCGTCGGTAGCCACTACTGACAGTCTGTCTACGTAACGCCGTCATCGCCCACGCGGTCCCGCAGACGCGTGTTCCCGACAAGGAGTCCCATGTCCGCAACGCTCTCCTTCACGGCCCCCACCGAGCACGGCCCCCAGGACATCACCCTGTCCTACACGCGCGCGGGCGCCGGCGAGCCGCTGCTCCTGCTGCACGGCATAGGCCACCACCGGCAGGCCTGGGACCCGGTGGTCGACATCCTCGCGACCGAGCGCGACGTGATCGCCGTGGACCTGCCGGGATTCGGGGAGTCCTCCGCGCTGCCGCAAGGGCTCCCGCACGACCTGCCGACGACGACCGCGGTGCTCGGCGCGTTCTGCGCGGCGCTGGGCGTGGACCGGCCGCACGTGGCGGGCAACTCCCTGGGCGGTCTGCTGGCCCTGGAACTCGGCCGGGAGAACCTGGTGCGGTCGGTGACGACCCTCTCCCCGGCCGGCTTCTGGACGCAGACCGAGCGGCGTTACGCCTTCGGCGTGCTCACGGGCATGCGCCGGACCGCTCGCGCCCTGCCGCTCCCCCTCGTCGAGCGGCTGTCCCGCACGGCGGCCGGCCGCACCGCCCTGACCAGCACGATCTACGCCCGTCCGGCGCGCCGCTCCCCCGAGGCCGTGGTCGCCGAGACGCTCGCCCTCGCCCGGGCCGAAGGCTTCGCCGAGACGCTCAGGGCGGGGCGCACCGTGCTCTTCGCCGACGACGTGCCCGGCCTCCCCGTCACCGTGGCGTGGGGCATGCGGGACCGGTTGCTGCTGCCACGGCAGGGCGTCCGCGCCAAGCGGGTCATCCCGCGGGCCCGGCTGGTGCGCCTGCCCGGCTGCGGTCACGTACCGATGAACGACGACCCGGCTCTGGTCGCCCGCGTCCTGCTGGACGGCAGCCGCAGCCGGCCGGCCGGGACCGTGAGCACGTCGCTCCGCGCGGTCGCCTCGTAGCGCGTCCGCATGCGGGCCGCGGCCGTCCGAGGCGGTGTCCCCTCCGGCGGGGATCGGCATTCCGGTTTGTCGCTCCAAACGCTCGGGTAGGAAAGGGCCCTGGCCGACCACGGGAAAGTCGGCCTCAGTTCCCCCTGCTTCACCGAGAGACGACGGGCCGCAATCCGACATGGCGCACCATTCCATTCTCCCATCGCCCGCTGAATGCCCCTGGGAGGAAATCCTCCAGCATCGGGAACGCCTCATGCGGCTGGTCCGGCGAAGACTGCCGAGCCTTCAGGACGCCGAGGACTGCGTTCAGGAGACCATGGCCCGTACTGCCGCCCACGCCACGCTGGACCGGAATCGACTCGGTGCCTTTCTGACCTCTGTGGCGCTCCGCCTCTGTATCGACTTCCACCGTGACCTGGAACGTCGCGGCAGACTCCTCCACCGCGCGGCGTTCGCCGACACCCCCGGCCCGGGTGAGGAGGACGTCTGCGACGAGGACTTCGGCAGATGGCTGCTCGGCCAGGTCCGGCATCTTCGGGGGCGGGAGCAGGAAATCATACTCGCCCGCACCAAGGGCATATCGACTGCGGAATTCGCCCGTCTGCACGATATTTCACTGAAGGCGGCAGAGGCCGCCTTCACCAGGGGGCGTGCACGGTTGAGAAAAGCGTGCACGAAGGCCTTGGAAGAATGCCCCCGATAACGGTCGTCAGCGCCTTTGCCACATCGGTGCCCCGCTCGGCCCGGTCGACCCGGCGACCGTCGGTGCGGCGGTATCCGGTGTCGACGGCCCCAACCCCTCGTAGGGTGAGGGTGATCGGGCGCGGATGAATCTCGGGGGACTGCTTTCATGACGCCAGCGCCGACCGGAACCGGTGGCACGACCGGGACCGCCGCATGGGAGTTGCTGCTGCCCGCCGCCTCGGCGCCGGCGCGGGCGCGCGGCCGCGCGCTCCAGGCCGCGTTGCGGGACGCGGTCCGCTCGGGACGGCTCACGCCCGGCACCCGCCTGCCGTCGAGCCGGGACCTCGCGGCCGACCTCGGGGTGTCGCGAGGACTGGTGACCGAGGCGTACGAGCAACTCACCGCCGAGGGCTACCTGCGCAGCGGGCGCGGCGCGGGGACCTGGGTGGGCGACGCCGTACGGGCCGCCCGCCCCCGTGCGCGGGACCTCGCCCCGCGCGCGCCGGGCGACCACACCGACTTCGTGCCGGGGACACCGGATCTGTCGCTCTTCCCCCGCGCGGCCTGGGCCGCCGCACAGCGGGGCGTGCTGGCGGAGCTGCCGCACGAGAGCCTCGGCTATCCCGACCCGCGCGGGTTGCCGCGGCTGCGGACGGCGCTGGCCGAACTGCTCTCGCGACGCCGGGGCGTGGTGGCCGATCCGGAGCGGATCATGGTCGTCTCCGGGGTGGCGCAGGCGACGGCCCTGCTCGCGAGCGTGCTGCGGGCGCGCGGGACGCGTACCGCCGGCGTCGAGGACCCCGGCAGCCCCCAGCACGACGCCCTGTACGCGTCGGCGGGTGTGCGCACCGTGCCGCTGCCCCTGGACGACGAAGGGCTCGCCGTCGGCCCGCTGCGCGCCTCGGGCGTGCGCTGCGTCGTGACGACACCGGCCCACCAGTTCCCGACCGGGATCGCCTACTCCGCGAGGCGGCGCGCCGAACTGCTGGACTGGGCGCGGTCCGTGGACGGCCTCGTCGTGGAGGACGACTACGACGGTGACTTCCGCTACGACCGTGCTCCCGTGGGCGCCCTCCAGGGGCTCGACCCCGAACGCGTCGCCTACACGGGCTCGGTCAGCAAGTCCCTCGCGCCGGGACTGAGGCTGGGCTGGCTGCTGGTTCCCGAGTGGCTCGCGGAGGACGCCGTCCAGCGCAAACGCACCACCGACCTCGGACATCCGGCCCTCGACCAGGCCGTCTTCGCCCGCTTCGTGGAACGCGGCGACTACGACCGTCAACTGCGGTCGTGCCAGCGCGCCTACCGCGAGCGGCGCGACGCCCTGGTCGCCGCGCTGGGCGAGCACTTCCCCGGCTCGCGGGTCTCCGGCATCGCCGCCGGCCTGCACGCCATCGCCGCGCTCCCCGAGCGCCACGGACCCGAGGAACGCTTCCTCGCGCGGGCGAGGGAGGCCGGGATCGCGGTGCGTGCGCTGACGGAGTACGGACACGGGGCGGGTGGCGAGGAGGCGGCGGAGAAGGAGGTGCGGCTGGTGCTGGGGTACGCGCACCTGACGCCGGGGCGCGTCCGGGCGGGGGTGGAACGGATGGCGCGGGCCGTATGAGACGTGCCGCGTCCCCGTGCGGGGCGGGAGCGGAGCGTTCCTCGGGCGAGTGCCGTACGACGCGGGAGCCGGACGCCCCCCGGACGAGTACCGCGCGAGGCACGGCCGGGCGACCCCGCGGGGGCGGGCGCCTGTTCACCCGGAGTTTCCGTGGCCGCCGCGCCGCACCAGTAGGTCTGGCTCTGCACACCGGCCGCAGCGCCGGCCGGCTCCCGTCCCTGGAGGCGTACCCATGTCACACCGTCCGTTGCCCGGTCGCCGCAGCGTGCTGCGCGGCTCCCTCGCCGCGTCCGCGGCCCTCACCCTGCCCACGGCCCTCGGCTCCGCGCCGGCGTTCGCCCGTTCCGGCCGGCCGGGTGCGGGTTGGGGCGTGCAGACCGGGGACGTGACCTCCCACTCCGGTCTGGTGTGGGTACGGTCCGACCGGCCGGCCCGGATGATCGTCGAGACGTCCGCGACCGAGTCGTTCCGCAACCCGCGCAGATGGCGCGGCCCGCTGCTCGGGGCCGGCACCGACTTCACCGGCACGACCAGCCTGACCGGTCTGCCGCCCGGCGAGCAGATCCACTACCGCGTGCTCCTCGCCGACCCGGACGACCCGCGCCGCACCGGCGAGCCGGTCCCCGGCACCTTCCGCACGGTGCCGGTGCGCCGGCGCAGGGGAACGCGGTTCGTGTGGTCCGGCGACCTGGCCGGCCAGGGCTGGGGCATCAACCCCGACCTCGGCGGCTACCGCATCTTCGACGCGATGGGCGCCCTGGACCCGGACTTCTTCCTGTGCAGCGGCGACACCATCTACGCCGACGGCCCCATCGCCGGGACGGCCGCGCTGCCGGACGGCGGTACCTGGCGGAACATCACCACCGAGGAGAAGTCGAAGGTCGCCGAGACCCTCGCGGAGTTCCGCGGCAACTTCCGCTACAACCTGCTCGACGAGAACCTGCGGCGCTTCAACGCCAGGGTCCCCTCGGTCATCCAGTGGGACGACCACGAGGTGCGCAACAACTGGTACCCGGGACAGGTGATCGCGGACACGGACGCCCGCTACACCGAGAAGAGCGTCGACGTGCTGGCCGCCCGGGCCCGGCGCGCGTTCGGTGAGTACTTCCCGATCTCCACTCTCCGCCCCGGCGCCCGGGAGGGACGCGTACACCGGGTGCTGCGCCAGGGGCCGCTGCTGGACGTGTTCGTGCTGGACATGCGGACCTACCGCAATGCCAACTCCCCCGGCGACCAGAGCGTCGACCCGCAGGGCATCCTGGGCCGCGAGCAGTTGGAGTGGCTCAAGCGGGAGCTGTCCCGCTCGCGGGCGGTGTGGAAGGTGATCGCCGCCGACATGCCGATCGGCCTGGTCGTGCCCGACACCTCCGAGGGCGGCGCGAACGTCGAGGCGGTGGCGCAGGGCGACCCGGGCGCGCCGCTGGGCCGTGAGCTGCAGATCGCCGAGCTGCTCCGGTTCGTCAAGCACCGGCGGATCACCGGCACCGTGTGGCTGACGGCCGACGTGCACCACACGTCGGCGCAGCACTACCAGCCCTCGCGGGCCGCGTTCACCGACTTCGAGCCGTTCTGGGAGTTCGTGTCCGGGCCGCTCAACGCGGGTGCCTTCCCGGCCAGCGCCCTCGACGGCACCTTCGGCCCCGAGCGGGTCTTCGTGAAGGCGCCGACCGCGTCGAACGTCTCGCCCGCGGGCGGCTACCAGTTCTTCGGCGAGGTCGACATCGACGGTGACACGGCCGAGATGACGGTCCGGCTGCGCGAGCAGGACGGCACGGTGCTGTTCACGAAGGTGCTCCGGCCGGGCCGGGTCGGCCAGTAGGTCCCCCCGCTCCCGCGACTCCCGTAGCTCCCGTAACTCCCGTAGGTCCCGTAGGTCCCGTAGCCTGTCGGGTGTGCCGCGCATCGGCGTCATCCCCCGGTGCGCGGCCCGGAGTTGCCGTCCGACACGAGGGAAGGCCGCGTCTCCGCCCTCGTCGTAAAAAGTGCAACAAATGCCCCAGAGGCACTCTTTACCCGTCTGTCACGGGGCGTTCGCGATCACGCAACACCCCTCCTCCACAGTGGCTGCATGAGTCGATACCTGTCCGACCTGACGACGACCGCCGCGCCCCTGATGGAGAACGGCCCCGCGGTGCCCGCCCTGCTCGTGGCCTCGGTGGCGGCCCTGGCCGCCACCGCGGGCGTCCGCACCTGGCGGTCAAGGCGCCACGGGCACGCCCCGCCGCCGGACGATACGGGCGCCCGGCCGCCGTCCGCGGCACGGCCGGCCGGGTCGCCGGAGACCGGGACCACCTCCGCCCCCGACGGCGGCTCCGGGGCCCCGGCCACGGACAGCGCGTTGTGGCGGATGCGGACGACGGTGCGGGACGCCCCCGGATCGCTGGCCCGGTTGTGCGCGGCCCTCGCCGGCCGGCGGATCGACATCCTCAGCCTGCAGACGCACCCGCTGGCCGACGGCACGGTGGACGAGTTCCTGCTCCGCGCCCCGGGCGAGCTGACCGGCTCGGAGCTGTCCGATCTGGTGTCGGCGGCCGGCGGAACCGGGACCTGGACCGAACGGGCGGACGCGCACGACCTGGTGGACGCGCCGGCCCGGATACTGGGGCTGGCCACCCGCACCGCCCTGGACACCGCGGAACTGCCGCTCGCCCTGCGGCAGTTGCTGGGCCGCTGCACCATCCGGTCGCTGCCCGCGCCGCTCGGGGGACGCCCTTCGGAGGAGGTGCCACCGGAAGGCGTACTGGAGGACACCGTGCTGCGGCTGCGCGCGCCGGAGGGCGGGACGATCAGCGTGGAGCGGCCGTACCTGCCGTTCACGCCCGCCGAGTTCGCCCGGGCCCGGGCGCTGGTGGAGCTGGACGCCCGGCTCGGTCCGCGGGTCCCGCGCGGCCGGGACGTGCTGACGCTGTCCGAGGGGAGCGACATCACGGTCCGCCGCGCCCACCCGCGTGATCTGGCGGCGGCGAAGGCGATGCACGAGCGGTGCTCGGCCACGACCGTCGGGATGCGGTACCACGGCCCGGTCGGTGACGCCGACCGGTATCTGACCCACCTGCTCAGCCCGCGCTTCGGCCGGACGCTCGCCGTGCAGACCGCCTCGGGGAGGATCGTCGCGCTGGGACACCTGCTGTGGGACGGGGACGAGACGGAGGTCGCGCTGCTCGTGGAGGACGCCTGGCAGCGCAGGGGCATCGGCGGTGAGCTGCTCCGCAGACTCGTGGCGATGGCCGCGGAGACCGGCTGCGAGAGCGTGTACGCCGTGACGCAGGCGTCCAACACCGGCATGGTCGCCGCCATGCGGGGCCTGGGCCTCCCCCTCGACTACCAGATCGAGGAGGGGACCCTCGTCGTCACGGCCCGCCTGGACGCCGCGGCCCGGGCGGCGGCGCGGCTGCCCCACGGGGAGCGGATCGGCCGGGAGTGAGCGGGCGGGGGCCCGCCCCTGTGGTCACTCGGCCCGCGCCAGCGCCTCCCGCAGGGGGATCGCCTCGGCCACCCGCTCCCCCAGCGCGTGGTCCAGGTCGGCCCACAGGTCGTCCACGTCCTCCAGGCCGACCGACAACCGCAGCAGCCGGTCCCCCACCCCGGCGTCCCGGCGGTCGTCGGCGTCGACGATGCGGTGGCTGATGGACGCCGGGTGCTGGATCAGCGTGTCGACGCTGCCGAGGCTCACCGCCGGGGTGATCAGGCGGACCCGGGCGATGACCTCGTGCGGGTCGCCGTGGATCTCGAAGGAGACCATCGCGCCGCCGATCCGCGGGTAGTGGACGCGCGTCACGCGCGGGTCGGCGGCGAGCCGCTCGACCAGTACCGCGACGTTGGCGGAGGCGGCCCGCACCCGCACGGGCAGGGTGGACAGCCCGCGCAACAGGAGGTATCCGGCCAGCGGGTGCAGAACGCCCCCCGTGGCGAACCGCACCTGCCGCAGCCGGCCGGCGAACTCCTCGTCGCAGGCCACGACACC
This sequence comes from Streptomyces sp. NPDC047853, assembly GCF_043204535.1. NCBI lineage: Bacteria > Bacillati > Actinomycetota > Actinomycetes > Kitasatosporales > Streptomycetaceae > Streptomyces > Streptomyces sp. NPDC047853. The sequence continues at coordinate 67,685 of NZ_JBIDCI010000017.1, read as the reverse complement.
GGCCAGCACGTCCCCGTGCCCGCCGAGGTACTTGGTGGCGCTGTGCAGCACCAGCCGGGCGCCCTGCTCGGCGGGGCGCTGCAGGACGGGCGTGGCGAAGGTGTTGTCCACGAGCAGCGGCACCGAGCCGCAGGCGTGGGCGACGGCCCGCAGGTCCACCTCGGCCAGGGTGGGATTGGCGGGCGACTCCACGAGCACCAGGCCGGTGTCCGGACGCAGCGCGTCGGCGATACCCGCCGGGTCGGTCCAGGTGACCTCCGACCCCAGCAGTCCGGCGGTCAGCAGGTGGTCGCTGCACCCGTACAGGGGCCGTACGGCCACGACGTGCCGCAGTCCCATCGAGGCGCGGACCAGCAGGACCGCGGTCAGCGCGGCCATCCCGCTGGCGAAGGCGACGGCGGCCTCGGTGCCCTCCAGCCGGGCCAGCGCCGTCTCGAAACGGGCGACGGTGGGGTTGCCGAGGCGGCCGTAGACCGGCGGGCCCTGCGGGTCGGCGCCGGTGGTGGCGAACGCGTCGATGCGGGCCGCCTCACCGCGGCTGTCGTACGACGGGTAGGTCGTGGACAGGTCGATGGGCGGGGCGTGCAGTCCCCGGCCCGCGAGGTCGTCGCGGCCGGCGTGCACCGCCTCGGTGGCCAGTGCCCTGCCCGGGTGCGGGGCGGTGCGTACGTCGTGGGGTGATGACGTGGGCGTGCGCGCAGAGTCCATGGGCGCAAGGGTGAACACCGAACGGGCCGGCCGGGCCGGTGACCGTGCTACGTTCGGCCCATGACCGAGTCCGTCGTACTGGATCCGGTGGATCTCCAGCTGCTGCGGCTGCTGCAGAACGACGCCCGGACCACCTACCGCGACCTCGCCGCCCAGGTCGGCGTGGCCCCGTCGACCTGTCTGGACCGGGTGGCCAGGCTGCGGCGGGCCGGGGTGATCCTCGGCCACCGGCTCGAACTGGACCCGGCGAAGCTGGGGCGCGGGCTCCAGGCGCTGCTGTCGGTGCAGGTGCGCCCGCACCGGCGGGAGCTGGTGGGTCCGTTCGTGGACCGGATCAGGGCCCTTCCGGAGTCGCGCACCGTCTTCCACCTCACCGGCCCCGACGACTACCTGGTCCATGTCGCGGTCGCCGACATGTCGGATCTCCAGCGGCTGGTCCTGGACGAGTTCACCTCCCGTCGGGAGGTGGCCCGGGTCGAGACGCGGCTGATCTTCCAGCAGTGGGAGTGCGGCCCCCTGCTGCCGCCCTCCGCCACCCCCGCCACCCCCGCCACGCCCTGAGCGAAATCCGGCCGCCCGCGCCGCCGGGCCTGCCGGAGCGGGCTGACGCGGCACCGGTATCCGTACGAGGATGTCCGCATGTCAGAGACCAAGAGCCCGTTGCCCCGCGAGGTTGCCGACGCCTACGTCGACGACCTCATCGCCCTCGACCCGGTCACCGGTACGTACCTCGGCGTGCAGGTGAGTTCCAGCCGTCTGCCCGATCTCTCGCCCGCGGGGCAGGAAGCTCTCGCGGAGCTGGCGCGGACCACGCTCGCCCGGCTGGACGAGGCGGAGCGCCGGCCCGGCGGGGACAGCGACGTGGAGCGGCGCTGCGCCAGGCTGCTGCGCGAGCGCCTCACCGCCGAACTCGCCGTGCACGAGGCGGAGGAGGGCCTGCGCTCGGTCGGCAACCTGGGCACCGCCGTGCACGGGGTGCGTGAGGTCTTCACGGTGACGCCGACGGGGACGGACGAGGACTGGGCCCGGATCGCCGAGCGGCTGCGCGCGGTGCCCGCGACGCTCGCGGGCTACCGCGAGTCCCTGTCACTGGGCCTGGAGCGCAAGCTGTACGCCTCGCCGCGGCCGACCGCCACGTTCGTCGACCAGCTCGGCGAGTGGGCCGACACGGGGGAGGGCCGCGGCTGGTTCGAGGACTTCGCGTCCGCCGGCCCCGAGGCACTGCGCGCCGAACTGGACGAGGCGGCCGGGGCCGCGACGGCGGCCGTGGCCCGGCTGCGGGACTGGATGCGCGAGGTGTACGCGCCGGCGATCGAGGGGTCCCCGGACACCGTCGGCCGCGAGCGCTACGCCCGCTGGTCGCGCTACTACAACGGCACCGACCTGGACCTGGACGAGGCGTACGCGTACGGCTGGGCCGAGTACCACCGGCTGCTGGCCGAGATGAAGCAGGAGGCGGAGAAGATCCTGCCGGGCGCCGAGACGCCCTGGGTGGCGCTGGCGCACCTGGACGAGCACGGCAGGCACATCGAGGGCGTCGACGAGGTCCGCGCCTGGCTCCAGGGCCTGATGGACGAGGCCATCGAGTCGCTGGACGGCACCCACTTCGAACTCGCCGAGCGGGTGCGGAAGGTGGAGTCGCACATCGCCCCGCCGGGCAGCGCCGCGGCCCCCTACTACACGCCTCCGTCGGAGGACTTCTCGCGCCCCGGCCGCACCTGGCTGCCGACGATGGGCCTGACCCGCTTCCCCGTCTACGACCTGGTCTCCACCTGGTACCACGAGGGCGTCCCCGGCCATCACCTCCAGCTCGCCCAGTGGGCGCACGTCGCCGAGGACCTCTCGCGCTACCAGGCCTCGGTCGGCATGGTCAGCGCCAACGCCGAGGGCTGGGCGCTGTACGCGGAGCGGCTGATGGACGAGCTGGGCTTCCTCACGGACGCCGAGCAGCGCCTCGGCTACCTGGACGCGCAGATGATGCGGGCCGCCCGGGTCATCGTGGACATCGGCATGCACCTGGAGCTGGAGATCCCGGCCGACTCGCCGTTCCACCCGGGCGAGCGCTGGACGCCGGAGCTGGCCCAGGAGTTCTTCGGCGCGCACAGCAGCCGCCCGGCGGACTTCGTGGAGAGCGAGCTGACCCGGTACCTGACGATCCCGGGCCAGGCGATCGGCTACAAGCTCGGTGAGCGGGCGTGGCTGCTGGGCCGGGAGAACGCGCGCGAGCGCCGCGGTGCCTCCTTCGACCTCAAGGCCTGGCACATGGCCGCCCTCTCCCAGGGCTCGCTGGGGCTGGACGACCTGGTGGACGAGCTGTCCCGGCTCTGAGCTCGCCGCCGGCACCGGCTCACCGCCGGAAGCCGCCCTCCGAGTCGACGACCTGACCGGTGACCCACTCCGCCTCGTCCGTGGCGAGCCACGCGACGAGGCGGGCCGGGTCGTCGGGCATGCCCCACCGTCCGGCGGGGAAGAGCGCGGCGATGGCCTCGTAGTCCTCGCCCGTCATGTAACCGGTGTCCACGGGGCCCGGGTTGACGGCGTTCACGGTGACGGCGTTGTCGGCGAGCGCCGTCGACAGGGAGCGTGTGACGGAGGCGAGGGCGCCCTTCTGCAGGGCGTAGGCGATCTCGCCGGGCATGCCGCCCGCGATGTCCTGGCCGGAGGTCATCAGCACGACGCGTCCGCCGGGGGTGCGGGGCGGCAGTTCGGCGCGCAGCCGGGCGAAGGCCTGGACGAGCAGCAGCACCGAGCGGGTGTCGACCCGCCAGTGCGCGTCGAGCATGGCGGCGTCGATGGTGTCCAGGGTGCCGTCGGAGCCGCTGAGCGCGTGGTTGGCGACCAGGATGTCCAGCCGTCCGCCGAGCGCCCCGGCGGCGGTGGCGAGGAGTTCGCCCGGCGCCTCGGGGTCGGAGAGGTCGCCGGGGCCGGCGACGACGGCGGCGTCCGGGTCGCCGAGTGCGGCACGTACGGAGGCGACCACCTCCTCGGGCCGGTCGGCGCCCCAGGGCATGGCGGCGTCGTGCGGAATGTGGTGGTGCAGGTAGACGCTTGCTCCGTACGCGGCGAGCCGCCGGGCCACGGCGTGGCCGATGCCGCCGCGTCGGCCGGCTCCGGTGACGAGGGCGGTCCGGCCGCGCAAGGGCAGGGGGTCGCGCCGCAGTTCTTCGGGGGTCGGCTGGGGAATTCGTGGCATGGGCAACCATGATGGGCGGTCCGCCACCGGCCCGCACGCCGATTTCGCTCCGCCGGCGCGGGCGGCCCCGGGGGGCCACGGGTCGACCCCTCCGTCGACCACCCGCGTGGACTACCCGTCGAGCCGCCGCAGTTGCACGACGTTCAGCCAGGTCTCGGGGCCGGGGCGCACCTCGGCCGCGCGTACCGCGTAGCGGCCCGGTTCCAGGGCGACCCGCACGTGCTCGGCGCGCTCGCAGTCGGCGCCGGGCCACGCAGCGTCGAACAGCAGCACGGGGCCGGACACCCGCCAGGACACCTCGGTGTCCCACTCGACGGCGTCCAGTGCGGCGGGCACCCCGGCCAGGACCTCGGCCTCGGAGTCCGCGGCGCACCAGCGGACGAAGGCACCGTGGTCGGGCAGATACGCGGTGGAGGCGGGCTCGTCGCCCAGCACCAGGGCCGTGGCGTCGCCGACCGGGAGGAGCCCGACGTGGCCGTCGACCTCGCAGGCCCGGTCGTAGTCGGAGGCCGTCTCCTCGCCGTCGGCACCCGTCCAGAACGGCAGGACCGTCTCCGGGACCGCTATCAGCGGACCGCCGCCCGACTCGACCCACTCCACCGCGCCCGGCTCCGCGTATCGCACCATGCGGCAGAACCTACACGCCCGTCAGCAGCCGCAGTCGGCCGCGTCCACCGGGGAGGTCAGGGGGTCCACGGCGCGGCGCCCGGTGCCCTGCCGGGTCTCGTGGGCGAAGCCCTCACGCACCCAGTACTCGAAGCCGCCGAGCATCTCCTTGACGCGGTAACCGAGTTCGGCGAGGGCGAGGGCGGCGCGCTTCGCGCCGTCGCAACCGGGCCCCCAGCAGTACGTCACGACCGGCACCGCGGGATCGAGGAGCCGGGGGGCCTGCTCGGGGACGAGCGCGGTGGGCAGGTGGACGGCGCCGGGGACGTGGCCCTGGTCCCAGGACTCGGTGGAGCGGCAGTCCACGAGGACGAATCCCGGGTCGCCGCCGGCCGCGAGGGCGGCGGCGACGTCGGAGACGTCGGTGTGGAAGGCGAGGCTCGCCCGGAAGTACGCGGCGGCCTCCGCGGACGGCGCGGGGGCGACGCGCAGGACGGGGTGGGCGGTGGTGGCGCTCATGGTGGGACCTCTCCTCGTCGGATCTCGTCGGATCTCGCCGGATCTCGTCGGATCTCGCCGGATCTCCTGGCCAGAAATCTAAGGTTTGTGAACGCCCCACAGAAGGACACTTCCCCGGCGTACACGTTGCTCCGCCGGGGATTCCCTGCTATCCATCCGGGATGACCACGTATTCACCGGACGCCACCGACTGGCTCATCCTCGACGCCCTCCAGCGCAACGGGCGGGCCAGCTTCGCCGAACTCGCCCGTGCCGTCTCGATGTCCGCGAGCGCGGTGACCGAGCGGGTGCGCCGGCTCGAGGAGACCGGGGTGATCCAGGGGTACGCGGCGGTGGTGGACCCCGAACGGCTGGGGCTGCCGATCCTGGCGTTCGTGCGGCTGCGCTACCCGGTCGCCAACTACAAGCCGTTCCACGACCTGGTCGCCGTGACGCCCGAGATCCTGGAGGCCCATCACGTCACGGGGGACGACTGCTTCGTGATCAAGGTCGCGGCCCGTTCGATGCGGCACCTGGAGCAGGTCTCGGGCCGGATCAGCGCCCTCGGCTCGGTGACCACGAGCGTCGTCTACTCCTCGCCCCTCCCCCGCCGGCCCCTGGGCCGCTGAAGGCCCGGCGGCCGCTCAGCCGGCGCCCCGCTGCCGCAACGCCGAACCCGACCGGCCCTTCACCACCTCCAGTTGGGCGTGGATCCGCCGCCGCAGGTCGGCGACGTGGCTGACGATGCCGACGCTGCGGTCCCGCTCGCGCAGGGAGTCGAGGACGTCGAGGACCTCGTCGAGGGTCTGGTCGTCGAGGCTCCCGAAACCCTCGTCGATGAAGAGGGTGTCGAGGCGCACACCGCCGGCCTCGTCGGTGACGACGTCGGCGAGGCCGAGGGCGAGGGCGAGCGAGGCGAAGAACGTCTCACCGCCGGACAGGGTGGCCGTGTCGCGTGCGCGTCCGGTCCAGGCGTCGACGACGTGCAGGCCGAGGCCGCTGCGGCCGCGCCCGGTGCGGTCGTCGGAGTGGACGAGGGTGTAGCGGCCCGAGGACATGCGCGCGAGCCGCGCGGTGGCCGCCGCGGCGACCTGCTCCAGCCGGGCGGCCAGCACGTAGGACTCCAGGCGCATCCGGCGTTCGTTGTCCGCCGAGGTGCCGGCGGCGAGGGTGGCGAGACGGGCCACGCGTCCGTGTTCCTCGCGCAGCGGGAGCAGTCGGCGCACGGAGGCGGTGGCCTGCGTGGACAGGCGGTCGAGTTCGGCGCAGCGCCGGGCGGCGGCGTCCCGTGCCGAGGAGGCCTCGCGCAGCCGCCGGCCCGCGTCGGCGGCGGCGCGTTCCGCCGCCGGGAGGTCGGCGGGCGGGCGCCGGGCCGCGTCGGCGGTGTCGGCCTCGGCGAGGAGGGCGCGGACGGCGGAGTCCTCGGACTGCCAGGCGTCGAGCCGCCGTTGCAGGTCCCGGTGGGCGGCGTCGTCGAGGAGTGCGGCGGCGGCGTCCCGGGGAGTGTCGAAACCGGCGCGGAAGGCGGCGTCGGCGAGCCGGGCGTCGGCGTCCTTGAGCCGCTGGGCCGTGTCCTCGGCGACGCGGGCGGCCTCGGCGGCCTCGGTGAGCCGCTCGGCCCGGCGCTCCAGCTCCGTGACCCGCGCCGCCACGCTGTCCGCGGTCCCGCGGGCCCGGGTCAACTCCTCCTCCAGGGCGAGCCGCTCGCTCTCCAGTCGCTCCCGGTTGCCGACCCGCGAGGCGGCGCGGACGGCGGCCTGCTGCTGGGCGGCGACCCGCTGCTCCCGCTCCTCCCCGGCCCGGCGCAGCTCCTCCTGCGCGGCGTGCAGCCCCGAGGCGGTGGCCCGCGCCCGCGCGTACTGCCGCTCCAGCTCCTCGGCCTCCTCCGCCAGCCGGGCGGTGGGCGCGTCCCCGGCCTCCGCGGTGGCCGCGGCCAGCGCCTCCCGTACGGTGCCCAGGCGTCGTTCGGCCTCGGCGCGCCGGTCGTCGGCCGCCTGGTAGGCGGCGAGGGCCTCCTCCTCCGCCTCCCGGTCGACGTGCCCGACGACCTTGCGGGCGGGGGCGGGGTGTTCGGTGGCGCCGCACACCGCGCACGGTGCGCCGTCGGTGAGGCCCGCGGCGAGTTCGGCCGCTATGCCGTCCAGCCGCTGCTCCTTGAGGTCGAGCCAGTGGGCGCGGGCCGCGACGGCCCGTTCGGCCGAGTCCAGCGCCCGGCGCGCGGCCTCGTCGGTGTCGCCGGCGAACTGGTCCCGCTGCCGGGCCGCGTTCAGCCGGCGCCGGGCCGGGTCGCGCTGGACGGCGAGCTGCTCGGCGCGGGCCGCCGCCTCCTGTGCCAGGTCGAGGCGGCTCTGCAGTCCGGTGCGCGTGGCCTCCCAGCCGGCGAGCCAGGTCTCCGCCTCGTGCAGGACGTCCTCGTCGGCGCGCTCCTGGCGCTCCAGCCGGGTCCGCTCCTCGGTCAGTTCGGCGAGGCGCTGCTCGGCTCGGCGGGCCGATTCCAGCCCGCCCAGTTCCTCGGCCGTCCGGCGGGCGGCGGCGGCCAGGCCGGCGGCGCCCGCGCCGGCGAGGGCCTCCGGCAGCAGGGCGCGCACCCGTGCCTCGGCGGCCGCCGCCCGGCGGTGTTCGCTGTCCGTGCCGTCCCTCAGCTCCAGTGCGGGGGCCACGGCCTCGGCCTTGCGGCCCCGCTCCATGCGCTCCTGGGCGGCGCGGTGGGCGTCGGCCCGCTCCGCGAGCCGTGCGGCCCGCTCCCGCGCCTCGGCGGACCTCAGCTGGAGCCGGTGCAGGTCCCGGGCGTCGGCCAGGTCGCGCTCGGCGGCGGCCTGGGCGGACTCGGTGGCCGCGAGCCGGCCCTCGGCGATGTCCAGCAGCTCCCGGGCCGTGCTGCGGGCGACCGCGGCGGCGCCCAGCACGGCCTCGGCCAGGCCCGGCTCGCCCGGCGCCAGCTCCGGCAGTTCCATGGCGTCGCCGGCGGCCTGCTGCATCCGGTGCGCGTCGGCCAGCAGGGCCGCGTCCCCCTCGCGCACCTGGGCCTCGGCGGCACGGCGCCGCTCGGCCAGGTGCTTCTCGACCTCGGCGAAGCGCCGGGTGTCGAAGAGCCGGCCGAGCAGCTTGCCGCGCGCTTCCGCGTCGGCGCGCAGGAAGCGCGCGAAGTCCCCCTGGGGCAGCAGCACGACCTGGCAGAACTGCTCGCGGCTCATACCGAGCAGCTGGGTGATCTCCTCCCCGATCTCCTGGTGCGAGCGGCTGAGGTCCTTCCAGGCCCCGGCGCCCGCGTCGTACTCGCGCAGCCAGGTCTGGGCCTTGTCGACGGTGGTGCCCTTGCCGCGCAGCTTCGGACGCTCCCAGGGCGGCTGCCGGGTGACCTCCAGCCGCCGGCCGGCGACGGTGAGTTCGAGGCGCACCTCGGTGCGGGTGCCGACGGCGGCGTGGTCGCTGCGCAGGGTCGCGCCCTGGGCGCTCTGGCGGGCGCCGGGGACCGACCCGTACAGCGCGTAGCACACGGCGTCGAGGACGGACGTCTTGCCGGCGCCGGTCGGGCCGTGCAGCAGGAAGATCCCGGCCGCCGACAGCTCGTCGAAGTCGACGCTCTGCGAGGCGCCGAAGGGCCCGAACGCGGTGATGTCCAGTCGGTGCAGCCTCACCGGGCCACCTCCCGGACGGTGTCGTCCGCGCGCACCGCGTCGAAGGCGTCCCGCAGCACGGTCCGTTCGTGGCGGTCCGGTCCCGCGCCCCGTACGTGCGTCACGAAGTCCTCCGCGATCTGCCGGTCGTCGCGGCCGGCGAGCCGCCGCGCGTAGGAGACGGCGGGGTCCTCCGGGCCCCGCTCGGGGTCGAAGACGAGGCTCAGGGTGTGCGGGAAGCGGCCGGTGAGTCTGGCCATGGGGTCGGCCGGGCGGACCGGGTCGGTGAGGGTCGCCTCGACCCACGCCTCCTCGTGCGGGGTCAGCCCGGGGTCGGCGAGCAGCTCCTCCAGGGTGCCCCGCAGGCGGGCCAGCGCGCGCGGCACGGGGCAGTCGAGACGCTCGGCGGTGACCGAGCCGTCGGCGTCGAGGTCGACGAGCCACATGCTCTTGCGGTGCGTGGCCTCGGAGAAGGAGTACGGCAGCGGGGAGCCGGAGTAGCGCACGCGCTCGGTGAGGGTCTGGCAGCCGTGCAGGTGCCCGAGCGCCACGTAGTCGACGCCGTCGAAGACCCCGCTGGGCACGGCGGCCACTCCGCCGACGGTGATGTCCCGCTCGCTGTCGCTCTGTTCGCCGCCGGTGACGAAGGCGTGGGCGAGGACGACGGACCGCGTCCCCCGCGCGCGCGTCGCGAGGTCGGCGCGGACCCGGTCCATGGCCGCGGCGAGCACCGCCTCGTGCCCCGCCTTCTCCACCCCGAACGCGGCCTTCACGAGGGCGGGCTCCAGGTACGGCAGTCCGTAGAAGGCCACCTCGCCGTGCGCGTCCGCCAGCAGCACCGGCGTCCCGCACCCCGCGGGGTCGGTGCGCAGGTGGATGCCGGCACGGTCGATGAGTCCGGCGCCGACGCCGAGGCGGCGGGCCGAGTCGTGGTTGCCCGAGATCATCACCGTCGGCACCCCGAGGTCGGCGAGGCGGTGCAGGGCGTCGTCGAACAGCTCGACCGCGGCGAGCGGCGGCACCGCCCGGTCGTACACGTCTCCCGACACGACCACGGCGTCGACCGCGTGCTCGCGCACGGTCGCGACGAGGTGGCCGATGAAGCCGGCCTGGGCGTCGAGCATGTTCACGCGGTGGAACGCCCGGCCCAGATGCCAGTCGGAAGTGTGCAGCAGTCGCATGATCCCCGAGGTTAACGGCAGGGTCCGACAGCCCGGGGGGGTTACTCCCGTTTCGCCCCTCACACCGCCCCGTAAAAGGCCGTTACGACCCTCTTGTCCGTTGTCGGTCGCTCCGGCCCTCACGCGTCGCCGTACGCCTCGCCGCCCAGGGCGAAGCCGGCCGTGCCCGCGGTGGCGTCCGCGAGCCAGGACCGGAAGGCGTCCACCTCGGCCTCCGGCAGGCCGACCTCGATGGTGACGGCCTCGGCGTACCGCACCTCGCGTACCGCGCGTCCCGCCGCGTGCAGGTCGTTCTGGAGCTTCCCGGCGCGTTGGTGGTCGACCGTCACCGTGGCCAGCCGGAACCGGCGGCGGGTGAGCGTGCCGAGGTCGTCCAGCGCCTCGCCGACCGCACCCCCGTAGGCGCGGATGAGGCCGCCCGCGCCGAGCTTGACCCCGCCGTAGTACCGGGTGACGACGGCGACGACGTACCGCATGTCGCGGCGCAGCAGCATCTGGAGCATCGGTACGCCGGCCGTCCCGCCGGGCTCGCCGTCGTCGCCGGCCTTCTGGACGGCCGCGTCGGCTCCGATGACGTAGGCCCAGCAGTTGTGGGAGGCGTCGGCGTGCTCCTTGCGCCTGCCCGCGACGAACGCCTGGGCGTCCTGCTCGGTGGCGGCCGGGGCGAGGGCGCACAGGAAGCGGGAGCGGTTGATCTCTGTCTCGTGCACACCCACGCGGGCGACCGTGCGGTACTCGTCCTGCATTCCGCCAGCCTATGCGCTCACCGGCGCCCGCCCCTCGGCACGGTCGGCCCGGGCCGGGGGCGGGCGGTCACTGCGGGGCTCCGACGTCGCGGGCGAGGTGGAGTCCCAGGAAGCGGTCGGCGTAGGCGTAGGTCTCGAACCGGGCCCCGTCCGGGAGGTCCGGGTCCTCCTCCACGCGGCGCAGGACCCGCAGGACGGCGGGTGCGTCCAGGTCGTCCTCCCAGGCGTCCCGCAGCCGGTCGCGCACCTCGCCCGGCACGGGGCGCGAGGGCTGCCGCGCCCAGCGGGCGACCGCGCGGCGCCAGCGTGCGAGCGTGTCCCGGGCCTCGTCCACCGCGGTCGCGCCGAGTTCCACGCGCGCGTGGTGGTGCCGCGACAGCAGGGCGAGGCGCAGGGCGTCGGGGTCGGCGAGGTCGGGTGCGGCCGGGTCCACCGGGGCGACGGCGAGGGTCGTGCCGTCCGGTGCGGCGTGCCCTTCGCGCAGAACGTGCACGACCTGGCCGGCACCCGGACCGGAGCCGGCGGCAGCGGCCTCGAAGGGACGGATGCCGAGGGCGGCCGCGTCCGCCCGCAGCCGTGCCCCGTCCTCCTCGCCCGCCGGACCGGACAGCACGGCCCACGCGGGCGTGCCGTCGAGTTCCAGGGCACGGATCAGCAGATCGGCGACGAGCAGGACGCGCAGCCCGGCCGTGTCACGGGCCGGCACGTGCGCCTGGACCCGGGTCGGGCCCCGGCGCACGGGAGCGGCGGGGGCGGGCTCTGCGGTCCGGGCGTCGATGATGTGCAGCACGGGGTGAGCGTAGGCGGGGCGGGCGCGGGACGCACCAGGGGCGCGCTCGCGGTCGCTGCCCCGGGGCGGGCCACGGAGGTCCGCGGCCGCACGGGGAATCCCCTCGGGCCGCCGTCCGTTGTCCCCACCGGAAGGCGCGACAAGCGGGTCGTCCAGAGTCCGAGGAGGCCGCCGGTGCACGGCGACGAGGCAACCGTCCGCAAGATCCTCACCGAGTCGGGTGACACCTGGGCCGTGGTGGGCCTGTCGTCCAACCGGCAGCGCGCGGCGTACGGCGTCGCCGAGGTGCTCCAGCGCTTCGGCAAGCGGGTCGTGCCCGTGCACCCCAAGGCGGAGACGGTGCACGGCGAGCGGGGTTACGCCTCCCTCGCGGACATCCCCTTCGACGTGGACGTCGTCGACGTCTTCGTCAACAGCGACCTGGCCGGGGCGGTGGCCGACGAGGCGGTGACGAAGGGAGCCCGCGCGGTCTGGTTCCAGCTTGGGGTGCTCGACGAGGCCGCGTACGAACGGACCCGGGCGGCGGGCCTGGACATGGTGATGGACCGCTGCCCGGCCATCGAGATCCCGCGGCTCGGCTGATCCGGCGGGCCGCCCCCGCCGGGCGGTCACCGAGATGACCAGGGCGCGCCGGCCACCGGTGCCCCGGGCGAGCGCGGCGCCCGCGAGGAGCGCGAAGCCCGGTGCGTCCCCGGCGCCGGGCGCTGTCCGTGCGGTTCCCGTGGGCCGCACGCCGCCGACATACTGTTCGAGTGACCGCAGCCTCTCCCCCGGCCGGCTCCGGGGCTCCGCAGCGCTTTCCGGTCGTCGTCGTGGGCGCGGGGCCGGCCGGACTCACCGTCGGCAACATCCTGCGCGCCGCGGGCGTCGACTGCCTGGTCCTGGAGACCGAGACCCGTGAGTTCATCGAGCGCCGGCCCAGGGCCGGGGTCATCGAGGAGTGGGCCGTACGCGGGCTGGAACGGCGCGGACTGGCGCGGAACCTGCTGGAGCGGGCGCAGGCGCACACCGAGTGCGAGTTCCGCTTCGGCGGGGAGCGCCACCGGTTCGGGTACACCGGGCTGACCGGTCGGCACCACTTCATCTATCCGCAGCAGTTCCTCGTCACGGACCTGGTCCGGGAGTTCGCGGACGTGCGGGGCGGGGAGATCCGTTTCGGCGTCCGGGACGTCCGCCTGCACGGTCCGCAATCCGACCGGCCGTCGGTGTCGTACCGGTGTCCCGAGACCGGTGAACGGCGCACCGTGGAGGCCTCCTTCGTCGCGGGATGCGACGGCGCGCGCGGGGTGAGCCGGGCGGCGCTGCCGTCCGGGCGGGTCCGGGTCGCACGCCACGACTACGGCGTCGGCTGGCTGGCGCTCCTGGCCGAGGCGCCGCCGTCGGCCGACTGTGTCGTCTTCGGCGTGCACCCGCGCGGATTCGCCGGCCACATGGCGCGCAGCCCCGAGGTGACCCGCTACTACCTCCAGTGCCCACCGGGCGACGACCCGGCGAACTGGCCGCACGAGCGGGTCTGGACGGAGCTCGGTCAACGGCTCGGCGCGGTCGGCGCGCCGCCGCCCGAGGAGGGACGCCTGATCGAGAAGCGGGTCCTGGACATGCACGGCTACGTCGTCGAGCCCATGGCCCTCGGTCGCCTCTTCCTGGCGGGGGACGCGGCCCACCTCACCGCGCCGATCGCCGCCAAGGGCCTGAACCTCGCCCTGCACGACGCCTTCCTGCTCGGTGACGGACTGGTCGAGCACCTCGCGCGGGGCGACGACACGGGACTGTCCGGCTACTCGGCCGCCTGCCTCGCCCGGGTGTGGGACTACCAGGAGTTCTCCCAGTGGCTCGCGGAGCTGTACCACGGCACGACGTCGGGCGATCCGCACCGGGCGGGCGTCGCGCTGGCCCGGCTCCGGCGCCTGTTCGACTCGCCCGTCGCGGCGGCGGCGTTCGCCGAGCTGTACGTCGGCGCCCGGACCACCGGCTGAGTCCTACCGTCACGCGCGGCGCGTCCCGCGCCCGCTCAGGCGACGCCGAGCCCCTCCAGGACCGCGGCGCCCGGCAGTTCGGCGAAGGCCTTGCCCGGCACCAGCAGCTTGCCGCGCCGCCGTCCGCTGCCGACGAGGACGTACGGCAGGTCGACGACGGCCGGGTCCACCAGCACGGGCCAGTCCCCGGGCAGCCCGACCGGGGTGATGCCGCCGTACTCCATGCCGGTCTCGCCCGTCGCCGTGTCCATCGGGGCGAACGAGGCCTTGCGGGCCCCGAGGTGGCGGCGTACGGCCCCGTTGACGTCGACCCGGGTGGTGGACAGGACCACGCAGGCGGCCAGGGTGCTGCCGCCACCCCGCTTGCCGGTGACGACCACGCAGTTCGCGGACTGTTCGAGCAGCTCCCGGCCGTAGTGCTCGACGAAGACGGCGGTGTCGGCCCATCGCGGGTCGGTGTCGACGTAGAGGATCTGGTCGGCGGGGGTGCTGCCGCGCCAGTGGCGTACGGCGTCGGCGACCGGGCGGGTCAGCTCGTCGAGGCAGTCCGGGGCGGGTGTGGCGCTGTCGAAGTTCCCGATGGGTGCGTGCATGGCGGCACGCTAACAACGGCGGGCGGTGCGGGGGACGGCCGTCTCAGCGGACGGGCGGCACCGAGACCGCCATGGTCATCTCCATCGGCCCGTCGCCCTCGTTTCCGTACGTGTGCGGGGTGTCCGACTCGAAGGAGGCGCTGGCGCCCGTCGGCACGCGGTGTGCCACCCCGTCGACGGTGAGGGTCAGTTCCCCGGCCGTGACGTGCACGAGTTCGACCGTGCCGGTGGGGTGCGGGTCGGACGGGCTGCTCTCGCCCGGCATGAGCCGCCACTCCCACATCTCCAGCGGGCCGGGCGCCTCCACGCCGGCGAGCAGCCGGCTGAAACTGCCGGCGTCGGTGTGCCAGAGCCGGATCGCCTGCTCCGCGGGGACGACGCGGACCGTGGGCCCCTGCTCCCGGTCGAGCAGCGTGCTGATGCTGATGCCGAGCGCGTCACCGATCTTCACCACCGTGCCGAGGCTGGGGTTGGTGCGGGCCTGCTCGATCTGGATGAGCATGCCGCGACTGACGCCGGCCCGGGCGGCGAGCGTCTCCAGGGTGAAGCCGCGCTCGCCGCGCCAGCGCTTGACGTTGCGCGCCAGGGACTGGGTCAGCAGGTCGAGGTCGGCCACGTTCCGTCCAGGTTCTTGTCCACTGTTCTCGGGTGCCGCGCTGCGTCGGGGGCCACGGTCGGATGCACCCGAACGTTCACCGAACTGTACTGCGCGGCGACGGCGACCGGCCGGGGCGGCGAACGCTCAGCCCTCGGCGGCCGGTTCCGCGACCCTGCCCGCCGACCCGGTCCGGTCGTCCAGCTCGGCGAGGCGCGCCACCGCCTCGTCGTCCAGCCGCGACAGGGCGCGCAGCTCTCCCGGCGTGACCCCGTCGGGGATCGGCACCGGGGCCGGCGTGCGCAGCGGCGGCTGCCAGCCCTCCTCGGGCGTCCAGCGCCGTACGACACGGGCGGGCGCGCCCGCCACCACGGAGTGGTCGGGCACCGCGCCCCGGACCACGGCTCCGGCCGCGACCACCACGTTCCGCCCGATCCGCGCGCCGGGCAGGATCACCGCGCCGGTGCCGACCCAGCAGCCGGGGCCGATCTCCACCGGGTCCATCCGGGGCCACTGCTTGCCGATGGGCTGGTGCGGATCGTCGTAGGAGTGGTTGGTGGACGTCACGTAGACGTACGGGCCGAAGTAGCAGTCGCTGCCGATGCTGACCGTGGTGTCCGCGATGACGTGGCTGCCGCGCCCGAGGACGACCCCGTCGCCGATGCGCAGGATCGGCTCGGGTCCGAGGTCCAGGTCCGGCATCAGGCCGGCGGTCAGGGTGACCTGCTCGCCGATGATGCAGTGGGCGCCCACGTGGATCCAGGGTTCGCCGAAGACCGTGCCGAGCGGGAAGGCCAGCCGGGTGCCCGTGCCCAGGGCGCCGAAGCGGAAGCGGCCGGGGTGCGCCGCGGTGACGGAGCCGGTGCGCTGCACCCAGGCCCAGCCCGCGTGGACGGCCCGCTGCGCGAGGCGGCTTCGCCAGGACGGATACGTGTTCTTGCGCTTCGGCACCCGCTCACGGTAGTGGGCGTGCGGTGCGGGCACGGAGCGGGAGTGCTGTGATCTTCACCCCACCGGGTGGCGTACGGTGCCGTACATCACCCGAGCAGGAGGCGATGATGACGCAGAAGGCGCTGATCACGGGCATCGGTGGCAGGGAGCCGAAGGTGGACGCGGAGGCCTTCGTGGCGCCGACGTCCTCGGTCGTGGGGGACGTGACGCTGCACGCGGGGGCGAGCGTCTGGTACGGGGCGGTGCTGCGCGGCGACGTCGAGCGGATCTCCGTCGGAGCGAGCAGCAACATCCAGGACAACTGCACGCTCCACGCCGACCCGGGCTTCCCCGTCACCGTCGGTGAGCGGGTCTCCGTCGGGCACAACGCCGTGGTGCACGGGGCGACCGTCGAGGACGACTGCCTGATCGGCATGGGCGCCACGGTCCTCAACGGCGCGGTGATCGGCGCCGGTTCGCTGGTCGCGGCCCAGGCCCTGGTCCCGCAGGGGATGCGGGTGCCCCCGGGTTCACTGGTCGCGGGGGTGCCGGCGAAGGTGAAGCGGGAGCTGACGGAGGAGGAGCGCCAGGGGGTCACGCTGAACGGCACCATGTACGCGGCCCTCGCCGTGGAGCACCGGGCCGCGGTGGGAGAGCACTCGTAGCGGAGGTCCCGCGCCCAAGGCCCGCACGACGGACCGGCGCGGACCGCGCCCCGCGCCGCTGCTCGCCGGGCCCCCGGGGCGCGCCGCTACTCGGCGGTGGCGAGCGGCTGCGCCCTCTTCGCCTTCCTCTTCAGGACCAGCATCGAGGTCACGCCGATGACCACGGCGAGCACCAGGCCCAGCCAGGAGAACCGCTTGAGCCAGGACTCGGCGACGACGCCGACGTAGTAGATGACCGCGGTGGTGCCGCCCGCCCAGACGATGCCGCCGAGGACGTTGGCGATCAGGAACTTCCAGTACGGCATCCGCAGCACACCGGCCAGCGGGCCGGCGAAGATGCGCAGCAGGGCGACGAAGCGGCCGAAGAAGACGGCCCACATGCCCCACTTCTGGAAGGAGCGCTCGGCGGTGGCGATGTGCCCCTCGCTGAAGTGCCCGGGGAACCTGCGGCCCAGCCGGGCCAGCAGTGGCCGGCCGCCCTTGCGGCCGATGGCGTACCCGACGGAGTCGCCGATCACCGCGCCCGCGCTGGCGCAGACCCCGAGGACCAGCGGGTCCACGCCGCCGTGCTGCGACGACAGCAGGGCCGCCGAGACCAGGATGATCTCGCCCGGCAACGGGATGCCCAGGCTCTCCAGACCGATGACGAGTCCGACCACGGCGTACACGGCCGCCGCGGGCACCGTGTCGAGCCACTCCTGGACGTGCAAGGCCACACCCTCCGCTTCGCATCCCTGCTGGGTCCCGGGTGGGCCTCGCGCCGCTTCCCGGGTCGCCTCGATCGGGCGACCCGGGAAGCCTACCGGTTCACCGGGTGTCAGCCGTTGGGACGCAGGGTCCAGATGACGGTCATCTCGCCGGTCACCGCGCCGTCCTCACGCTGGATGGCGACGCTCACCGGGAACTCCGGGCGGCTGCCCGCGTCCAGCTCCGCGACCACGTCGGCGACGGGGCGGCCCAGCGTCGCGGTGGCCTTGACGGGGCCGAGCGCGATCTTCTTGAAGGCGATCTCCGCGGTGACCGGCAGCGGCACCGCCCGGGAGAGCTGGTCGCCGAAGGCGGCCAGCACGATCGCGCCGCTCGCGGACTCGCCGAGGGTGAACATGGCTCCGGCGTGGGGTCCGCCGACGTGGTTGCGGTACTCGCTCTGGTCCGGCAGGGCCAGTACGGCCTTCTCCGGAGTGGTCTCCAGGTACTCGAGGTTCAGGGTCCTGACCATCGGCACCGTGGCGGCGAGCAACTCGCCGATCGACATCTGATCTGCGCTCATGGCAGCAGGTTACCCACGAGTAGCAACTTGGGGCCAGGCCTCCGCGTGGATCGCGCCCGTCCGCGGTTTCGGTACGTCCCTGACAAGGCCCGGTGACCGAATCGTGTCCTGGGCGGCATTAGGGTGACTGCTCATGTGGCCAGGACAGCAGCCGCCCGGGGGCGAGCAGAACCCGCAGAACAATCCGTACCAGCAGCCGGGGTACCAGCAGCCGAATCCGTACCAGCAGCCCGGCTACCAGCAGCAGCCCGGCGCGTACGGGCAGCAGCAGTGGGGCGCTCCGCAGCCCCCGACGGCTCCGCAGCCGTCCGTGGGCGGTGGCGGCGGTGGTGGCGGGAACCGGACCAAGGTGGTCGCGATCGTCGCGGCGCTCGCCGTGGTGGTGGCCGCCGGCGTCACCGGGTTCCTGGTGCTGGGCGGTGACAAGGACGACCAGGCGGACCAGGGCAAGGACGGCAAGCCGTCGGCGAGCGCCTCCGCGGAGAAGTCCGAGACCCCTTCCACCGACCCCAGCGCTTCCGGTGGCGAGGACAACCCGCGCGGCGGCGACGGGCTGAAGGCGACCGTCGACGGCTGGAAGGTCGTCGCCAACCCCCGCTTCGGCACCATGTTCGACGTGCCCGCGGACTGGGAGATCGACTCCACGGACACCAGCGTCGGCTTCGAGTGGGAGGAGAAGGGCAAGACCGAGCGCACCACCGTCACCGCCCCGGCCTACCTGAAGTCCGAGTGGTGCACCACCGACGAGAACAAGGACGGCCGCAAGGAGAGCACCTCCCTCGCCACCGCGGGCACCCGCGGGGAGAGCGGCGCCAAGGACGCCGCCCAGGCGGCCGAGACGCGGGTGCCGTGGTGGATCTACGGCGGGTTCACCGAGCCGGACAAGAAGAGCGTGAAGTACGGCAAGCCGAAGCCGTACACCACGACCTCCGGCATCGAGGGCAGCGTCATCACGGCGCACTCGGAGGGCGCGCCCAAGAAGGGCAAGTGCGACACCGAGGGCAAGGCGATCACCTTCGCGTTCAAGAACGGCGCGGGTGACTTCGTCACCTGGAACCTCTACGGCGCCAAGGGTGTCAAGGAGGAGATCCCGGAGGCGACGGTGCAGAAGATCCTGAGCACCGTGCGCCTCACGGAGGCCCCGCCGACCGACACGTAGCCCACCGTGCGACGCGCGGTGGGCAGGGCGGTGCACCGGGGCTAGCCGATGCCGAACGCCCCCGCGGGAGGTTCGGGCGACGGCTCGGCGTCCTCGTCCCGCACCGGCCGCGCGTCGCCGATGAACGTCCGCAGGCCCGCCCCGTGCTCGACCCGGGCCGGGAAGGCGTCGGCGGCGGTGCGCCGGGCCAGGGCCGCCGTGTCGAGCGGCCGGTGCGCGGCGACGAGGACCGGGTTGCCGAAGCGGCGCCCGCGCAGCACACCCGGTTCGGCGATCAGCGCCAGCTCCTCGAAGAGCGTGGCGAAGCCGGCCAGTTGGGCCCGCAGGAAGCGGAACGGCGCCCCGTCGGCGAGGTTGGCCACGTACACGCCGTCGGCCCGCAGGACCCGTGCCGCCTCGCGGGCGTAGCCGACGGAGGTCAGGTGGGCCGGCACCCGGGAGCCTGAGAAGACGTCGGCGACCAGGACGTCGGCCGAGTCGGCGGGGGCGGCCTCCAGCCAGGCGCGGGCATCGGCACCGTGCGGGGTGACGCCGGCGCCGTCCGGGAGCGGCAGGTGCTCGGCGACCAGGTCCAGCAGGGCCCGGTCGGCCTCCACCACGTCCTGCCGTGAGCCCGGCCGGGTCCGCGACACGTACCGGGGGAGGGTCATCGCACCCCCGCCGAGGTGCAGCACGTCCAGCGCCCGCCCCGGCTCGCCCACCGTGTCCAGGACGTGGCCGAGCCGACGCGTGTACTCGAACTCCAGGTGCTCCGGCTCGTCCAGGTCGACGTACGACTGCGGGGCACCGTCGACGGTGAGCAGCCAGGCCCGCCTCCGGTCGACGTCGGGCATGAGCTTCGCGGTGCCGTGGTCGGTGACGCGGCTGACGGGTACGGCTTCGTCGTTCACCCCCTGATTGTGCCCGGGGCCGAGCGCCCACCCCGGCGGGGGGCGCCCCGGCGGCCCCGGCCGAAGCCGCGCCGCCGCGGGCCCGGCCACCACGCCGGACCCGCGACGCCCCGCGCCCCGGACGCCTCCCCGCAGCGGACCCGCGACGCCACGGACCCCCGGCCTCCATCACGCCACGGCGGTCACGGTCCCCGCCGCCACGGTGCGCCCGCCCTCACGGACGGCGAACCCCAGACCGGCCTCCAGCGGCACGTCCCGGCCCAGTTCCACCGTCATCGTGACGGTGTCCCCGGGCCGGGCGACGGCCACCTCACCGAGGTCCACGTCCCCGACCACGTCCGCGGTCCGGATGTAGAACTGGGGCCGGTACCCCGTGGTGACCGGCGTCGACCGCCCGCCCTCACGCGCCGACAGCACGTACACCCGCGCCGTGAAGCGCCGACCGGGCACCACACTGCCGGGGGCGGCGACCACGTGCCCGCGCCGCACCGTGTCGCGGGCCACGCCCCGCAGCAGCAGCGCCACGTTGTCACCGGCCTGCGCCTCCTCCATCGGCTTGCCGAAGGTCTCCACGCCGGTGACGACCGTGTCGACGCGGGCGCCGAGGACCTCCACGCGGTCGCCGACGCGGACGGTGCCGCGCTCGACCGCGCCGGTCACGACCGTGCCGCGGCCGGTGATGGTGAGCACGTTCTCCACCGACAACAGGAACGGCGCGTCCAGGTACCGCTCGGGCACGGGCACGTAGGTGTCCACGGCGTCGAGCAGCGCCTCGACGGACGCCGTCCACCGCGGGTCGCCCTCCAGCGCCCTCAGCCCCGAGACCCGGACGACGGGCACGGCGTCACCGCCATAGCCGTGCGCGGTGAGCAGGTCCCGCACCTCCAGCTCGACCAGGTCGGCCAGCTCCGCGTCCTCGCCGTCCTCGACGGCGTCCGCCTTGTTGAGCGCGACCACGATGTGGTCCACGCCCACCTGCCGGGCGAGCAGGACGTGTTCGGCCGTCTGCGGCATGACCCCGTCCCGCGCGGAGACGACGAGGATCGCCCCGTCCAGCTGGGCCGCGCCGGTGACCATGTTCTTGACGTAGTCGGCGTGACCCGGCATGTCCACGTGCGCGTAGTGGCGGGTGTCGGTCTCGTACTCGACGTGCGCGAGGTTGATGGTGATGCCGCGCGCCGACTCCTCCGGGGCCCGGTCGATGCGGTCGAAGGAGACGTAGCGGGTGGTGCCGTCGGCGCCGCGCTCGGCGAGGACCTTGGTGATGGCGGCGGTCAGGGTGGTCTTGCCGTGGTCGACATGGCCCATCGTGCCGATGTTCAGATGCGGTTTGGTGCGGACGTACGCCGTCTTGGACATGGCGCTACCTCGAAGCCTCGTGGCGGTGCTGGGACCCCGGTGACCGGCCGACCCTCCCCCTGCGGGGTCCGCCGGACGATCCGGGGAGGGTCAGCTTCGGGCGCCGTCGACCGCGGCGGTGAAGGAGAGGACGGCAGCCTTCGGGGCATCCGCGACCGCGGATGCTGCGAGGTGGAAGGCGTACCGGAACATGACGCCGATCATCGCCGAGGTCCCGCCCCGCGTCGAACGGTTTTCGCGGCGCGGGAGTTGGTGGACCGCCCCGGTCCGCTACCGCCCGATGGTCCGCAGGGCTTCCCGTACGGACAGCGGTGCCAGGCGCCGCTCGTTCTCCGCCACGAACGCGCGGACGGCGTCCGGGTCCGTCTTGGCGTACTCGCGCAGGCACCAGCCGATGGCCTTGCGGACGAAGAAGTCGTCGTGGCCGCCGCGCCGCAGGCAGTATCCGAAGAGCCGGTCGGTGTCGGTGCGCTGCCGGTAGCGGAGTTGGTGGAGCAGGGCCGCCCGGACCAGCCAGAGGTCCGGGTCCCCGATCCAGGCGTCCATCTCGGCGGTGAGCCCGCGATCGGCCGCGACCAGGCCGCCGACCACGTGCGCGGAGAGCAGGTCGACGGTGTCCCACCAGGGCACCGTGGTGAGCAGATGCCGGACCACCGGCAGGAAACCGGAAGAGCAGTTCGTCACATGCCGGCACAGCAGGTCCACGGCGAAGTACTGGTACTCGCGCTCGGGCAGCCGCCAGCAGCGCAGGGCGACCGCGGTGAGGTCCCGCTCGTCGGGGCGGGGCGTCCCCGCGAGGACGGTACGGGACAGCGTGCGCCGATCAGGGGAGGTCAGGCCCAGGAAGGGAGCCACGTCCCGCATGTACGCCCGCTGGGTCGCGGCCCGTTCGGGATCGGCCGCGGCGGCGTACACGGTGGTGAGCCGCTCCAGCACGGTGTCGGCGAGCGGACTGTGCGGGACGTCCGGAACTCCCTTGGCTGTGACGCTCATGAGACGCACCATACGGCGATCACACACATTTGTCGGTTAGTGTCACCGGATGCTCGATGCCACCACCCGCTCTGGGGGCACCGCCACGGTCTCTCCCCGGGCCACCGCAACGGAGCTCGCCGTCGCCACAGCCGGCGGGCCGGTCGCACCGACCGGCCTCGCCGCCCGTGTGACGAGAGTGCTGCTCTCCCCGTGGTCCCGACTCTCCCTGCTCCTCGCCTTGCTCGCCTCGGCCGCGACGACGGTCCTGCTGTTCCGGCCGCAGGAGTTGCTGACCGACGGCTGGCCACCACAGCTCGGCGGAGCCACGGCGGCGCTCGCCTACGCGGTGGCGTACGGGCTGTGCACCGTCGCTTTCGTCCCCCGGCCCCTGCTCAACCTGGCCGCCGGCGCCCTGTTCGGCTCGCAGCTGGGTCTCGCGTCGGCGCTGGCGGGGACGGTGCTCGGCGCCGGGATCGCCTTCTGCCTCGGCCGGGTGCTGGGCCAGGAGGCGCTGCGCCCGCTGTTGCGGGGCAAGTGGCTGAAGGCCGCGGACGGACAGCTCAGCCGGCACGGCTTCCGTTCGATGCTGGCGGCGCGGCTGTTCCCCGGGGTGCCGTTCGCGGCCGCCAACTACTGTGCGGCCGTCTCCCGGATGGGTCTGCTGCCCTTCCTTCTGGCGACGGCCCTCGGCTCCATCCCCAACACCGCCGCCTACGTCGTCGCGGGGGCCCGCGCCTCGACGCCCACGTCGCCGGCCTTCCTCATCGCGCTGGCCTGCATCGCCCTGCCGGGGCTGGCGGGCGCCGCGGTGGCCTGGCGCAAGCGGCACCGGCTGCGCGGCCACTGACGCGGACGCCGACCGGGGCACGCCCGTCCTCCCCGGACCCGTCGTCCCCGGACCCGGCGCCGGCGGTCGGTGCGCGCGGTCGCGCCGGCCGCCAAGCGACCGGTCCGACCGCACGCGGGAGCCCCTCCACCCCTGTGGGCCGATCTTCACTTTGGGGCGCTACGCTGCCCCTCGGCACGCCAGACCCTGATCACCGCGCACGGCGGTGCGGTGTGTCCATCGACCGTTTCTCGATCGGCACTTGGACTCCGTAACCTCATGTCTTGGTTTGAATCCCTCATCCTCGGACTCGTCCAGGGGCTGACCGAGTTCCTCCCCGTGTCCTCCAGCGCGCACCTGCGGCTGACCGCGGCGTTCTCCGGCTGGCACGACCCGGGCGCGGCCTTCACGGCGATCACCCAGATCGGCACCGAGGCCGCCGTGCTCATCTACTTCCGCAAGGACATCGGGCGGATCCTCGCGGCGTGGACGCGGTCGCTCACCGACAAGTCGATGCGCCGCGACCCCGACGCCCGCATGGGCTGGCTCGTGATCGTCGGCTCGATCCCGATCGGTGTGCTCGGCCTGACCCTGAAGGACCAGATCGAGGGACCGTTCCGGGACCTGCGGATCACGGCGACCATGCTGATCGTCGTGGGCGTCATCATCGGTATCGCGGACCGGCGGGCGGCCCGGGACGAGAAGGGCGGCCGGCACCGCGCGCCCCAGCAGCGCAAGGAACTGGAGAACCTGACGGTCCGGGACGGCCTGATCTACGGCCTCTGCCAGGCGGCGGCCCTCATCCCCGGCGTCTCCCGCTCCGGCGCCACCATCAGCGGCGGGCTCTTCATGGGCTACCGGCGCGAGGCGGCGGCCCGGTACTCGTTCCTGCTCGCCATCCCGGCGGTGCTCGCCTCCGGCCTGTTCGAGCTGAAGGACGCGATGGAGAACGACCACGTGTCCTGGGGGCCGACGCTGTTCGCGACGGTCATCGCCTTCGCCACCGGCTACGTGGTCATCGCCTGGTTCATGAAGTTCATCTCGACCAAGAGCTTCATGCCGTTCGTCTGGTACCGCATCGCCCTCGGCATCCTCATCATCATCCTGGTCACGGCGGGCGTCCTCAGCCCGCACGCCGCGGAGTCCGCCGGCTGACCGCACCCGCTTGTGTAGCCGTCCGGTAGCGCACTGTCAGCGCTTGGCCCTACGCTGTTCCGCATGTCCCCCGATTCCTTGACTCCTGGTTCCGTGCGGTCCGCAGCGGAGCTGAACGACGAGATCCGCGCGCTGTGGCTGCGCGCGGGCGGGACCCTGTCGGCGCAGGAGCGCGTGGAGTACGAGTTGCTGGTGGTCGAGTGGGCGTCCGCGATCCGCGGCGAGGTCATCGAGGCGGCCTGACCGGCCCGGGCCTCCCCGCCGGTCGGCCGACGGCATCCCAAGGCCTGGACCCGTCCTCCCCCGGGCCCGGCGTCAGCGTCCGCCGGCCACCCGCACCACCGTCCCCGTCGTGTACGACGCGTCCGCCGACATCAGCCAGGAGATCGCCGCGGCGATCTCCTCGGCCCGCCCCGCGCGGCCCAGCGGGACGGCCGCTCCCATCCGCCCGGCACGCTCCGGGTCGCCCATCGCGGCGTGCATGTCGGTGTCGACGACCCCCGGCGCGACGGCGTTGACGCGGACACCGTCCGGGCCCAGTTCCTTGGCCAGGCCCAGGGTCAGGGCGTCGACGCCCGCCTTGGTGGCCGCGTAGTGGACGTACTCGCCGGGGCTGCCGATGGTCGCCGCGCCCGAGGACACGTTCACGATCACCCCGCTCCCCCGCGCGGACATCAGCTGGGCCGCCCGCCGGGCACACAGCAGCACGCCGAGCAGATTGACGTCGAGGACGCGGCGCAGGTTCGCGGTGTCGCTGTCCGCCAGGCGCCCGAGCGGACCGGTCACCGCCGCGTTGTTCACGAGCCCCGTCACCGGCCCGAGCCGGTCCTCGGCCACCTCGAAGAGCCGCTCGACGTCGGCCTCGACCGACGTGTCCGCCCGCACGGCGACGCCCCGTCCGCCCGCCTCGCGCACCCCGGTCAGGACCGCCTCCGCGGCGGCCGAGTCCCGCGCGTAGCCCACCACGAGGTCGTGCCCGTCCGCCGCGAGACGCAGACAGGTGGCCGCGCCGATCCCCCGGCTGCCGCCGGTGACCACCGTGACGGGACGCCCCGTACGCCCTGTAGGCCTCGTACGCTCCGTACGCTCCATGAGTACCTCCCGCAGGGGATCGGATGACCTGGCCCGACCGGACCGCCACCCTGTTTGATCGATCATCGATCATCCTAGGTGAGGCCCTGCTTCCCCGGAAGCGGTCATCCCATGTGATCAACTGCAATCCGCCCTCGTCGAGAGCGCACACTGAAAGGACCACGGGGTAGGGAGGCGCCTATGAAGACGCTCGACCACTGGACGGCCTCTCCGTGGCGGCGCTCGGCCACCGCCGTGCTCGCCGGCGCCCTTCCCGTCCTGGCGTTTCCGGGGCCCGCCCTGTGGTGGTGGGCCTGGGTCGCCCTGGTGCCCTGGCTGCTGCTGGCCCGGACCGCGCCGGGCGGAAGGCGGGCCGCGTACGACGGCTGGTGCGGCGGCTTCGGGTTCATGCTGGCCATGCACCACTGGCTGCTGCCCAACCTGCACGTGTTCACCTTCGTCATCGCCGCGCTGCTGGGCGCACTCTGGGCACCGTGGGGCTGGCTCGTGCGCCGCATGCTGGGCGGGGCGCCCTCGCTCCGCCGGGCCGGGGCGGCGCTGGTGGTGCTGCCCTCGGGGTGGCTGGTGGTGGAGCTGGTCCGTTCCTGGGAGGGGCTCGGCGGTCCCTGGGGCGTGCTCGGCGCGAGTCAGTGGCAGGTGGCGCCGGCTCTGCGGCTCGCCTCGGTGGGCGGGGTGTGGCTGCTGAGCTTCCTGGTGGTGACCGTCAACGTCGCGCTCGCCGTGCTCGTCGCCGTCCGCCGGGCCCGGACGCCCGCCCTCGCCGGCCTCCTCGCCACCGCCGCCGCCACCTCCGCGGCCTGGGCCTGGTCACCGCGTCCCGACACCGACGAGCGGGCCGCGATCGCCGTGGTGCAGCCCGGTGTCGTCGCCGGGGCGGACAGCGCCGACCGGCGCTTCGACCGCGAGGAGCAGCTCACCCGCGGCCTGTCCGGGCGGGACCTCGACCTCGTCGTCTGGGGCGAGAGCAGCGTCGGCTTCGACCTGGACGACCGGCCCGACCTGGCGCGGCGGCTCGCCGCGCTGTCCCGGGAGACCGGTGCGGACATCCTGGTCAACGTGGACGCCCGCCGCTCCGACAAGCCGGGCATCTACAAGAGCTCGGTGCTCGTCGGTCCCGACGGCCCGACCGGCGACCGGTACGACAAGATGCGGCTGGTCCCGTTCGGGGAGTACGTCCCGGCCCGCTCCCTGCTCGGCTGGGCCACCTCCGTGGGCGAGGCGGCGGGCGAGGACCGCAGGCGGGGCACCGAGCAGACCGTCATGAGCGTCGGCGGCGGGCTGCGGATCGGGCCGATGGTGTGCTTCGAGAGCGCGTTCCCGGACATGAGCCGCCGACTGGCCGCCGACGGGGCCGAGGTGCTGCTCGCCCAGTCGTCCACGTCCACGTTCCAGCAGACCTGGGCGCCCGGGCAGCACGCCTCGCTGGCCGCGCTGCGCGCCGCCGAGACCGGCCGGCCGATGGTGCACGCGACCCTGACCGGGGTCTCCGCCGTCTACGACGCGAACGGCACCCGGATCGGCTCGTGGCTCGGCACCGACGCGAGCGCCTCGCGCGTCTACGAGGTGCCGCTCACGCACGGCAGCACGCCCTACGTCCGCTTCGGCGACTGGACCCAGTACGCGGCGCTGCTCGTCCTGGCGGCCTGGGCCGCCGCCGAGGGCGTACGGGCGGTGCGGCTCAGGCGGAACGCTCCCGCACCGCCCGTACCAGAACGACGTACCGTGCACGAGGATGCCGACATGACGACGAAGCGCCTGGAACCCGCCCCCGATGCCGACGAACGCACCATGCTGGAGGGCTGGCTGGAGTACCACCGGCAGACCCTCGCCCTCAAGTGCGAAGGTCTCACCGACGCCCAGCTGAGGACGGCCGCCGTGGCTCCCTCGAACCTGTCCCTCATGGGGCTGGTGCGGCACGCGGCGGAGACGGAGCGGAGCTGGTACCGCCGGGTCCTCGCGGACGAGGACGCGGGCCCCCTCCACTACTCCGACGAGGACCCCGACGGTGAGTTCCACCTGACCGAGGACGACACCTGGCAGGAGGCGTACGCCGGCTGGCAGGCCGAGATCGAGGCCGCCCGGCGCAACGCGGCGGGCTTCCACCTCGACGACCTGTCCCGCGGGAAGCACCGGCGCACCGGCGCACGGCCCAGCCTGCGCTGGATCCACACCCACATGATCGAGGAGTACGCCCGGCACAACGGGCACGCCGACCTGATCCGCGAATGCCTCGACGGCACCACCGGGGAGTGACGTCAGCCTCGGCGGCCCCCGGGCCTCCGTACGGGGCCTGAGATCACCCGTGCGAGGCACACTCCGCTCGTCCGGCACCACGGCCGGGCCCCCGACCGCCAGAGTGGCGCGGGTGCATCGAACGACGACCACCGCAACGCTTCTGGTGACCATGGCCGTCTCGGCCCTGGCCGGCTGTACGACGGTCCACGGTCCGGCCCCGGCCGGCCCTTCGGCGGACGGCGCCCGCTCGTCCGCGCCACGCCCGGACGGCCCGGCCGAGCCGCGCGTCGTGCAGGCCCCGGCCCGGGAGGCGTTGGGGACGACCGGACCCTCCCGGGCCCCCGACGGCGCCTCCGGCGCACCGCGTCGCGCGACGCCCCCGGCCGCCCCGCCGCGGCGGCAGCCGCCGGCCGCCGGCGCCGGACAACAGTCGCGGCCCGCCCGGCCGGCGGCACCGAAGCGGACGCGCCCGCCGGAACGGCCCCGCGCCGGCGTCCCTTCCGTCCCCCGGTCGCCCGCGGTGGACGCCGGCGGGAACGCGGACCTGTGCTCGCTCGGCAGGAAGTACGGCGGGTGGCGGCCCGGCAGCCCGGAGGCGGTCATCTGCGAGCAGACGTACGGACGCTGAGCCCGCTCGAAGTCGGAACGACCGGTACGGACCGCCCGGGCGGGGTCGGTCCGGCCCGGCCGGGTCAGGGGCGCTGCCGCGGGGGTCCCCATCCTCCGTCGGGACGCTCGGGTCCGTCCGTGGCGGGGCCGGACGCGGCCAGCCGTGACTCCAGCCGGTCGATGGCCGCGCGCACTCCCTCCCCGTAGCGGTCGGGGGCGAGGGACCGCGCCGCGCCGCGGGCGCGCCTGAGGTGCAGGTGGGCGGCCTCACGGTGGCCGAGCCGGTCGTAGTCGGCGGCCAGGTTCAGGTGCAGCGACGGGTAGAGGGCACGCGCGGCGAGCACGCCCTCTCTCCGGTCGGCGGGCCGGTCCCGGGTGAGTTCCTCGGCGGCCGACAGCGCCCGCAGGTCCCAGGCCAGTTCGTCCCCCGGGTCGTCCTGCGTGTCGGCCAGGTAGTGGGCCAGGGTGCAGCGGTGGAGCGGGTCGCCGTGCTCGCCGATCTCGGCCCACAGACCGAGGAAGCGGAGCCGGGCCTCCTCGCGGTCGCCCGCGTGGTGCAGCATGACGACCTGCCCGATCCGCGTCAGCACGGCGTCCGGCGCCGTCTGCTCCTGTCCCTTGGCCACCGCGTCCTCCGTGCCCGTCGTCGGCTGTCCCCGACGACGCTAACCGCACCTGCCGGAAATGCCGGTCAGGCGGCCCGTGACGCGCGCGGGCGGCCCGGTGGCCGAGCGGCCCGACCGGTCCGGCGGCGGGTCAGCCCAGGTTCGGGATGGTCCAGTCGATCGGCTCGTGGCCCTGCTTTGCCACCGCCTCGTTGATCTGCGTGAACGGACGGGACCCGAAGAACTTCTTCGCCGACAGCGGCGAGGGGTGCGCGCCCTTGACGACCACGTGCCGCGTCTCGTCGATGAGCGGCAGCTTCTTCTGCGCGTAGTTGCCCCACAGCACGAACACCGCCGGGTCGGTCCGGTCGGCCACCGCGCTGATCACCGCGTCGGTGAACAGCTCCCAGCCGCGGGCCTTGTGCGAGTTCGCCTCGCCGGCCCGCACCGTGAGCACCGCGTTGAGCAGCAGGACGCCCTGCTCGGCCCAGGGCATGAGATAGCCGTTGTCCGGGATCGGGGTGTCCAGCTCGGCGTGCATCTCCTTGTAGATGTTCCGCAGGGAGGGCGGTACCTTGACGCCCGGCCGGACCGAGAAGCACAGGCCGTGGCCCTGCCCCTCGCCGTGGTACGGGTCCTGTCCGAGGACCAGCACCTTGACCCGGTCGTACGGCGTGGCCTCCAGGGCGGCGAAGACCTCCTCGCGCGGGGGGTAGACGGGGCCGTTCGCCCGCTCCTCCTCGACGAACTCCACCAGCTCCTTGAAGTAGGGCTGCTGCAGTTCGCCCCCCAGCACCTCGCGCCAGGACTCGGGCAGCATGGCGATGTCGGTCACGTCAACTTCCTTACGCTGTGCGGTCGCTTCCGGTCCTCAGGAATCTACCGGCGACCACTGACATCGGGAGCCGCTGCCGGCGTCTACCAGCTGGTCTTCCGGTACAGCTGCCACATCATCATGATCGTCGAGGGGTCCATGGCCCCTTCCGCACCCGAGATGTCCGCACTTGCCGCCACGTACTGCTTGCCCTGCCACAGCGGCAGCAGCCGGGCGTCGTCCACCAGGATCTGCTGCGCCCGCTCGAAGTCCTTCTCCACGTTGGCGCGGTCGCTCTCCCGGCGTGAGCGCGGCAGCAGCTCACCGGTGATCTCCGGTGCGAGGTAGGGCGTGCCCAGCGCGTTCTGCTCGCCGACGAAGGGCGCGATGAAGTTCTCCGCGTCCGGGAAGTCGGGGGACCAGCCGCGGCCGAAGACCGGGTACTCCCCCTTCTGGTAGCCGGCGACGTACGTCTTCCACGGCCGGTTCTCGAGCGTGACCTCGAACAGCTCGGAGGCCTCCAGCTGACGCTTGATCTCGCCGAACTCCTGCGCCGTCTCCGAGCCGTAGCGGTCGGTGGTGTACCAGAGGGTGAGCGGGACGCGCCGGGTGATGCCGGCCTCGGCGAGGATCTTGCGGGCCTTGGGGACGCTGGGGTCGCCGTAGTCGTCGAAGAAACCCGTGGTGTGACCGGTGAGGCCCTTGGGGACCATCGAGTACAGCGGGTCGACGGTGTCCCGGTAGATCTTGTGGGCGATGGCCGCGCGGTCGATCACCTGGGCGATGGCCTGGCGCACTTCCTTCCGGCCCGCCCAGGGGTCCTCGGGATTGAAGACGAGGTAGCGGATCTCCGTCCCGCTCCCCTCCACCAGTTGGAGGTTCTCGTCCTTGCTGGCCTTGCCCTGCAGGGTGATGACGTCGTCGGCCGCGAGCCCCCGGTAGGTGACCTGGATGTCCCCGTCGCGCAGCGCCTCGACCATGCCGGCGGAGTCCTTGAAGTAGCGGATGGTCACCGCGTCGTTGTGGCGTTCGGCGAAGCCCTCGTAGCGGTCGTTGCGGACGAGTTCGGCACGCTCGCCGTCCGTGTACGACCGGAGCTCGTAGGGGCCGGAGCCGACGACCTTGCCGTCCTCGCGCAGCGCGTCGGCCGGGTAGCCGCCGGGTTCGACGATCGACATGGCGGGGGTGGCGAGTACGAACGGGAAGGTCGCGTCCGGCTTTCCGAGGTGGAAGACCACCTCGCGCTCGCTCGGCGCCTGGACCCGTTCGAGGGTGCCCAGCAGGCCCGCGGGACCGCCGTTGACGTTGATCTTCCTGATCCGGTCGATCGAGTGCTTGACCGCCCGGGCGTCCAGTCGGTCCCCGTTGGAGAAGGTCAGGCCCTTGCGCAGCTCGCAGCGGTAGACCTGGTTGGAGGTGTCGGTGAAGGCGCACTTCTCCGCGGCGTCGGGCTGGGGCTCGGTCGCACCGCCCGGGTAGCTGAGCAGCGTCTGGTAGACGTTGCGGAACAGCTCCCAGGAGCCGTCCCAGGAGGCGGCCGGATCCAGGGTGCTGGGAGCGCTGGTCGTGCCGACCACGATGGGCCCCTCGTCGTCCGAGCTGTCGGACGACAGGATGCCGCATCCGGTGACCAGCGACGATATGGACACGATGGCCGCGACCCGCCGCAGGCCTCGCTTCCGGTTGAACACGCGCACGCTCCTCGATCCGCCGTACCAAGGTCGGCAGACCATACCGCAGCACCACGCCCCCTGAACCCCCTTCTGAACAGGGGTTTTGATCATCTGGCGATGACTACGTTGTCATGCCCCCGGTGATCTCGAAACGCGGACACGGGCGCCGTCCGTGGAGACGGCGCCCGTGCTCTTCGGTGTCCCTGCGGCTCGGTGAGCGTCGGTATCAGGCCACGCCGGCGTTCAGGAAGATGCCCCCGTCGACCACCAGCGTCTGCCCGGTGACCCAGTCGGACTGGGCCGAGGTGAGGAACGCGGCGGCGCCGCCGATGTCGGAGGGGACGCCGAGCCGGCCCAGCGGGTAGCCCGCGGCGGCCTCCTCCTCGCGGCCCTCGTACAGGGCGGCGGCGAACTTGGTCTTCACGACGGCCGGGGCGATCGCGTTGACCCGCACCTTGGGCGCGAACTCGTGCGCGAGCTGCGCGGTGAGGTTGATCAGCGCGGCCTTGCTGACGCCGTAGGCGGCGATGAAGGGCGAGGGCGACAGGCCCGCCACCGAGGCGATGTTGACGATCGCGCCGCCGTTGTCCTTCTGCCAGGCGTGCCACGTGCGCTGGGCGAAACCGAGGGCCGAGATCACGTTGGTCTCGTACACCTTGCGCGCGACGTTCAGGTCGAGGTCGGCGATCGGCCCGAACACCGGGTTGGTGCCGGCGTTGTTGACCAGGAAGTCGACGCGGCCGAAGGCCTCCATCGTGCGCTCGACGGCGACGGCCTGGTGGGCCTCGTCGTGCGCCTTGCCCGCGACGCCGATGACCCGGTCGGAGCCGAGCTTGTCGACGGCCTCCTCGAGGGCTTCCTCGTTGCGTCCGGTGATGCAGACGCGGTCGCCGCGCGCGACGAGCGCCTCGGCGACGCCGTAGCCGATGCCGCGGCTGGCGCCGGTGACGAGCGCGACCTTGCCGGAGAGTCCGGGGAGTTCAGTCATGTCAGTGGTCCCTAGGTTCCCTAGTCTCCGCGATCCCTAGTCGAGCGGTCCGCCGGCCACGTACAGCACCTGGCCGGAGACGAAGCCGGCGGCCTCGCCGGTGAAGAAGGCGATGGCGTTGGCGATGTCCTCGGGCTCGCCGACGCGCGCCACCGGGATCTGCGTGGCGGCGGCGGCCTTGAAGTCGTCGAAGCCCATGCCGACGCGGTCGGCGGTGGCCTTGGTCATCTCGGTGGCGATGAAGCCGGGGGCGACGGAGTTGGCGGTGACGCCGAACTTGCCGAGCTCCTTGGCGAGGGTCTTGGTGAAGCCCTGCAGACCTGCCTTGGCGGCGGAGTAGTTGACCTGGCCGCGGTTGCCGAGCGCCGAGGACGAGGACAGGTTGACGATGCGGCCGAAGCCGGCGTCCACCATGTGCTTCTGGCAGGCCTTGGACATCAGGAAGGCGCCGCGCAGGTGCACGTTCATGACGGTGTCCCAGTCGGAGACGCTCATCTTGAACAGCAGGTTGTCGCGCAGTACGCCCGCGTTGTTGACGAGGATCGTCGGCGCGCCCAGTTCGTCGGCGATCCGCGCGACGGCCGCCTCGACCTGCGCCTCGTCGGAGACGTCGCAGCCGACCGCGATGGCCTTGCCGCCGGCCGCGGTGATCTTCTCCACGGTGTCCTTGCAGGCCGCCTCGTCGAGGTCGAGGACGGCGACGGCGCGGCCCTCCGCGGCCAGTCGTACGGCGGTGGCGGCACCGATGCCGCGCGCGGCTCCGGTGACGACGGCGACCCGGTGCTCAGTGGTGGACATTGCTGCTTCTCCTCGTCCTGGGGATGCGGCCCATGCGGAGCTCCGCGGGCCGCCCGGTGGTGAGCGACCGCTTAGTACCTTCCGCAGACGTGACGCTAGAAGCCCTGGCACCCGGTGTCAACGGGACACCGGGCCGGTGTGATCCATTACCCGGGGTCCCGGGTGGGTCGCCGTGCCCGGCCCACCCGATCGGCCCACCGCTGCGGGCCCCCGCGCCACCGGCGCCCTAGCGTCGGAACTCGAGCCACTCGTGGCCGGAAAGGAGGCGTCCATGCGCCGTCGTACCGGTGCCGCAGGCATAGCCGTCGCGATCGCCGCGATCGTGCCGCTGGCCGATCCCGCACACGCCCAGGAGCCGAGCTCCCGGAATCCCACCCAGCTGAGGGCGTACCAGCCCGCCGTCGCCCTTGTCCCCGGTGACGACCCGTTCGCCCCCGACCCGTTCGCCCCCGACGCCCTGTCCCCGGGCTCGCTCTCCCCGGACGGTCTCGCTCCGGACGGCCTCGCTCCGGACGGCCTCTCGGGAGATCCGCTCGCCGAGGACGGGCTCGACGGGTTCGGGACCGACGAAGGCCCCCTCGACCAGAGCGGGCTCGACGAGTTCCGCCCGGGTCAGGGCGACGGGGACGGAACGGGCTCCGGCCAGGGCGCGGGTCAGGGCGGAACCGATGGGGGCCGACCCGACGAAGGTCCGCTCGGCCAGGGGCACACCGACCAGGGCCACGCCGACCAGGGCGGGAACGGGGCCGCCTGGCAGGCCGGCGGCTCCGTCGGCGGGGCGCCACCGCGGCGGGACTCGCTCCCGACGATCTCCGCGACCTCCAAGCCGCGTCCCGCTCCCACCACCCCGGCCCCGGTGGCCACCCCGACGCGGACCCCCGCCGTACCGGCTCCCACGACCTCACCGACCACGGCACCGACGCTCGGCACCCGGGGCGGGCTGGGCGGCGCGTCGGGCACCGGGCCCAGCGACTGGGACCTCGGCATCGGCCTGGGCTGCGTGGCGAGCGCCGCGCTCGCCACCGCCTTCGTGGTCAGGCGCCGCCGACGGGTGTGACCACGGGTTCCCAGGGGGACCCCACGCCGGCCCTAGCGCACCAGCAGGTCGAGCAGCCGTTCCGTCTCGGCCGCAGGGTCGGCCGTGAGGCCGGTGTGGACGGGGCCCGGTTGCACGATCGTGGAGCGGGGAGCGATCAGCCAGCGGAAACGGCGGCCGGGATCGTCACCGGCCGCCTGGCCCGCCGCGTCCCCGCCGGTGCACAGGCTCTCGACGGCCCGCAGCGCCGCCCGCACGCCGGGCAGGTCCACCTGCGGGTCGAGGGCCAGCAGCCGGGCCTCGTCGAGGTGGGTGCGGGCCCCGACGTAGGAACGGGCCCGGCAGTACACGAGCACCCCGGCGTTGACGCACTCCCCGCGCTCGATCCGGGGGACGACGCGCAGCAGCGCGTACTCGAAGACGTGACGGTCGCTCATCGGTGCCCCTCCACCTGTACGCGCTCGTGGACGGTGGCGGCCCGGTCGAGCAGGGGGCGTGCGTAGGCGCGCCGCAGTGCGTCGGGCGTGGCGAAGCCGGGCTCGTCCGACAGCCAGACGTCCGGGATCTCCGCGGTCACGTCGGCCAGGAGTTCCTCGGTGACCAGCGGGGCCAGCTCGGCCGCGGCCGCGCGTACGTCCGGGGCGAAGCGCGCGAGGGCATGGTCCGAGGCGTCGTAGGGCCGGGCGGCGGAGGTCTCTGCGCCGGGCCAGTGGTGGTGCCAGATCATGGTGGCGCCGTGGTCGACGAGCCACACCTCGCTCCGCCACCTCAGCAGGTTGGGGTTGCGCCAGGACCGGTCGACGTTGTTCACCAGCGCGTCGAACCACACGATCCGCCCGGCCTCTTCCGGGCTCACCTCGAAGGCGAGCGGGTCGAAGCCGAGGGCGCCGGACAGGAAGCCCATCCCGAGGTTGGTGCCACCGCTCGACTTGAGCAGTTCCTGCACCTGCTGGTCGGGTTCGCCGAGCCCCAGCACCGGGTCGAGGCCGACCGTCACCAGCCGGGGCACCCGGAAGCCCAGCCGCCGGGCGAGTTCCCCGCAGACCACTTCGGCGACGAGCGTCTTGCGGCCCTGTCCCGCGCCGGTGAACTTCAGGACGTACGTCCCGAGGTCGTCGGCCTCGATCAGTCCCGGCAGCGAACCGCCCTCACGCAACGGCGTGATGTAGCGGGTCGCGATGACTTCCTTGAGCATCGCCCCAGGCTACCGGCGGGGTGGGACGGCACGGGCCTCGGGCGGGGGCCCGGTCGACAGCTGATCGACAGCTGTGGTTTACGCCCGTCCGACCGCCGGGGCGACAGCATCTCGGCACGGTCTGAACAGCATGTGCACCGGGCCCGTACCTCTCGGCAGATCATCACGCATCCACCCCGGAAGGGACCCAGCATGACCAGCGCATCGTTCCACCCCGCAGCCGGACCGGCTCGTCGTACCGTCGTGGCCGCGGCCGGAGCGGCGGGGCTCGCCGTCGTGCTGACCGCCTGCGGCGGGTCCGACGACGACGCGTCGAGCGACACCGGCGCCGCGCCGTCGGCTCCCTCCGCAGAGGCGGCGGACGGCGGCGGTTCGGGCGGCGACGACGCCGGTGCCGGCGCGGCGCTCGCGGCGACCGCGGACATCCCCGAAGGCGGCGGGAAGGTCTTCGCCGATCAGAAAGTGGTGGTCACCCAGCCCGCGGCGGGCGAGTTCAAGGCCTTCTCCGCCACCTGCACCCACCAGGGCTGCGCGGTGAAGAGCGTGTCCGAGGGCGTCATCAACTGCCCTTGCCACAACAGCAACTTCTCCATCACCGACGGCAGCGTGCAGAGCGGTCCGGCGCGCAAGCCGCTGCCGGCCGTGCAGATCACGGTCAGCGGGGACTCGATCCGGCTGGCCGGGTGACCGTCCCCCAGCGCCGGGGCCGGAAGATCATGATGACCCCGGGCGAGCTGGACGCGTTCCTCACCGTCCAGCGCACCTGCCGGGTCGCCACGGTCTCGGCCGACGGCGCCCCGCACGTGAGCACGCTCTGGTTCGCCTGGGACGGCTCCGCGATGTGGTGGTACTCGGTCGTGCGCAGTCGGCGCTGGACGGATCTGCGACGCGACCCCCGGGTGGCCGTCGTGATCGACACCGGGGAGGCGTACGACGAGTTGCGCGGCGCGGAGCTGTCCGGCCGGGTGGAGTTCGTCGGTGAGGTGCCCCGCACGGGCGAGCTGTGCGCCGAACTGGACGTCCCGGAGACGCTTTTCGCCCGCAAGAACTTCGGGTTGGACGAGATGCCGCACGACGGCCGCCACGCCTGGCTGCGGCTGACGCCCGAGAAGGTCGTCTCCTGGGACTTCCGCAAGCTCGCCGCGCGGTAGGCGGTCGGGCGGTAGGCGGTCGGGCGGTAGGCCCGGCGGGCGAGCCGCACGCCGATCGTCAGCGGAGCCCTCCCGCCGTCGCCCGCAACGCCTCCACCGCCGCCCGGATCGACGGGCGGCGGTCGGCGTCCGCGCGCCAGACGACGTACACGTGCCGGCGCACCCGTTGCCGCAGCGGCGCGGTGACCACCCCGGCCGGCACCGGATGGCGTCCGAGCAGCGGGGCGATGCACACACCGAGCCCCGCGGCGACCAGCCCGAGTTGGGTGTGGGTCTCGGCCGCGCGGTGGCCGACGACCGGCTCGATGCCCTTCGAGCGCAGGGTGAACATCAGCCACTCGTGGCAGAACTCGCCCTCTCCCCAGGTGATCCACTCGTCGTCAGCGAACTCGGCGAGGTCCACCTCGTCCCGGCCCGCCAGCCGATGCCCGGCCGGCATGGCCACGTCGGCGGGATCGTCCAGGAGCTGCGCCTTGACCAGCCCGTCGGGCAGCGGCATCGGCTTGTTGTACCAGTCGAGTACGACGGCCAGGTCGAGGTCGCCGCGCACCACGCCCGCGATGCCGCGCTCGGGCTCCAGCTCGCAGGAGCGGATGCGCAGGGCGGGGTGCTCGGAGCGCAGCGCGGACAGTGCCGCCGGGAAGAGGCCGCGGGCGGCCGTCGGGAACGCCGAGATCCTCAGTTCGCCCGCCACCTGGCCGCGCTGCGCCTCCAGGTCGGCCTGGGCCAGCTCGACCTGGGAGAGGATGCGGGCCGCGTGCTCGGCGAGCAGCCGTCCGGCGTCCGTGAGCCGCACGCCCCGGCCGTTCTTGGCGAGCAGGCGCTGCCCGGCCTCGCGCTCCAGTTTGGCCATCTGCTGGGAGACGGCGGAGGTGGTGATGTGCAGGCCCGCGGCGGCACCGCTGACCGATCCGTGCCGCGCCAGGGCGTCGAGGGTACGCAGGCGCTCCAGGTTCAACATGTAAGCAATACTACGAGGTACTCCGCGCGAAATCTCGATTGTGCTACGAAGACGGGGTGGGCCATCGTGGTCCGCATGAGTACCCCGGTCACGCCCTCCCCCGCGGTCCGCCGCGCCTTCGACTGGCGGCTGCGCTTCGGCCTGCTGTCCCTGGTCTGGGGCTTCAGCTTCCTCTTCATCAAGGTGGGGACCGAGGCCTTCGCCCCGTTCCAGGTCACGCTGGGGCGGTTGCTGTTCGGTACCGCGGTGGTCGTCGCGGCGATGGCCGTGAAGCGGGAGCGGCTGCCGCGCGGGGCGTCGACCTGGGCGCATCTGGCGGTCGCCGGGTTCCTGCTCAACGCGCTGCCGTTCTCCCTGTTCGCCTTCGCCGAGCTGACGATCCCCTCCTCGCTCGCCGGTATCTGCAACGCGACCTCGCCGCTGTGGGGCATGGCCCTGTCACTGGTCGCCCTCTCCGAGGACCGTCCGACCCGGCGGCGGGTGGCCGGCCTCGGCATCGGCTTCCTCGGCGTCCTGACGGTGCTGGGGGTCTGGCAGGGCTTCCAGGGCCTGGACGTCACGGGCACGGCCCTGGCGCTGCTGGCCTCGCTCAGCTATCCGGTCGGCTGGATCTACGTCCGTCGCACGCTGGCCGGCTCCAGCCACTCCCACCTCTCCCTGGCCGGTGCCCAGCTGTCGTTGGCCACGGTGCAACTGGCCGCCGTGACACCGCTGTTCACCTCGGTGCCGAGCAGCTTCCCGCTGCTGCCGCTGCTGTCGGTCGCGGCGCTGGGCATCCTAGGGACGGGGCTCGCCTTCCTGATCCAGTACGACCTGGTCGCCGAGGTCGGGCCGACGACGGCCCAGATGGTCACGTACTTCACCCCGGTCATCGCCACCGCCGCGGGCGTCACCCTCCTCGGCGAGTCCCTGTCCTGGTCGACGCCGCTCGGCGCGGTGATCGTCCTCGCGGGCGCGGCCCTCACCCAGTCGCGGCCCAGGACCTCCACGGAGGGCCCGGCGCGCGGGTCCCTCCGCAGGCCGGAGCGCGAGAAGACCCTGACGTAGGCGGGCGGCGGCTTCCTCCCACGGCCCCGAGCGGACGCCCCGGGACGGCGGCCCGGGACCGCGGCCCGGGACCGCGGCTCGGGACGGCGGCTCGGGACGGCGGCTCGGGACGGCCGCCACCTCATGGACGCCCTCGATCCGGCGGCCCGGCACGGCCGACACCCCGATCCAACCGCCCCGCACCACCAGCCACCCTACGAACGCCCCGAACCCAGTCGCCCCGCACGGTCGGCCACGCCCCCGCGAGACCCGCACCGGTCCCCCGTACCGGCCCCGACCGGCCGGCGAGCGCAGCTCACGCGTGGCTCCGGAGCCGCCCCGTCCGTGCCCTCACCGCCTCCGCGACCACGTCCGCCAGCGGCCCGATGTCGCCGTCGGTCAGCGTCGAGACGGTGATCCGGACCCCCGGCGGTGCGGTCAGCCGGAAGCGGGCGCCGGGCGCCACCGCCCAGCCGGCGTGCAGCAGCCGGGCGACGGCCCCGGTCTCGTCCGGCACGGGAACCCACACGTTCATGCCACTGCGCCCGTACGCGGCGACCCCGCGTTCCGCGAGCGCGCCGAGCAGGGCTTCCCTGCGCCGCCCGTACGCCGCCGCCACCGCGCGCGGGTCCACCGAGCCGCCCGCCCACAACCGGGCCACGGCCCGCTGGGTGATGCGGCTGACCCAGCCGGGGCCCAGCCGCTGCCGCCCGCGCACCCGGTCGAGGGTGACGGCGTCCCCCGTCAGCACGGCGAGCCGCAGGTCGGGGCCGTAGGCCTTGGCGGCCGAACGGACGAAGGCCCAGTGGTGGGTCGTACCGGCGAGGGGGTGCAGGGGCAGGTCGACGATGCGGTGACCGTGGTCGTCCTCGATCAGCAGCGTCCGGGGGTACTCGCTCAGCACGGCCCTGAGCGCACGCGCCCGCGCGGCGCTCACCGCCGCGCCCGTCGGGTTCTGCGCCCGGTCGGTGACGACCAGGGCCCGGGCGCCGGCCGCGAGGACCCGGCGTACGTCGTCGGGCAGCGGCCCCTCGTCGTCGACGCCGACGGCGACCGCGCGCAGGCCGAGCGCGGGGACGAGGTCGAGGAGGCTGCCCCAGCCGGGATCCTCGACGGCGACCGCGTCACCCGCCCTGAGGTGGGTCGCGAGCACGCGCTCCATGGCGTCCAGCGAGCCGGAGGTGACGGCCACGGGCCCGTCCGGTACGCCGTCCGCGTCCAGTTCGGCCCGGGCGATGCGCAGCAGTTCGGGCTCCACGGCCGCGTCCCCGTACAGCACCGGCTCCCGGTCACCCTGCTCGGCCGCGGCGGCGAACGCCGGGCCCAGGGCCGGCAGCAGGGCCGGGTCCGGATTGCCGTCGGCCACGTCGCGCGCACCCTCCGGCACCTCCACCCGGATGAACTCGCGCCCGGTGGTGGCGGGTGTCGCGCGCACCCTGCTGCCCCGCCGCCCGGACGTCTCGATGACCCCGCGCTCGCGCAGGGTGCGGTAGGCGGCGGCGACCGTGTTCGGGTTCACCCCCAGCTGCTGCGCCAACTCCCGCATCGGCGGCAGCGGTTGCCCCGGCTCCAGCTCGCCCGCGCCCACCGCACGCTCGATGCTCGCCGAAATCTCCGCTGCGCCCCGGCCCGTGACCCGATATTCTCCTAGCACAAAGCAGATTATGCACTAGTACAATGGAGAGCGCCATGCAGGGGACCACACGGACGCCGTCGCAGCCCGGCACCACCTATCCGCCCACCGACCGCACCGTCCCCACCCGCTCCGCCGACCGGGCCTCCTACGACAAGGAACTGGTGCACTCGATACTCGACGAGGGCTACGTGTGCCATCTCGGCTTCGTCCGCGACGGCGCCCCGGTGGTCCTCCCGACGCTCTACGCCCGGGTGGGCCAGCGCCTCTACGTGCACGGCTCGACGGGCTCCCGGCCGCTGCGGATGACGGGCGCGGCCGACCCGGGCCTGCCCGTGTGCCTGACGGTGACGCACGTGGACGCGCTGGTGCTGGCCCGCTCGGCCTTCCATCACTCGATCAACTACCGGTCGGTGGTCGTGCACGGAACCGCCTACGACGTGACGGGCCCCCAGGAGAAGCGCACGGCGCTGGACGCGCTGGTCGACCACGTCGTCCCCGGACGCTCCGCCGACTCCCGGCCGGCCGACAAGAAGGAACTGGCCGCCACCGCCGTGATCCGCCTGGACCTGGACGAGGTCTCCGCCAAGCTGCGCACCGGCGGTGTGAACGACGAAGCCGAGGACCTCGCCCTCCCCCACTGGGCCGGTCTCCTCCCGCTCCGCAAGGGTTACGACGCCCCGGTCGCCGATCCCGGCCTGGCTCCCGGCACCGTGCTGCCCGGCTACCTGTCGGCCCTGTGACACCGGTCCGCTCCTGAGACGCACCGGCCGGCCCGGTAAGGGGGCCTCCCCGCCGAGAGGCCCCCCGCGGTCACACCGGCGCCGGCCGCGTCCGCGCCTCCCTCGCCTCCCTCACCTCCCGAGCCGCCCGAGCCTCCGCCACCGCGAGCCCGGCGACCGAGACGAGCATCAACAGCGTGCCCGCCAGCGTCGCCGCGGTGAGGTGCTCGCCCAGCACGAGGACGGCGAGCCCTGCCGCGCTGACCGGCTCGAGGAGCATGATCACGGAGACGGTCGCGGACCGGACGACGGCGGCTCCGGCGAAGTAGAGCCCGTAGGCGAGGGCGGTCGGAACGGCCGCGACGTACACCAGGAGCCACAGGAGCCGGGCCGGCTCGGCGGTGTGCGGCACCAGCCCCTCGGCCAGGGCGAGCGGCAGCAGGCAGGCACTGGTGACGGCGAACGCCCCGACGGACGTGCTCCCGGCGTCCGCCCCGCCGTCCCGGCCCCACCAGCGGGTGAGCAGGGTCATCAGCGAGTACCCGACCGCGGACAGCAGGGCGAGGAGCACCCCCGACAGGCGCACGCCGGCGGCGCCGCCGCCGAGGACGAGCACCCCGAGCCCGGCGAGCGCCCCGAGCACGGCGGTGGTTCCGCCCCACCCCAGACGCTCCCCCAGGGCGAGGCGTGCGCCGAGCGCGATCAGCACCGGGCCGGCGCCCAGGGTCACGACCGTGGCCACGGCGAGGCCGGTGGACTGCACCGCGGCGAAGTAGGCGGTCTGGAACACCGCGAGGCCCAGGCCCGTGACGAGGGCTCGCGGGGCCCTGCGGGCGAGGGGTTCGCGGACCGCTCGGACCGCGCCGCGCGGACGGCGGGAGGTCAGCGGACGGACCGCGAGCAGCAGCACCAGCCCGATGGCGCAGCGCCAGAACGACAGGGCGACGGGCCCCATGTCGCTGGCCCGGTAGACCAGCGAGGCGGCGGCCCCGGCGGTGCCCCAGGCGACACCGGCGACGATCAGATACAGCAGGCCACGCCCGACGGGCAGGCCGGTGAAGGCATTCGACACGAGTTCTCTCCGCAGACGCGCACGAGGCGCGGGAGTTCGAAGCGGCCCCGGAAGGACCGGGGCGCGGGGACTGCGTCTGCGGGCAGCGTCCTGAGGCCCTGCGACAGCGCGCCGGGCTGGTCGAGGGGGCCCGCCTCAGGCGACCGGAGGCGGGAGGACGAGTGTGTCGGAATGCATGATCAGCACCTTAGGCCGCGGTTCCCCGGCCGGACAACTCCCTTTCGGGGCCGCCCCCGGCCAGTGGCTCGGGAGAGCCCTTCGCGGGCGTCGACGACTGGGCGATGAAGGCACCCACGAGGACCACGGCACCGCCGACGATCTGCGGGGCGGAGAGGTGCTCGCCGAGCAGGACCCAGGCCAGGACGGTCGCGACGACCGCTTCGAGGCACGCCACCACGCCGGCGACCTGGGGCGAGAGACGGCGGACGGCGACGACGCCGGTGACGTAGGCGAGGACCGTGGCGATGAACACGATCCAGGCCAGCAGCAGCGCGGCGGCGACGGGGGTGCCGTTCATGGGCGCGGTGTCCGCGAGCAGGGACCAGTCCATGCTCCAGGGTCGGGCGACGACGGTGAGCACCGCGGCCCCGACGAGCA
The DNA here is from genome assembly GCF_043204535.1 of Streptomyces sp. NPDC047853. Lineage (NCBI taxonomy): Bacteria > Bacillati > Actinomycetota > Actinomycetes > Kitasatosporales > Streptomycetaceae > Streptomyces > Streptomyces sp. NPDC047853. The sequence continues at coordinate 25,746 of NZ_JBIDCI010000017.1, read as the reverse complement.
GGCCGTAGGCGATGACACCGAGCGGGTCGGGGGCCTCCTCACCGGCGTCGCTGCCCTGGTCGGACAGGACGAAGTAGCCGACCTGGCAGCAGGCGGCGCCGAGCGCGAGGAGCAGTCCGAGGGCGTCGAAGCGCAGGCCCGACCAGACCTCCACCACGCAGGCGAGACCGCCGACCGCGAGGACCACGCCGAGCGCCGCGGCCCGTGTCACCGGCCGGCGCTGCACGAACCGCACCCAGCCGAGCACCAGGGCGGGTGCCAGGTACTCGACGAGCAGCGCGACGCCCACGGGGATACGGGAGATGGCGGCGAAGTAGCAGGCCTGGACACCGGCCACGGCGAGCAGCCCGAATCCGGCGAGCAGCCCGGGACGGCTGCGCAGCAGCGCACGGTGGCGCACGGCGAGCGGCAGCATCACCAGGGCGGCGCCGGCCACCCGCAGCCAGACCACGTGGAGCGGGTCGAGTCCCGCCTCGATCAGCGGCTTGGCCGCGACCCCGGACCCTCCGAAGGCGACCGCGGAGGCGAGGGCGAGACCGAGCCCGGTGCCTCTTCCGCGGCTGCCGTGAGCGCTGTCTGTCGTATGCACCGGCACATGATGACAGGGGACGACATGACCGTCACCCTTGATGACACCTGTCTCACCGACTGGACGTCCAGGACGCCGACGACCCGCGATCAGCACCCCGGGGCTCGAGGGTGAGGGTCAGGGCGTCGGCTCGCGATGCTCCTCCGCGCGGGCCAGTACCGCACGCGGCTCCACGGCGGCGCGGCCCAGCACCTCCACGGCCCGCGTCCGCGGGTCCGCGACGAGGGCGGCGAGCAGGTCGACACCGACGGCCCGGTCGGCTCCGCGGCGGGCGGCGCGGGCGCAGGCGTCCTCCAGGACCGCGGAGGCCAGCGGCGAGAATCCGGCCGCGCCGGTCGCCCGGGGCAGGGTCCCGGAGTCCTCGACGCTGCCCTGCCAGCGCAGGCCGTAGCCGATGCTGCGCTGCACGAGGTAGCCGAGCAGGCGCGCTACCTGCGGCCCCTCGCCGAGGAGGGCGCGTGCCTGCGGGTCGTACTCCAGGAGGGAGTGCAGCAGGTGCGCCGTGTCGATGTGCCGGTCGCCGTCCCGCACCGCTCTGCGGCGGGCGCCGGAGATCACCGATGCCAGTTCCGCGCTGAACCGGGCATCGGCGTCGGCGCCGTCCGGGCCTCGGCCGCCTTGCTCTCCGGCAGACTGCCGGGGGATACGGGATTGCACTCCCTCAGCTCACCAGTCCCGCCCGATCGGGTCATCCCCGAGGGGAAGCATTTCGGCGTCCCACGCAGAGTGGACCCGTGCGGCCGGAATCTCCTCCTTACGGATGAGATCAAGCCGTTTCGCCCCGTCGACCGCGCGTCGACTTGCCGTCTGCCGAGCACCGCCACGACGAGAACACCGGCCGACCCGCCGCCGTGCCGCCGCCGCCGCCGAGGACACCGGTACGCGAAAGGTGCCCCGCGGATCGCTCCGCGAGGCACCTCGGTCCGGGGCCGTGCCGGGTCAGTCCTCGTCGGCGAGGATCAGGTACAGCTTCTTGCGGGCGTCACCGATGACGGCGAGCGCCTTCTCCCGCTGCTCCTTGCTGCCGGTCTTCCAGACCTGGCCGAAAGCCTCCATCAGCCCGAAGCCGGCCTGCCGGACGTCGTTCAGCGCCTCCCAGTCGACGCCCCGCGAGGCCTCCTCCCAGGGAGCTTCGGGGCCTTCCTCGGCCGCGGCGCGGCCCGCCTCGGTGAGGGCGAACAGCTTCTTGCCGCCCTCGCTCTCACTGGCGATCAGACCCTCGTCCTCCAGCAGCTGGAGGGTGGGGTACACCGACCCGGGGCTGGGCTTCCACGCTCCGCCGCTGCGCTCGGCGATCTCCTGGATCATCTCGTAGCCGTGCATCGGACGGTCCTTCAGGAGAGCCAGTATCGAGGCCCGTACGTCGCCGCGCCGCGCCCTCCCCCTGGGCCCGCCGCGACCACGGCCGCCCCAGGGGCCGCCGTGCCCGAAGCCGGGCCCGAAGGGACCGCCGGGACCACCGCCGGGGCCGCCCGGCCCGAAGGGACCGAAGGCCGCACGGCGGCCGTCGAAGCCGTCGAAGCCGCCGCGCCCGAAGGGACCGCCGGGGCCGCCCTCTCCGCGACCGTGTCCACCGTGTCCACGCTCGTATCCGTGGGTACGCATCGTCATCACTCCATTCGATCATTGATCTGTCGTAGATCCATCACGTATCGAACGCGATGCCTCAACGATATATCGGAAACTATCGCGCGGCAAGTACCGGACATCAGCACCGGTCCGCACGGAACCCGGTCCATCGGGTCCATCGGGTCCGTCCGGTCCAGCACTCGCGGATTGGCCTTGGCCGGACGCGTCGCGGAGCGTCTAGCGTCGCGGGCATGCGTATCCGAATCGTCGACGCCTTCACCGACCGGCCCTTCGCCGGCAACCCCGCCGGAGTCCTGCTCCTCGACGCCTTCCCGGACGACGAACGGCTCCAGCAAGTCGCCCTGGAGGTCAACCACGCCGAGACCGCGTTCGCGCACCCCCTGCCGGAGGGCGGGGAGGCCGACTGGGCGCTGCGGTGGTTCACCCCGGTCACCGAGGTCGCCCTGTGCGGCCACGCGACGCTGGCCGCGGCCCACGTGCTGCACAGCACCGGCGCCCACGAGGGACCGGTGCGGTTCGCCACGCGCAGCGGCGTCCTCGTCGCGACGCCCAGGGAGGACGGCTCGACCACCCTCGACTTCCCCACCGCGCCGCTCACCCCCGTGGAGGCGCCGCCGGGCGTCGCCGAGGCCCTGGGCGCCGAGCCCCGCGCGGTCCTGGACACCGGGCCGGACCTCGGTGACCTGCTGGTCGAGGTCGCCGACGAGCAGACCGTGCACGGTCTGGCCCCGGACCACAAGGCGCTGGCCGCCCACTCCGCCCGCGGCATCATCGCCACCGCGCGGGCGGACGATCCGGCACGCGGCTACGACTACGTCTCCCGCTGCTTCTTCCCGAACGTGGGCATCGACGAGGACCCGGTGACCGGCAGCGCGCACACCGCCCTCGCGCCGTTCTGGTCCGAGCGCCTCGGCCGCCCCGACCTCACCGGGCTCCAGGCCTCGGCCCGCTCCGGGCGCGTCCGCACGGAACTGCGCGGTGACCGCACGCTGCTCAGCGGGCGCGCGGTGACGGTGATCGAGGGCGAGCTGCTGGCCTAGCTGTACCGCCCAGCCGGCAGGGAGCGGTGCGGGGGCTCTCCGCGCCCCTCCCTCCCGTTACGCCGTCGGCAGCCAGTCCACCTTCCCGGCCAGCAGCGCGTAGCCCACGAAGGCACCGATGTCGAGCAGTGCGTGTGCCACCACCAGCGGGCCCACCCGTCCCCACCGGCGGTACAGGTAGACGAAGACGACGCCCATCACCATGTTGCCGATGAAGCCGCCGATGCCCTGGTAGAGGTGGTACGAGCCGCGCAGCACCGCACTGGCCGCCAGCGACGCGCCCGGGCTCCAGCCGAGTTGGTCGAGCCGGCGCAGCAGATAGCCGACGACGATGACCTCCTCCAGGACGGAGTTCTGGACGGCCGAGAGGATCAGGACGGGGTACTTCCACCACACGTCCGGCAGCGCCTCGGGCACCACGGTGAGGTTGAAGCCGAGTCCCCGGGCCGCCAGGTAGAAGGCGATACCGGTGCTGCCGATCACCGCCGCGACGGCGGCCCCGCGGGCCAGGTCGGGCCAGGGCCGGGCGCGGTCGAAACCGAGCGTGCGCAGGCTGCGCCCCTCACGGAGCAGGAAGTGCGCGACGAGGGCGACCGGGACCAGCGCCGTGGTGATCCCGAAGAGCTGCCAGGCCAGGTCCAGCCAGGGGCGGCCGGGCGCGGCGGAGGCGTTGAGCGTGGCCGCCTGGTCCTTGAGCCCGCCGGGGCGGGTGACCGAGCCGATGAAGCTGATGAGGGCGGACACCCCGCTGGCACCGAGCGACAGGGCCAGGACCAGCAGGGTCTCGTCACGGAGGCTCCGTCGCGAGAGCCCCTCGCCCGCGACCGGCCCCCCGGGAACTGGTTTCTGAGGGAACGAATCGTCCACCGGGCCCGCCTCCGCCATGCACACCTGCCTCCAGCTGGGACGTCACAGCTTGCCCGATCAGTATGCGGCGGCGTGCGGCGGGGGCGGGGGCGAGGGTGCCGTGGCGTCACGGCACCCTCCCGCGCGGACTCAGCCCAGGGGCGCCGGTTCCGGCAGTCCCACCGGCCAGAGGTGCACGGGGTCGCCCTCGCGCATGAGTTCGCAGTAGCGGCGGGTCGTGGCGGCCAGCGCGGCGTCCCTGGACAGCCCCGCCTCCAGCCCCCGGTGGAACGTGGCCGCCTGCCACGACGCGCCGTTGACCCGGCGGCGGCACCGCTCCTCGATCACGCCGAGGTACAGGTCCCGGTCGGCGGGCTCCACGCCCCACGCGTCCAGCCCCGCCTCGGCGAGCGGCAGCAGTTCCTCCCGTACGAGGACCGCGGCGTCGACCTCCGTGGTGCCGCCCAGCCTCCCGCGCCGGGGCCACTCGAAGCGGGCGTCGATGCCATGGCGGCAGGCGGCCTCGAAGTTGGCGGCGGCGGCCTCGAACGGGAGCCGGGTCCAGATCGGCCGGGGTTCGTCGGCGAGCGCGCGCACCACTCCGTAGTAGAAGGCCGCGTTGGCGATGACGTCGGTGACGGTGGGGCCCGCGGGCAGGACCCGGTTCTCCACACGCAGGTGGGGGACGCCGTCGGCGATGTCGTAGACGGGGCGGTTCCAGCGGTAGACGGTGCCGTTGTGCAGGACCAGCTCCGAGAGCGAGGGCACGCCGCCCGCGTCCAGGACCTCCAGCGGGTCCTCGTCGTCGCAGATCGGCAGCAGGGCCGGGTAGTAGCGCCGGTTCTCCTCGAACAGGTCGTACGCGGAGGTGACCCACCTCTCCCCGAACCAGGTGCGGGGCCGCACGCCCTGGGCCTGGAGCTCGGGCGGGCGGGTGTCGGTGGACTGCTGGAACAGCGGTGGCCGCGACTCGCGCCACAGCTCGCGCCCGAACAGGAAGGGCGCGTTGGCACCGACGGCGATCTGCGCGGCGGTGACCGCCTGGGCCGCGTTCCACACGTCCGCGAAGCGGTCCGGGGTGACCTGGAGGTGCAGCTGCACGGAGGTGCAGGCGGCCTCCGGCGCGATGGACTTGCTCGTACAGGTCAGGCGTTCCACGCCCTCGATGTCGAGGGTGAAGTCCTCGCCGCGGGCGGCGACGATCTGCTCGTTGAGCAGGGCGTAGCGGTCGACGGCGGACAGGTTCGAGGAAACCAGGTCGTCCCGGTCCAGGGTCGGCAGGATTCCGATCATCGCGATCGCCGCGTCGACCTCGCCTGCCTTGCGGTCCGCATAGGACAGCGAGGTGCGGATCTCCTCCGCGAGGCGGTCGAACACCCGGCCGCCCAGTCGGTGCGGGGCGATGTTGACTTCGAGGTTGAACATGGCGAGTTCGGTCTGGAAGTCACGACTCGCGATACGTTCGAGGACTTGCGCATTCAACATTTTCGGCATGCCGTCGGCGCCCACGAGATTCAATTCGATCTCCAGCCCCATCAGGTTCTTGGGACGGTCGAACCGCTTCTCCGCCAGGAGTCGCTCCAGTCCCGTCAGGCACCGCTGGAGCTTCTCGCGGTAGCGCTGGCGATCGGACAGGTCGAACTGACCTGCCACGACCTTCTCCCCCATGGAAGCGTCCCTTCTCGGAGCGGTGAGTCGAAGACCCGGCCTCCGGCGGCCGGGTCAGGGGGGATGATGCCCCGCCGAAGCGATCGATAACGTCCCCGCACGGGCCTGGTACCCGCTACGCTGTGCCGATGTGACCGGTGGCACATTCACGAGGCATGGCACGCCGAGCAGTTTCCAGGTCCGCGAACTCGTCCGCGAACTCGTGAAAAAAGCCGATGACAATTGGCCGACCGCTCGGTGAGCATTTCCCGAGGTCAGCGTCGCACACCCGGCACGAAATCCGGAGGATTCCCGCATATCGACGACCGAATGCAGCCTTGTTCGTGTTGCCGGAATCGGCTAGCCGAAACACAGTCTGAACACATGTCGTATAAACTCCGCGAACGAGGCGGAAGACCGGCGCCAACGGTCGATGGATCCTGCCGTCGAGTCTGACGCTCGGCAGGCCTCACCCACTTCTCGGTTTCCGGACGCCGGCCCCTGCCTCCCAGCCCTCGTGAGCCGACAGCGTCGTCGTCCGCCCTGCTCCGCCCTCGCGCCACCGTGCCTTCGAATGAGAGGCGACCCATCATGCCCCTGCATGTCTTCCCGGCCCCCGCGCCCGCCCTGCGCTCCGTTCTCACCGCCCTCTCCTCCCCCACCGCGGTGCGCGAGGCCCGAACTCCCTCCCTGCTCGGCGCCCAGGGACCCGTCACTCCCGAACTTCCGTTGCCGGTCCACGTCCTGGACCACATCACGGCGGAGGGCGTGGCGGTCACGCGGCTGACCGGATGGCGGTTCCTCATCCGCTGCGGCGACCGCGCGGTGGCGGCGGCCGAGACCATGCTGACCCCGGACGGCTGGGCGTTCTCGCACTTCTTCGAGGGCCCCTACGTCGCCTCGACCGAGCTCGCGCTGCGCCAGGCCGAGTCGGTGCCCCAGTCCCACCAGCCGCGCCTGCTGTCGGTCCCCGGGCTGTACATGCTCACGCTCTGGCTGCACGGCGACCGCACCGCCGACGCCGCCGCCGGCCACCCCGCGGCCACCGACCTGCTGGTTCCGCTGGCGCCGGCGCCGCCCGGCATCGCGGCCCACCGCCCGCACCGGGTCGACGAGCTGCTGCCGGTCCTCACGCACCGGGTGACGCCGACCCGGCTGCTGCGCTCCCCCGCCTGACCCACCCCTCACCACCGGTACCCACCCACCCGTACCCACCCGCGCGGACTAGCCCCATCCGGCCATGCCGAACCATCCGAAGTGACAGTGCAGTTGGGATGAACCGTCCGCGCGGGTGACGCGTCATGAACCTGTGAGAAGCGGTGCAGCGAAATCCCTGCGGATCGAGGCCCGTAGGGCAACACTGGGTTCGGACCGACTTGGACAACGGGGGGCGGCCATGAACGACGCTTCACGCCGCGGGACAGACAAGACAGCGCACTCACCCGACACCACAGACCGAGAGACCCCACTCATGTGTCAGCACCAGCCACCGTGCCCTTCAGCCGACTCCGCCGACCGGGAATCCGCCCGCCTCGCGGCGCACCACCCGGAGCAGGGTTGGAGCCTGCTGTGCAACGGCGTCGTCCTGTTCGAGGACACCGGTGAGCTCCTGCCGGACGGCCAGGTCATCGCCCCGCACCGCCCTGTCGGCGCGGGCCTGATGACCGCCGCCTGAGCAACAGCCGGGCGGTGTGGCACCGCTCCGCCCGGCGCACTTCCCGGGGCCGGCCCGCGGACCTGTCTGCGCACCGGCCCCCACGCGTGCCCGGGGCCGGTCACACCGCGTGGCGCCCTGTGCGGTCGCGGTGAACTCAGCCCTCCGGGTAGGGGCCCGGCGGCATTCCCGGCGCCGAAACACGCTCTCGTGGCGGTCCGGTCGAGCAGCGGCGTGAGTCGTCACCGGTGGCCGCGACGACACAGCCCGGCACGTCGCGCCGGGCCGGCCTGACCGGGCCCGACCCCGGCCGCCCCCGCACCCGACGCCCCCAAGGGCGGCCTATCGTGACCGGCATGCAGTCCTACACGATCGGCCAGGCAGCGCGGCTGCTCGGCGTCAGCCCCGACACCGCCCGACGCTGGGCCGACGCGGGCCGGATCACCACCCACCGCGACGAGGCCGGCCGGCGCCTCGTCGACGGACGGGACCTGGCCGCGTTCTCGGTCGGTCTCGCCCGCTCGGGCGACACCGGCGACGAGACCTCGTACACCTCGGTCCGCAACGCCTTTCCCGGCATCGTCACCGCGATCAAGCTCGGGGACGTGGCCGCCCAGGTCGAGATCCAGGCCGGCCCGCACCGGCTGGTCTCCCTGCTGACCCGGGAGGCGGTGGAGGAACTCGGCCTGGAGGTCGGCATGGAGGCCACGGCCCGCGTGAAGTCGACGAACGTCCATATCGACAGAACCTGACGCACCGCACCGCACCGCACCGCACCGGTCACGTCGTATCAACGCACATGCGAGCTTCAACCGCTCCCTGCCTCGCTCATGCGATACGACAAGAGACTTCCGCCTCGCAGATGCGGAAGTATGATCGGCGCAACGAGGAGCCCGACGCGGCCGGCGCCCGGCCCCGTCCCGTCGTACTCCTTGCCTCAGCAGACCGAGGGAGTGGCCCCGTGAAGACCCGTTCCGTGCGCAGGAACCGCCGTGTCCGCCGGACCCTGCGGATGAGCGGTGCGGGGACTGCCGTGCTGCTGGCCCTGAGCGCCTGCTCGTCGTCCTCCGGCTCGGACCCGGCCTCGGACTCGGCCGGGTCCGCCTCGTCGTCCGCCGCGCCGGTCTCGGGCCGGGTCACCGTCTTCGCCGCCGCCTCGCTGGAGGAGAGCTTCACCGCGCTCGGCGACACGTTCGAGAAGCGGCACCCCGGCACCGCGGTCACGTTCAACTTCGCCGGCAGCGACACCCTCGCCGCCAGCATCACCAGCGGTGCCCCGGCGGACGTGTTCGCCTCGGCCAGCCCGAGGACGATGGCCACCGTCACCGACGCCGGCGCCACGGCCGCGACCCCGGCCCCCTCCACCTTCGTACGCAACGAGCTGGAGATCGCGACCCTGCCCGGGAACCCCGACCGGATCGCCTCCCTGAAGGACCTCGGCGCCTCCGGGCTCAAGGTCGTGCTGTGCGACGAGACCGTGCCGTGCGGTGCCGCGGCGCGAAAGGCCCTGGAGGCGGGCGGTCTCGACCTCACGCCGGTCTCCTACGAGCAGGACGTCAAGTCCGCGCTGACCAAGATCGAGCTGAAGGAGGCCGACGCCGCCCTCGTCTACAAGACCGATGTGAGGGCGGCCGGTGACAAGGTGACCGGGGTGCCCTTCCCCGAAGCGGCCCAGGCCGTCAACGACTACCCGATCGCCCTCCTCGAGGACGCTCCCAACGCCGCCGCGGCGAAGGCCTTCATCGAGCTGGTGAAGTCCGCCGAGGGGCAGCGGGTGCTGACCGGGGCCGGGTTCCGCACGCCGTGACGAAGCACGCGCCCCCGTCCGCCCCGGCCGAGCCCTTCGGGAGCGGCGGCACGGCGTCCGACACCGTCGAGGGCGGCCCCGGACGCCCCCGCCGGCGCGGACGGACCCGCACGGTACCGGTGCCCCTGCTGCTGCCCGCCCTCGTCGGCCTGGCGTTCCTGCTGCTGCCCCTGATCGCCCTGCTCGTGCGGGCACCGTGGCGCAGCCTGCCCGACCAGCTGACCAGCCCCGAGGTGTGGCAGGCGCTGCGCCTGTCGCTGCTGTGCGCCACGTCGGCGACCGCGCTGAGCCTGGTCGTCGGCGTGCCGCTGGCCTGGGTGCTGGCGCGTACCGACTTCCCGGGGCGCGGCCTCGTCCGGGCGCTGGTGACGCTCCCCCTCGTGCTGCCCCCGGTGGTGGGCGGCGTGGCGCTCCTGCTGGCGTTCGGGCGCAACGGCGTCATCGGGCAGTGGCTGGACGCGTGGTTCGGGATCACCCTGCCGTTCACGACGACGGGCGTCGTCCTCGCGGAGACCTTCGTGGCCCTGCCGTTCCTGGTCATCAGCGTCGAGGGGACCCTGCGCGCCGCCGACCCCCGCTACGAGGAGGCCGCCGCGACGCTGGGCGCCTCCCGGTTCACCGCGTTCCGCCGGATCACGCTGCCGTTGATCGCGCCGGGCATCGCGGCGGGCGCCGTCCTGGCGTGGGCGCGGGCGCTGGGCGAGTTCGGGGCGACGATCACGTTCGCCGGCAACTTCCCGGGCCGGACCCAGACCATGCCGCTGGCGGTCTACCTCGCGCTGCAGAACGACCCGGCGGCGGCCATCGCCCTCAGCCTCGTGCTGCTGGCCGTCTCCATCGCCGTACTCGCGGGCCTGCGGGACCGCTGGATGAGGACAGCATGACCGACACCGAGGAACGGGCCGCCATGGAACCCCCCGGCGGGCAGGCGCCCCGCGGCGGCCTCGATGCCCGGCTCGTCGTGGACCGCGGCACGTTCCGCCTGGACGTCCAGCTGACCGCCGCACCCGGGGACGTCGTCGCCCTGCTCGGTCCCAACGGCGCCGGGAAGAGCACCGCCCTGCGCGCCCTCGCCGGCCTGGAACCGCTCACGGGCGGCCGACTGCACCTCGACGGCGCCCCGCTCGACGGCACGCCACCCGAGTCCCGCCCGGTCGGCGTGGTCTTCCAGGACTACCTGCTCTTCCCCCATCTCACCGCCCTCGACAACGTCGCCTTCGGGCCGCGCTGCCGGGGCGCGAGCAAGGCGGAGGCGCGGGCGCGGGCCACCGTGTGGCTGGAGCGCATGGGCCTCGCCGACCAGGCGGGCGCCAGACCGCGCCGTCTCTCCGGGGGCCAGGCCCAGCGCGTCGCGCTCGCCCGCGCCCTGGCCACCAACCCCCGCTTGCTGCTGCTGGACGAGCCCCTCGCGGCGCTGGACGCCCGGACCCGGCTGGAGGTGCGGGCCCAGCTCCGCCGTCACCTGGCCGAGTTCGAGGCCGTCGCCGTGCTGGTCACGCACGACCCGCTGGACGCCATGGTGCTGGCCGACCGCCTGGTCGTCGTCGAGGACGGCAAGGTCGTCCAGGAAGGCGGCCCCGCGGACATCGCCCGCCGCCCGCGGACGGACTACATCGCTCGCCTCGTCGGCCTCAACCTCTACCGCGGAACCGCCGACGGCCACACCGTGCGGTTCGACGCCGGCCCCGCCGTCACCACCACCGAGGACCTCTCCGGTCCCGTCTTCGTGGCGTTCCCGCCCGGCGCCGTGACCCTGTACGCGGAGCGCCCCACCGGCTCCAGCGCCCGCAATCTGTGGCCTTGCGAGGTCGCCGGCCTGGAGACGCACGGCGACCGGATCCGCGTGGACCTCACCGGGGAGCTGGCGCTCACCGCGGACGTCACCACGGTCGCCGCGGCCGAGCTGGGCCTCCACCCGGGGGCACCGGTGTGGGCGACGGTCAAGGCGACGCAGACGCACGCATACCCGGCATAGGGGCCTCGCCGGGCTACGTTGGCCCGCATGAGCCTGAGCATCCGCAACCAACTCACCGGCACCGTCACGGCCGTCACGCCGGGCGAGGCCATGGCGACGGTCCGGGTCCGCCTCTCCGGCGGTCAGGACCTCACCGCGGCGATCACCCGCGACGCCGCCGACGACCTCTCCCTCGCCGCCGGGTCCGCCGTCCGCGCCCTGGTGAAGTCGACGGAGGTCGCCCTGGCTACCGGCCGTGTCGACGGCCTGTCCATCCGCAACCGGCTGCCCGGGACGGTCACCGCCCTCACCGCCGGCCAGGCGATGGCCTCGGTACGGGTGGCCGTCGAGGGCGCCGAACTGACCGCCGCGATCACCAGGGAGGCCGCCGACGACCTGTCGCTGTCCGTCGGCGCTCCCGTCGTCGCGCTGGTCAAGTCGACCGAGGTGTCGCTGGCGACGTCCTGACACGCGGGAGGCCCCGCCCAGACCCCCACGCGGGCTGGACGGGGCCTCCCGGCACGGCTCAGTCCTCGTAGGCGTCCAGCGGCGGGCAGGAGCAGACCAGGTTCCGGTCGCCGAAGGCCTGGTCGATGCGGCGCACCGGCGGCCAGTACTTGTCGGCGGCGGACACCCCGGCCGGGAAGACGGCCTCCTCGCGCGTGTACGCGTGGTCCCAGTCGCCGCCCAGCGCACCGGCGGTGTGCGGCGCACCCCGCAGCGGGTTGTCGTCCGCGGCCCAGGCGCCGGAGCCGACCTTCTCGATCTCCGCGCGGATGGCGATCATGGCCTCGCAGAACCGGTCCAGCTCGGCGAGGTCCTCGGACTCGGTCGGCTCGATCATGAGCGTCCCGGCCACCGGGAAGGACATCGTCGGCGCGTGGAAGCCGTAGTCGATCAGCCGCTTGGCCACGTCGTCGACGCTGACACCGGTCGCCTTGGTCAGCGGGCGCAGGTCGATGATGCACTCGTGCGCGACGAGCCCGCCGGGACCGGTGTACAGCACCGGGAAGTGCGGCTCCAGGCGCTTGGCGATGTAGTTGGCGGACAGCACGGCCACCTGCGTGGCGCGCTTGAGCCCCTCGCCGCCCATCAGCCGGACGTACGACCACGAGATCGGCAGGATGCCGGCCGAGCCCCACGGCGCCGCCGAGATGGGGCCGACGCCCGTCTGCGGACCGGCCGCCGGCTGGAGCGGGTGGTTGGGCAGGTACGGCGCCAGGTGCGACCGTACGGCCACGGGGCCGACGCCGGGACCGCCGCCGCCGTGCGGGATGCAGAAGGTCTTGTGCAGGTTCAGGTGCGAGACGTCGCCGCCGAAGTGGCCCGGCTTGGCGACGCCGACCAGGGCGTTGAGGTTGGCGCCGTCCACGTAGACCTGACCGCCGGCCTCGTGCACCTGGGCGCAGATGTCGGCCACGTGCTCCTCGAACACGCCGTGCGTCGAGGGGTACGTGATCATGAGCACGGCCAGCTGGTCGCGGTGCTGCTCGATCTTGGCCCGCAGGTCCTCGACGTCGATCTCGCCGTCCTCGGCGGTCTTCACGACGACGACCTTCATGCCGGCCATGACCGCGCTGGCGGCGTTGGTGCCGTGCGCGGAGGACGGGATGAGGCAGACGGTGCGCTGGTCGTCGCCGTTGGCCCGGTGGTAGCCGCGCACGGCGAGCAGGCCGGCGAACTCGCCCTGCGACCCGGCGTTGGGCTGGAGCGAGACCTTGTCGTAGCCGGTGACCTCGGCGAGCCGCTCCTCCAGCTCGCGGATGAGGGTGAGGTAGCCCTGCGCCTGCTCGGCGGGCGCGAAGGGGTGCAGCGCACCGAACTCGGACCAGGTGACCGGTTCCATCTCGGTGGTCGCGTTGAGCTTCATGGTGCACGAGCCCAGCGGGATCATGCCGCGGTCCAGGGCGTAGTCCCGGTCGGCGAGGCGGCGCAGGTAGCGCAGCATCGCCGTCTCGGAGCGGTGCTGGTGGAAGACGGGGTGGGTCAGGAAGTCGTCCGTGCGCAGCAGCGCGTCGGGCAGCGCCTCCTCGGTCGCCGCGTCCAGCGACTCGATGTCGCCCTCGACGCCGAAGGCGTTCCACACGCCGCCGACCTGGGCGCGTGTGGTGGTCTCGTCGCAGGCGAACGACACGTGGTCGGCGTCGACGAGACGCAGGTTGATGCCGTTCTCGCGGGCGGCGTGGACGACCGCGGTGGCGCGGCCGGGCACCCGCGCGGTCACCGTGTCGAAGTAGGCGCCGTGCACGATCTCGACGCCGCCCGCCGCGAGGCCCGCCGCGATGAGCGTGGCGTACCGGTGGGTGCGCCGGGCGATGGCCCGCAGCCCCTCGGGCCCGTGGTAGACGGCGTACATGCCGGCCATGACGGCGAGCAGCACCTGCGCGGTGCAGATGTTGCTGGTGGCCTTCTCCCGGCGGATGTGCTGCTCGCGGGTCTGCAGGGCGAGGCGGTAGGCCCTGTTGCCGTCGGCGTCCACCGAGACGCCGACCAGGCGGCCGGGCAGGCTGCGCGCGAACTTCTCTTGCACCGCCATGTAGCCGGCGTGCGGACCGCCGAAGCCCATCGGCACGCCGAAGCGCTGGGTGGTGCCGACGGCGATGTCCGCGCCCAGCTCACCGGGCGACGTCAGCAGGGTGAGCGCGAGCAGGTCGGCGGCGACGGTGACGAGCGCACCGAGTTCGTGCGCCCGGTCGATGACCGGCTTGATGTCGCGGACGGCACCGGAGGCGCCCGGGTACTGGATCAGGACGCCGTTGATCTCCCGCTCGGCGACCTCGGCCGGGATGCCCTCGCTCAGGTCGGCGACGACGACCTCGACACCGGTCGGTTCGGCGCGGGTCCGGATCACGGCGATGGTCTGCGGCAGCGCGTCGGCGTCGACGAGGAAGAGGCCCTTCTTGTTCCTGCCCATGCGCCGGGACAGCGCCATCGCCTCGGCGGCGGCGGTGCCCTCGTCCAGCAGTGAGGCGCCGGAGGTGGGCAGGCCGGTCAGCTCGGCGACCGTCGTCTGGAAGTTGAGCAGCGCCTCCAGGCGGCCCTGGCTGATCTCCGGCTGGTACGGGGTGTACGCCGTGTACCAGGCCGGGTTCTCCATGACGTTGCGCAGGATGACCGGCGGGGTGAAGGTGCCGTAGTAACCGAGGCCGATCATGGAGTCGAGGACCTGGTTGCGGTCGGCGAGCGAACGCAGTTCGGCCAGCACCTCGGCCTCGGAGCGCGCGCCCGGCAGGTCCAGCGCGTCGGCGTTCTTGATCACATCCGGCACCGCGGCGGCCGTCAGCTCGTCGAGCGAGCCGTAGCCGACCTGCGCGAGCATCTTGGCCCGGGCCTCGTCGTCGGGGCCGATGTGGCGCTGCTCGAACGGCGCGGCCTGTTCGAGCTCGGAGAGCGAAATGCGAGGGGCGGTCATTGCGGAGGCCTCCTGGTCTGACGACCTTCGAGGGGCACCACGGCGCGGGTACCCGAACGGCCTCCCCCTCTGTCATCTCGACCTGAGAGCTTCACCGGGGCGGCCCGAGGGCTCCACCCGGCTTTCACCGTCGGTGAGAGCGGAAGCCGTCGACACCCGCTCTGCTTTCCAGAGTGACCTCGTCCATGCGGTACGTGAGCCTGAGAGATTCCGGGGAGGATTTGCTCCTTCGGCGCCTCCGGAGGTGTCCGGAGGACTCTCCCGCACGGGGTCAGCAGCCATTCGCCAGCGTACCAGCGCGCTCGCCGCACGGACCTTCGAGTGGCCGTCCCGCCCTTTGTGCCCTTTTGTAGTACTTACGGATGATTCGGCGGCTGGTGTGCGATCCCAGTGCGACCAAGTGGAGGGCCCCGTGCGTACTGACATCGACCCGCGGAACCTGATCGGCCGCAAGGCCTTCGACCGCGACGGCGCCCGGATCGGCACCGTCGACGAGGTCTACCTCGACGACGCGACCGGCGTCCCGGAGTGGGCGGCCATACGCACCGGCCTGTTCAGCAGGGACGCCTTCGTGCCCCTGGAGCCGAGCGAACTGGTCGAGGGCGCCCTGCGGGTGCCCTTCGAACGGACGCTGATCAAGGAGGCCCCCGACTTCGGTGTCGGCCGTCACCTCTCGCCGGAACAGGAACTGCAGCTCTACCACCACTACGGTCTGGACGTGGCCGCACCCGCGCCCGCCCCGCCCGCCGACCGCGACTTCGGCAAGCTGGCCGGTCAGGGCAAGGAAGAGAGCTGACCGTCCCGCCCCCGGGCCCCGCCGCTAACCGGGAGCCGGACGCTCGCGGTCCGACGAACCGCCGCCCGCCCCGGTCCCCGGAGCCGAATCGGCGGGCGCGGCCTCCGCGTCCCCCCGTCTTCGCGGCCCGGCAGACCCGGCAGACCCGGCAGGCCCATCAGGCCCGGCCGGGACCAGCGGCAGCGGATCCGCCGGGGTCAGATCCGGGTCGTCCACCGGGAAGGTCCGTACCCGCCCGGTCCCCGAGTACGGCGTCTCGAACCGCACGGTGACCCGCCCCAGCCCGCTGCCCTGCACCCACCCGTGCCCGTACTCCGCGTGCCGCACGTCGTGCCCCGAGGGCCACCGGCGCTCGGCGGGCGCCGGTGCGTGCTGCTCCTCGGCGGGTTCGGGCTCCTCGGCGAGTTCCCCGGACCGGTCCCCGGCCGCCTGCGCGAACAGGTCCTCCTGTGTGTAGTCGGCCAGCCCGCTGACGCCCACCCCCAGCAGCCGTACACCGCCCGTGGTGTCCACCGAGTCCAGCAGCCGGGCCGCCGCCTCGCGCACGACCGCCGGATCGTCCGTGGGCCCGCGCAGGGTCTCGGAGCGCGTCAGCGTGGAGAAGTCGTACCTGCGCACCTTGAGCACGATCGTCCGTCCGGACAGCCCGGACCCGCGAAGCCGCCGCACACACCGCTCCGCCAGCCGTCCCACCTCCACCCCGACCCGCACCCGGTCATGGATGTCCACGTCGTAGGTGTCCTCGACCGACACCGACTTCGTCTCCCGCTCCGACACGACGGGCCGGTCGTCGCGGGCCAGGGCCATGGCGTACAGCGCGTGCCCGTGCGCCTTGCCCAGCAGCCGCACCAGCTCGTCCTCGCCCGCCTCCGCCAGCTCGCCGACCGTGGTGATCCCGGCGCGCCGCAGGTGGTCGCCGGTGGCCGGCCCCACCCCGGGCAGCGTCCGCACGGACATCGGCTCCAGCATGGCCCGCTCCGTGCCCGGCCGGATCAGGACCAGTCCGTCGGGCTTGGCCTCCTCCGAGGCGATCTTGGCGAGCATCTTGGATGCCGCCAGTCCCACCGATCCGGTCAGGCCGGTGAAGGTGCGGATGTCCGTGCGCAGCCGGGCACCGGCCAGCCGCGCCGACGCCGCGTCCCAGGCCGCCCCGCCGGCCTCCAGGTCCACGAACGCCTCGTCAAGACTCAGCGGCTCCACGAGGGGCGACAGGGCTCGCAGTAGCCGCATCACCTGCTCGCTGATGGTCCGGTAGAGCTCGAAACGCGGCACGAGATACGCGGCGTGGGGGGCCAGCCGACGGGCCTGGCCCATGGGCATCGCCGAGTGCACCCCGAAGACCCGCGCCTCGTACGAGCAGGTGGCCACCACCCCGCGCGGCCCGAGGCCGCCCACGATCACGGCCTTCCCGCGCAGGCTCGGCTTGGACGCCTGCTCCACCGAGGCGAAGAAGGCGTCCATGTCGAGGTGCAGGATGGTGGGCGCGGTTCTCACATCTCCGATGCTGCCCTACGCCACTGACATTGCCCTGCGGCGGTGGCGCCGGTCAGACCGCCCGGTTGCGCCGCCGCGCCAGCTCGTCCGCCGGATTGTGCCCGACCAGGGTCTCCCCCGTGTCCACGCGCTCCCCGTGCAGCTGCGACAGCGCGCTCTCGACGTCCCGCCACACCACGCCCACGGCGATCCCGAAGATGCCCTGGCCGCCCTGGAGCAGGGCGTGCACCTCGTCGGGCGACGTGCACTCGTGGACCGTGGCGCCGTCGCTCATCAGCGTCATCCGCTCCAGGTCCTGGAAGCCGCGCTCCCTGAGGTGCTGGACCGCGGTGCGGATGTTCTGCAGGGACACCCCGGTGTCGAGGAAGCGCTTGACGATCTTCAGCACGACGACATCGCGGAAGCTGTACAAACGCTGCGTCCCGGAACCGTGCGCGGGCCGCACACTGGGCTCCACGAGACCCGTGCGGGCCCAGTAGTCGAGCTGCCGGTAGGTGATTCCGGCGGCCGCGCAGGCCGTCGGCCCGCGATAGCCGATCTGCTCGGACGCCATGGACGTCGCCCCTCCGCTGCTCGGCACGGCGGCCGGCCGCTGCGGAGCCGGGTCGACCGCGCCACCCTGCTGGGGATACCTCCCGCTCGCTCGGAGCCGAGAGCCCTGGGGAGGGTACGGTCCACTCTCCCCGAGGCTGTGCCCGGGGCCACCCCCAGCCGTACCGTCGCCGCTGATTCTCACGCCGACCTCCGTCCTTGACCTGCCTCCTCGAAGGTAGGCAGTCACCAAGGGTGCGTCAACGATCGCCACACTCGGCACGCCGAGTGATAATCACCCTAAGAGTGGTTTAGCGTGCCCCGACACGGGGAAAGGCTAGCCGAATGTGCCGGAAAGGGTCCGCGTGACACCGCGCACCACCTCCGCCTCGCACGGCTCACTGGTTGCTGGTCCCGAAGTCCTCCGGGGAGATCTGGTCGAGGAACTCGCGGAACTTCTCGACCTCGTCCTCCTGCTCGTCCGGGATGGCGATGCCCGCGTCGTCGAGCACCGCGTCACTGCCGTAGATCGGCGTTCCGGTGCGCAGCGCAAGCGCTATGGCGTCGGACGGCCTGGCACTCACCTCGACACCGCTGGCGAAGACCAGTTCCGCGTAGAAGACCCCGTCCCGCAGGTCGGTGATACGCACTTCCGTGAGCTCCTGGCCGACCGCTTCCAGCACGTCCTTGAACAGGTCGTGGGTCAGCGGCCGCGCGGGGGACATCCCCTGCTGGGCGAAGGCGATCGCCGTCGCCTCCCCCGGCCCGATCCAGATGGGAAGGTAGCGGTCGCCTCCCACCTCGCGCAGCAGCACGATCGGTTGGTTGGAGGGCATCTCGACCCGGACACCTACGACATCGAGCTCGTTCACACAGCAACCCTAGGCCGTGCCCGGGACCTTTGGGTAGTCGGGCCGGGATCGAGCGGGTGATCCGGCTCTCGGAGCACGTCCGTTTCAGGGCAGCCGCACGCCCAGGGCGCTCTGCACCAGCGCCGCGTGCAGCCTCACCGCCAGCCCCGCCAGCTCCTTGGTACGGGCTTCCGCATGTGCCCTGGTCTGGGGGTTGCGGTGGCGTCTGAGCGGCGCGACCACCTGGTCGACGAGGCCCGCCTCCCGGTCGGCGGCGGCCTTCATGACCCGCAGGTGACGCGGCTCGATCCCGAACCGTCCCAGTTCGACCACCAGCGAGGCGACGGTGGCCGCCTCGGCGTCGTAGGCCCCGTCGGCCAGTGGAGCGACGAGCCCGTAGGACTCCCACTCCTTCAGTTCCTGGTCGCCGATACCGGCCGCGACGAGCAGCTCGTCCCGCCCGATCCTGGCGGCCGTGGGTCCCTCGGCCTGCTCCGGTACGGCCTCCGGGTCCCGCTGCCTGCCCAGTGAGGGCAGGGGCACGGCCTCGCCGCGCTCCATGGCGTCCAGATGCTCGCGGATCACCTTCAGCGGCAGGTAGTGGTCGCGCTGCATGCGCAGCACCTGGCCCAGGCGCTCGACGTCGTGGGCGCTGAACTTGCGGTACCCGGCCGGCGTCCGGCGCGGCTCGACGAGCCCTTCCGACTCCAGGAACCGGATCTTGGAGATGGTGATGTCGGGGAACTCGTCACGCAGCGCGTTCAGCACCGTGCCGATGCTCATCAGCCCACTGTCCGCGGCGGCGGCGCCGTGCCCGGCACCGCCGCTCGGTGTATGAAGCATGGACCTTCCCTGGAGGTTCCCCGGGCCGGGGCCCGGGGGCGGGTCAGTAACCCCGCTGGCTCGCGTAGAAGACCAGCCGGTACTTGCCGATCTGCACCTCGTCGCCGTTCGACAGGGCGACCTGGTCGATGCGCTCGCGATTGACGTACGTACCGTTCAGGCTGCCGACGTCGGCCACCGTGAACGATCCGTCCGGACTGCGGCGGAACTCGACGTGCCGGCGGGAGACCGTCACGTCGTCCAGGAAGATGTCGCTCTGCGGATGACGTCCGGCGGTGGTCAGCTCGCCGTCCAGCAGGAAGCGGCTGCCCGAGTTCGGCCCACGGCGTACCACCAGGAGCGCGGAGCCCAGGGGCAGCGCGTCGACGGCGGCCTGCGCCTCGGGAGAGAGCGCCGGGACCGCGGTCTGGCCGGTGACCTCGGCGTCGTACGCCTCCAAGCCGGAGATGGAGATCGTGGAGGTCGTCTCGGACGCACGCTCCGGGACCGCCCCGGCACGCAGCGGCGCACCGCAGTTGGAGCAGAAGCGGCTGTTCTCCGCGTTGCGGTTACCGCACCTCGTGCACACCAGGGCCGACATGGAAGGATCCTCCTGCCGCGGCTGCCCCGCCGGGGCGTTCGACGCGTACGGGCCGGGAGGAAACCCTCCACCCGTACCTGAGGTTGACGGTTGCCCGAAACCTATGCCGCCGGACTGTGCAGGGTCAACAGACGCCGCGCCCTGACCACCCGAAATGTCCCCGCCCGGACCCACCTGGTCCCGGAACATCGGGCGTCGGCCCTCCGCGTCGGGCTGTGCGCGATGGCGCGCGGTCGCGTTGGCGCTGCCCTCTCGCGCGCTCTTGCCGAACAACTTCGCAAACAACTTCACGGGCGATTCCCCTTGACCGAAACAGACCCGCCCGTGGGGCAGGACGAACCCTGACTGAACCTACTGACCGACCCGGACACCTTCACAACGTCCGTCTGCACCAGACAGTTTCCACCACGCACCACCCAATCGGTGCGCCGACCCCCCGCAACCTCATGCCCTGGCCGGACGTCCCCCATGCACCACCGGTTCACTGGGAGGACGACCGAGCGTAGTCAGGCCGCTTCGCTGCTCGCAAGGCGTCCACGACGATCTTGTCCGACCGCTCGACGGTGACGGTGGCCTGTTCCTTCTCCAGAGTCTGCACCACTCCTCCAGGAATGTTGAGAGCCGGTTCGAGGTCCTGCGGCTTGCCGATGACCTGGAAACGATAGGGCGCGTTGATCTTGTTCCCGTCGACGGTCACGGACTTGTCGGCGTCCGTGAGGTACGTTCCGGCGACGACCCGCACACCGTTCACCTGGATCGCCTCCGCGCCCGCCGCACGCAACTCCTGCACCGCGTCGAGCAGCATGTCCGCCTCGACCGTCCCCTTCGTGTCCTCGATCGTCACCGTGATGCCGGGCCCCTGCGCGGCCACGGTGCCCGCGAGGACGCCGAGTTGCCGCTCCTTCTCGAGCGTCTGCTTCCGGGCCTCCTCGGCCTGGTCGGAGCTGTTCTCCAGCTCGTCGCGCTGCTGCTCGAGGCCCTGCTTCTCGTCTTCAAGACGCTGAGTACGGTCGTCCAGTTCATCGAGGATGCGGACCAGATCCTCCTGTCGCGCTCCTCTCAGCGCGCTGTCGCCGTCGCTGTTCGACGCCACCTGCACGGCCAGGCCGAAGCCCAGCCCGAACAGCAGCAGCGCGACGATGAGTTGGGCCCGGGTGAGGCGCGGCGGCCACAGTCCCTTCACCAGCCGCTGCCTGCCGGTCAGCCCCGCCCTAGGCTCCTGCTGCCGCTCCGCCCGCTGCCCGTCCGACGCGTCACCGGCCGGGGTCTCCTCGGCCTTCCGCGCCGGCGGTACCTCGTCGGGCAGCTCTCTGCGCAGCCGGTTCGTGTTCTGCTCGTCCTGGTCGCTCATCGGCCTCACGCCCGGAAGACGTGGCGGCGGATGGCCGCGGCGTTGGAGAAGATGCGGATACCGAGGACGACGACGACACCGGTGGACAGCTGGGCCCCCACGCCCAGCTTGTCGCCGAGGAACACGATCAGCGCGGCCACCACCACGTTCGACAGGAACGACACCACGAAGACCTTGTCGTCGAAGATGCCGTCGAGCATGGCCCGCAGACCACCGAAGACGGCGTCCAGCGCCGCCACGACGGCGATCGGCAGGTAGGGCTCGACGGCCGCCGGCACCTCCGGCCGGACCAACAGGCCGGCCACGACTCCCACGACGAGGCCCAGTACGGCGATCACGATGTGCCCTTCTCGGTTATCGGTTGTGCTGTACGTACGATCACGCTCGGCGCGCCGGGCAGCTTGAGGTCGTCCGCGGCGGAGATGGCCGTCCGGATGCCGTAGTTCTCCTGCAGGGCGTGCAGGTAGAGCCCGTCGGCGCTGTCCTGGAACCGGGTGGCGAGCCGCTCCCCGTCCCCCACGGCGAGCACCGTGTACGGCGGCACCAGCGGCCTGTTGTCGACCAGTATCGCGTCACCGGCGGCCCTGATCGCCGACAGCGCGGTCAGGCGCTGCCCGTTGATGGAGACGGCCTCGGCTCCCGACTCCCAGAGCCCGTTGACGACGCGCTGCATGTCCCGGTCGCGGACCCGGCCCGTGTCGGAGAACCCGGAGGTGCCGCGCGGCTGACCGTCGCCGCCCGTGGCCGCCTCCTTGGCGTCGTCCACGACGAGTTCCACCCCGGGGCCGTGCACCTCCACCGCGCCCGACAGGATGCCCATCAGGTCGGACCGTCCGCTGTCGCCGTTCTTCTCGAGCGCCTCGTGCTGCCGCGCGCTGACGTTGTCACGCAGGGTGTCGACGCTCTCCTCGAGTTCGTCGGCCGCCGAGGTCTCCCCCTCTATGCGGTCGATGAGTTCTTCGCGTTCCTTGGCGACTGCGGGGGCGGCCACGCGCGCCTGGGCCGCGCCGACCGTCACCACCAGGGCCGCCAGCACCAGCCCGGCGGCCAGTCCGAGCTTGGCCCGGAGGGTCCTCGGCATTCCGCCGCTGCCGTCGGCCTTCTTCCGCGCGGCGGCTTCGGCGTACCCGTCGTCGAGGCTGTGGTCCATGACGTTGGTGATCAGCGACATGGACGCGTCCGGGCGTGCGGGCCGCGTGGGTGTGCTCCGAACGGGGGGTTGCTGCGGCATGCCGCACATCGTCGCACGCCACGCCCACTACCTCCGAATGGCCCCACCGGCGTGCCGGACAGGCCCCCTTGGGGACACTTGTCCGGCACGCACGCGTGCGGCCCGTATTACCGGCCCGCGCTGTCCACCACCGCGGCCCACTCGTCGAGCAGCGCCTGCGCGGAGGCGTCGTCGGGGCCTTCGGCCCACAGGTGGGTGACCGCCTCGGCCGGGTCGGGCAGCACCATGACCCAGCGCCCGTCGGTCTCCACCACGCGCACGCCGTCGGTGGTGTCCACGAAGCGGTCTCCGGCCGCCTCGACGACCCGCCGCATGACGAGGCCCTTGACGGCCCAGGGGGTCGCGAGATCGCGCTTGAGGACGTGCGCCCGCGGGATCCGCGCGTCGATCTGGCTCAGCGTGAGCTGGGTCCGGGCGACCAGACCGATGAGCCGCACGAAGGCCGCCGTACCGTCGTAGACGCTGCTGAACTCCGGGACGATGAAGCCGCCCTTGCCGTCACCACCGAAGATCGCGCCTTCCTCACCGCCGACCCGCGTCAGGTCGTCGGGCGAGGTGGTCGTCCACTCGACCTGCGTCCCGTGGTAGGCCGCCACCTGCTCGGCGATCCTCGTGGTGGTCACCGGCAGCGCGACCCGCCCGCTGCGCCGTTCGGCGGCGATCAGGTCGAGCATCACCAGCAGCGCACGGTCGTCCTCGATGATGCGGCCCTTCTCGTCGACGAGCGACAGCCGCTCACCGACCGGGTCGAACCGCACGCCGAACGCCGCGCGCGAGGAGGCCACGATCTCCCCGAGGCGCACCAGCCCCGACCGCCGCATGTCGGCCGACTCGGTCGGCCGGGACTCGTCGAGACCGGGGTTGATGGTCAGCGAGTCGACGCCCAGCTTCCCCAGCAGGCTCGGCAGGACCAGTCCGGAGCTGCCGTTGGAGGCGTCGACGACCACCTTGAGACCGGACTCCGCGATCCCGGTGATGTCGACGTTGCGCAGCAGCGACCCGGTGTACGAGTCGAAGACGCTGGACGGGAAGTGCAGGTCCCCGATCTCACCGGGGAAGGCGCGCCGGTACTCCTGCCGCGCGAAGACCCGGTCGAGCTTGCGCTGGCTTCCCTGCGACAGGTCGGCGCCCTGCCCGTCGAAGAACATGATGTCGACGGAGTCCGGCACCCCCGGGGTGGTCCGGATCATGATCCCGCCGGCACTGCCTCGCGCGGTCTGCTGTCGTGCCACGGGCAGCGGTACGTTCTCCAGGTCCCGTACGTCGATGGCGCTGGCCTGCAGGGCGGAGATCACCGCCCGCTTCAGCGCACGGGCACCACGGGAGTGGTCGCGGGCCGTGGTGACGGTGGAGCCCTTCTTCAGCGTGGTCGCGTAGGCGCCGGCCAGCCGTACGGCCAGCTCCGGCGTGATCTCCACGTTCAGGATGCCGGACACCCCGCGGGCGCCGAAGAGGTGCGCCTGGCCGCGGGACTCCCAGATGACGGACGTGTTGACGAAGGCGCCGGCCTCGATGGTCTTGAAGGGGTAGACCCGCACGTTGCCCTGGATGATCGATTCCTCGCCGACCAGGCACTCGTCGCCGATGACCGCGCCGTCCTCGATCCGCGCGGCACGCATGATGTCGGTGTTCTTGCCGACGACGCAGCCCCGCAGGTTGCTGTGCGGACCGACGTACACGTTGTCGTGGACGACTGCCTTGTGCATGAAGGCGCCGCTCTTGACGACGACGTTGGAGCCGACGACCGTGTGCTCGCGGATCTCGGCGCCGGCTTCGACCTTGGCGTAGTCACCGATGTACAGGGGGCCCCGGAGCACGGCGTCGGGGTGCACCTCGGCACCTTCGGCGACCCAGACGCCGGGGGAGATCTCGAAGCCGTCGATGTCGACGTCGACCTTGCGCTCCAGCACGTCGGCCTGGGCCTTCACGTAGCTCTCGTGGGTGCCGACGTCCTCCCAGTAGCCCTCGGCGATGTAGCCGTAGACGGGCTTGCCTTCCTTCATCAGCTGGGGGAAGACGTCACCGGACCAGTCCACGGGCACATCGGGGTCCACGTAGTCGAAGACCTCGGGCTCCATGACGTAGATGCCCGTGTTCACGGTGTCCGAGAAGACCTGGCCCCAGGTCGGCTTCTCCAGGAAGCGCTCGACCTTGCCCTCTTCATCGACGATGGTGATACCGAATTCAAGGGGGTTCGGCACGCGTGTGAGACACACGGTGACGAGCGCGCCCTTCTCCTTGTGGAAATTGATCAGGTCGGTGAGGTCGAAGTCGGTCAGGGCATCACCGGAAATGACGAGGAAGGCATCGTCCTTCAACGCCTCCTCGGCGTTCTTGACGCTTCCGGCGGTACCGAGTGGCTTCTCCTCATTGGCATAGGTGAGCTCCATCCCGAGCTCCTCGCCGTCACCGAAGTAGTTCTTGACCAGCGAGGCCAGGAACTGGACGGTGACGACGGTCTCGTTCAGCCCATGCCTTTTGAGCAGCCGCAGAACATGCTCCATGATCGGCCGGTTGGCCACCGGCAGGAGCGGCTTGGGCATGCTCGAGGTCATGGGACGAAGGCGCGTGCCTTCGCCTCCAGCCATCACGACGGCCTTCATGTCGGAAGCGTCCTCCTCTAAGACGACGGATTGACCGACTTCTCCCGTCCAGAGTCCCGCACTTTGGCAGAGCGGGCCATCCGGCCGTCGGGGCCGCACATTCAGCGAACGAGTCAGTCGGCCATGGTGCCCGCGCGAACCAAGCGGCGGACCTGCACCACATAGAGAACACCTGCCCACCAGTACAGGGTTGTACCCCATCCGGCGAACGCCCATCCGAAAACAGCGGCGAGTGACGCGATCCATCCGCTTGCGTCACTGAGCAGCAGCAACGGGAAGGCGTACATGAGGTTGAAGGTGGCGGCCTTCCCCAGGAAGTTCACCTGCGGCGGCGGATAGCCGTGACGCCGGAGGATCCCCACCATGACGAGCAGCACGGCCTCGCGCGCGAGCAGGACGAGGGTCAGCCAGAGCGGAAGGACCTCCCGCCAGGTGAGGCCGACCAGGGTGGAGAGGATGTACAGCCGGTCGGCCGCGGGGTCCAGGAGCCGGCCGAGGCTGCTGATCTGGTTCCAGCGCCGCGCGAGCTTTCCGTCCAGGTAGTCGCTGATCCCACTGAGGGCCAGCACCAGGAGGGCCCAGCCGTCGCTCTTGGGGCCCCCGAACTCGGGCCTGAGGATGAGCCACAGGAAGAGGGGCACGCCGGCGAGGCGGGCCATGCTCAGGATGTTCGGGATGGTGAGGACCCGGTCGGTCTGCACGCGGGTCTCCTGGACCTCCACGCGGGGGCCTCCTGGGGTGAAACGAGCCAATGATGCTCCCTGACCCTACCTCAACGCAAAAAAGCTCTGGCTCTCGGGCTGCATGCCCAAGAGCCAGAGCTCTAAGAGGAGTTCGGCGGCGTCCTACTCTCCCACAGGGTCCCCCCTGCAGTACCATCGGCGCTGAAAGGCTTAGCTTCCGGGTTCGGAATGTAACCGGGCGTTT